>WRPH01000009.1:43782-114622 GCA_009773375.1 Paracoccaceae bacterium
CGCGCCGCCTTCGCCGGGTTTGATCCGGTGGTTCTGGCGGGCTGGGGCGAGGCGGAAACGCTGCGGCTGCTGGCCGATCCGGGCATCATCCGGCATCGCGGCAAGATCGAGGCCACCTTTGCCGGGGCGCGGGCTTATCTGGCGATTGAAGCGCGCGAGGGGTTTTCGCAGTTCATCTGGAAACATGTTGGCAGCCAGCCGATTGATAGCCGCCTGGGTGATCTGACGCAGCCACAGGCGCAGACCCCGGCCTCGGTGGTCTTGTCGAAGGCGTTGAAGGCGGAGGGCTTCAAATTTGTCGGTCCGACCATCACTTACGCCTTCATGCAGGCGGTGGGGATGGTGAACGACCACATGGTCAGCTGCGCTTGGCACGGCAAGGGCTAGCTTGCGGCGGCGGGGCAGATGGCGCTGTGGCCGGCCAAGACCAACCTGCAACATCTGTGCATGTGGGGCCTGTGGTCGCGGCTGCCGGTGGGCGAAAGCCTGAGCGAGCGGCAGATATCGGCGCGGCTGGCGGGGTGGCATCTGTTTGGCGATGCCGCGATCCTGCGGCGGACGCTGGTGGAATTGGGGCTGGTGGCGCGCAGTATCGGTGCCTCGGTCTATCAGCGGATGGAACTGCCGCCCGACGCCGATGCACAGGCGCTGATCCGGGCGCTGCATTTGCGGCTGGGCTGAAGCGTCACGGAATCGATTCAAAGCCGTGGCAGCCTGTGGTTGGGGCGCTGCGCCCCGTCTGTCCCCGCTTGAGGCCGTGTTTTTGGCCGCGCCCCCGGACCTATCCCCCGGTCCGGGGGTTTTTTGTCTGTTTGCGGGCGAACATCCGCCCGCTGGGGTTACGGCGGCAGTCGATCCTCCGCCGATACGGCACGCGCCCCCTTTTCGCGGGCAGGCTGCAATGCTTAACCTTGCGCCACAACATGGGGAGAACAGCATGGCCTTCGGCAAATCCATCCGCACCTTTTGGGACGGGCGCTGGCATGATGGCGACATGGCGGTGATGAAGGCCGCCGATCATGGCATCTGGCAGGGCACCTCGGTGTTCGATGGGGCGCGCTGGTTTGACGGGCTGTGCCCCGATCTGGACCTGCACTGCGCCCGGCTGAACCGATCGGCCGAGGCGCTGATGATCACGCCGACCTGCGCGCCCGAAGATATGGCTGCGATCATCCGCGAGGGGTTGCAGGCCTACGGGCCGGATCAGGCGGTGTATATCCGGCCAATGTATTGGGCGCTGCACGGGTCCGATCTGGGCATCGCGCCTTTGGCCGGGGCGACCGGCTTTGCGATTTCTCTGGAAGAGGTCGCCATGCCGCCCGCCGATTTTGCCACCACTGTCACCCGCACGCGGTTCCGCCGCCCGGTGCTGGAGGATGCGGTCTGCAATGCCAAGGCGGGCTGTCTTTACCCCAACAACGCCCGGATGCTGGTCGAGGCGCAGCAGAAGGGCTTCGGCAACGCATTGGTAGCGGATGCGCTGGGCAATCTGGCGGAAAGTGCGACCGCGAACGTGTTTCTGGTCAAGGATGGTGTGGTGTCCACCCCGATTGCGAACGGCACCTTTCTGGCCGGGATCACCCGCGCCCGCCACATCGCCAACCTGCGCGCCGATGGCTTTGAGGTGCGCGAAACCGTGCTGACCTTTGAAGACGCCCATGCGGCGGATGAGATTTTCCTGTCCGGCAACTTCGCCAAGGTGACGGCGGTGAAGGCGTTTGACGGCACAGAATACCCCAACCGCCCCGTCACCGCACGGGCGCGGCAGTTGTATTGGGAGTGGGCCGCAACAGCTGCCTGACACCGCAGAACCGGGCAGGCAGCTGCCCGGTTACAGAAAATCGCTTTGGCCCAGATCGGATGCCGCATCCATGCCGTATAGGTTGATGCGGAAATCCGAGCTGCCGTTGCCATCGAAATCGACCTGCAACTGCGTGCCGTCAAAACGCACCTGAGTTTGACCGGCCCCGGTAAAGGCCGCGTCGCCAAGATAGCTTGCCGCCGTGGCCCCGCCCTGAATGTCGATAAAGCTGCCCAGCGGTGCGCCGTTCAGCGCGGCATCAAAGCCCATGATATAGTCTGTGCCGCCAAAATCGGCGGCGGTGAACACGAACCGGTCGCCTTCTGCCGCGCCGAACAGCGTGTCATTGCCCGCGCCGCCTTCGATCCAATCGGCACCGGAGCCGCTGGTCAGCACATCATCGCCAGTACCGCCCAACAGTTGATCGTTGCCCGCGCCGCCACTCAGCGCGTCATTGCCTGACCCGCCGGACAGTATATCTTCCCCCGCGCCTGCCGACAGGGTGTCGTTGCCGCCATTGCCGTTCAGCACCAACTGGGTGTTGTCGGCGGCGGAAAACACCGAAATCATGTCCGCGCTGCTGCTACCATGCACCACGCTGCGGAAATCCGGCAGGTTGATAATGGTCGCGCCGGTCAAGGTGATCGAGCTTGCCACCACGGTTGCCGGGGTCAGATGGATGCTGCCGCCGGTAGAAACCCGCAGCGCGCCGGTCGAAATCGCGCCGATAAACCCGCCGAGCTGTGCGGCCGTCAGGCTCAGACCAGCGGAAAAGCCGGTCAGGTTTTCGATCTGCGTCAGGGTGACGGCGCTCAGGTTGACGGCGGTGGTAACGCTGGTGCCGTCGAGCGTATCAATGTCGAGGCCGCCGTTGTAGATTTCACCCGCGACGACATCGCTGGCGGTGGAGATCACCAGCCTGTCATTGCCCTCGCCGCTGCTGATGCTGTCTTGCCAGCCGCCGCCGGTCAGGGTGTCATCGCCACTGCCGCCGTCAAGGGTATCGCGGCCCGTGCCGCCGGTGATGGCGTCCGAGCCAAAGCCGCCGGTCAGACTGTCATTGCCGCCATTGCCGTTCAAACTGACGCCAACCGCGCCATAGGCCGCCAGAACGCGCACGGTGTCGTTGCCATTGCGACCCTGAACCGTGCCGTCAAACGCGCCATCGGCAAGCGATCCGCCATAAAGCGTCAGGGTATTTCCAGCATCCGACAGGGTGATGACATTGGCCGAAACCTGCACCACATCGGTCAGATCGATGAAGCCCGCATCTGCGACCGTCAGATTCCCGGTCAGGATCTGGCCGAGGAACCCGTTGAGCTGGCCAGTGGTCAGGGTCAGCCCGCCGGAAAAGCCGGTCAGATACTCGATATTGGTCAGGCTGACGCCGACAAGGCTTGCCGCCGTCGTCACGCCGCCACCGCTGAGCGTGTCGAAATCGTCGCCGCCGTCATAGATTTCCCCGGCTTGCAGGTCGCTGGCTGTCGAGACCACAATGGTATCGCCGCCCGACCCGCCAAAGACCGAATCCCGGCCCGTGCCACCTGTCAGCCGATCTGCCCGACTGCCGCCGTAAAGTGCATCATTGCCAGTGCCGCCGGTCAGCGTATCAGCCCCGTCGCCGCTGGTCAGGGTATCATCGCCGCCGTAGCCGTTCAGGGTCACGCCCACCGGAACATAGCCATAACCCGAAGCCGAAACCGTGACCTTATCCGCGCCCGCGCCACCGTTTACCCGGCCATCGAACATGCCGTAGATCGAATAGACCCCCTGCAGCCGCAGAGTATTACCGCCTGCCGACAGGTTGATGATATCGGTCGACACCACCGTATCGGTCAGGTCGATCAGCCCGGCGGTGGCCACCCTCAGCGTGCCGGTCGAAATGCCACCATTGATGCCGTGCAACTGGCTGGCGGTCAGGGTCAAGCCACCAGAAAAGCCGTAAAGGTATTCGATGCCCGAGATCGTGGTGCCGACAAATGTCGCCGCCTGCGTCACCGCAAGGCCGTCCAGCGTATCAATACCCAGCCCGCCGCTATAGATTTCGCCCGCCACAATATGCGTCCGGTTGGTGATGATCAGGCGATCCCCCCCGTCGCCGCCGTAAACCGCATCCAGCCCGGCACCGCCGGTCAGGGTATCGGCACCCGCGGCGCCGAACAGGGTGTCATTGCCCGCTCCGCCCGCCAGACTGTTTGCCGCCGCGTTGCCGGTCAGCACATTGTTCAAGCCGTTGCCGGTGCCGTTGATGGCGGCAAGGCCGGTCAGCAGCAGGTTTTCCAGGTTTGCCCCCAGCACCCAGCTGACCGAGGCGCGCACCTGATCCAGCCCGCCGCCCGCCGACTCGGACAGCACATCAAGGGCGTTGTCTACGATGTAGATGTCATTTCCCGCACCGCCATACATCGTGTCGACGTCAAGGCCGCCATTCAGAAGATCATTGCCAGCGCCGCCATAAAGAATGTCGTTCCCCGCCATGCCCAGCAGCGTGTCGTCCAGCAAGGTCACGCCCAGCAGCTCGGTCCAGCCTGCGGGCACCGCGATGCCGTCGCCGATGCGATGAATGAGATCGTTTCCGGCGGTTCCGGTGAGAGTGGCCATCATGCTGTCCTTTTGGGGTTGGCGGCTGGGCAAGAACCCGGCGTTTTTTCCAGTTGGCGGATTTTCGGCAACAAAACGAAACAAACTGGCGCTGCGAAATTCCATCCGATGGCTTGCGCGAAATCAACCCCAAAAATCGCGTAGCATTGCGAAACTGACCGGCAGCGCGGCGCGGCGGCAAAGCCCGGTTGCCTTCCGCGCCCGGCAAGGCCATGATCGCGGCGTTAGGGGAGATCATCATGCGGAAGTTCCTTGTCGTGCTGGATGACAGCCGGGAATGCCTGAATGCGATGCGGTTCGCGGCGTTGCGGGCGGCGCATACGGGTGGCGGGGTGCAGATCCTGTCGATCATCCCGCCCGAGGAATTCCAGCACTGGATGGGTGTCGCCGATCTGATGCGGGCCGAGGCGCGGGAACGGATCGAGGCGCATTTCGAGGTGTTCGCGAAATGGATGCGTGACAAGCAGGGGGTCAACCCCGAGCTGATCATCCGCGAAGGCGACCCGGTGGCCGAGATTCTGGCGCAGGTGAAGGACGACTCCTCGGTTGGGGTGCTGGTGCTGGGCGCGGGCACGGAAAAATCCGGCCCCGGCCCGCTGGTGACACAGATGACCCGCAATTCAGGCAGCCTGCCGATCCCGATCACCATCGTTCCCGGCGACATGAGCAAGGAACGGCTGGAAAGCATCACCTGATGCGTCCGCGTGTGGACAAGGGTGGCGATTGCCAGAAATCAATGGGTTAGACTGGCTCATTTACCATGCGGTAACTATGTTGACAGGGGCTCGGCGGCCCATCGGCGGGTGGCACGGGTGCGCTACAAGGCATGGCCGAAGTGGTGCAAAAGACTTGCCAGCCATGCCCTGCCTGCATTTCGCGCTTGCAGCATATCACCTTTCGCGGTTGCAGCATTTCTGCTAGGTTCACGGCAGGGAGGAAATCACGGAGCCAGAAAATGAACCGTATTTCCAGGATTATCGCCTTCATGCGGCCTTCGGTGGCCGCGCCGGAGGTGGCTGTTGCCGCAAAAGTCACCGATCCCGACGGGCCGGACTGCTATTTCAACCAGATCGCGCCGCGTCCGGTGCAGCAGCCTGCGCAAACGGCGCTGGAGCAGATGTTCGGCTATTACGACGCGGCCTGAACCGTCGCGTTGCCTGAATATTGCCAATGTTCACCGCTATTTCCGCTGAAAGCGAAAGGCGTGGGCATGGGTCGTATTTTGGCTGTGCTAATCGGGGTGGCGGCATTGGGCTGATGGCTTTGGCCACATGCCATTGCCGCGCCGATGCGGATCTATGCCGGGTCTGACGCGCAACCTTTGGTGGTTGTGGTGAAACCCCAGGCGGACATGCCGCCGTTGGGGGATGAGGCGCGGCGGGCGCTGGCGCTCGATCTGCCGCAGACCCGGTATTTCGGGGCCTTTGCCGTTGGCCCGGACGGGCAATTCGGCTGGGTGGGCAACCGGCATGGTATCAACAACGCCCGCGCCGGGGCACTGTCGCGCTGTGGTCCGGCCTGTGAGATTGCGCTTGAACTTTATCCGGCTGGATATGACGCTGATGGCGTCGGTCGCGCGGTTTCTGTGAAACTGGCCGATGCGATTGCCGCCCGCCAAGACCTTGGCCCGGCCAGTGCGGTTTATTACGCTCTTGCCCCGAATGGCAGTTGGGCGCTGCAGCAGGCCGACGAAACCGGCCTGCTGGCCCCGCTGCAAGTGCTGAGCCGCTGCCGCAGCTTTCTGCGCGGCGTTGGCCTGCGGGAAGGCTGCAGCCTGTTCCATGGCACGATCCTGAAAGCCCCGCCACCTTGACTTCGGCCAAGGGCGGGCGCATATCCGACTGGAATAGTCGGAGAAAAGCCATGTTCATCCAGACCGAATCCACGCCGAACCCGGCGACGTTGAAATTCCTGCCCGGTCAGACCGTGCTGGAGATGGGAACGGCAGATTTTCCCAGTGCGGAGGCGGCGCAGAAATCGCCGCTCGCCACCCGGATTTTTGCCACGGGTCAGGTGACGGGAGTGTTTTTCGGCACCGATTTCGTCACCGTGACCAAGGCCGAAGCCGCCGAATGGCAGCATATCAAGCCCGCGATCTTGGGCGCGATCATGGAGCATTTCCAGTCGGGTGCGCCGGTGATGGAAGGCGAAGGTCAGGCAGCGCATATGGCGCATGACGGGCCGGATGGTGATATTGTCAAGCAGATCAAGGAATTGCTGGATACCCGCGTGCGCCCTGCCGTGGCGCAGGATGGCGGCGACATCACCTTCCACGGTTTTGATCGTGGCATCGTCTATCTGCATATGAAGGGTGCCTGCGCGGGCTGCCCGTCTTCGACGCTGACGCTGAAGATGGGGATCGAGAACCTGCTGCGGCATTACATCCCGGAAGTGCTTGAGGTGCGTCCGGTTGCGGCCTGAGGCCATGGCTGAAACGGGGCCGATTCCGATGAAGGCTGATTGTATTCTGGCGTTTGACACATCGGCGGCGCAATGCGCCGCCGCTTTGCTTTGCGGCGACCGAGTCTGGCTGAAGATCGAGGCGATGGACAAGGGGCAGGCCGAAAGGCTGCTGCCACTGCTGGCGGATTTGCTGGCCGAGGCTGGGGTCGCCTGGCGCGATCTCGCGGCGATTGCGGTGGGCACCGGGCCGGGGAATTTTACCGGGGTGCGGATTTCTGTCGCAGCGGCGCGCGGGCTGGCCTTGGGGCTGGGGATTCCGGCGATTGGCGTGACGCGGCTGGAGGCTTTGGCGCATGGCCTGCCGCGCCCGCTGACGGTGATCGAAGACGCGCGGCGCGGTGAGGTTTATGTGCAAAGCTTCACCGACGCGGGGGCTGGCCCGGCGCGGATTGCCAAGCCGGATGATCTGGGCGCGGTTGAGGTTTTGCAGACCGGCTCGGGCTGCGCGGGTTTGGCGGAAGCGATGCCGCTGGTGCAGGCGATGGCGCAGATTGCGGCGGGGCGGTTGGGCAGCGTGCAGCCCCGGCCCGCGCCGTTCTATCTGCGCGGCGCGGATGCGGCTCCACCGTCTGATCCGCCGCCGCTGATCTTGGATCTGGTTGCGCCATGACCTTTGCTGAAATGGCCGCGATCCATGCCGCCTGCTTCACCACACCGCGGCCGTGGTCGGCGGCGGAAATCGAGGCGACGCTGGCCAGCCCGTATGCGTTTCTGCTGACCGAACCCAGCGGTTTTCTGATTGGGCGGGTGGTGGCGGGCGAGGCGGAATTGATCACGCTTGCGGTTGATCCGAAGGCGCGGCAGCGCGGCACCGGCGGGCGGTTGGTGGATGGGTTTCTGACCGAAGCCAAGGCGCGCGATGCCGAATCGGCGTTTCTGGAAGTGCTGGCCAGCAACCTGCCGGCGCAAAGCCTGTATGCCCGTAAGGGCTTTCAACAACAGGGCAAACGCCTGCGGTATTACCAGACACCGGACGGTGTCCGGCAGGATGCGCTGATTCTGACGCGGGCGATTTAGATACCAATATAATGCCAATTACTGACCAACTGGTGCGTTTTCCAACACCAGTTGGCAGCGCCCTTGCCGGGCCACAGATTCCTGTTGACCCTCTGGCAAAGCACTGTCCTAAATCGGCCACGACCTCCCCCTGACGGCGCGGCATCTGCGTGGTGCAAGGGCAGGAAAACAAAAACCAAACCGGGAGACTGCTATGACCCTGATGAAATCCCTGCTGGGGGCTGCTGCGACGCTGGCTTTGACCGCTGGCCTTGTTGCGGCGGAACCCGCAATCATTTTCGACCTTGGCGGCAAGTTCGACAAATCCTTCAACGAGGCGGCGTTCAACGGCGCTGAGAAATGGGCGAAAGAAACCGGCGGCACCTATAAAGAGCTGGAAATGCAGTCGGAAGCCCAGCGCGAGCAGGCGCTGCGCAGCCTCGCCGAAGCCGGTGCCAACCCGATCATCATGACCGGCTTTGCCTTTGGCGACGTGCTGAACACCGTGTCGCAGGAATTCCCCGACACCAAGTTCGGCATCATCGACATGGTGGTTGACCAGCCCAACGTGAAGTCGGTGGTTTTCAACGAACATGAAGGCTCGTATCTGGTTGGCATGATGGCGGCGCTGGCCTCCAAAACCAACACGGTTGGCTTCATCGGCGGCATGGATATTCCGCTGATCCGCAAATTCGGCTGCGGCTATGCCCAGGGCGTGAAGGCGGTGAACCCGGATGCGACCGTGGTTCTGAACATGACCGGCACCACTCCAGCGGCGTGGAATGACCCGGTGAAGGGTGCGGAACTGGCGAAAGCCCAGAAATCGCAAGGCGCGGACGTGATTTATGCGGCAGCTGGCGGCACTGGCGTGGGCGTGCTGCAAACCGCAGCCGATGAAGGCGTTCTGTCGATTGGCGTCGACAGCAACCAGAACTACCTGCACCCCGGCAAGGTTCTGACCTCGATGATGAAGCGGGTCGATAACGCGGTGTATGAGGCCTTCAAGGAAGCCGAAAACCTGACCCCCGGCATCAACGTGATGGGTCTGGCGAATGACGGCGTCGGCTATGCGATGGACGAACACAACGCAGCGCTGGTGACGCCGGACATGCAGGCAAAGGTCGATGAGGCCGCTGCCAAGATCAAATCGGGTGAGATCGTTGTGCATGACTACATGTCGGACAACACCTGCCCTGCGGCCACGTTCTGATGGCCTTGGTGGAAAATGGGGGGCGGCAGGCAACTGCCGCCCCCACCTCGCCGTTTGCCATCGAGCTTAAGGGCATCTCGAAGGCGTTTGGCCCGGTTCAGGCGAACAAGGATATCAATTTTGCGGTGCCGCGTGGCACCATTCACGGCATCATCGGTGAAAATGGCGCGGGCAAATCGACACTGATGTCGATCCTGTATGGCTTTTACAAAGCCGACGCGGGGCAGATTTTCATCAATGGCAAGCTGACCGCCATCCCCGACAGCCAGAGCGCCATTCGCGCCGGTATCGGTATGGTGTTCCAGCATTTCAAGCTGGTGCAGAATTTCACGGTGCTGGAGAATGTGATCCTCGGCGCTGAAGACGGGCCGATGCTGAACTCCAGCCTTGCCAAGGCGCGCAAGGTGCTGGGCGATCTGAGCCGCGAATATGAACTGGATGTCGACCCCGACGCGCTGATCGAAGATCTGTCGGTGGGCCACCAGCAACGCGTGGAGATTCTGAAGGCGCTGTATCGGCAGGCCGATATTCTGATCCTGGACGAGCCTACGGGGGTGCTGACCCCGGACGAGGCTGATCATTTGTTCAGGATTTTGAACGGCTTGAAGGATCAGGGCAAGACCATCATCCTGATCACGCACAAGCTGCGCGAAATCATGGAGGCGACCGACAACGTTTCTGTGATGCGTCGCGGCACCATGGTGGACACGGTGAAGACCGCCGAAAGCAGCCCGGAATCGCTGGCCGAGTTGATGGTGGGCCGCAAGGTTTTGCTGGAGGTAGACAAGGGCACCGCGGCGCCCGGGGCGGTGGTGCTGACGGTGCAAGACCTGAAGGTGAAGGATGAACACGGGATTGAACGGCTGAAAGGCGTCAGTTTCGATCTGCGTGCCGGTGAGATTTTGGGCATCGCCGGAGTGGCCGGCAATGGTCAATCGGAACTGCTGGAGGCGTTGGGCGGTATCGCGCGGGCAACCGGTAAAATCACTCTGAACGGGGTGGACTTGCCGCTGACCGGGGCGCAGGCCAATGGCCAGACCCGCCGCGAGGCGGGCATCGCGCATGTGCCGGAGGATCGCCAGCATCTGGGCCTGATCATGGATTTCACCGCCTGGGAAAACATGGCCTTCGGCTACCACAACGACCCGAAGTATCAGAAGAACGCGCTGTTCATGGATAATGACGCGTTGCGCGCCGATACCGAAAAGAAGATGGCAACCTATGATGTGCGCCCGCCGATCCCCGGTTTGCAGGCCAAATCCTTCTCGGGCGGCAACCAGCAAAAGATCGTGGTGGCGCGCGAAATGGAGCAGAATCCCGATCTGCTGCTGATCGGCCAGCCGACTCGTGGCGTGGATATTGGTGCGATTGAGTTCATCCATAACCAGATCATCGCGTTGCGTGACCAAGGCAAGGCGATCTTGCTGGTTTCCGTGGAACTGGATGAAATCATGTCACTTTCCGACCGGATCGCGGTGATGTTCGACGGCAGGATCATGGGCTTTTCCGACCCGGAAACCACGAATGAGCGCGAGTTGGGCCTGTTGATGGCCGGTGTCGGCGGGAAGGCATAGGATGAACAAACTTCCTCAATGGGCGGATGTCGTGCTGGTGCCGCTGGTCAGCCTTGTGCTGGCAGCGATCGTGGCCGCGATGGTGTTGCTGGCGATCGGGCAAAGCCCGCTGGCGGCTTTGGGTATCATGGTGGATGGCGCGTTCGGCACGGCGGCGGGCTGGGGTTATACGCTGTATTACACCACCAGTTTCATCTTTACCGGGCTGTCGGTGACTGTGGCGTTTCATGCCGGGCTGTTCAACATCGGCGGCGAGGGGCAAGCACAGCTGGGCGGTTTGGGCGTGGCGTTGGTGTGTCTGGCGCTGCCTTGGCCGCATTGGAGCGTGGCGCTGCTGGCGGCAAGCCTTGGAGCTGCGGCGTTCGGGGCGGCTTGGGCGGCTGTTCCGGCTTATCTGCAGGCCAAGCGCGGCAGCCATATCGTGATCACCACGATCATGTTCAACTATATTGCCAGCGCCTTCATCGTTTACATGCTGGTTGATGTGCTGCGCCCGGCTGGGCAGATGGACCCGGCCTCGGCCAAATTCCCGGCGGGGGCAAAGCTGCCGACGCTGTCGGACATGCCGCTGCTGCGCGAGTTTTTCGCGCGGGTGAATGCCGACGGCACGCCGAAACTCAGCAAGGCGGGTGAGGTGATGTATTCCAACGTCCCCGCCAACGTCACCCTGTTCATCGCGATTGCGGCCTGCGTGGTGGTCTGGGCGCTGCTGTGGCGCACCCGGCTGGGCTATCAGATCCGCGCCTTTGGCAAATCGGAAGCGGCGTCGAAATATGCCGGGATCAATCCGGTGAAGATCACCATGATCGCGATGCTGATTTCCGGCGCGCTGGCCGGGATGATGGCGATCAACAACGTGATGGGCGAATCCGAACGGCTGCTGCAGAACTCGGCGGAAGGTGCCGGGTTCATCGGCATTGCGGTGGCGCTGATGGGGCGGAACCATCCGCTGGGCGTGCTGCTGGCGGCGCTGCTGTTCGGGTTTCTGTATCAGGGCGGCGCGGCCTTGGGGCTGAACACCACGATTCCGCTGGAAATGCGGCTGGTGGTGCAGGGGCTGGTCATTCTGTTCACCGGTGCCTTGGATCAGATGGTGCGGATGCTGCTGATCTGGCTGTTCAGCTTTGGCAGGAAGGCGGCTGCGTGATGGATTATGATACGCTGATGCAGATTCTGGGCTCGACGATCCGGTTGGGCACGCCGTTGCTGCTGGCCTGTCTGGCGGGGCTGTTTTCGGAACGGTCGGGGATTTTCGATATCGGGCTGGAGGGCAAGATGCTGGCGGCGGCGATGGCGGCCGGGGCGGTGGCGGCGCTGTCGGGATCGGCCTGGGTCGGGCTGGCGGCGGGTATCGGCGCTTCGCTGATCTTTGCAGCGCTGCATGGGGTGGCCTCGATCACCTTCCGCGGCAATCAGCTGATTTCCGGCGTGGCGCTGAACTTTCTGGCCTCGGGGATCACGGTGCTGATCGCGCAGGCGCTGTTTGGTCAAGGCGGGCGCACGCCGCCACTGGTGGGTTCGGCGCGGTTCCACCCGATCGAGCTGCCGTTTGTCGAGGCGCTGAAAGATGTGCCGCTGATCGGGCCGCTATATAGCGAAGTGATCTCCGGGCATTCGATTCTGGTCTATGCGGCAATGGCTTGTGTGCCGCTGTCGTGGTGGGTGCTGTATCGCACGCGGTTTGGTCTGCGGCTGCGCGCGGTGGGGGAAAACCCGGCAGCAGTGGATACGGCAGGGGTGTCGGTGGTGTCGTTGCGCTTTGCGGCTGTGGCGATCACCGGCGTTCTGTGCGGCCTTGCCGGAGCCTATATGGCCACCGCGCTGCAAGCCGGATTTGGCCGCGAGATGACGGCAGGCCGCGGCTATATTGCGCTGGCTGCGCTGATCTTCGCGAAATGGCGGCCTTGGCAGGCGCTGGGGGCAACGATGCTGTTCGGCTTTTTCCAGGCGCTGGCGCTGCGGCCCGATGTGGTCGAGGGCGTGGTCGGCATGAAAGTGCCGGTGTCGATGCTGGATGCGCTGCCCTATATCCTGACCGTGCTGGTGCTGGCGGGCTTTGTCGGCAAAGCCATCCCGCCGCGTGCGGGCGGTGAGCCTTATGTGAAAGAACGCTGAAACAAACCGGTTCAGACATCCTCTCTGCCCAAATATCCCACGGGGGTCCGGGGGTGTGAAACCCCCGGCTTCCTTTGCCGCTAAGGAAACGCCATGACTGATCAGACCGCCGCTCTCGTCTCTCTTATCCACGCCCGCGCCGGAACTGCGCCGGTGAAGCTGGGGCTGATCCTTGGCTCCGGGCTGGGGCATCTGGCGGGCGCGGTCGAGGGCGTGGCGATCCCTTATGCCGATCTGCCGGGCTTTCCGCACGTCGGCGTGTCGGGCCACAATCCGAATCTGGTGATCGGCGATCTGGAGGGTGTGCGCGTGGCGGTGTTTGGCGCGCGCGAGCATTACTATGAAAACGGCAATCCGTCGGCGATGCGGTTGCCGCTGACGGTGCTGAAGGCGCTGGGGGCCGAGGCGTTGATCGCCACCAATGCCGCCGGGTCGCTGCGCCCCGATATTCGGCCCGGTGATCTGATGCTGCTGGCTGATCACATCAACTTTTCAGGGTTGAACCCGCTGATTGGCGAGAAGACTGATGCGCGGTTTGTGCCGATGACGGCGGCGCATGACCCGGACTTGCGCGCCGGCCTGCGGGCCAGTGCGCAAGCGGTGGGGGTAGCGCTGCCCGAGGGGGTTTATGCGTGGTATTCCGGACCGTCGTTTGAAACTCCGGCGGAAATCCGGGCGATCAAGATATTGGGCGGCGATGCGGTGGGAATGTCTACCGTGCCGGAAGTGATCCTCGCGCGGTTTCTGGGGCTGCGTGTGGCGGCGATTTCAACCATCACCAACATGGCGGCGGGCATGTCCGACGAACAGATCAGCCACGAACATACCAAGGCGATGGCACCTTTGGGTGCGGCGAAACTGGAACAGGTGTTGCGGCATTTGCTGCGGCAAATGCGCTAGCGCCGACAAGGGTTTGACAAGACCGGCAAAGCGCGCAACGCTTGGGCAAACGCCCCTTCCCGCCCCTTTCTGATCAGGCCCCTGGCCATGCAAATCTACCTCCCGATTGCCGAGGTTTCGATCAACGCCTTCCTTTTGCTGGGATTGGGCGGGATTGTCGGGTTTTTGTCGGGCATGTTCGGGGTGGGCGGCGGTTTTCTGATCACGCCGCTGCTGCTGTTCATCGGCGTGCCGCCCGGTGTCGCGGTGGCGACCGGGGCAAATCAGGTGGTGGCCTCGTCGATTTCCGGCATGCTGGTGCAGATGAAGCGCAAGGGCGTCGATTTCCGCATGGGGATCGTGCTGTTGCTGGGCGGTTTTGCAGGGTCTTTCGTCGGGGTGAAGGTGTTCGCCTGGATGACGGCGCTGGGGCAGATCGACCTGTTTGTGCAGCTGTCTTATGTGGTGTTTCTGGGCCTGATCGGCGGCATGATGTTTGTCGAGAGCACGCGGTCCTTGCTGCGGGCACACCGCGCGGGCGGGGCGGCGCCGATCCGACGGGCACATATCCACACCTGGGTGCATGGGCTGCCGTTGAAGATGAAGTTCCGCGCCTCGGGGCTTTATGTGTCGGTGCTGCCACCGGCGGCGGTGGGGGCGTTTGTCGGGTTTCTGGCGGCGATCATGGGGGTGGGCGGCGGCTTCATTCTGGTGCCGGCGATGATTTACCTGCTGGGGATGCCGACCAAGGTGGTGATCGGCACCTCGTTGTTTCAGATCATCTTTGTCACCGGCTTCACCACGATCATGCATGCGATCAACAGCCAGACGGTGGATATGCTGCTGGCGTTTCTGCTGATCGTCGGCGGGGTTATCGGGGCGCAGATCGGGGCGCGGGTTTCGACCCGGCTGAAGGCGGAGCAGCTGCGCATCCTGCTGGCGGTGCTGGTGCTGACGGTCTGCTTCAAGATCGCGCTGGACCTGTTGTTGCAGCCATCCGAGCTGTTTTCTGTCAACCCGGTGGTGTTGCCATGATGCGCGCTGTGCTTGTGCTGCTGGCTGGATTTGTCGGGGTTGCGCCTGCGGCGGCGACCGAGGCGATTGTGACCGGGTTAAGCCAGAACCGGGTGCAGATCACTGCGAACTTCGATGGTTCAGAGATTCTGATCTATGGCGCAGTGAAGCGCGATGCCCCTGCCCCGCTGGATGCGGCGTTAGAGGTGATTGTGACAGTTGAGGGACCATCGACGCCGCTGGTGATCCGGCGCAAGGAAAAGGTGGCGGGGATCTGGCTGAACCTGTCAGCGGTGACCATTGACGCCGCACCGTCTTTCTATGCGGTGGCAACCACCGGACCGCTGGACAAGATCTTGTCGGACACCGAGGATTTGCGCCACCATATCACCCTGCCACAGGTGATCCGCGCGGTGGGGATCAGCGCTGAAGCGGAAAACGCCCCCGATTTCACCGAAGCCTTGCGGCGCATCCGGATGGAGGAAGACCGCTACCGGATTGCCGAACGCTCGGTCGCGCTGACCCAGGAGACGCTGTTTCGCACCGATGTCGTGCTGCCCGCCAATCTGACCGAGGGTGATTACAAGGTGCGGTTGTTCATCCTGCGCGGCGGTGCGGTGATTGACAGCCAGGAACGGCTGATCGGGGTCAGGAAGGCCGGGTTGGAGCGGTTCTTGTATAATCTCGCGCATCAGCAGCCATTTTTATACGGGGTGATTTCCTTGCTGATGGCGGCGGTGGCGGGATGGGCTGCCTCGGCGGCATTCAAGTTCGTGCGGTCGTAAGCAGGCAGGCAATTTTCGCGGCCGAAAATCGGCTGGACCCAGCGGGCGGGATTTATCCTGCGGGATCGGGCTGTTGCGGCACGGCCTGCGGTTTTTCACACGTCGGGGACCGAAAGCGGCGCAGAGGCGTCGGCGGTTGGATTGCCTTGGCAGGGCGCTGTGGGTGATAGTGCGGTGGGAATAAGGGAGGGCACTATGGCCAACACATCGCAGAGTTTGTTTGAGCGGGGCATGAAAGTGCTGGTCGAGGGGGTGTCTTCGGCCTCGCGCGGGCCAGCGACCTTTGGCGGCGCGCCGCGGTACATGAGCCACGGTGCTGGCTCGCGACTGTATGATGTCGATGGGCGCGAATATATCGACTGGATGATGGCGTTTGGCGCGCTGCCTTTGGGCCATGCGCACCCGGCGATTGTGGAGACGGTGACGCGCGAAGTCGCGCGCGGCACGCATTTTGCGACCGCGCTGGAGGTCGAGGTTGAGGTGGCCGAGATCCTCGTCGGGCTGCTGCCGCATGTGGACAAGGTGCGCTTTGCCAATACCGGCACCGAGGCTTGCATGGCGGCGTTTCGGCTGGCGCGCGGCCATACCGGGCGGCGCAAGATCATCAAGTTTGAGGGGCATTATCACGGCTGGGCGGATAATATCCTGCTGAACACCAACCCGATGCCGCTGGCGGCGCTGGGGCACCCGAACGATCCGATCCGCATCTGTGACAGCTCGGGCATTCCGCCCGAGGCGCAGGCGGATACGATTGTGGTGCGCTGGAATGACGTGGCGGCGCTGGAACGCGCGATGGCGCTGCATGGCCGCGAGACGGCTTGCGTTGTCACCGAAGGCGTCATGTCGAACATGGGGGTGATCCCGCCGAAACCGGGCTATCTGCTGCGGATGCAAGAGCTGTGCCAGGAATATGGCGCGCTGTTCTATCTGGACGAGACGGTGACGGGGTTCCGGCTGGCGGCGGGGGGCTGTGCGGAACTCTATGGGCTTAGCCCCGATATTGTCACCTATGGCAAGGCCTTGGGTGGCGGGCTGCCGATGGCGATGATCGGCGGGCGGGCGGAGGTAATGGCGGGTCTCGAATGGGGCAAGGTGCTGCATTTTGGCACTCATAACGCCGGGCGGCTGGCGCTGCATGTCACCAAGACCATGCTGGAAACCATGCTGGCCGACAATCAGGCCGGGTTCCGCCGCATCAAGAACCTTGGCAAGGCGATGACGGATGAGGTGCGCAAGGTCGCCAAGCATTCCAACCGGCACAAGATCGTGGTGCAGGGGGTGAACTCGATGTTCCAGATCTTCTTTACCGATCTGGAGGAAGTGACGGATTACCGCGACTTCTGCGGCCATGTTGACCGCGCCAAGTTCCGCGATTTTGCGCTGCGGCTGATGGACAAGGGGATTTACATGAACCCGTCGGCGACGCTGCACTCGCTGTCATCGGTGGTGCATAGCGAGGCCGACATTGCCGCGACCGTCACCGCAATGACGCAGGTGCTGGAGGAGATGCCGTGAAAATCGGCCTGCTCGGCGTCGGGCATCTGGCGGAATATCTGGTGCGCGGCGCGCGCGGGGTCGATTTCGTGCTTGGGCCGCGGTCTGCGGACAAGGCGGCGCGTTTGGCTGCGACCTATGGCTGTGCGGTGGCGGACAGCAATCAGGCGGTGGTGGATCAGTGCGAGATGGTGCTGGTCTGCCTGCCCGCCGCCGACGGGCTGGCGATCTTGCAGGGCCTGCGGTTTCGCGCCGGGCAGTCGGTATGTTCGGTGATGGCGGGGGCGCGGATTGACGCCTTGCGCGCGGCGGTGGCCCCGGCGGCGGCGTTCTGTTCGATGATGCCGGGCTTTGCCAATGCGTTTTCGGCGGGGCCATCGCTGATCTATCCCGGCGATGCCGCGTGGGAGCAGTTTCTGGCGCGGCTGGGGCCGGTGCATCGGTTTGACAAGGTGGATGCCTTTGAAACGGCTGCGGTTTTCGGCGCGATGTCGGGGGCGTCGATCTTTCTGCTGCGGCATCTGGCGCGCTGGTATGAAGGCCAAGGGCTTGATGCGGTGACGGCGCGGCGGCTGGTGGCAGAGACCTTTCGCGGCAATGCCGAGGTGCTGTTGCAGGCCGATGCCGGGCTGGATGATATCGTCAGGGGCGTGACCACGCCGGGCGGCATCACCGAGCAATTGGTGGCAACGCTGGAGGCGCGCGGGGCGCTGGCGGCCTGGGATAGCGCGATGAATACGGTGCTGGCGCGGATGTCTCCGGAGCGGGGATAGATCTGCGCAATGTGCAACCTTTACACCCAGACCACCGCGCAAGACGCGATGCGGCGTGTGTTCGAGGCCGAGGATCGAGGTTTACCAAGAAATTAGTCTGCCGCTTTGTGAATGCTTATCCGATTTTCCAAGAAGAAGATGGAAACAAGCCCGCCTTCCACCTCATCCATGCGAGCGACCACCCGGAAGCGCAGAAGCTGATGGGCCGAGCTTATGTCAAGGTTGTCGGTGACGTGCCTGGGGTCGATACTGGGCGACAGCCATCACTTTTCACATAACGCGCTGCTGCAGGTTATGGTGACAGAGTTCGCAAACTATGGTGGCGAGCCACACTGTGTGTTGACACCTAAACCTGCAGAGAGCCGGGATTATCCGGTTATAGGTGGGAACTGGCGGAAAAGCGTGTGAATGCGGGGCTTTACGAGGGCGGCGGCGATTGGCGCGTGCTGGCGTGGCGAGTTGGCAGAAGTGCCGCAAATGACCGGAAACAGGGCTGACAGCGCACTTGAGGGCGTTTGCTGGGCGTCCAGATGGGAACCGTTTAATCGCCAATAAAATAAGGGTTAAATGGGCCGTTTAAGGTGGCGCTGCAGGGGTAAAGGCCACGAAAGCGGCGCGCGGAACATGCAAATGGCGTTGCAGGTTGGAGCTGCCATTTGCATGTTGGCGTAAGTATTTGACAATATGAGGATATCGCGGAGGACACAGGCAGGAAGACGGTGAACTAACCTGCAAATGATTTCTTAGGATCAGCCACAGCGTTGTTCTTGTCCAGGCGAACCGCAGTGCCAGACGCAACGAGGAACAGCATGCTCTTGCCACCTCCAGAAATCTCGCTGTAGTCAAGGTCTACTGCCACAACGGCGTCTGCACCGAGCTGGTGCGCTTGATACTTCAGGTCTGCGAGCACGGCTTTTCGCGCGTCTCTTAAACGGGCCTGATAAGCTTGGTTGCGACCACCAACGACGTCGCGGATCGCCGAACCGATGTCTTGAAATATGTTCATGCCGAGGACGCACTCAGACGTTATGATCTCGATCCGATCCAAAATACACAAAGCTGGTGCACTTTCTGTCGTGAGGATCACCTGCGCGATTTCGGCTTCAACCTGAGCCTTTTGAGCGACGGCTGGGGACGAATAATCGCTGAGGCCGTTAAGCAGTCTTTCTCTCGATCTTTCGCTCTCAGCGCGGCAACTGGCGCACACGCCTTGGGTCAGATCAAAGAAACCCACTTTTGCTTTGCATTTTGTGCAGCTGGGCATCTCACTATCACTCCTTTTCCATCGCAATCAAATTTCGACACGCGGCACGGGATGGTAAGGCCACCACTACCATATAGATGCGAGCAGGATAGGATGCTCACTTATGTAAGAAGCCCCAGCCAGACGACCTTGCCTAGTATTTGGAACGCTGGCGGTGGTGGCTTGGCAATGATCCTGATCTCCCCGCCGTCATCTTCTGCCGGAAATAAAACCGTAACGTCACCACTGAAGGCCGCACGGCATACGCCGATACTTGCGCCGTCCAAGTAGCACCAGAGGCCGGAAGAACCCTTCCTAGGGGAACTAGTATCGATTACGGCAACAGTGTTTTTCGAATCAGCCAACGATATCTGGATTGAAGTCGGAACTATCGCCTTCAAAAAGTCAGGGATCAGGCTGGCTGATGCAAGCCAAGATTGCATCAATGCAACCGGAGAGCTTCCCTTGCGCTTCGCGGCTTCATGCCAAGGAATCGGCAAATAACCACCACGAATAGCCTCTACGCGGCCAAGATCGCTTTTTGCATCGCCTTCTGAAAACCCTGCAAGTTCACGCTTTGGGCCAAAGTAACAGTCGAGGCCAAGCACTCGCGCCAGCTCTTGAAGAGATTGAAACGAATACCTTTTCTCCTCTCCTCGTGCCAGCCTCATGTTCTTGATCAATGAGGGGTTTCCAACAGCCAGCTTGGATGCTGCCGCGTCGGTCAAACCGCTGCGCGCAAGCGCCTGGTCTATTGTGGTCAAAATCGGGTCCATCAGGCTTTTTAGCCCATTATGGCTAATCCAACAATATTAGCCCAATATGGCTTGCCTTGAATGGCCCAGTATGGCTAATGTTAGCCATGGAAACGAAGCACCCCCTTGTCACCCTCTCCGAAGCCTTGGCAGCCCATCAGGGCGTCACGCATTTCGCCATTTCGATGCGGGCAAAGGGAAAGGGCGACTTCTTCAAACGGCTCATGCGCCCCGGCGCTGACTGCCGCACCAAGACGGCTGCAGAGGTCGTCGACTGGTTCTCAGAAAACTGGCCCGGCGACCTTGAGTGGCCGCGCGAAATTCCCCGTCCCCGCAAGAAGAAGGAGGCCGCATGATGGCCAATGAGATGTCGAGTGAGAACATCGGATTTTTTGATGCCGATGAAGCAACCCAACACGCCGAGGTGCGGCAGAAGTGGGCTGCAGCCGAACGCCGCCGCCTTCGGTTTGACGCGCACGGCGGTGAGGTCGTTCCGGCACCGCGCCGCTTCTATAACCTGCGCCACAGCTTGGCGTTGTTTATCTGCCCGGAGCTTCGCAAGGAGCGGCTTAAACTGAGCAGCTCCGATTACGAAAAAATCAAAAAATCAGGGGTTATCGATCGCATGCCGAACGCTGGCGGTCCCGATTTCAACCTCAGCTACAAAGCCATCAAGAATATCTGCGATGGTCGTGCGGCCATTCAGGCGGTGGGCGTCTGCGAGCCGCTCCATTCGATCAAAGAACATCTCGGTGCGGAACTCATCACCGGCCAGCATGATGACGGTGCTGGAAACCCACGCCTCCATCAGGGCGTCGTAGGCGACATCGGTGGGGCCGTAGGCGTCAGTCGGGTCGATTTCACTCATGGCGATTCCTTTCAAAACGATGGTGTCTCCAACGCTACGGCGGGCACGGCATCTTGCGAAGGGGGTGCCGCATGATGTCCCTGCTTGCCCGCGCCGTGGCGCGTCTGGATGCACATTGGGCTGGTGATCTGATCGGTCAACATCATCGGCAAGCCGGGGTATTCGGTTATCGCAAAGCACTGTGTCGGTGAGGACGGCATATCTGTCATCGACGTTTACATTGAAGAAATCAGGACTGTTGACCAGATCGCTGCTGATGTTGAGGCGAAAATGGTCGAGTCAATCAAGACAGACAAAACCATAATCAGCGAAGGTCTGGCCGAATTTTACGGGGTGAGTCTCAGCCGCGTGTCGACGCCAGATTGCCCGGCAGACGATTCGGGAGCGCCAAATGCCTGATCCCGCACTCTCTGCCGCGATTCAGGAGGCCTATGCCTCGGCCCCGGTTGACCAGGTGATCTATCACACGCTGGAACTGTGGCATCCTGCCTTCAGTGCACCCATCCGCGTGGTGCGCGATTTCAACGCCATCGATGCGCGGATCGAGGCCGGGGCTGCGCGCGATGCGGGCGCGGTCGTGACCTTCGTCGCCTTCGCCTTTGACATCGTGCCACCGGATCAGACCACCTCGGGCGTGCCCCAATGCGTCATCGAGATCGACAATGTGAGCCGCGAAATTCTGGCGCAGATCGATCTGGCCGTGGTCAGTGCCGAGCAGATCAAGGCGATCTACCGCGCCTACCTGTCGGATGCGCTGCTCGAGGGGCCAGAGAATGATCCGCCGATGGAACTGACGCTGATCAGCGTTTCGGCCACGCCGTTCCGTATCCGGGCCACGGCGGGTTTCCCGGACCTGGTCAACTTGAAGTTCCCGAAGCTGGACTATGAGCTGGAAACCTTTCCGGGGCTGCAGCCATGACGGCGGCGCGCACCCATTGGGCCGCAGACTATATCGGCATGCCGTGGACGCCCGCCTTCACCTGCTGGCATTTCTGCGCCCGCGTCTGGGCTGATCGCTTTGGCATCACAGTGCCGCTGATCGAGATCGATGGCGCCGATCCGCGCGCCACGCGGCGCGAGCTGGAAACATCAGCCGAGCGGCGGGGCTGGGCCGAGGTTGATGCGCCCATCGAGGGCGATGCGGTGTTGATGGCCAAAGGGGCGCGGCCTTGCCATGTCGGGCTGTGGCTGTCCTTGGGCGGCGTGCTGCACTGCGTCGAGGGCGCGGGCGCGATCTTCACCTCTGCCGAGCGGCTGGGCGATCTGGGCTACCGCATCGTCGGCACCTATCGGAGGATTGCCGCATGAAGGCGGTCTGCATGACGGTATCCAACCCGTTCGACCCGCTGGGCAGCCGCAGCGTGCAAGAGTTGCGCCGCCCGCATCGGGTGCGCCAGTTGGCACCGGGCGGCACCGCCCCGGTGATTGCGCTGCTGAATGGTCGGCCCTTGCTGCGCGCCGGTTGGCGGCGGCGGCTGCGGTCTGGCGACCAGCTGGTGTTCTGTGTGCTGCCACGCGGCGGCGGCGGGCGCGGTGGCAGTAACCCGCTGCGGGCGCTGTTGAGCATTGCGCTGGCTGTATTTGCGCCGTGGGCAGCCGGGGCGCTTGGCGGTGCCTTTGTGACCGCAACCGGTTCGCTGACGATGATGGGCCAGCTGGCCAGTGTCGGCATCATGATGGTGGGGCAGGCCGCGATCAACGCCCTGCTGCCGATGCCGAAGCCCGGCCAGCTGCCTTCCCCCAGCCCCACCTACAGCCTCGGGGCGCAGGGCAACACCGCGCGCATTGAACAGGCGATTCCAGTGCAATACGGGCGGCTCTTGGCATGGCCGGATTTTGCGGCGCAGCCCTACACCGAATATGCAGGCAATGAGCAGTATCTCTATCAGCTCTTGTGCCTCGGCGTCGGCGAATTCGACATTGAACAGATCCGCATCGAAGACACCCCGGTCAGCGCCTTTACCGAAGTCAGCTATGAAGTGATCCCGCCCGGCGGGCAGGTCACGCTGTTCCCGACCAATGTCATCACCTCGGTCGAGGTTTCTGGGCAAGAGTTCGCCGGGCGCAAATCCGGCACCTATAGCCGGTCTGGCACCGTCATCACCGTCACCGAAACCGGCCATGGCCGGGTTGTTGGCCAAGCGGTGCAGCTGGAGTTCACCACCGGCGGCGCGCCGACCGATGTTTACGCCATCGCCTCGGTGCCGTCCGCAGACACCTTCACCGTGACGGCAGCGACCGGCAGCGGCACCGGTGCTGCCTATATCCGCTCGGTCGTGGGCGGGCTGGATGGCTTTGTCGCCTCGGATGCAGGCACCGTGGCGCAGCATCTGGCGATTGATCTGGTGTTGCCGCTGGGGCTGTTCGGCGATCTGGGCGGCGGCGATCTGGTACAGGCATGGGTGGATGTCAGGGTGCAGGCGCGGCAGGTCGATGATAACGGCCTGCCGATCGGGGCTTGGGTCACCCTTGCCGACATGAATGTCACCGATAAGAATGTGACGCCGCAGGCGCGGTCATTTCGCTATGCGCTGCCGGTACCGGGGCGCTACCGCGTCCGGGCGTTTCGGCTCAATGAGAAATCCGCCTCGGCGGGGGATGGGCATCAGGTGGTGTTCTCTGCCCTGCGGTCGTACCTGTCAGAGACGCAGGATTTCGGGCCAGTGACGCTGATCGCCATGCGGATGCGGGCGACCAACAACCTGTCGGCGCAGGCCAGCCGTCGCATCGGCGTGCTCGCCACCCGCAAAATTCCGGTCTGGAACGGGGCCAGCTGGTCAGCGCCGGTCGCCTCGCGGTCCATCGCCTGGGCCATTGCCGATGCGGCGCGCAATGCCGACTACGGCGCGGGCCTGCCGGATGCGCGCATTGATCTGGCTGCCCTGCTGGCGCTGGACGCGATCTGGACGGCGCGCGGCGACACCTTCAATGGCCGGTTTGATCAGGCCAGCAACTGGTGGGAGGCGATTTCCAAGATCGCGGCGGTGGGCCGGTCGCGCATGTTCATGCAAGGCGGGCGGCTGCGGGTGGTGCGCGACGGGGCCGCGACCCTGCCGGTGGCGCTTTATTCAATGCGCAACATCAAGCGCGGCTCGTTCTCGATCGACTATCTGCTGGCCTCGGAACAGACCGCCGATGCGCTGGACATGGCCTATTTCGACCAGACCACCTGGTCACCGCGCCGGGTGACGGCGGCACTGCCGGGGTCAACCTTGGCCCGCCCGGTGAAGATGGAACTGTTTGGCGCAACCGACCGCGCCCAAGTGTTGAGCGAGGGGCTGTATCACGCCGCCGCCAATAAATACCGCCGCCGCATCGTGCGGTTTTCGACCGAGATGGAGGGCTTCATCCCGTCCATCGGCGAGCTGATCGCAATCCAGCATGACATGCCTGGCTGGGGCGCACATGCCGAGGCTGTGGCATGGGATACGGGCACCCGGCGGCTGACGCTGAGCGAGCCTATGAGCTTCGGTGCGGGCAGCTATTACATCGGCCTGCGCACCGCCTCGGGCGGGATCAGCGGGCCGTGGGCCGTCACTGCCGGGGTCAGCGACTATGAGGTCATTCTGACCGATGCGCCGGATATGACGCCCTACACCGGAGCCGAGCGCGAGCGCACGCATGTGGTGTTTGGTCTGGCCGAAACGTGGCGCACGCTGGCCAAGATCACATCGGTCAAGCCGCGCGGGCTTTACGAGGTGACGATCGAGGCGGTGACCGAAGACCCGTCTGTGCACACCGCCGACCAAGGCTATGTTGCCGCCCCGATCCGAACCAGTGCTCTGCCGCGTACCATCACGATGCCAGTCGTCGGTGGACTGCTCGCGCGCCGCATTCCGGGCGACAACAGCCGGGCCGTGCTGGCGTGGCGGGCCGCAGCCGGGGCTGATGGCTATCAGATCGAGATGGCACGCGGCACCGATATCACTGATCCGACTGTGACCTGGACGCGCGTGGCCGATACCACCGCCGCCCATCACGTCATCACCCTGCTCTATGCCGCCCAAACCCTGATCCGGGTGCGCGGTGTCGGGCTGACTGCCGGGCCGTGGGTCATTGCGGCCCTTGGCACCCTGATCCCGAACATGTGGAACACTGACCCGACTGCGATGTGGACACTCAATGCAAACCCGATGTGGAGCAGCTAAATGCCATCCCTTCCAGCCTCTTCTGACTTCACCGGCGGCGCGGTAACCGAGGGCCAGTTCAAGACGGCTCTGACCGCGCTGCGCGATTATCTGTCAGGCCTGCTTGGCGCTGACGGCGTCAATGCCACGGCGCTGGCCACGCTGGGTGCCTTGGGCGCGGGCTATGCTGCCAAGGCCGCCGCCTACACGGTTGTCGTCGGGGATTGCGGCAAGGTGCTGAACTGCTCGGGCACCTGGACGTTGTCATTGCCCGCTGCCGCGACCGCCGGGGCCGGGTTCAGCTTTGCGGTGCGGGTGGAAACCGGCACGATCACGATTGACCCATCTGGGGCCGAATTGATCGATGGCACCGCGGCTGTCGCCATGGTCGGCGGTCGTTCGGCCTGGCTGATCAGCACCGGCACGGAATGGCTGCGCATGACGATGCCGAAGGCGCAAAACACCGCCACCGATATCACCGCTGACCGCCTGATGGCCGTCGGAGCCTTCGGGCTGGGGGCGAATGCGGCAATCCTTGTGACAGACTATGACGCGATCACAGCGACGGGCGTTTATCGTAACGGCGCCGTCGCGACCGGCTCGCCCATCGCGTCGTCACTGTATTGGTCGGTGCTGCATTTGGCGCATTCGTCGGACGGCACATCCAGCCAGTTTGCGATGCGGTCAGCCGGTACCACCGCCAACCAGATGTATTTCCGCCGCAAGGCCGGGGGCGTCTGGAGTCCTTGGGACAAGGTGTTCCACAGCGGCAACCTGCTCGGCACCGTATCGCAAACTGGTGGTGCGCCGACCGGGGCCGTGATCGAGCGCGGCAGCAACGCCAATGGTGAGTACGTCAAGTTCGCTGATGGCACGATGATCTGCAGCAAAACCATCACTGGCCAAGGTCCGATCAGCACAGCGTCCGGGTCATTATTTATCCAATCCCCCGGATTAGCTATTGGGGCGCTGCCTGCAGCATTCATCGCCATTCCGGCGCGGTCACTGGACGTATACAGCCCTGTGGGTGTGTCTGCCTGGGTGCAGTCTGCCACAGCTCCGACAACGACAACTGGCGGCACTGTTCAGTTGGTCAAGAGTGCAACCAGCGCGGCCACCGACTTTGTTTTAACTGCAACCTTCATTGGCCGCTGGTTCTAAGGAGCGCATCATGCACATCAAACTGACCCCGCAACGCAGCGACGACACCCTGTCTTTGGCCCGCAAAGGCTCTGCCCTGATCATCAATGGTCAGAGCTTCGACTTCAGCCCGCTGCCCGATGACGCGGTGCTGCCGCGCGATGCGGTTGACTGCGCCTATCTCGCGTCTGACGTGACCCGCGTGGGCGGCATTCTGCAGCTGACGCTGATCCTGCCGCATGGGGCCAATGCCCCGCGCGAGACGCTGTTTCCCGCCGCCGTGGATCTGGCCAGCGATGGCCCGGCCAAGCTGCCGCCGCATGATATCGAGGTGCCCGCATGATGATCGATTTCACCCAGATGGTCACCGCCGAAGCGCGCGATCTGGCCGCAAAGCAAAGCCGCCGCGTTGTCATGGTCTGCAGCCGGTTGCAGGGTCGCCTGACGCTGGGCCCAGAGGTTTGCGCCCAGCTCGACGCGATGGCCGATGCCAAAGAGACGCCCTGGGCGATGCGCGAAATCATCCTGAATGCCGGGCAGTGGCAGCGCAATTCGCAGACCATGGACGAGCTGGCATGGCTGCTGGGGTTTGACCCTGACCAGATGGACCGGCTGTTCGAGGCCGCCATGCAGGTCGCCGTCTGAACGAATACGGCCCCCCGGAAACGGGAGGCCGGGGGGTGCTGCAAACACCCCCCGACACGGGGTCAAATTGTGAATGAGGCCCCCGCCGACCAGCATAGCCTTATGGCCGCACCGCCCGTTTCCGGGCAGGCCCCACAAGGCACGATTCGAATGAATAAACCGCTAACGCCGATCTCTCCCACCCGCCCGGTTGCGCCGTGGCTGGGGGGTAAACGCAACCTTGCCAAACGCATCTGCGCCCTGATCGACAACGACCAGAATCACCGCAGCTATGCCGAGCCGTTCGTCGGTATGGGAGGCATCTTCCTGCGACGGACAAGATGTCCGCATGCCGAGTTCATCAACGACCGGGGGCGTGACGTCTACAACCTGTTCCGGGTGCTTCAGGAGCATTACGTCGCCTTCCTCGACCTGCTGCGATTCCAGATCACGACGCAGGCAAACTTCAATCGCCTGGTCGAAACTGACCCCGAAACCCTGACCGATTTGCAGCGCGCGGCGCGGTTTTTGTACCTGCAGCGGCTGGCCTTTGGCGGCAAGGTTTCGGGGAAGAATTTCGGCCTCGCGGTCGAGCGCACCGCCCGGTTCAACCTGACCACGCTGGAGCCTGATCTGGAGGCGCTGCACAGCCGGTTGGCCGGGGTCACAGTGACCTGTCTGGACTTCGCCGAGTTCATCCGGCGCATCGACCGGCCCGAGACATTGTTCTATCTCGACCCGCCCTATTGGGGCTGCGAAAACGACTATGGCAAGCAGCTGTTCAGCCGGGATCGGTTCGAAGAACTGGCAGCGGTTTTGGCCGCGTTGAAGGGGCGCTTTATCCTGTCGTTAAACGATGTCGAAGGGGTGCGGGAAACCTTCAAGGGCTTCCGATTCCGTGAGGTGAAAACCACCTATACCATCGCTTCGAAAGGGGCGGCACCTGAGCGGGCTGAGGTGCTGATCTCGAACTATGATCTGCCGCTGTAGCGCCTTCTAGTGGGGGCGCTAAAGTGCCCCCACCGGGTTTTGGCGGATTTCACCAGAATTGATTGAGGCTTGACGTGTTCGGCTTTGAGGCGCGAATCGCGACGTGCTACCTTCTAGGAAATCAGGGAGGCCGAGCAATGGCGCAAAAGACCGATATCGAATGGACAGATGCAACGTGGAACCCTGTTGCCGGATGCACGAAGGTCGGGCCGGGCTGCGACAACTGCTATGCGGAGCGCTTCGCTGAACGCTGGCGCGGCGTGCCCAACCACCCTTACGAGTTCGGCTTTGATCTACGGGTTTGGCCTGCACGTTTGAAACAGCCCAAGCTTTGGAAAAAGCCCCGCATGATCTTTGTAAACTCGATGAGTGATTTGTTTCACAAGGATATCCCTCGCGCATATGTCGACCAAGTCTTCGATGCGATGGAGGCCGCCGACTGGCATGTCTATCAAGTCTTGACGAAGCGCAGCTCGTTGATGCGCAACTATGTCCGCAACCGGTATGATGGCGGCAAGGTACCGTCGCACATCTGGCTCGGAGTTTCTGTCGAAGATGCTGCCTACAAAAGCCGGATTGAGCATCTCAAGCAGATCAACTCCGATGCCCGCTTCATCTCGTTTGAACCGCTGCTCGGTCCAATCGGTGATGTGGATTTGAAGGGTGTGGCATGGGCGATTGTCGGGGGTGAAAGCGGGCCAGGTGCGCGCCCGATGGAAGGTGAATGGGCCACCGAATTACGCTTGATCTGTGAGCGGGACGGCGTCGCTTTCTTCTTCAAGCAGTGGGGCGGCGCGAGACCGAAATCGGGTGGCCGAATCCTTGACGGCGAGGAGTGGAACGGGTTCCCTCGAGATATTGTTCCAGCTGCTATTCTCGATGCCTTGGGGGTCGTTTAGCCGCTCTGAAATTGGTAGGCTAAGTGAAAAAATCGCATAGTGAAAACACGGTTGGGCCATGGGCAAAGGAAAAGCTCGAGGCTCTTGAAAAGTACCTCAAGTACTACTGTTCGGTGCTGAAGAACCAAGGGTTCACGCTGGTTTATGTTGACGGATTTGCCGGAGCTCCAGTTACAACTATCCGGCAATCGTCGACGAGATCACAGGTGTCTGAACTTTGGTCTGAAGCCGGTATCGATGACTTCAAGGACATTGATGAATTCGTTCTTGGGTCGCCAATTCGGTCGCTGAACATCAATCCCGGTTTCGACAAACACTACTTCTTCGACTTGGATGATCGCCGGGTTGCTGAGCTTGAAGCGCTGAAACCGTCGTGGCCAGACAAGTGGGTCCATATCGAGACCGGGGATGCGAATAAGCGCATTCGCAAGCTCATCTCTCAGATTGGCCATCGGCGTGAGGTTAGGGGAGTAGCCTTCCTAGACCCATACGGCCCCAACCTCGAGTGGCAAACAGTTGTTGATCTTGCCGCCAGCAAGAAGTTCGAGGTCATCATCAATTTGCCCATTCACATGGCGTTAAACCGCCTTTTAATGAAGGACAGCCAGCGGCGGCCAGACTGGGAAGAAATGGTTGACCGCTGCTTTGGCACCACTGATTGGCGCGAGATCACATACCCAAAGACCACTGATCTCTTCGGGGATACGCTGACCCCGAAGGCAGACGGCGTACCAGAGCTGCTGCTGCAGATGTATGTCAAACGCCTGCGCGAGATATTCCCCGAGGTTGCAACCCCGCGTTTGATCAGGAATACGAAGAACTCCCCACTTTACTACCTCATTTGGGCAGGGCCTCACCGCAAGGGCCTCGTCGGGGCCGAGTATGTTCTTGGGCATGGCGAGAAGCTGGCCAAGAAGAACCGCTAGCAAGAACTTCGCTGCTGCAGACTCTGCTGTCAAACTCTGCAAACTATGGTGGCGAGCCACACACACACAGCTTTTTTGTCCACAGAAGATTTGCGCAGAAATCACTTTACAGACTTCCCCCGCACACACACTATATCTAGTAAGGGGCATGTCGGGCGCACGCAGCAGTTTGCCTGACACCCTGCCTCTGGGGGATACTCCCTGGCATGAGGCTTTATCGTGAGGCCAGTTGATGTCGTTTTCCGAAGATTTCCTGTCTGGTGATGATCTGCACCCCATCGACATCGTCGAGGATCTGGCGGCGCATCATGCGTGGGAATTTGACCGGGTCACCGATGACCAGATCGCCATGGCTGTCGAAGGCCAGTGGCGGACCTACTCGCTGACGCTGGCCTGGTCGGCGCAGGATGAAACGCTGCGGCTGATCTGCACCTTTGAGATGGAGCCTCCGGGCGACAAGATGGGTGCGCTGTATGATGTGCTGAACCGCTGCAACGATTTGGTCTGGAACGGCGCCTTTACCTATTGGTCGGAACAAAAGCTGATGGTCTGGCGCTATGGCCTGTGCCTTGCCGGTGGGCAGGTTGCCGGGGCGGAACAGATCGACAGGCTGATTTCGGGTGCCGTGACGGCGGCAGAGCGGTTTTATCCGGCGTTTCAGCTGGTGGCCTGGGCCGACAAAACTCCGGCCGACGCGATGAAAGTCGCCATTGCCGAGGCCTACGGGCGCGCATAACCTGCCCTGAAAAGGGAGTATCCGATGACGCTGGATGTGGTGGCTCGCGACGGGCTGGTTCTGTTGGGATGTGGCAAGATGGGCACGGCGCTGCTGACCGGGTGGTTGGCGGCGGGGGTGCCTGCGGGCAGCGTCTGGGTGATCGAGCCGAATCCGACCGAATGGCTGAAAGCCTCTGGCGTGCATCTGAATGAAGGTGTGCCGCCTGCACCAGCGGTTGCACTGCTGGCGGTCAAGCCGCAGATGATGGGCGCGGCGCTGCCGGCCTTGCAGGCCTTGGGCAACGGCCAGACGCTGTTCGTATCGATTGCGGCGGGCACCTCGATTGCGGCGTTTGAGGCGGTGCTGGGGGAGCGCACCCCGATCGTGCGCACGATGCCGAACACGCCTGCGATGGTCGGGCGCGGCATCACCGGCATTTGCGCCAATACACATGCCGGGGCAGCGGGGTTGGCGCTGGCGCGGGAACTGATGTTGGCGGTGGGCCAAGTGGTTGAACTGGAAGGCGAACATCAGATTGATGCTGTGACGGCAGTGTCAGGATCTGGCCCGGCCTATGTGTTTCACCTGATCGAGGCGATGGCAGCGGCGGGGGTGGCGGAAGGCTTGTCGGCGGATGTCGCGATGCAACTGGCGCGGGCAACAGTCTGCGGGGCGGGTGAATTGGCCTATCAGTCAAGCGAACCCGCAAGCCAGTTGCGGATCAACGTCACCTCGCCGGGCGGCACCACGGCGGCGGCTTTGGCGGTGCTGATGGATGAGGCAAATGGCTTTCCACCCTTGCTGCGGCGGGCGGCGAAAGCGGCGGCGGATCGCGGTCGGGAGTTGGGCAAATGAGCGAGGCCGAAGCCCCCGCGCTGATCAGCTATGCCGATTTCGAACAGGTCGATATTCGCGTCGGCCGCATCACCCGCGCCGAAGCTTTCCCCGAGGCGCGCAAACCGGCCTACAAGCTGTGGGTCGATTTCGGCGGCGAGATTGGCGAGAAACGCTCATCGGCGCAGATCACCAAGCATTACACGCTGGAGGGGCTGATCGGGCGACAGGTGCTGGCGGTGGTGAACTTTCCGCCGCGCCAGATCGGCAAGGTGAAATCCGAAGTGCTGGTGCTGGGCGTGCCGGATGCAGAGGGCGAAGTGGTGCTGATCGGTCCCGGCCATGATGTGCCTTTGGGCGGGAAGCTGTTCTGATGAAGCTGCTGATCACCCGCCCCTTGCCAGCCCCCGTGATGACCGCCGCCGGCGCCCGCTTTGAGGTGACAGCGCGGCAAAGCACGCTGCCGCTGGACGGTGTCGAATTGCGCGCGGCGCTGCGGGAGTATGATGTGGTGCTGCCGACGCTGGGCGACCAATTCTCGGCGCAGGTGTTTGCCGACGTGCCTGCCCCAAAGGCGAAATTGCTGGCCAATTTCGGGGTCGGCTTCAACCATATTGATGCCAAAGCGGCAGCGGCGGCAGGAGTTGCGGTGACGAATACGCCCGGCGCTGTCACCGATGCCACGGCGGATGTGGCGATGACGCTGATGCTGATGACGGCGCGGCGGGCGGGAGAAGGCGAACGCCTGCTGCGGGCGGGGGGCTGGCAGGGCTGGCATCCGACGCAGATGCTGGGCGCGCAGGTTTCCGGCAAGACCGTCGGCATCATCGGCATGGGCCGGATCGGCAAGGCGATTGCGCGGCGCTGCCATTTTGGCTTTGGCATGACGGTGATTTACCACAATCGCTCGGCGGTGGAGGCTGGCCTGCCCGCGCGGCAAGTGCCGCTGACAGAGGTGATGGCGGCGGATTTCGTGGTGGTGGCGGTGCCGGGTGGGCCTGCGACGCGGCATCTGATCAACGCCGAAGCGCTGGCGCTGATGCAACCGCAGAGCATTTTCATCAATATCGCGCGCGGCGATGTGGTGGACGAGGCCGCCCTTGCCGCCCACCTGCAGGCAGGCCGGATCGCAGGCGCGGGGCTGGATGTGTATGAAAACGAGCCGCGCGTCACGCCTGCCCTGTTGGGCTTGGAAAACGTCACCCTGCTGCCGCATCTGGGAACGGCGGTGCTGGAGGTGCGCACGGCGATGGGGATGATGGCGGTGGCCAATCTGGTGGCATATCTGGATGGGCAGCCGCTGCCCAACCCGGTGTAGCGGATGGACTTCATCTTGGCGAAAATACTCCCGCCGGAGGCTCCGGCCGCCGCTATCAGAGCCTCCGGCGGGAGTATTTGTGCCAATGTGAAGCCTGAACACAGCGGGGGGCGGCGATGATCCTTTCGCGCGGGCGGCGGTTTATTTTTGTGCATATCCCGAAAACCGGTGGCACGGCGCTGACTGTGGCGCTGGAGGCGCGGGCGAAGAAGGACGACATTCTGATTGGTGACACACCCAAGGCCCGGGCGCGCAGGGCGCGGATTGCCGGGGTGAAATCGGCCGGGCGGCTGTGGAAGCATTCGACTTTGGCGGATATTGCCGGGCTGGCGACGGATGCCGAGATCAGCGATTTCTTTACCTTGACGCTGGTGCGCAACCCTTGGGACCGGGCGGTCAGCTATTACCATTGGCTGCGCGGGCAATCCTTTGCACATCCAGCGGTGGGGCTGGCGAAATCGCATGATTTCAGCGGGTTTCTCAACCATCCGCAGACGGTGACCGCACTGCGCTGTTGGCCCTATACCGCCTATATGCGCGACCGGCTGGGGATGGAGCGGGCCAGCCTTTATGCCCGGCTGGAGCATCTGGAGGCTGATCTGGCGCCGTTTGAGGCGCATCTGGGGTTTCGGCTGACGCCGCTGGCGCGGGCCAATGAATCAGATCGGGCGCGGGATTGGCGCGGGTTTTATTCTGATGCCGATGCGGCATTGATGGCCGATATTGCCGCGGGCGATATCGCGCGGTTTGACTATCGGTTTGATCCGGTTTGACCGCTGGCCCAGGCGAATTGCTCGGCGGTTTCCACCGCGCAGGGGCGGGCTTGGCGCAGGCGCGCGAGGGCTGCTTCGGGCGGCTCGCCCGCCTCGACCATCAGGCGCAGAGCGGCGCTGCCTGATCTGCCACAGCCGCCCATGCAATGCAGCAAGACCTTGTTTGCCTTGGCAAGTGCGACATGGGAGCGGCGCGAGATGTCGTCCCACGCGGGCCCCGGAATGCCGTAATCGGGGATCGGCAGATGCGCCCAGCCGATGCCGGCCTCGGCCAGATCGTGCGGCAGGTCTGGCGCGATGTGGTGCAATTCCTCGGCGGTGGTGAAGGTGATCACCAATGCGGGTTGCCAGTGCCGCAGGGTGATCAGGTCCGCAGCGTAGAACCCGGCGCGTCCAGGCATGGCGCAGAGACCCACGCGCCCCTGCCCTACGCCGATTTCTGCGATTGTCAGCCGCATCTGTTCCTCTTTGGTTTACGTTTGCCGCCCACAGCCTTAGTCTGCAGTTATTCGAATCCGTCGAGGCATGATGACTGAAACGCACGAGCAAACCTACCAGGTTCTTGCCCGCAAATACCGCCCCGCGACTTTTGCCGATCTGGTCGGGCAAGAAGCAATGGTGCGCACGCTGAAGAATGCCTTCGCGGCAGACCGGATCGCGCATGCCTTCATGATGACGGGCATTCGTGGCACCGGCAAAACCACCACGGCGCGGATCATTGCCAAGGGATTGAACTGTGTCGGGCCGGATGGCACGGGCGGAGCTACGACGGAACCTTGTGGGGTGTGTGAGCCTTGCGTGGCGATTGCGGAAGGCCGCCATGTTGACGTGATGGAGATGGACGCGGCCAGCCGAACCGGCGTCAACGACATGCGTGAAGTCATTGATTCTGTGCATTATCGGGCGGCCTCGGCGCGCTACAAGATCTATATCATCGACGAAGTGCACATGCTGTCGAACGCTGCTTTCAACGCCTTGTTGAAGACGTTGGAAGAACCGCCTGCACATGTGAAGTTCATCTTTGCCACCACGGAAATCCGCAAGGTGCCGGTGACGGTGCTGTCGCGCTGTCAGCGGTTTGACCTGAAACGGATCGAACCCGAGGTGCAGATGGCGCTGTTGCGCAAGATCGCCAACGCTGAGGGCGCGCAGATCACCGATGGCGCGCTGGCACTGATTGCGCGGGCGGCGGAAGGGTCGGCGCGGGATGCCACCAGCCTGCTGGATCAGGCAATTTCCAACGGCGCGGGCGAGACCACGGCAGAGCAGGTGCGGGCCATGCTGGGGCTCGCCGACCGGGGGCGGGTGCTCGATCTGTTTGATTTGATCATGAAAGGCGAGGCGGCGGCGGCTTTGGCGGAACTGTCGGGGCAATATGCCGACGGCGCCGATCCGATGGCGGTGCTGCGCGATCTGGCGGAAATCACCCATTGGATTTCGGTGATCAAGATCACCCCGGAGGCCGCCGAAGACCCGACAACGCCGCAGGATGAACGCGAACGCGGGCTGGAGATGGCGCAAAAGCTGCCGATGCGGGTACTGAGCCGGATGTGGCAGATGCTGCTGAAGGCGCTGGAAGAAGTGGCGCTGGCCCCCAACGCGATGATGGCGGCAGAAATGTCGGTGATCCGGCTGACGCATGTGGCCGATCTGCCCGACCCGGAAACGCTGGTGAAAAAGCTGATGTCGCAGTCGGCTCCGGTCCCCGGCGGCGCGCCTGCGGGGGGCGGTGGTGGCATGGTCCATGGCGCGTTGCGGATGGCACCAAGCCTGCCCGCGCGCGGGCCGATGAGCGGGGCGACCATGCAGGGCGGGCAGGCGCTGGCCTTGGCGGAAAGCCCGTTGGTGGTTTACAGCAGCTTTGCGCAAGTGGTTGAATTGATCCGCGAAAAGCGGGATGTGCGCTTGCTTGTCGAGGTGGAAAACGGCGTCAGGCTGGCGAAATACGCGCCGGGACGGATCGAGTTTGAACCGGCTCCTGGGGCCGCACCTGATCTGGCCTCGCGGCTGTCACAGCGGTTGCAGGGCTGGACCGGCGCACGTTGGGGGGTGTCGGTGGTCAATACCGGCGGCGCGCCCACGATTACCGAAGACCGTGACGCCGATGATAATGCCGCCCGCGCCGAAGCGATGATGCACCCGTTGGTGCAGGCGGTTCTGATGGCGTTTCCGGGCGCGAAGATTGCCGAAATCCGCACTGCCGAAGCGCTGGCCGCCAGTGCCGCCGCCGAGGCATTGCCGGAAGTGGAAGACGAATGGGATCCGTTCGAGGACAGCTAAGGGGTAGACATGCTGAAAGGTTTGGGTGGGCTTGCAGGCTTGGGCGATATGGCCAAGATGATGAAAGCCGCGCAGGATATGATGGGCAAGAAGCTGGCTTTGGATGAAGAGCTGGCGCGCACAATCGTTGTGGGCGAGGCTGGCGCAGGGCTGGTGAAGGCGCGTTGCACAGCGAATGGCGTGGTGACGGGGCTGGATATTGACCCGACAATTCTGGTCGCCTCGGAGAAAGAAGTTGTGGAAGATCTGATCGTGGCCGCGATCAAGGACGCGCAGGCCAAGGGCGCGGCGCGGCTGCAGGCGGAAATGCAAAAGATGGCCGATGAGCTGGGCATCCCGCCGGGCACCAAGCTGCCGTTCTGAATGCAGGACACCCGCGACATCGAAACGCTGATCGAGCTGATGGCGCGGCTGCCGGGGCTTGGGCCTCGGTCGGCGCGCCGGGCTGTGCTGGCGCTGCTGAAGAAGCGCGGTGCGCTGATGGCCCCCTTGGCGCAGGCGATGGCTGGGGTGGCACTTTCGGCGCAGGATTGCGCGATTTGCGGCAATATCGGCACCGCTGAACTTTGCCGGATTTGCAGCGACCAGGCCCGTGCCACCGGCGAAATTTGCGTGGTTGAAGACGTTTCGGACCTTTGGGCGATGGAGCGCGGCGGCGCGTTCAAGGGGCGTTATCATGTGCTGGGCGGCACACTTTCGGCGCTGGATGCGGTTGGGCCGGAGGAATTGGGCATCCCCAAACTGACGGAGCGGGTGGCGACCGAAGCGATTTCAGAGGTGATTCTTGCGCTGAACGCCACCGTCGATGGCCAGACCACCGCGCATTATATCGCCGATGCGCTGGCCGCGACCGGGGTGCAGATCACCTCGCTGGCGCAGGGCGTGCCGATTGGCGGCGAGCTGAATTATCTGGATGATGGCACGATCGGCGCGGCCTTGCGCGCGCGGCGCAGGTTTTAGCGCCGCTTCACAAGCATACCTCGCTTCTGCCGCATTCTCGCCCCAATCGAAGACAATTCTGCCCTGAAGAAAGCGGAGGGCGTCATGGCTGTGGTTGCGATCCTGTTTGGCGGTATGATTGGCTTCTTCTCGGCGGTCTTCAGCCTTGTTGCGCTTGAAGTCACCCTGTTGGCGGCGGTCGGCTTGTGGGCCGGCATCAGCGCTGCAGCTGCGGTTATCGTGCTGGCTTTTGCGTTGCTGCCGCGCCCCCGTAGCGCGCAAAACACCCGCGCAGAACACGCCTGAACGGCAAATTTTTCTTGAAAAGTGAAAAAACTCGTCCCATATCAAGGCTTGCGACGTTAACTCACCTCGATCCCTGTCTCCGATTTCGGCCACAGCATTCGACCAAGCTGACTGCGCCGGGCCGCCGCAATCTCGCGGGCGGCATTGCTAAAGGAGTGTTCACGATGGCTAAGGGCACCGTGAAATGGTTCAATGAAACCAAAGGCTACGGCTTTATCGCCCCGGAAGGCGGCAAGAAAGACGTGTTCGTGCACATCACCGCGCTGGAGCGTGCGGGTTTGCGTTCGTTGAAAGATGGCCAGCCGGTCACCTTCGACATCGAAGCAGGACGTGATGGCCGCGAATCGGCGACCAACCTCGCATTGGCATAAGCTAGACGCGACTGTGGCTAGAAGGGGCGCACCTGCGGGTGTGCCCCTTTTTTATACCTAAAATCTGATCGGAATTTACGATCAGAGACTTTGATCGTAAATTCCGATCAAATCATCCGAACCGCAAGGCGTTCGCGCAAGGCATGTTCGAAGCCAACGCGCAGCGATACTGCCGAAGCGGTGCCGCGCAGCACCACTGGCATACCGCGCTGTTCGGGGAATTCCTGGACGCTGCATTCGCTGGAGATCAGAATCACCGCGACCCGCAGCGCAACATCGGCCAGCAGAGCGTGTGCCTTGCGCCCCATTGCCAAGCCGCCGATGGCATCGCAATCAATCACGCAAAGACCATAGCCTGCCGGATCGTCGATCACCGCTTCCAGCCCGACAAACAGTTCTTGCTGATCTTCAACCTTGCCACCCAGCCCGGCCAGACTGTGCCGCAGCCGCTGCTCTGCCGCCCCCTGCGAGACCAGCATCACCCGCACGCCGAATCCGACTGGTGCGAAATGTTCCTGATCTAGCTTGCGAACCACTTGCATGATTGTTCCCCCTGGGCGTTCAAGACAACTGATGACTACCAATGATTTCATCCTAGACAGCAGATGCGGCAAAAATTGGTGAAATTCCCGACATTTTCCTTGGGAATTAAGGCAGGATTAGGCGTTGCGAGGCGACGTTTCCGCGGCCATGATCAGGTATAACCGGGATACCTGACCATCATGACAGAGCCAGATTACCAATCTCTTATCGACGGCGAGACATGGGCTTTCATCCATGCCAGCGAGGCGGCCTATCCGGCCGACACCGCCAGTCTAAGCATTGCGGATCAGCGCCGGATTTATGACAGCATGTGCCAGGCGTTTCATCGCGGCTATCCGGCGGGGGTAACAGCGCGGGATGAGCCGGTCGCGGGCGTGCCGTGCCGGATTTACCCCGGCGCGTCGCCAACGGTGGTTTATCTGCACGGCGGCGGTTATGTGCTGGGCGGCTTGCACAGCCATGACGATGTTTGCGCCGAGATCCGGGCGGTGACCGGGCTGGGCGTGGTGGCGGTGGATTACCGGCTGTCGCCCGAGCACCTGCATCCGGCAGCATTTGACGACGCCGTAGCGGTCGTGCGGGCGCTGCCCGGGCCGCTGGTGTTGGCAGGCGATTCGGCGGGCGGCAATCTGGCGGCGGCGACGTGCCATGCCCTGCGCGGGGATGCGCGGATATTGGGGCAGGTGTTGATCTATCCGGGCCTTGGTGGTGACCGCAACCGGGGCAGTTACCAGACTCATGCCTTCGCGCCGATGCTGACGCTGGCGGATGTGGAATTTTACGCCGGTATCCGGCATGGCGGCGATGAGGTGACAGGCGATGCCACCGTCGCGCCGTTGCAGGACGGCGATTTCAGCGGCCTTCCTCCCACCGTAGCTATTGCTGCCGAATGCGATCCTTTGGCGGATGATGCGCACACCTATGCCGCTGCGATCCGGGTGGCGGGCGGGCGGGCGCAGGCGTTTACTGCGGCTGGCATGGTACATGGCTATCTGCGGGCGCGGGCTTCGGTGCCGCGCGCTGCCGCTTCTTTCACCCAGATCTGCGCCGCCATCGCGGCATTGGCCGCAGGCGCATGGCCTTATGGAGACCAAAGATGAACGCACATGCCAATATCACGCATTGGGCCGAGCGGGTGGATATGGCCGCCGCCTTTCGCTGGACGGTCAAGCTGAACCTGCACGAAGCGGTGTCGAACCACTTCAGCCTTGCAGTGAACCCCGAGGGCACGAAGTTTCTGATCAACCCGAACGGGCGGCATTTCGGGCGGATCACCGCCTCGTCTCTGGTGGAAATCGACGCCAATGACGAGGCTACGATGCAGCGCCCGGATGCGCCGGACCCGACGGCCTGGGGGCTGCATGGCAGTATTCATCGCGCGCTGCCGCATGCACGCTGCGTCATGCATGTACATTCGATCCATGCGACGGTTTTGGCCAGTCTGGCGGACAGCAGCTTGCTGCCAATCGACCAGAACACCGCGATGTTTTTCGGGCGGCAGGTGGTGGATGGGCATTACGGAGGCATGGCTTTTGCCGATGAGGGCGCGCGGTGTGCCTCGATGCTGGCCGATCCGAAGATCACCACGATGATCATGGGCAATCATGGGGTGCTGGTGGTGGGGCAAACGGTGGCAGAGGCGTTCAACCGGCTGGTGTTCTTTGAGCGTGCGGCGGAAACCTATATACGGGCGCTGCAAACCGGCAGACCGCTGCGGGTACTGTCGGATGAGGTCGCGGAAAAGACCGCGCAGGAATGGGAGAGCTACCCCGGCTACGCCGAGGCGCATTTGCGTGAAATCAAGGCCTTGCTGGATGAAGACGGCGCAAGCTACGCCAGTTGAAAGTACGGGCGGAATTCGTGCGAATTCCGTCACGGTTTCCATGCGGAAACCGATGGATCAGGCGGTGAAGAAGGTGGGGGCCTTCATGCTGCCGGGAACGGCTACGCCCATTCGGGTCAGAATTGAGGGGGCCAGCGCCAGTTGGTCCAGCAGCACATCTTTGCCAGGCATTTCCGAGTCTCCGAAGTAATAGAACGCGAAATCCTGCTGCAACTCGCCGGTGCCGCCGTGATGGCCGCGCGCGTCCTGGCCGTGGTCGGCGGTGACGATCACCTCATAGCCGTTTGCGCGCCAACGGTGGATGAAAGGGGCCAGCATCGCATCCATCACATAGCAGGCGTGGTCCATTTCCTCGCAATCATGGTAGAAGCGATGGCCCATGCTATCCAGCGTGCAGGTGTGCAACATGCCATAGTCGATGCCCTTGTATTCGCAGAGCCGGGTCAGGGTGCCGAACAGATCAACATCGGATGGCGTCATCTGGTTGATATTGCCGTATCCGGTCATGGTGTGGAAACGGCCATGGCTGATCGGGCCGTCTTCGTCATACTCGATATCGCGCACCACATCGAAGGGCGCTCGGTTGAACAGTTCTGACCAGAAGCTGTGCGCGACGGCGCCAGTCTTGCGCCCGGCTTTCGACAGTTCGGAAAACAGGTCGGGCTGGTCTAGCCGGTAGACCGCCTCGTTGCCCCAGACCCTGTGCACCTGCGGCGGCACGCCGGTATGGATCGACGCGTAGCAGCTGGCGCTTGTTGAAGGCAGCGTTGAGCGCATCCGCCAAACCCGCGCCTCGCCGCTGGTGACCCAGCCTTCGAGGTTGCCAAACAGGCGGCGCCAGTTGCGGTAGGGCACGCCGTCGATCAGGATCAGAAGCAGTTTGCGCATGGTGAACTCCGGTTCCGACGGAAAGGGGGCGAGCCTCCGGCGGGGATATTTGGGCCAAGATGAAGCTGTCAGTTGTCGGCACTTTCCATCTTGCGATGGTTCAGCACCTGTTCGAGCCAGCCGAGTTGCATTTCCGGCACGGAGGACAGCAAGAGGTCGGTGTAATCATCGAAGGGCGGGGTCAGCACGTCGGTTTTGCTGCCGTAACGCACGACTTCGCCGCGATACATCACCGCGATCTTGTCGGCGATGGCTTTCACCGTTGCGAGGTCGTGGGTGATGAACAGGTAAGCGACGCCCTCGCGGGCTTGCAGGTTGAGCAGCAGTTTCAGGATGCCGTCGGCGACCAGCGGATCAAGCGCAGAGGTGACTTCGTCGCAGATGATCAGCTTGGGTTTCGCGGCCAGCGCGCGGGCGATGCAGACGCGCTGTTTCTGCCCGCCAGAGAGTTCCGCCGGATAGCGGTCGATGAAGCCCGCGCCCATTTCGATTTCGTCCAGCAGTTCCTGAATGCGGGCGCGTTTAGCCTCGCCCTTCAGGCCGAAATAGAATTCCAGCGGGCGGCCGATGATGGTGCCGACGGTCTGGCGCGGGTTCATCGCGGTGTCGGCCATCTGGTAGATCATCTGCAATTCGCGCAGATCATCCTTGCTGCGCGAGGCCAGATCGGGTGACAGCGTGCGGCCTGCGAAGGTGAGGCGGCCCTGCGCGGCGGGCAGCAGGCCGGTGATCACGCGGGCCAGCGTCGATTTGCCAGAACCACTTTCACCAACCACCGCCAGGGTTTGGCCTGCGGGCAGATCGAGCGTGACGTTTTTCAGCACGTCGAAATTGGTGCCTTTGTAGCGGGCGGTCACATTAGCGACGGATAGCACCGACGGGGCTTCGGATTTTTCGACGTGGTCAATCGAGCGGACCGAAACCAGCGCTTGCGTATAGGCTTCACGCGGGGCGTTGATGATCTGGTCGGTGCTGCCGTATTCGACCTTTTTGCCGCCGCGCAGCACGAGGATATCGTCGGCCACCTGTGCCACCACGGCAAGATCGTGGGTGATATACAGCGCCGCGACGCCGGTGTCGCGGATCGCGGCCTTGATCGCCACCAGCACGTCGATTTGCGTCGTGACATCCAGCGCGGTGGTGGGTTCGTCGAAGATCACCAGATCGGGCTGCGGGCAAAGCGCCATTGCGGTCATCGCCCGTTGCAACTGCCCGCCCGAAACCTGGTGCGGGTAGCGGGTGCCGAAGCTTTCGGGGTTGGGCAAGCCCAGCTTGCGAAACAGCTCGATGGCGCGAGCTTCGGCTTCGGGACGGGTCATCAGTTTGTGGTGCAGGCTGGTTTCGATCACCTGCTCCATCAGCCGCTTGGCCGGGTTGAAGGCGGCGGCGGCGGATTGCGCGACATAGGTGACTTCATGGCCGCGCAAAGCCCGCAAGGATCGCGCCGAGGCGGTGCGGATATCGCGGCCGTTGAGCAGGATCTGGCCGCCGGTCAAGCGGACTCCGCCGCGGCCAAAGGCCATCGCCGACAGGCCGATGGTGGATTTGCCCGCGCCGGATTCGCCGATCAGGCCCAGCACCTTGCCTTGTTTGACCGAGACGGAAACATCGTCGACCAGCACCACATCGCGCGGCGGTTCGCCCGGCGGGTAGGAGGTGGCCTCGATCCGCAGGTTGTTGATTTGCAACAGGTCGGGCGTGGGTTTTTCAGAATTAAGCACCGCGGCCCCCCTTCAGGCTGGTGGTACGCGACAGCACCCAATCGGCCACCAGATTGACCGAGATCGCCAGTGCGGCAATTGCCATCGCCGGAGCAAGCGCTGCCGGGATGCCGTAAACGAGGCCTGCGGAGTTTTCCTTCACCAACCCGCCCCAATCCGCCAAGGGCGGTTGCACGCCAAGGCCAAGGAAGGACAGGGTGGAAATGAACAGCACCGCGAAGATGAAGCGCAGGCCGAGTTCGGCCACCAGGGGCGACAGTGCGTTGGGCAGGATTTCGGAGAAGATGATCCAGCCTTGGCGTTCGCCGCGCAGGCGGGCGGCCTCGACATAATCCATCACCGTGATGTCGACGGCGACAGCGCGCGACAGGCGGAAGACACGGGTGGCGTCCAGCAAGCCCATCACAAGGATCAGGTTGATCATGGTAACATCTACGGCGGTGAGGATCACCAGCGACAGGATGAGGGTGGGGATTGCCATCACCAGATCGACAAAGCGCGACAGCGCCTGATCGACCCAGCCGCCAGCGGTGGCGGCCAGAAAGCCCAGCACCGAGCCGGTGACAAAGGACAGGATGGTGGAGCAGGTGGCGACGAAGATCGTGACTTGCGCGCCGTAGATCATCCGGGTCAGCAGGTCGCGACCAATGGAATCGGTGCCAAGCCAATGCTGCGCTGAAATCGGATCCCAGACGCCGCCGACCAGTTCGTCCATCGCATAGGGTGCGATGAATTGCGCGAAGATAGCGACGAAGAAGAAGCCTCCGGTCAGGATCAGACCAAGCAGGGCGGAAAGCGGAATGCGGGTCATTTCGGGTGCCTCAGGCGTGGGTTGGCAAGGATCGACACCACATCGGCCAGAATGTTCAGCCCGATATAGACGGCGGCAAAAATCATGCCGCAGGCCTGCACGACGGGAAGGTCGCGCTTGGTGACGTGATCGACCAGAAACTGGCCCATGCCGGGATAGACGAAGACCACCTCGACCACGACGACGCCGACCACCAGATAGGCCAGGTTCAGCATCACCACGTTGACCACAGGCGCGATGGCATTCGGGAAGGCGTGACGCCAGATCACCGTCAACGGCCCAAGACCCTTCAATTCGGCGGTTTCGATATAGGCAGATTGCATCACGTTCAGGATGGCGGCGCGGGTCATCCGCATCATATGTGCCAGAACAACCAGCACCAGCACGATGACCGGCAGAATGATCGCGCTGAGGCGTTCAAACACGCCCATGCCGGGGAAGACCATCGACATCGCCGGGAAGATTTGCCACTTCACCGCAAGGAAATACAGCACGATATAGCCCGCAACGAACTCGGGCAGGCTGATGGTGGCCAGCGTCACGCCGGAGATCAGCCGGTCGGGCCAGCGGCCATTGTAGCGCGCGGCCAAAAGCCCCAGCAAAATCGCCAGCGGTACAGAGATAAGCGCCGCCCAGAAGGCCAGAAAGATCGTGTTGCCAAAGCGTTGGCCGACCGATTTCGCGATATCCATGCCATTGGTCATCGCCACGCCCAGATCGCCGGTGACAAAGCCATAAAGCCAGTGAAAATACCGCCCCACCAGCGGATCATTCAGCCCCATCTTTTCACGCAGGTTCGCCAGCGCCTCGGGGGTCGCCGACTGGCCCAGCATGGCTTGCGCGGTATCGCCCGGCAAAGCCTCTACCCCGAAGAATATCAGGGCCGACACCGCCAGCAGCAAAAGCAGGCCCAGCGCAATGCGCTGGACCACGAGTGTTACAACCGGATGCATCCCCGGATCAGGCGTTCAGCCAGCACTTGGCCAGCGCGCGGCCATTCATCAGCTCGCCATTCGGGTCTGCCGCCCAACCACCGACTTCTTCGCGCTTGGCTTCAACGAAATCGTTGAACATCGGGCAAATCAGGCCGCCGGTGTCGCGCAGCGTGTTGGCCAGATCGGAATACATCGCCTTGCGCTTGACGGGGTCGAGTTCGGCGCGTGCGGCGATCAGGGTGGCGTCGAAGGCCGGGTCCTTGAACTTGGTATCGTTCCAGTCGGCGGTGGACAGATAGGCAGTGGAATACATCTGATCCTGCACCGGACGGCCGCCCCAATAGCTGGCGCAGAAGGGGGCGACGTTCCAGACGTTCGACCAATAGCCATCATCGGGTTCGCGCTTGATTTCCAGCGGGATACCGGCGGCATTGGCCGATTGCTGGAACAGTTGCGCGGCTTCGATGGCACCGGGGAAAGCGCCTGCCGCCACTTGCAGCACGATGGGCGAGCCATCATGGCCGGACTTCTTGTAAGCCTCGGTCGCTGCCGCCACGTCGTATTCGCGCTGCGGGATGCTGTCATCGAACAGCGGATAGGCAGAGTTGATCGGGAAGTCGTTGCCGATGGTGCCATAGCCGCCAAGGATCTTGTCAACCATTTCCTGCCGGTTGACCGACAGTTTCAGTGCCATACGCAGGTCGTTGTTGTCGAACGGGGCCTTGTCGCAGTGCATGATAAAGACGTAGTGGCCACGGCCTGCAACGTGTTCAATCGAAACCCCAGGCGCGCCTTTCAGCAGCTCGATGATCTTCGGGTCCACACGGTTGATCATGTGAACCTGACCGGCCTGCAATGCCGCCGTCCGGGCGGTGTTATCGTTGATGACGATGATTTCGACCTCATCGGCATGGCCCATGGTGGTGTCAAAATAGTTGGCATGCTTGGCGAAAGTATGGCGCACACCGGGTTCGTTGGTGACCACCTTGTAAGGGCCAGCGCCAATGCCTGCGGCTTCGGCACCTACGCCACCGCCGGGCTGGATGATCAGGTGGTAATCGGCCATCAGGAACGGCAGGTCGGCATTGCCCGCTGCCAGCTTGAGCGTCACCATGTCGCCCTCGGCGGTCATCTCGGTGATGCCCTGCACGATACCCAAGGCACCCGACTGCGACTTTTCATCGGTGTGGCGCTTCAGCGTGGCAATCACGTCATCGGCGGTCACGATCTTGCCGTCGTGGAATTCAACGCCCTTGCGGATCTTGAACTTCCATTCCTTCGCATCGGGGCTGGAGGAAATTTCCTCAGCGATGCGGTAGTCGATCTCGCCCTTGGCGTTCACGTCAACCAGCATTTCCCCCCAGAGCATGTTCACCGCGAACGGCACTTCCGAAGCGGCCAGCGCCGGATCGAGCGAGTTGGTGGATTCGCCGCCCTGCATGCCTGCGCGCAGCAGGCCGCCCTTTTTCGGCTCTTCCGCCCGTGCGACCGAAGCCAGCAACGTCGATGCCATGGCAGCGGAAACGCCCAGCGCCCCGGCGCGGCCAACGAATTCACGACGGCTCATCAGGCCCTTCGCCGCACGCGACAGCAGGTAGTTCAACTCGTTCGACATGGCATTCTCCCTATGCGGCCCGCCTGTTTTCGCGGCGCCTTTTTGTTGATTACTGAATCAATAACCCGCAGATTTTCGTGCTGGCAACGATTCTTGCTGCAAGCGTAACACCGTCAGACGAAGCGTCGATCCACTTTTTCGTCAAAATGGCGCTCGAAGACCTTGTTGTCGCCCTCCCATGCCACCAAGCGCGCCTGCAGGCGCAGGTGGCTGGCAGTGGCGGTCATTTCAGCCCAGGCTTCGGTCTTGACCGCCCAATTCCCGCGTGAAAGCCGTTGTTCCCAAGTGTGAACTGCCCGCGCCGACAGTGGATCGTCCGGGTGGATTTCCCACAATTCGGTCATGCTTTCGCCGGTGCACAGGCCATGGGTGAGATTTTCCATGTCGCCCAGATCGTCATTCACGATCAAAGATGTGATTCCGGCGATCAGATCTGTTTCAATCTTGCGCGTGGTCTTGCCCGGTCGCAGCACCTTGTGCGCCCAAGGTTTCGCGCCTTCCGGCGGCGGCGGCGTCCATTCGGCCGCGCTGCCCTGATGCACAGGCAGATCGAGGGAGCCGCCCGTCACCATCAAGGTCGCAGCCAACGGTGAGGGCCACAGGAACGGCCAGTAGGTGGTGGACAGCGCCACACGCAAGCGGTGGCCGGGGGCAAGCCGATAGGCCATCTGGTCGATATGGAACGCCACCTCAACCGCCTGCCCCACCGGCATCGGCGCGGGGTTCTCCATGCCGTCGCGGTGGCACAGGTTCAACATGCCATGCGCGATCCGCACGCTTGATCCATCCGGGGCCACATCACACAACCGCGCCACCACGAAGGCCAATGGCTGATCAGATGACAGCTGCAATTTCAGCCGCGCAGCACCCAGCAGGTCGAGCGGCTCGGCCAACACCGCTCCGTCAAAACAAACAGACAGCGCATCGTCGCTGGCCTGATCGCCCGGCATTTCGGCGTTCAGCCCCATCGGGAAAAACTCGCCGGTATGCATGCCCAGATGCTGCGGCGTGTTCACTTGCACGGAAAATCCTTGGGCATCCTCTCTGCTCAAATATCCTCGGGGGGCCCGGGGGGCAGACAGCCCCCCGGCGCTTGCCCCAAGATACAGCGTTTGCCGAGACACGCGTGGGCTTGGCCAAGCCTCCTCGGCGACCCAATGCCCGGTACGATGTTTGGCCGACGCATTCGGCGCTTCGGAATGCAGCATGTAGGCGCGATAGGCCGGGTCGTTCTCGGCACCGTTTTCAATGCCCTTCAACCAGCGGTCCCACCAGCGCAGCGCCAGTTGCAGGAAACCAATCGCCGGGCCGGGAACAGCGGTGTGCGGATATTGATGCACCCAAGGCCCGACGATGCCCTGCACCGGCGCCGGCACGTTTTCCACCAGACGCGCCACGGTGTTCATGTAGTTATCGGCCCAACCGCCCCAAGACAGCACCGGCACGGTCATGCGGGCATAATCCTCGCACACCGAGCCATGCTTCCAGTAGTCGTTGCGTTCCTGCATCGCCGCCCAACGTGGGGCCAGCCACGGCTCGGCCTCCAGCCGTTGCAGCCAATCGGCGCGCCAGTCCGGGCGCAACGCCGGGTCAGCCGGGCGGCTGGAGTAAGATAGCATCACCGCGCCCCAGCCGAAATTTTCACCCAGCAGGCAGCCGCCTTTATAGTGGATGTCATCGGCAAAGCGATCGGTGGTGGAACACACCGACACCACCGCCTTCAGCGCGGGCGGTTGCAGGAAGGCGGTTTGCAGGCAGTTGAAGCCGCCCCAGCTTTTGCCCATCATCCCCACCGCGCCCGAGCACCACGGCTGCGCGGCCAGCCATTCAATCACCTCGCAGGCATCGGCGAGTTCCTGAATGGTGTATTCATCGGTCATCAGGCCTTCGCTGTCGCCATTGCCACGCATATCGACCCGCACGCAGGCATAGCCGTGACCGGCGACATAGGCGTGCATCATCTCATCGCGCGGCAGGGTGCCGTCGCGCTTGCGGTAGGGGATATATTCCAGCACGGCAGGCACCGGGCCTGCGCCTTCGGCCCGCCAGACCCGCGCCGACAAGCGGCAGCCGTCCGACAGCACGATGGCCATATCGGCATCTTCAACCACGGCAAAAGGAAACTCGGTTTTCACGTCCATCGCGGGCTCCTGATACGGGTTGCGGTATCAGGCCCGCACAACCCGCTGAAATCCGTCCTTTTTGCGCCATTCCACATCGCTTTTGCGACGCTGGCACCGATTGACCCTAAAACGCCACTTGCAACACGGCAGGAGGCGCGGCACCACTTTGCTACCGCACGCAACCGCAAGAGGACAAGCCATGACCACCCGCCCGAATATCCTGATCGTCATGGTGGACCAATTGACCGGAACCCTGTTCGACGATGGCCCAGCGGCCTTTCTGCACGCGCCGAACCTGCGCAGGCTGGCGGAACATTCGGTACGCTTTGCCAACGCCTACACCGCCTCGCCGCTTTGCGCGCCCGCCCGTGCCGCCTTCATGTCGGGTGCCCTGCCCCGGCGCACCCGCGTCTATGATAACGCCGCCGAGTTCTGCTCGGATATTCCCACCTACGCGCACCACCTGCGCCGCGCGGGCTATTACACCGCGCTGTCGGGTAAGATGCACTTCGTTGGCCCGGACCAGATGCACGGTTTTGAAGACCGGCTGACCACCGATATTTATCCGGCCGATTTCGGCTGGACCCCCGATTACCGCAAACCCGGCGAGCGGATCGACTGGTGGTATCACAACCTTGGCTCTGTCACCGGCGCAGGCGTGGCGGAAATCACCAACCAGTTGGAATATGATGATGATGTCTGCTTTCAGGCGGTGCAGAAGATTTACGATCTGTCGCGCGGGCTGGACCCGCGGCCATGGTGCCTGACCGCCAGCTTCACCCATCCGCACGACCCTTTCGTGGCGCGGCGGAAATACTGGGATCTTTACAACGACGCGCCGGAACTAGAGCCGCCAGAGGCGATCCCCTACCCCGAAATGGACCCGCATTCCAAACGCCTGATGGATGCCTGCGACTGGCGCAGCCTTGAAGTCACCCCCGCGCATATCCGCCGCGCGCGGCAGGGCTATTTCGCCAATATCTCGTATGTTGACGCAAAAATCGGCGAGATTTTCGAAGCACTGGAAGCCACCCGGCAAGAGGCGATCGTGATTTTCGTGTCGGATCATGGCGAGATGCTGGGCCGCAAGGGCTTGTGGTTCAAGATGAATTTCTTCGAAGGCGCGTCACGGGTGCCGCTGATGATCGCGGCCCCCGGCCTGACACCACAGCGGATCGACACGGCGGTTTCCACCATCGACCTGACGCCAACGCTGTGCGATCTGGCCGGGATTTCGATGGAAGAGGTGATGCCGTGGACCGATGGCGAAAGCCTGCTGCCCCTGGCGAAAGGCACGCCGCGCACCAGTCCGGTGGCGATGGAATATGCGGCTGAAGGCACCATTACCCCGATGGTCGCTCTGCGTCTGGGGGCTTGGAAATACATCCATTGCCCCGTTGACCCCGACCAGTTGTTCGATCTGGCCGCCGACCCCGAGGAAAACACCAATCTTGTCGCCGACCCGCGCGCAGCAGAAGTCTTGGCGCATTTTCAGACCATGGTGCAAGACCGCTGGGACCTACCCGCCTACGACGCTGAAGTGCGGCAATCGCAGGCCCGTCGCTGGGTGGTCTATGAAGCCTTGCGCAACGGGGCCTATTATCCGTGGGATCACCAACCGCTGCGCGCGGCATCCGAGCGTTACATGCGCAACCACATGGATTTGAACGTCTTGGAAGAAAACAAGCGGTTCCCAAGGGGCGAGTGAAGGAAAACTGCCGCTTTCTCAACATGCGTGTCGGAAGCTGGGGTGATGAGGTGCGATTGGCAAAAAGTCGCTGCCGGGTCCTGCTGCTTGAAATGTGATGTGCGAAACCCCATACTGCATGGCAGATAACGATTTCGTGGCGAAGGGGAACCAGACCACGGACGATAGAGGCAGCGATATGAAGAAACCCATCCTGTTTGCGGTCTGTCTGGCCGTGGCGCTCCCGGTATTTACCAGCTTTGCAGAGGCGGGTCCGATTGAAAGTGCGTGCAACCGGTCGAAGCGCAAGGCGTCGAACCGGCAGCTTTGCCATTGTATTCAACAGGTTGCAGACCAGACCTTGCGCGGCGCAGATCAGCGGCGCGCGGCGGCATTTTTCAAGAACCCCGACAAGGCACACAGCACCTGGATGTCGAAGCGTGACAGCGACGATGCGTTTTGGGAACGGTACAAGGCCTTTGGCGCGCAGGCAGAGGCTTATTGCGGCGGGTGAACCGCGTCAGCAGGCCAGTCAGCGGAAGGCAGGACCGTGCGACCAGAGGGTTAACGACCAACGGGTACCTGCGGTGACGGGCGTGACTCGGTGCAGCACAAAACTTGGGAATACGGTGGCAGTGCCGCGCGTGCGCGGGGCTGTGGCGATGTTGGAATCTGGACGCAACTCCAGCGTGCCGCCTTGGTATTCGGCGGGATCTGACAGTTGAATGACGATGGTCAGCTTTCGTTTTGCTGCCCAATTGCCCGCGCCAATGTCGGAATGCCAATCGAAATGACCTTCGCGTTCAGCGCCATAGCGGGCAACCTGCGGGCTTTCGCCAAAATCGGTCAGATCAAAGCCAAAGCCTTCGCGATTGGCCTGTGCGACAAGGCCGATCAACTGATCCATCACCCAAGCCGCCTGCGGAATATCATCGAGCCAGGCGATTTCAGCACGACGGATGGAATGGGCGGTGGTGCCGCGCACCAGCCCGGCATCCTTCAGATGATGCGCCTGCACGAGGGCGATCAGGCGATCGCAATCGGCGGGCGACAGGGCTTCGGGCAGGCTCAGAAACGGGGTCATGATGGCCTTTGGGTGGGCGGGGCTGTGACGCCCCGCCGGGTTTTTGGTTCAGTTCGACGGGGCGGCGGGCATGTTGCCATGCTTGTGGCCCATGCCCATGCCCATTGCGTCGGGCTTGCGGGCGTTGTCGACCGGCACTTCGACCACGACTTCGCCCGCCTTTTCAAAGGTAAGGGTCACGGTGATCATGTCGCCGTCTTTCAATGCGCGCGTCAGGCCCATCAGCATGATGTGGTCGCCGCCGCGCTGCAGGCTATGGCCTTGCTGGGCGGGCACCGGGAAGCCTTCGGACACTTCGACCATCTGCATAACGCCATCTGCACCCGCGACATGCGTGTGCAGCCCCACCTTGTCAGCGACGTCCGACGCGGCTGAAACGAGGCGATCATCGGTATCAGTGGGGTTTGCAATCTGCATAAAGATCGCCCCTGAAGCACCGATGCCGCCCATCGAGCGCGCATAAGGATCGGAAACCTGCACGCCGTCATTGGCGAAGGCGGGAAGAGCGAAGATAACCGCCGCGGCGGCGCAGAGCATTTTGAAGCTGTTCATGATATTTCCTGTTTCGATTGATCGTTGCGAAGGGGATCAGGCGAAAACAGGCGGATCGCGGGCACTGTTGGCAGGCATCGGTTGGCCTGCCGCGGCAAGCGACGCGGACCGAGGCAGCCGAGTGGCACGGGTCGGCGGAGCCGGTTGGTCAGTTGGCGCGGGCAGCAGGGCCGCCCCGAGCGCGGCAGTGCATTCCGGGCAGGCGTGATGCGGGCCACTCGGGCTGCCGGAGGCGTCCAGGGTGATGCTGGTCAGGCCAGAGCCGTCTGGCGTATCCGAACAGATCACCATCTGCACCGCGCCTTGCATTTCGCTGTGCATCACCGATGCCGTTACCGAAGTGGCGGCAAGGATCAGGACCAGCAGTGAGGCAAAGAGACGCGTCATGACGCGGGTTTAGCGCAAGCTTGCGCGAAGGGGAAGGCGGTGGCGTGACAGGTTGGCGAATAGTCGCAGCAGCAGGAAAGCCAAAAGGCCCTACTTGCGATGCAAGCAGGGCCTTTGGCAATCAAACCAGAAACAATCAGGCAGCAGCCTGAGCCTTGGCGATTTCTTTCTTGATCTTCAGAGCGTCAACCGACAGCTCTTCGTCCTTGGCCTTTGCCATGAACGCATCCAGACCACCGCGGTGATCCACGGTGCGCAGAGCAGCAGCCGAGATACGCAGCGAGAAGGATTTGCCCAGCACGTCCGAAATCAGGGTGACCTGATTCAGGTTCGGCAAGAAGCGACGGCGGGATTTGTTGTTGGCGTGGCTGACAGTGTTGCCAGACATCGGGCCTTTGCCAGAGAGTTCGCAGACGCGAGACATGGTCGTTTTCCTTGTCAGTTTATCGTGTCAATCAAGACAACTTAAGACGGCTGGGCACCCCCCAAACAGGCGGTATCCGAATTCGATTTGCGGCGTGTAAGGGGATTCCGCTTCGGCGTCAAGCGTTCCCGCCAAGAAATCCCGCATTGCGCTGCCGGGTTTTGCCCGTTTTCTGACTACGTTTTTCGACGATTTTGGCCTTGCCCACAAGGGCTTGCCGTTTCCCGCAGCCTTGAGGGCTGCGGCATGGCAGCCCTGCGCCGGGTTTGCGTCACAGATTTACCACAACCACCTGAAGAAATTCGCGGAATTCTGGCAATTTTAGACACAATTGCGGCGGAATTGGCATAATTGAAGAACAAATAAATCCGGGCGCAAGATCCGGGCAGATGAGCAGAGCAGTCCAGTGGCAACATTACCCGGAACGACAGGGAACGATTCCCTCGTCGGCACGTCAAGTGGCGATTCCATCAGCGGTCAGGCAGGCAATGACTCGCTTTACGGCGCAGGCGGGGCCGACTCGGTCTACGGCGGCGACGGGCTGGACCAGCTTTACGGCGGCGCGGGGTCGGATTTCCTGTATGGTGGCAATGACAACGACAGCCTGTATGGCGGTACCGGGTCTGATGTTATCGACGGTGGGTTAGGCATTGATGTCGCGGATTATTCTGCCTCGACCAGTGCGGTTAAGGTCAACCTGTCCAGCGGGCTTGGCTCTGGCGGCGATGCGACGGGCGATACGCTGTCGGGCGTCGAAAATCTGGTTGGGTCAGCCTACAACGACAGCCTGACCGGCGATGCGGGCAGCAACGCGCTTTATGGCGGCGCCGGCAACGATACTTTGATCGGTGACGGTGGGGCTGATCTGCTGGATGGCGGCGCAGGCACGGCGGATGTTGCAGATTACTCCAGCTCGACGGCGGGGGTCACGATAGACCTTGTCACCGGCCTCGGCAGTGGCGGCGATGCGAGCAATGATACGCTGGTGGGCATCGAAAACCTGATCGGGTCGGCACTGGCCGACAGTTTGACGGGCACGACCGGCGCCAACGCCCTGTATGGCGGCGCTGGATTGGATACGCTGAACGGTGGCGCAGGCAGTGACAGCCTCTATGGCGGCAATGATGACGATGTGCTGGACGGCGGTGCCGGAAGTGATCTGCTGAGTGGTGGCAGCGGCAATGATACCGCCGATTATTCCGGCGCGTTGGACGCGGTTGCAGCCAGCTTGACCAGCGGCACCGGCACTGTGGGTGATGCCGCTGGAGACACCTTCTCCAGCATCGAGAATCTGCTGGGATCAAGTTACAATGACACCCTGACAGGCGACGCCAACGCCAATATCCTGACAGGGTCCAGCGGCTCTGATGTGCTGAACGGGGCTGCGGGCAGTGACAGCCTGTATGGTGGTGCGGACAATGACACGCTGAGTGGCGGCGCAGGCGCTGATGTGCTGGATGGCGGGCTGGGCGTTGACAGCGCCGACTATGCGGCATCGACAGCAGCCGTGACGGTAAGCTTGCTGACGGGCACAGGCAGCGGCGGCGATGCTGCGGGCGATGTGCTGAGCGGCATCGAAAACCTGATCGGTTCCGCCTATAGCGATGCGCTGAGCGGCGACGGCGGTGACAACAGCCTGTATGGCGGCGCGGGCGACGACACTCTGATCGGTGGCGCGGGGAGCGACCGCATCGAAGGTGGCAGCGGTAATGACGTCGCCGACTACAGCGCTTCGGGGCTGGCGGTGGCGATCAGCCTGGCGACCGGCGTCGGGTCGGGCGGCGACGCGGCGGGCGATACGCTGGTCGGGGTCGAGCGGCTGGTCGGGTCTGGCCATGATGACACGCTGATCGGCGACGGCGCGGCGAACATGCTGACCGGTGGTGCGGGCGACGATCTGCTTGCGGGCGGCGCGGGTGTGGACAGCCTTTATGGCGGCATCGGCAATGATACGCTGCAAGGCGGAGCCAACAACGATTCACTCGACGGTGGCGCGGGCATTGATACCGTTGATTATTCGACGGCGACAGGCGGGGTTTCTGTCAACCTGACAACCGGAGTTGGCACCGGCAACGATGCGGCGGGTGACACGCTGACAGGCTTCGAGAATATCATCGGCAGCGCCTATGCCGATACGCTGACCGGGGATGCCAATGCCAACTATCTGTCGGGCGGCGCGGGTGCTGACCAGATCTTTGGCGGCACCGGCGATGACACGCTGGCGGGCGGGGCCGGAGCTGATACGCTGAGCGGCGGCGAGGACATGGACTTTGTTGACTACAGCGCCTCGGGCGCTGCGGTAAACATCAACCTCAGCACCTGGGTTGTTTCGGGTGGCGATGCGACCGGCGACCGGCTTACCGGCATCGACGGGGTGATCGGATCGGCGTTCAACGATACGATCATCGGCTTTAACGATCAGGGCGTCAGCGGCGACGTCTACACCAACATTTTCTATGGCGGTGCGGGCAGCGACTATATCGACGGGATGGGATCGAACGATATCCTCTACGGCGGCACTGATAACGATACGGTTCTGGGCGGGCTTGGCGACGATTCAAGCTATGGCGGAGATGGCAACGACAGCGTTGAAGGCGGGGCCGGCAACGATCTGGTTGATGGCGGCAGCGGCGATGACAGCGTTTATGGCGGCGCGGGCAACGATCTGGTCTATGGCGGCGACGGCAATGATACGGTCGATGGCGGGCTGGGCAACGACCAGCTTTTTGGCGGTGCGGGCAACGACGTGCTGTCCGCCGGCGACGGCAATGATACTGTTGACGGCGGCATCGGCAATGACACGCTTTACGGCGGCAGCGGCGTTGATCTGCTGTTGGGGGGCGATGGCAATGATGTGCTTGATGGCGGGCTGGGCAATGACACCCTGTCAGGCGGCGATGGCGATGACAGCCTGATCGGCGGCGACGGGCTGGATGTAATGTATGGCGGGGCCGGGTCTGATACGTTTGTCGGCGGCGCCGGGTCTGATACGATCTTCGGCAGCATCGGCGACGTGGTTGATGGTGGCACGAGCGGCTCTGATTATGACGTGCTGGATCTGACCGGGCAGGCCCCGTTCAGGATTGTGCCGGACCCGACAAATCCGTTGAATGGCACGGTCTATTTCTATGATGACCTTGGCAATTTGCTGGGGTCGCTGACCTATACCAACATTGAAAACATCGTGCAGTGTTTCACGCCGGGCACCCAGATTGCCACGCCGGGCGGCGAGGTGGCGGTTGAGCAGTTGCGCGTGGGCGATGTGGTGGTGACGCGCGACAACGGCGCACAGGTGATCCGCTGGATCGGGTCGCGCCGGATTCAGCGCGATGAGATGCGCGCCGACGCAAGCCTGCGGCCTATCCTGATCCGCGCCGGTGCGCTGGGGCATGGCCTGCCGGAACGCGACATGATGGTGTCGCGCCAGCACCGCATGCTGATCAGCGGGCCACGGGCGGAGCTGCTGTTTGGCACTGATGAGGTGCTGGTGCGGGCGTCGCATCTGCTGTGCCTGCCGGGGGTCAGCATGGCGGATGTCGGGGAAATCACTTATCTGCACATCTTGTTCGACCGCCATGAGGTGGTGATGGCCGATGGTGCCTGGAGCGAAAGCTTCCAGCCGGGTGATCGCACGATGAGCGGCATGGACGCAGACCAACGCGCCGAAATCTACAAGATATTCCCTGAATTGGCAGGATCTGGCAGCGTCGCCCGCTTTGATGCGGCGCGCACCACGCTGAAATCCTTTGAGGCGCGGGTGCTGCTGGCGGCGTGACACGGGCGGCGGGCTTGCAATGACAGCGTCAGAAAGAGGTGGGGGCCGCCCGATATATCGGCCAGCCCCCATTTTTTTGATCTAAGCGCCCGATCAGGTGAACAGGAAATCGCTGCCCGAGATTTGCGTCTCGGCGGTCAGCCCGGTCATCCGGAGCGTCATGTCAGAGGTGCCATCGCCGTTGAAGTCGATCAACAGCTGACCCGTAACGAAGCGCGCTTCCGTGTTGCCAGTTGCCGAGAAGGCCGCAGCGCCGACATAGGCGAAGGTTCCACTCTGCAACCCGATGAAGTGCAGCACGTCGCCTTCTGCAGCGCCACCATCCAGCACGTTGAAGTCGGTGATGGTATCGATGCCGGTGGTGAGGCCGATGAAGTCGAAGTGATCCGCCCCCGAACCGCCGGTCAGGGTATCGCTGCCGCCTGCGCCGACCAGTGTGTCCGCACCGTCCATCCCCGACAAGGCGTTGCCGCCCGAGTTGCCGGTGATCACGTTGTCGGCCGCATTACCGGTCCCTGCCGTGCCGCCAGTGCCGGTCAGCGTCAGGTTTTCCAGATCGCCGAGCAGGGTCAGGGTTACCGCCGAGTTCACCGTGTCAATACCGCCACCCGCAGCTTCGACAATGACATCGGCCAAGGTGCTGACGAAATAGGTGTCATCGCCGGTGCCGCCGGTCATAGTGTCGCTGCCAATGCCGCCGTCCAGGGTGTCATTACCAGCATTGCCGTAAAGAAGGTCGTTGCCGCTGCCCCCCGACAGCAGGTTGTTGCCGGTATTGCCGACCAGAGTGTTCGCCGCCGAGTTACCAGTGGCGTTGATATTGCTGGTTCCGATCAGGGTCAGGTTTTCAACAGTGGATAGGATGCTGTAGGTAACCGACGCGTAAACCGTATCAATGCCCTGCCCCGTCAGTTCGACCACGCGATCACCCACGCTATCAACAGAGTAGGAATCGTCACCGACGCCGCCAACCATCGAGTCGTTGCCAGTGCCACCAGTCAGAGTATCGTTCCCAGCATTACCGGTCAGGGTGTCGTTGCCGACGCCGCCGATCAACTGGTTGGCGCCTGAGTTGCCGATCAAGCGGTTCGCAGCAGCATTCCCGGTTCCATTGATTGCGGCGGTGCCCGTGAGCGTCAGATGCTCCAGCGTCGCTGCCAGCGCATAGGTTACGGAAGACTGAACGGTATCGCTGCCACCTGCGGCCAGTTCCACGACCACATCACCTTCGGAGTCGACAACGAAAGTATCATCGCCTGCACCGCCGACCATGCTGTCATCCCCAGCGCCGCCTGCAAGCGTGTCCGAACCCGCGCCACCGTTAAGGGTGTCGTTGCCGCCGTAGCCGTTCAGCAGGTTTGCACCCGAGTTGCCGATGATCACGTTGGCAAGGCCGTTGCCGCTGCCATCGTTGCTGGAGGAACCACTGAGGATCAGGTTTTCAATGTTAGCCCCCAGAACCCAATCCACTGCCGCGCTGACGGTATCATTGCCAGCGCCTGCAGCTTCCACCACAACGTCGGTCAGCTCGTCAACAAGGTATAGATCATCGCCGGTTCCACCGGTCAGCGAGTCAAAGCCTGCGCCGCCATCAAGCGTGTCGTTACCGGCACCGGCCGTGATGGTGTCGTTGCCATTGCCGCCCTGGATCAGGTTGGCCGCACCGTTGCCGATGATGATGTTGTTCAGCGAGTTGCCGACGCCGTTCACAGCAGCAGCCCCGGTCAGGGTGAGGTTTTCGAAGAACGAGGTCAGCGTCCAGTTCACCGAAGACTCGACGGTGTCCGTCCCACCGAGCGTGGCTTCGACGGTGCGGTCATCGATGCTGTCAACGATGTAGAGGTCATCGCCGTTGCCGCCGGTCAGCGAGTCGTTGCCGGTGCCGCCATCCAGCGTGTCATTGCCTTCGCCGCCGAGTAGCGAGTCATTGCCGCCCAGACCAGACAGCAGGTTCGCGCCGGTGTTACCGGTCAACACGTTGATCGCGCTGTTGCCGGTGCCGTTCAACGCCGCAGCGCCGGTCAGAAGCAGGTTTTCGAAGTTGGTTTGCAGGGTGTAGGTGAAAGAAGCCCGCACGGTGTCGATGCCTTCGTTCAGCAACTCGATCACCTGATCGCCTGCTGTGTCAACCACAAAGGTGTCGTTGCCGATACCGCCCGACATGGTGTCGTTGCCGGTGCCACCATCCAGCGTGTCACCACCTGCGCCGCCGTTCAGCACGTCATTACCTGCGAGACCAGCCAGCAAGTTCTGACCGCCATTGCCGGTCATGGTGTTGTCGTCCGCGTTGCCGGTGGCGTTGAACGAGCTGGAGCCGGTCTGGATCAGCGTTTCGACATTGTCCGACATGGTCCAAGCTGCCCCGGCGAAGACAATGTCGTTACCCTCGCCTGCCAGTTCGGTCACCGCATCTTGGGTGGCGTTGATGTAATAGGTGTCATCGCCGGTGCCGCCTGCAACCGAGTCATTGCCGGTGCCGCCGTTCAGTGTGTCGTTGCCCGCGCCGCCAAACAGTGTGTCGTTGCCGGTGCCGCCGCTGAGCGAGTTGTTGCCTGCGTTGCCGGTCATGGTGTTGTCGGATGCGTTGCCGGTGCCGTTGAGATTGGCAATACCGGTAAGGATCAGGTTTTCGACATAGCGCTCCAACGTCAGCGTCATGCTGGAATAGACGGTGTCGGTGCCTGCATCGGCCCCTTCGGTCACCGAGTCGCCCGCGGCGTCGACGTAGTAGGTGTCATCGCCCAGATCGCCGGCCATGTCATCGGAACCAGTGCCGCCATCGAGCGTGTCATTGCCTGCCCCGGCGTTGATCACATCATTGCCGGCCATACCGGAAAGCAGGTTATTGCCAGCGTTCCCAGTCAGAGTGTTTGCAACACTGTTGCCGGTGCCCGACAGGTTGCCGGTGCCATCCAGAATGATGTTTTCGAAGTTGTCGGCCAGCGTCCAGTTGATCGTGGTCTGGACGGTATCAATACCTTCGTTGACCAGCTCGACCAAAATGTCATTCAGCGAATCAACCTGATAAAGGTCGCCGCCCAAGCCGCCGATCAGGCTGTCATTGCCGGTGCCGCCGTCAAGAATGTCGCCGCCGCCCATGCCGTAGATGGTGTCATTGCCTCCAAGGCCCAGCAGCAGGTTTTTGCCCATCGCGCCGATATTTCCACCAGACGCGCTGTTGCCGATCAGGATGTTGTCCAGCTCGTTGCCGGTGCCGTTCAGATCGAACTCGGTGGTCAAAGTCAGGCGTTCGAAGTTGGCACCAAGGGTGAAATCAACCGACGAGGTGACCAGATCGTTGCCCTCGCCCAGAAGTTCCGTCAGCGTTTCAGCGGAAGACCCGACAACATAGCTGTCATCACCGGTGCCGCCGATCATGGTATCGTTTTCGCCCATGCCATCCAGAATGTCATTGCCTGCGCCGCCGGTCAGCACGTTGGTGCCGGCATCACCGATCAACGTGTCGCCAGAAGCAGAGCCGATCAGGTTCTGGATTCCGAACAGACGGTCACCCTGCGCATCGCCGCCAGAACCAAGCCCGGTGGTGATATTGACGGAAACCCCCGCAGCCGAGGCTGAGTAATCAACGGTGTCGATGCCGAGCCCGCCATCCAGCGTATCGCCACCTGCGCCGCCGATCAGCACGTTGTCACCATCGTTGCCCGTCAGCGAGTCGGCAAAGGCAGAACCACGGATGTTTTCGAAGTTCAGCAAGACATCGTTTTGCGCATCCCCACCAATGCCGGTGCCAAGGGCGAGGTTGACCGTCACCGCCGCAGCGGACAAGGAATAGTCAAGCAGATCAACACCGTCGCCGCCATCCAGGTTGTCATCGCCACCGCCGCCCTGAATCGTGTCGTTGCCCCCCCCGCCCAGAATGGTGTCATTACCCAGATCGCCACGCAGGCTGTCATTGCCATCGTTGCCCGAGATCGAGTCTGCCGAAGTGGTGCCAAGATAAGTGTCGTTGCCCGAGGTGCCGATATAAGTTGCCACAGTTTATCTCCGTACAATGCTGTCCCGGCAGGCCGGGGATGGGGTGAATGAGTGCATTGCCGTCAGGGATAGGGGAAACTTTGGGCCAAATTTGGGCCGGAAAGTCAGGTTTTTTACAACAATTGCAGCGAAATCAGGGCAGCCGTGGCAACAGATGCCGCAATGCTGTGAACCCCGACGACGCAAGCTGTTTGGGATCTCTCTGTTTTGAACAAGTCAATTCTTTTTGCAACGGTGGTATTTCAACCAGCGCGTCGCACGCGGCCAAGCTGGGCAGGCTCAGCCCTTGCCCAGCAGCGCCAAAAGCCGTGCTGCGGCAGCCTCTGGCGTTGCCTGCCCCGCAGCGACCTCGGCCCCCAGCTGGGTCAGAATACCCTTGGCAGGCTCGTGCGCCAACACCGCAAGCAAGCCGCGACGCACTTCTTCTTCGAACCAATGCCGCGCCTGTGCCGCGCGGCGACTGGCCCAATGGCCGTGCTGCTTGCGCCACTCGGACAACGCCTGCATTTCAGCCCAAGCGGTGGCTAATCCGGCCTCTTCCAGTGCGGATACGGTCATTGCCTTGGGAAACCCCGGCGGATCCTGGGGGCGCTTACGCAACAATCGCAGCGCGCCCGCATAATCGGCACATGTGCGCATCGCGGCGGCTTTCAGATCGCCATCGGCCTTGTTGACCAGGATCAGATCGGCCATTTCCATGATACCGCGCTTGACGCCCTGCAATTCATCGCCGCCTGCCGGGGCAAGCAGCAGGATGAACAGATCGCAGAGTTCGGCCACCACGGTTTCGGATTGGCCAACCCCGACGGTTTCGATCAGCACCACATCAAACCCGGCGGCTTCGCAGAGCGCCACCGCCTCACGCGTGCGGCGGGCGACGCCGCCCATCTGCGCTTGCGACGGCGAAGGGCGGATGAAGGCGAGCGGGTCACGGGAAAGCCGCTCCATCCGGGTCTTGTCCCCCAGGATCGAGCCACCCGAGCGCGCTGAGGACGGGTCCACCGCCAGCACCGCCACCCGCAACCCCTGCCCGGTCAGCATCAACCCGAAACTTTCGATGAAAGTGGATTTGCCAACGCCGGGGGTGCCAGACAGACCGATGCGCAGCGCCTGCTTGTCTTGTCCGAGGGTCCCAAGCAACTGCAACGCCTGAGCGCGGTGATCAGCGCGGCCACTTTCCACCAGTGTGATGGCGCGGGCAAGACTGCGGCGGTCACCGGATTTCAGGGTCTGGGCAAGCTGGGTCAGGTCCATGGCGGCTCCTCCGTCGTGGTGTTTCTGCCGGAAATGCACGGCGATGGCCAGAGGCACGGCGGTGTCTGTCCGCATGGTTTGGTGCGGGCACTTGCCAAGGCGCGGCAAACCGCCCCATCTTGGCGGAAAATGGAGATGATGATGCCCCCTACACCGCTTGCCTTGATCACCGCAGGCCCTTCGGCGATTGGCCGCAGCTTTGTCTTGGCCTTGGCAGGGGCGGGCCATGATGTGGCGTTCACCCATCTTGGCCAGACAGGAGCCGCCGCCGATTTGATCGCGGCGGTGGCAGCGCTGGGGCGGCGCGCGCGCGCTTGGGAAAGCGATGCCAGCGATGCAGCTCAGGTGCAGGCTTTTCACGCCGAGGCGGCGGCCTGGGCCGGGGTCGCGCCGCAGGTGATGGTCAACAATGCCGGGATTCAGACCTGGTCGAGCCTGCTGGATCTGAAGGTCGACGACTGGAACCGGGTGATGGCGACCAACCTGCGCGGCACTTTTCTGAACACTCAGGCGGCGGCGAGGGCGATGATCGCGGCCGGGCATGGTGGCGCGATCATCACGCTGGGGTCGGGCTGCAACAAACTGGCCTTCCCGAAACTGGTGGATTACACCGCCTCAAAGGGTGGGATCGAGCAGTTCACCAAGGTGGCTGCGGTGGAATTGGGGCCGCATGGCATCCGCGTGAACTGCATTGCGCCGGGGGCAATCGCCACCGAGCGCACCGCCGCCGAGGCCGGGGATTATGCGGCAACATGGGCCAAGGTCACGCCGCTGCGCCGGGTGGGCGTGCCCGAGGATCTGACCGGGCCACTGTTGTTCCTGATTTCCGATGCAGCAGCCTTTGTGACCGGGCAGACGATCTGGGTCGATGGCGGCGTGTTCAGCCAAGCCAACTGGCCCTATGAAACCTAGGGTGCGAGAGGTGCGTGCCATCACGCACCCTACCTCTTACGCGCCTTGTGGACCTTCTGTCGCCCGCCGTACCGCATCGCGCACATGCGCGGCCATATAGTCGGTGAACAGCTTGACCTTGGGATCTTTCAGCCGGCGATGTTGCGACAGACTGGAAAGCTGCGTCGGCAACGGCGGCGTGGTCACTGCCACCGGAACCAAGGCACCCGAGCGCAGATGATCGGCCACCTCGAACACCGGCTTCATCACAATGCCGCGCCCATCCAACGCCCAGCCTGTCAGCACATCGCCATCGTCACTTTCGAACGGCCCGGTAATTTCAAACCGTCTCACCCCGTCGGTGGTTTGCAGCGCCCATTGAAATTCTTTTGCGCCAGGGAAACGCAAATTCAGACAATCATGCTTTTCCGCAACCAGCGCGGCCCCATCTGCAGGCATGCCACGCCGGGCGACATAGGCGGGGGCGGCACATAACACCCGCGGGCAATCGGTGATCAGACGAACTTTCAGGGTGGAGTCGTCCAGCATGCCAAGGTGGAACGCCACATCCAACCCTTCAGCGGTGACGTCGATCACCCGATCCGACAATCGTAGTCGCACGTCGATTTGCGGATACATTTCCTTGAACACCGGCACCTGTGGCGCAATGAACCGTCGCCCAACGCCCAATGGCGCGGAAACAAAGATGGTGCCGCGCGGGTTTTGCGTCATATCCATCACTGCGGCTTCGGCCTCATCGATGGCGTCCAGCACCTTGCGCGCGCCCTCATAGAAGATGCGTCCGTTTTCGGTGGGTTGCAGGCTGCGGGTGGTGCGCGAAAACAGCCTTACACCCAAATATTTCTCAAGCTCTGAAATCCGCGCCGAGGCGACCGCGGGTGAGGTGCGCTGGTCGCGGGCCGCCGCTGACATGCTGCCCAAATCATACACCCGCACGAACATCTTGATGTTGTTGACGTAGGACATTTTCGCGCCAATCTTGAAAGTATTCCCGGCGTTTTCAGGATTAACAGGTAAGTGCCGTCCGGTATACCCTTTCGGTAAAGCAAATGGAGACCGCCGATGTATGATTGGATCGTGTTGGGGGAATGGGTGGAAATCGCCATCCGCTGGCTACATGTCACCACGGCAATTGCCTGGATCGGGTCGTCTTTCTATTTTATCGCACTGGATCTGGGTCTGCGGCAAACCCCCAGCTTGCCCCCCTTGGCACATGGCGAGGAATGGCAGGTGCATGGCGGCGGCTTTTACCACATCCAGAAATACCTGGTCGCCCCGGAGATGATGCCGGAGCATCTGACATGGTTCAAATGGGAGAGCTACGCGACCTGGCTGTCGGGTTTTGCGATGCTGGTGCTGGTCTATTATCTGGGATCAACGCTGTATCTGATCGACCCCGAGGTCGCGGATCTGACGCAGTGGGAAGCAATTGCAATCTCGCTGGGGTCACTGGCGTTTGGATGGGTCGCCTATGATCTGATCTGCAAGAGCCGGTTCGGCGATGACAACACCCGGCTGATGATCGGGCTTTATGTCATACTGGTCGGCATGGCCTGGGGCTACACGCAGGTCTTCACCGGACGTGCGGCGCTGCTGCATCTGGGGGCGTTCACCGCGACGATCATGTCGGCAAACGTGTTCATGATCATCATGCCGAACCAGCGCATCGTGGTGGCGGATCTGAAGGCCGGTCGTAAACCCGATCCGAAATACGGCAAGATCGCCAAACAGCGCAGCACCCACAACAATTACCTGACGCTGCCGGTGCTGTTTCTAATGCTGTCGAACCATTACCCGCTGGTGTTTGCGACGCAATATAACTGGCTGATCGCCAGCCTTGTCTTCCTGATGGGGGTGACGATCCGGCACTGGTTCAACAGCAAACACGCCCGCAAAGGCAACCCGCACTGGACATGGCTGGCAACAGCGCTGCTGTTTTTGCTGATCGCCTGGCTTTCGACCGCACCCATGCGGCAACGAGCTGAAGCGATCGCGCTTGACGGCCCGGCGCTGACCTATGCGGCCGCCGAAGGCTTTGACGAGGTGGTGAGCATCGTGCAAGGCCGCTGCGCGATGTGCCACGCGACCGAGCCGGGGTTCGAAGGTGTACCCTTCGCGCCGAAGAATGTGGTGCTGGAAAGCCCAAACCAGATCGCACAAGAAGCACGACGGATTTACATGCAAGCCGGGCTCAGTAACGCGATGCCACCGGCAAATCTGTCTTACATGGAGCCTGCCGAACGCGCCGCGATTGTCCGCTGGTTTCAATCTGCAGGGACTACAGGCAGCAAAAGCTGATCCGTCCGATCTGGCGGAGCGCCTGCGGCGCAAGCCCTTTGCCTCGCCTGCGCGCTGGCGCCCTTCAGCTCAGGATCAGGGGGCTTTCTGCCCCCTCGCTGCGCTCACCCCCGAGGATATTTAAGGACAGCTGAAAATCAGCGTTCGGCTGTCCTTGAATTTCAACGCCGGAATACTTGGATTCCGGATTGGTTGAGCGGCAACGGAGCTGGTTGGCCTCTGGCGACTGAAAAATGGCGCGTCGCAAGGTGCTCAGGTTGACAGCTGCGGCTCAGGTGCCACGGGGTTTGGCGCGCAGGGTGGGTTCGGCTTCGGTAGGGTCTTCCGGCCAGGGGTGGCGTGGGTATTGCCCCCGCATGTCCTTGCGCACATCGGCATAGGAAGTTTTCCAGAAGCCCGGGATATCCATAGTCACCTGAATGGTCTTGTGGCCCGGCGAGGTCAGCACCACCCGGAGTGGCAGACGTTTGACGCCAACTGTAGGATGCTGAGTGACGCCGAACATCTCTTGAAGTCGAATCTCGATGCCCGGCACCTCACCATCGTAATCAATCGGCACCTTGCGCCCCAGCGGGGTTTCGAAATGTGCTGGCACCAGCCGGTCGAGGCTTTGGCTTTGCTCCCATGTCAGCAGCCCGCGCAGCGGCTCGGTGAGGTCGAGCGTGCGCAGGTCAGCTTCGCTGCGGATTTTGGTCAGGTACGGCAGCAGCCAGTCTTCGGCGCGATTCAGCAGGGCCTGATCACGGCAATCAGGCCAATCGCTGCCGCCACCGCGCGCGAGCTCGATGCGCGCACGCAGGCGGCGGGCGGCGGGGGTGAAGTGAGGGCCATTCAGGCGCAAGCCTTCCAGTGCCGCCTTAGCCAAGGCCTCGGGCGGGGCGTCCGGCCAGGCAAGATCGGCCAGCACCAGCGCGCCGAAACCTTCCTGTCGCCGCGCCAGCACCCGGCCTTCGCGTTTTGACCAATAGCAGAGGTTGCGCCAGTGGATATGATCACCATGCACGGCGCGCAGCTCGGCCTCGCTGAGCGCGACAGCCTGCCGGATTTGCGCCTCGCGCGCATCGCCATCCAGATCGGTGGCAACCAGCAACCGGACGGTGGCAAGCGGGGTGCCTGTTGGCATTGCCGCGCCCTTGCCGCCGGACAGCACCCAGCGCGGTGCTTCGCCCTTCCGACGCAGACCGATGCGGTCGGGATAGGCGAGGGCTGCCATCTGGCCAAGGCTGATGTCGGTCTTGTGACCGGGGATTGCACGCAACAGACGGCGCGCTTCGTCGCGGATGCGCTCGACAATCGGACGTGACACAGGCCAAGGATGCGCAGCCTCAAACCGGCGCGGGTCGGCGATGGCGGCAAGGCGCAGGGCAAGATCGGGTGGCGCACCTTTCAGCGGGTCCCGTTCTGCCATCAGCGCCGCAAGGTTGGCCCCGCCCTGCCCCGCCACCAGCAACATATGTGCGAGGCGTGGGTGCAGCGGCAGCGCGGCGATGGCCTTGCCATGCGCGGTAATCCGGCCCTGTTCCAGCGCGCCAAGGCCTTCGAGCAGGGCTTTGGCTTCGGCCATGGCGCCGGGATTGGGTGCTGTGAGGAAGGGCAGCGCCTCGCCGCCCCAAAGCGCCAGCTCCAGCGCGAGGCCGGTCAGGTCGGCGGCCTCGATTTCGGCGGGTGGGAAAGCCGCCAGCCCGCCTTCCTCGCCGCGGGTCCAGTGGCGGTAGCAGATGCCCTCTGCCACCCGCCCTGCACGGCCACGGCGCTGTTCAGCTTCGGCCTTGGTGACACGTTCGGTGACGAGCTGCGACATGCCAGAATTGGGGTCAAACCGCGCCCGCCGCGCCCGACCGCCATCAACGACAACGCGGATGTCGGGAATGGTCAGCGAGGTTTCGGCAATGGAGGTGGCCAACACGATCTTGCGGCCTTTGGCCGGGGCAAGGGCGGCGCGTTGCGCGGCGAAGTCCATCGCGCCAAACAGCGGGCGGATTTCGCAACCGGGCGGCAGGCGGTTGCCAAGGGCGGCCTCAACACGACGAATCTCGCCTTCGCCGGGCAGGAACACCAGCACACCGCCTTCGGGATTTTCCTCGACCGCCTGCATGATCAGACTGGCCATCGACGCCTCATAGCGGAAGCTGGCATCGGGGGGGCGCGGCAGCCAGCGGGTTTCCACCGGATAGGCGCGGCCTTCGGAGGTGATCAGCGGTGCATCACCCATCAGAGCGGCAACGGGGGCAGCATCCAGCGTCGCCGACATCACCAGCAGCATCAGGTCTTCACGCAAAGCGCCGCGAATTTCCAGGGCCAGCGCTAGGCCAAGGTCAGCGTTCAGGCTGCGTTCGTGGAATTCGTCGAAAATCAGTGCGCCGATGCCGCCAAGGCCGGGGTCGGATTGGATCATCCGGGTCAGTATGCCTTCGGTCACCACCTCGATCCGGGTGGCACGGCTGGTCTTGGATTCGCCCCGGATGCGGTAGCCGACGGTCTGGCCGATGGTTTCGCCCAGCGTTTCGGCCATGCGTTCGGCAGCGGCGCGGGCGGCGAGGCGGCGGGGTTCCAGCATGACGATGCGACCACGGATCATACCGCTTTCCAGCAGATCAAGCGGCACGCGGGTGGTTTTGCCCGCCCCCGGCGGGGCTTGCAGCACGGCAAGACCGCGCGCCGACAGGGCGGCACGCAGCGCAGGCAGGGCGTCTTCGATGGGCAAGCGGATCATGCTGGCCTTATCACCGATGCCGGGCGGTTTTGCCAGCGGTCAGACCCGCCAAGTCCGGTCCAGCAGCGCCAGCCAGTTATCAAAGCACAGCTTGCGCATCAGCGCCTCGCCATAGCCGTGATCCAGTATCGCCTGTTGCAACGCGGGCAGGCCGGTGACATCGCCGATGCCTTTCGGCAGGGTGGCGCCGTCAAAATCCGAACCGAAGCCGAGGTGGTCTTCGCCAAGGATTTCAAGCAGATGATCAAGATGCGCCAACACATCCTCCCAGCCCATATCCGCCGACTGCTTACCATCGCGGCGCAGGAACGAGGTGGCGAAATTCAAACCGACCATGCCTTTGCTGTCACGGATCATTTGCAGCTGCCGGTCAGTCAGGTTGCGACTGGAGGGCGTGATGGCGTGAGCATTGGAATGGGTGGCGACCAGAGGTGCGTCCGACAGTTTGGCTACATCGTTGAAGCCAGCCTCATTCAGGTGCGACAGATCAATCATGATGCCAAGATCGTTACAGGCACGGATCAAGCGTTTTCCGGCATCGGTCAGGCCGTCACCCGTGTTGGGGCCGGAGGGAAAGGCGAAGGGCACGCCGTGGCCGAAGATCGTCGGGCGGCTCCACACCGGGCCAAGGCTGCGCAGGCCCATGGCGTGAAAGGCATAGAGGTTGTCGAGATTGGCGTCGATCGCCTCGGCGCCTTCCATGTGCATGATGCCGGCGATGGTGCCGGTCTTCAGGGAGTCACGGATTTCGGCAGTGGTGGCGCAGAGTTTGAACTGGCCGTTGGAGGCGCGCTGCATCCACAGCAGCTGCCGCGCCATCGACATCGCGACTGGCATCGCCTCAGCTTCGGTGATCAGGCTTCCGAGGGGTAACGCGAAAGGCGGATTTTCCATCGCGGCCATGTAGTCGGGGGCATCGTGCGACATCGGCGAGGGAATGTAGATGGCGAAGAACCCAGCTGCGAAGCCGCCCTTCTGCATGCGGGGCAGGTCAAGATGGCCAGCGGCTTCCCCGGTCAGCCAGATCGCTTCGCGTTTTTCAGGGTGCGTGTGCAGGCGGAGTAAAATGTCGTTGTGGCCGTCGAAGGTGGGAAACATCTGGGTGCCTTTGGGTTGGTGGCGGGCATCCGGGGCGCTGCCCCGGTCCCCGGGATATTTGGACAGAGAGGATGAACCTTAGCCTTGCAGCATGCGGTCGGCAGAGGCTGCAAACAGATTACGGGCGTAGTCGGTTTTCATCTGGGCGGTGGCGAGGGCGTCACGGGTCAGTTCCTCGACGGCGCGGCCGTGCTGCATGACCAGAACCCGGTCGCACATGTGGTCGATCACGGCGAGATCATGACTGACCATCAGAAAAGTAAGGCCGCGTTCGGCGCGCAATCGTGACAGCAGGTTGAGGGTTTCGGCCTGCACCGAGGCATCGAGCGCAGAGGTGGGTTCATCCAGCAGCAGGATTTCCGGCTCCAGCATCAGGGCGCGGGCGATGGCGACACGCTGGCGCTGGCCGCCGGAAAGCTGGTGCGGGTAACGGAAGCGGAAATTGGCTGGCAGGCCGACATCGGTGAGAGCCTTGGTGATCGCGGCGTCGGTAAGGGGGAGGCCGTGGATGGCAAGCGGTTCTGACAGCGTGCGGTCGATGGTGTGGCGCGGGTGCAGGCTGGCGTAGGGGTCTTGGAACACCATCTGCACGCGGCGGGAAAATGCGCGCCCGCGCGGCGTCGGGATTGCTTTACCGTCGATACGGATGGTGCCCCCAGAGACCGGGGCAAGGCCGCAGATCGCGCGCAGGATGGTGGATTTGCCAGAACCGGATTCACCGACAAGGCCGAAGGATTCACAAGCCGCGACCGCAAGTGAGACACCTTCCACCGCGCGGGTCTGACGGCCATTGCGCAGGTAGGTGACGGAGAGGTTTTCGATTTCAATCAGCATGTTCACAGCGCCCAGCTTGCATCGCGGTCAAGGCTTGGCAGCGGTTCACGCGCGCCGCCGATGCGCGGCAGGCAATTCAGCAGGCCTTGGGTATAGGGATGTTTGGCGTGCAGCAGGTCTTTCGCTGCAAGTTCTTCCACCACTTTGCCCTTGTACATCACCAGCACCCGGTCGCAGAAGCGGGCGACCAAGCGCAGGTCGTGGCTGATGAAGATCAGCCCCATGCCGCGGGTTTTCACCAGATTGTCGAGGATCGACAGCACCTCGGCCTGCACGGTGACATCAAGGGCGGAAGTGGGTTCATCGGCGATCAACAGGTCGGGATTGGGGATCAGCATCATCGCGATCATCACGCGCTGGCCCATGCCGCCGGAAAGTTCATGCGGATAGGCTTCCATCACCCGTTCGGGGTCGCGGATATGCACGGCGTTCAGGGCATCGATGGCTTTGGCATAGGCCTCGGGTTTCGAAGCGCGGTCGCGCTGACGCAGCCCCTCGGTCAGTTGCGCGCCGATTTTCATCACCGGGTTCAGCGAATATTTCGGGTCTTGCATCACCATGGCAATGCGCGGGCCGCGCAGGGCACGCATCTCGGTTTCAGAAGCGCGCATCAGGTCGATGCCATCGAAGGTCATCTCGTCGGCCTCGATCTTGCCCGGCGGGCGGATCAGCCGCAGCACGGCGCGGCCTGTCATGGTCTTGCCAGAACCGGATTCACCCACGATTCCAAGGCGTTCGCGGCCCAGATCGAAGGACACGTCGCGCACAGCCTCTACCCGGCCCGCCTCGGTATCAAAGGTAACGCGGAGGTTTTTCACAGACAGAAGGCTCATTTGCTGGCGCTCTTGGGATCGAGGACATCGCGCAGGCCATCACCCAACAGGTTGAAGCCGAGCGAGACGATGAAGATGGCAAGGCCGGGCATGGTGGCGACCCACCATTGTTCAAACAGGAATTTGCGGCCAGACGAGATCATCAGCCCCCATTCCGGCAGCGGCGGCTGCACGCCAAGACCAAGGAAGCCAAGGCCGGCGGCGGTCAGGATCACACCCGCCATATCCAGCGTTACCCGGATGATGACGGAAGGCAGGCACATCGGGATGATATGGCCCCAGATCACCCGGGCGGAGGATGCACCTTGCAGTTTGACGGCGGCGATATAATCCGAATTGCGCACTGTCAGCGTTTCGGCACGAGCGACGCGGGCATAGGGCGGCCAAGAAGTCAGCGCGATGGCGAGGACAGCGTTTTCCATGCCGGGGCCAAGCACCGCGACAAGCGCAAGCGCAAGAATCAGCTTGGGGAAGGCAAGGAAAATATCGGTGATCCGCATCAGGATGGTATCAACCCAGCCGCCAAAATAGCCCGCAACCGTGCCGATCACCAAGCCGACAACCGGTGCGGTCAGGATCACCAGCAGCACGATATACAGCGTGATGCGGCTACCGTAGAGGATGCGCGACAGAATATCGCGGCCAAAATCGTCGGTGCCAAGGATATTGCCGGAGGTGCCGGGCGGCAGCAGGCGGCGACCGAGCTCTTGCGTGATCGGGTCATGTGGGGCCAGCAGCGGCGCGAAGACGGCAATGAAGATCAGCGCGGCGGTGATGGTCAGTCCGATCATCGCCAGCGGATTACGACGCAGCCGCAGCCACGACAGATAGCTCTGCCCCAGCCGCGATTGCATCCGCGAGGCGGGATTGGGGTCGCGCAGCCAAGTGGTCAGGGCGGTCATGTCCGCGCCCTCGGGTCAACAAGGCGGTAAAGCAGGTCAGACAGCATGTTAAGCCCGATATAAGCGATGCCGACAACGACTGTGCCACCCAGAACGGCAGGCATGTCAGCCACCATCAACGCGTCAGTGATATAGCTGCCAAGGCCCGGCCAGGCGAAGATGGTTTCGGTCAGCACGGCGCCCTCCAGCAGGTAGGCATAAGACAGCGCGATCACGGTGATCAACGGCACCATGACGTTTTTCAGCGCATGCACCCAGATCACCCGGCGTTCTGGCATGCCTTTGACACGGGCGGTGGTGATGTATTCCTGGCCGAGTTCGTTCATCATGAAGCTGCGGGTCATCCGGCTGATGTAAGCCATTGAAATGTAGGCCAGCAGGCCAGCAGGCAGGATGATATGGGAAAACGCGTTGGCGAACATGTCGAGCCGACCATTCAGCAGCGTATCCAGCATGATCATGCCGGTATATTGCGTCAGCTCAAAATCCAGCGACATCTGATAGGCCGCATCCAACCTGCCGGGGCCGCCGACCCAGCCAAGCTGGCCGTAAAACAGCAACAACCCCATCAGCCCCAGCCAGAAAATCGGCATCGAATAGCCCATCAGCCCGACAAGCCGCACAGTCTGGTCAAAAAGGCTGCCCGGCTTGGTGGCGGCGATTACCCCGGCGGGGACACCAAACAGCACCCCCAGAATCGTCGCCAGCGTCGCCAGTTCAAGCGTGGCAGGAAAGCGCGCGGCCACCTCTTGCAACACCGGCTCGCGGGTGCGGATCGAGGTGCCCAGATCGCCTT
>WRPH01000009.1:114627-132319 GCA_009773375.1 Paracoccaceae bacterium
GTGCGGATCGAGGTGCCCAGATCGCCTTGCAAGGTGTTGCCGACATAGATGCCGAACTGCTTCCACAGCGGTTCATTCAGCCCAAGCCGTTCCCGCGCCTCGGCCATCTGCGCTTCGGTCGCACGCTCGCCCAGAATGGACAGCACCGGGTCAACCGGGATGACATTGCTGATGAAGAAGGTGACGCACAACAGGCCGATGAAGGTAACGAATAGCGTCACCGCCGTATTGCCAATCTGGCGCAACAACTGGCCCAAGCGGGACATCGGGGAGTTTGGGGCGGGGTTGGATATGCTGGTCATGGGAAGATGGCCGCGCCCGGCAAAGGGCGCGGCCAATTGCCTTACTTGGTCACAAGCCAGTAAGCGACGGCATCCACCGCGCCGCCGGTATACAGCCCCTTGACGTTGGCGCGCACCCCGGTCTGGCGGGCTTGCTGCATCATCACGATGAAGGGCGAGGTTTCGCGGTGCTTCTTTTGCAGCGCGGCATACATCTCAACCCGCTTGGCCGGGTCCTGTTCCAGCACAGCGGCTTTCGATTCCGCCGTCATCTCGCCGGGATCATAGGCGTTGCGCCACGCCAGATAGCCGGTATTGTTGGCCGCATCCGAGTTGTCGGGATTTTCCGCGAAGGTCGATGAGTTGGTGTTCGGATCGGGATAATCCGGGCCCCAGGTTTGCAGCGTCGCATCATGCAGACGGGCGCGGTATTCCTTCAACTGCTCGGCACCCTCGCCCACTTTCAGTTCTACCGTGATCCCGGCCTGACCAAAGGTGTTCTGAATCGATTGCGCCACGTCCATGCGGTCAGCAGCGTTGCGCACGGTCAGCGCGACTTTCGGATCGGTCACGCCGGATTCCGCCAGCAGAGCCTTGGCCTTTTCAATATCAAGGCTGTAGGGCAGATCATCCAGCGCGCCCAGATAGCCCTTCGGCAGGAACGACTGATGCGGGATCGCCGCGCCCTTCATGATGGTGTCGGTCATGCCCTGATAGTCGATCGCCCAGCGCATTGCTTCGAGGAACTTCGGGTTCTTGTAGTTTTCGTTCTTCTGGTTGAACGACAGGTAATAGACCTGACCGCCCACATCCTGCTGCACCACCACATCAGCATTGCCTTCCATACCGGCCACGTCCACCGGCGTCAGGGTGCGGGCCACGTCGATATCGCCCTTTTCAAGCTGCAACCGCTCGGTTGCGGCTTCCGGCACATGGGTCACGAAAACCTTGGCCATCTTGGCATCGCCGCGCCAGTAGCCCGGACGCGCCTCCAGCACATAACCTTCATTCGGCTTGAAGGATTTCAGTACATAGGCCCCGGTTCCGGCCGAGTTGGATTTCAGCCATTCATTGCCCATGTCGCTGACGCCATCGGTGACAACTTCATTGGCCTTGACGGTTTCAGCATCGACGATCGAGGCCACACCAGCAGTCAGGCAGTTATACAGGAAGGTCGGCGCATAGGGCTTGTCGACCTTGATGGTCAGGGTATCACCCGCGCCGCTGATCATGCTGTCAACGTTTTCTGCCGTCCAGCCGAACTGGTTCAGAATGAACGCCGGGGTCTTGTTGATCTTGACTGCGCGCTGCAGCGAATAGGCCGCATCTTCTGCCCGAACCGGATTACCCGATGAGAAGGTCAGCCCGGCCTTCATCTTGAAGGTATAGGTCATGCCATCTTCCGACACAGCCCAGCTTTCGGCCAGACCCGGCTCCAGCTCCAGCGTCGCGGGATTGATCTCGACCAGACCGTCATAGGTGTTGTTCACCACATCGAGACCCGAGAATTCATAGGCCTCATGCGGGTCCAGCGACACGATGTCGTCGATGGCGGCAGCGATGACCAGCGTGTCGGCGGGGGTTTCAGCAAACAGCGCAGCGGGGGCCGTGCCCAGCATCAGCGCCGCAATCGCAACAGCGCCTACCCGGCGGAGGGTCGGTTCAAGTAGCATGGATAACTCCCTGTTTTTTCATTGTCATAGCAGCCGCGCCCGAGTTTGACTCCGAGTCAGACCGGGGCTTCCTTGACCATTTGGGCAACTTCTGTTCCTGCTTGTCAACACCGGGCTTTTCGGCATTCGCCAAACGCTTGCGGCAAAATGACGGTGAGGCGGGCAAAATGTCAGACTTTTCAATCTTTGATGGGCATAACGATCTGTTGTCCTGCCTGTGGGCGGAAAAATCTTTCACAGGGGCCGCGTTCTTTGCCGGACGAGACGGCGATCTGACCTTGGAAAAATGCCGCAAGGGTGGCTTTGCAGGCGGGTTTTTCGCGGTGTGGGTGGACGGTGATCCGGGCACCGGTCCTGATCCGATGGCGGTCTACCGGGAATTTCCGGCGATTGATGCGGGCCGCGCCCAGCAGCAAACCGCTGCGCAAATCGCGGTGCTGCTGCGGATGTGCCGCGCGCGACCCGACGCGATAAGGCTTTGCCGCTCGATAGCGGAAATCGAATCTGCCCACGCCGCCGGGGCCATCGCAGCGATCCTCCATATCGAAGGCTGCGAAGGTATCGGCGCGGATCTGGACGAATTGCACGTTTATCATGCAGCCGGCTTACGCTCACTGGGTCCGGTGTGGAGCCGCCCGAACATCTTCGGCCATGGCGTGCCATTCAATTTCCCTGCCTCCGCCGATACCGGGCCGGGGCTGACCGATGCCGGCAGGCGGCTGGTGGTGGAATGCGAGTCTCTGGGTGTGCTGGTCGATCTCAGCCACCTGAACGAGGCCGGATTCTGGGATGTCGCGAAAATCTCGGCCAAACCGCTGGTCGCAACGCATTCAAACGCCCATGCCGTCACCGCCTCCACCCGCAACCTGACCGACAAGCAACTGGCCGCGATTGCCGAAAGCCGTGGTTTGGTCGGGGTGAATTTCGGCTGTCAGTTCCTGCGGCTAGATGGGCTGAAAAACCCCGACACTGATGCGGACGATGTACTACGGCATCTGGACCATCTGCTGACGCACCTGGGCGAAGACGGCGTTGCTCTGGGGTCAGATTTCGACGGCGCAATGATGCCGGATTTCATCGGCGATGCCGCAGGCCTGCCAAAGCTGCGTACCGCCATCATGGCGACCTATGGCCCGGAACTGACCGCCAAGATCACCTGGGGCAACTGGCTCAACCTGCTGGGGCGGGTGATCGGCTAAGGTCATCCTCTCTGCCCAAATATCCCGAGGGGTGAGCGCGCAGCGCGAGGGGGGCCGCGCGCCCCTGAAATTCGTCGTCCCGAATGTCGCCAGCCAGCTATCCGGCAAACCGATCCGTCGCCCGCACCATTGCATCGGCAATCCCTGGTTCAGTGCCGGTATGCCCGGCATCGGCAATGATCTGCAATTCCGCCTCCGGCCATGCCTTATGCAGATCCCAGGCATTCTGCAGCGGCGTGCAGACATCATATCGGCCATGGATGATCACGCCGGGAATGCCTTTCAGATCGCGCGCGTTGGATAAGATCCAATCATCGCGGCCAAAGAAACCACCATGGCTGAAATAGTGACATTCGATCGCGGCAAAAGCAGCAGCAAAAAGATCGCTCGCAAAAGCCTCGGCGCGGGCTGGGTTCGGCAGCAACGAAATCGTCGTGCCTTCCCAGTGGCTCCACGCCTGCGCGCAGGTGGATTTCTCGGGTCCGTCCGGGCCAGAAAGACGCTTGTAGTAGGCCTTCACCAGATCGTTGCGTTCGTGCTTCGGGATCGGGGCAAGGAATTTCTCCCATGCATCCGGGAAAAGCTGATTGGCACCGGAGCGATAAAACCAGTCGATTTCCGCTTTTCGGATCATGAAGATACCGCGCAGCACCAGTTCCGTCACCTGGTTTGGATGGGTGATCGCATAGGCCAAAGCCAGCGTGGAGCCCCAACTGCCCCCGACCACCTGCCAACGCTCCAGCCCCAGGTGCGCGCGGAGTTTTTCAATATCGCCGATCAGATCCCAAGTTGTGTTTGCCTCAAGGCTGGCATGCGGGGTCGACTGGCCGCAGCCGCGCTGATCGAACAGGATGATGCGATAGCGCGCCGGGTCATGGCCTTGACGCAGAAACGCAGAGATACCACCGCCCGGCCCACCATGCAGCACCACCGCAGGTTTGCCCGCCGGGTTGCCGCATTCTTCAAAATAGATCTCGTGCAGGTCGGATACCTGCAACCGCCCCGTCCGGTATGGGGCAATCACGGGGTAAAGCGGGCGCAGATCAGGCACGGGTCATCTCCTCGGTCATCTCCCAGATCAGCCGCCCCATCGCAGGGAAGGCTTGCGGGTGCGTTTCAGCCAGCGCCTGCCCCTGTGTCATCACCGCCACGATCAACGGCCTCCGACCCGGAACAAGCAGCCGCAGCATGTCATGTTTGAACCAGCTTGTCCGCGCATCGCCGGTCCACAGGTTATGCCCGGCCTTTGACCATAGCTCTGCCCCGACTGGCAGATCGCCGCCCAGATATTCTGCTAGTTGGTAATGCGGGTTCGCCGCATCCTCGCCGGTTGCATCGCGGCGCAAGATCGCCTGCGCCCGCGCCTTCGACGGGGCCGACAGCGGTAACGCGCCCTGAAACAGCTCCCACAACAGCCGTGCAGCGGCAAGCGGCGTCAGAGCGTTCAGGTTCGCCCCATCCACCCCGGCATATTGCGCCTCACGGCCATAGCGGGTGTCGTCCATCAGCTTTTGGCTGATAGTGCAGCCTTCCCATTCCGGCCAGCCCAAGGCCCAGTAGAACCGGTTCAGCCTTTCGCGCTTTGCCACCCAATCCAGATATTCCGCCCCCTGCAGCAGCGTATCACCGGTGGTACCGGTGATCAGGTCGATCGCATAATTGGTCGCGGTATTCGACGACCAGCGGACCATGTCGCGCAGCGCCCGGTCCAGATCGCCATGCGGCACCACCCGCCCTTCTTCCAACGCGGCCAGTGCATGGATCAGATGAAAGGACTTCACCAACGAACAGGGATAACAGCGCCAATCGCCACGATGGGTAAAGCCTTCGGGTCCATCGGCGCCTGGCGTTACCAGCACAAGGCCAAGACTGTCGCGGGTCAGCCCTTGTTCGGCGAAACGGCGCGTCAGCGTTGAAACCAGCCGATCCCCAAATGATTGCCAGACGGGCGTTTGGCTGAAAAACATCGCGGGCTCCATTTTTCGCAAGCTTAGGATGTGATGGGTCAGAAAAGAAGGGGCGGAATCGTGCATGTGCGCGGCTCTAGCGAAGCGGCGTGCTTCATGGCAGGGTGGCGGCAAATTGGGGGGCAGCATGTCAAAGATCATCATTTCCTGTGCGATCACCGGGTCCATTCACACCCCGTCGATGTCGCGCTATCTGCCAGTAACCGCAGCCGAGATTGCCGCTTCGGCCATCGGGGCCGCCGAAGCGGGGGCGGCAATCCTGCACCTGCACGCCCGCAGCCCGGAAACCGGGCAACCCTCAAGCGATCCTGCGCATTGGGCGGGGTTTCTTCCGGCTATCAAGGCCGGTTGCGGCGGCGTGGTAAACATGACCACCGGCGGTTCGGCGGTGATGACGCTGCAACAACGGCTGGCGGCACCGCTGCAGTTTCAGCCCGAAATGTGTAGCCTGAACATGGGCTCGATGAACTTCGCACTTTATCCTATGGCGGCACGGATTTCAGAGTGGAAACATGTCTGGGAAAAGCCGTTTCTGGAAAACTCGGATGATCTGGTCTTCAAGAACACCCCCCGCGACATTGCCTTTGTCTTGCAAGAGATGGGCGCGGCGCGTGGGGCGCGGTTTGAGTTTGAATGCTACGATGTCAGCCACCTTTACATGCTGAAACACTTTGTCGATCGCGGCACGGTGCAAGGGCCATTGTTCATTCAATTTGTGTTCGGCGTGCTGGGCGGGATGGCGGCAGAGCCGGATATGCTGGTGCTGTTGAAACGCACAGCGGATCGCCTGTTCGGCGCGGACTATCAGTTTTCCGTGCTCGCGGCAGGGCGGATGCAAATCCCGATGGCAACAATTGCGGCCGCAATGGGGGGCCATGTCCGCGTCGGGCTGGAAGATAACCTGTATGCAGCCAAAGGCGTTCTGGCCGAAAGCAATGCCCAGCAGGTGCGGCAGATCAGGGGCATCGTCGAGGGGTTGGGGCGCGTGGTGGCAACTCCAGATGAAGCGCGAGACATGTTGGGGCTGAAAGGCGCGGCAAAGGTGGCGTTTTGATCAGCTACCGCGCCGCTCGTCCCGCCGATGTGCCAATCTTGCGGGCGATGTTGCAGGCTTTGGCCGACCATGACGGCGGCAATTATACCGTCGGGCCAGAGGCGGGCCTATTGCAGCACGGCTTTGGGCCAAGACCCCTGTTTTGGGCGATCATCGCAGAGACTGAGGCCCCTTTAGGGATGGTGATCTATTATCCCGACTATTCCACCCATCGCGGCGAGGCCGGGGTTTATGTGCAAGACATCTATGTCTCGGATGCGGCGCGTGGGCTTGGCGTCGGGCGCGGGTTGATGGCGGAAATGATGCGGCAGCAAGATTGGGGCGCATGTTTCATCACACTTGCGGTGAGTTCTGAAAATGCCGTGGCCAACGGCTTTTACGCTCGTTTGGGGTTTCGCAAACGCGGCTATGAGATGATGATTCTGGAAGGCAAGGCGATGGAAACCCTATGATCACGGTATTTGACGAGGCGCAACGGGCGCATGATCCAAAGATGTTCCTGTCGTCGGGCGCACCCCGGCCCAGCCCCGAACAACCAGCGCGGATTGATGCGCTGCTGGCGGCAGTTCGGCGGATGGGCGGGCCAGTGATAGAACCGCCGGATACCGGGATCGAACCGATCCGTGCCGTGCATCCGCAGCGCTATCTGACGTTCTTGCAAGGGATATATCAGCGCTGGACTCGGATTGAAGGTGCCAGTGCGGAAGTGATCCCGAACATCCACCCGGCCAATCGCAGCGACGGCTATCCGAAATCGGCGGTCGGTCAGGCCGGGTTTCACATGACCGACACCTCATGCCCGATCTCGGGTCAGACCTGGGCGGCTGCCTATGCCTCGGCGCAGACCGCGATCCATGCCGCTGATCTGGTGCTGGGCGGTGAACACGCCGCCTATGCCCTCTGCCGCCCGCCGGGGCACCACGCTTTTGCCGAACTCGCGGGTGGATTTTGTTACTTGAACAACTCGGGGATTGCAGCGCAGCGCCTGCGTGACGCGGGCAAGCGTGTGGCAATTCTGGATGTGGATTTGCACCACGGCAATGGCACCCAAGGCATGTTCTATGCCCGCGGCGATGTGCTGACGGTCTCCATCCATGCAGATCCCGAACGATTCTATCCGTTCTTTTGGGGCTATGCCGGGGAAACTGGCGAGGGAGAAGGCCTGGGCGCCAACCTGAACCTGCCCTTGCCGCGCGGCACCGGCGATGCCGGGTTTCTAGCAGCATTAAGTGAGGCGATTGAGAAAATCCAATCTTGGGGCGCGGACAGTCTGGTACTGGCCTTGGGTCTGGACGCGTTCGAAGGCGACCCCTTTGCAGGGCTTGGCGTGACGACTTCAGGATTTGCCACGATCGGGCGGGCCGTGCAGGCGATGGGCTTGCCGACAGTGATCGTGCAAGAGGGAGGGTATCTTTGCCCCGAACTCGGCGACAATCTGGCGGCTGTCCTTGGCTGCTGGTTAAGCAAATAGCGCGCCTTCGGCGCAAGTCTTTCAGTTGCCTCTGGCCTGCGGCCAACTGGCTCCATCAGGCCTCCGGCGGGGCTATTTTTCGACAGATGAAAACAATTTTTACCTTGTCGTAAATAGGCGCGTAAGAGTTGGAATTGCATCGCAAGTCTGAGCGGCGCGGCAAGGTTATATTGCGCGGTGACGCAGCGCGCGGACGAGGCAAATGAGGTGCTATCTGGCCCTGAAGGCTCAGGCCGACCGTCCCCAGGCGCCCAGCAGCACGTTGCGCGTCACCTGTTCAACAGGCCGTTCCCGCGCGATCAACCCTGACACCCATTCGCACGAAGCCGCATTGAAAACGGCTCCCTTGCCGCGCCGGTATTCCGCCATGCAGCCGTTGCCCCGGCTGGCACGGGCGGTGGTTTCGGCAGTAACGCCGCCATAAAGCCGCAGCGCGAGGTCTTCGGCATCACCAGATCCGATGAAGGCATCGCGGTCGTGATCCCCCGTCGCGTGTGAAAGCGCTGTGGCCGGCGACAGACCGACGATGGTTAACTCACCTTGCAAGCCTGTGTCTTCGGCTGCGAAAGGCAGGCCGTGGGTCATGGTGTAGTCGATGCCATCGACCTCATAGGCGAAAATCTTCGAGGCCGCGCCCAGCACATCACCATAACCCAGTCCTGTTCCCGACATCGCCCAATGCTCGGGGCGGTAGATCACAAAACCGCCCGAGCCATGCGCGGCGCAGCGGCTCCAGCCGGCGTAAACCCCCATCGCCCCGGTCAGCCCCATGGTTGCAGTGGCGGGTCGCGCCACGCTGGGGTGATCCCAATAGCTGGTCAAGCGATCTGTGCCGGCCATCGGGTCGGCGGCCTCGGCGGTGGTTTTGTAGCAGGTTTGCGTCAGCAGATCGGTGGAAAGTCGGGTTTGCCAAAAGAAATTCCCGGCAAAGCGCGCAAGTTGCCCACCGCGATCCAGCCAGGCCTCCAGATGGTCACGCATCTCCCACGTCCAGTATTCATCATGGCCAACGACAAGGACGCGGTCGTAGCCGTCCAGTGCAGCGAGGTCGCGGTGCAGGTCGTGCTGGGTGGTGAAATCCAGCGCAATGCCTTGAGTTTCGCACCACAACGCGAAGGGCCGTTCAAAGGCCGCCCAGCCGGACGAGGCGTATTTCTTCGAAATCCTCTTGGCGCGGGCATACTCCATATGCGGATAGCGCGGCTTGGAAAGCAGCGGCGAGGCATGCGGGATACGCGGCGCATCATCTGGCCAAGCGACAAAGCCCTTTGCCCAAGGCCGCTGCAAGCTGACATGAGGTGCAAAATCGCCCTGCGCGGGGCCAGTCAGGCCCTGATAATGGTTTGAACCGCCCCAATCATTGTAAGCGCACCATGTGCCCGTCGCCAACAACATCAGGATTTTCGCCGCAGGCTTTGCGGCTTTGACAATGAACATCCCCTGCGAGCTATGCCCTGGCACGGTGACAGTGACAACATAGACACCGCTCTGCCAATCGTCGGGAATGGTCAGCGACAGCGCCTCTGGCCAGCCACAGCCCTGCACAGAGGCATCAAACGGCGTTTCGGCGAATACGGTGGCAATCGAGGTATCCAGCACGCACTCCGGCGCAAGGCCATCACGGCAGATGGTCAACCGCGCTGCGCTTGCGTTTGACATCGCGTGCAGGCGCAGCGTTTCGCCCGGCAGGTAGGACAAACCTGCACAGTAAACCCAGACTTGCGCACGCTCTGGATCATGCGAAGCGGTTTCATAATAATGCCCTGTAACGGCATCGCCATCATCAGTGGGGCCAGCAATAAAAAAGTCTTTCAGCATGCAGCCATCCTCTGTGCCACGTCCAGCATGCGGTTAGAAAAACCCCATTCGTTGTCATACCAGCCGAAAACCCGCAGCATGCCGCCCTGTGTCAGCCGGGTTTCCGGCAGCGCCATGACAATGCTTTCAGGACGCGCGCGCAGGTCGGTGGACACCATTGGCTTGTGCGTGCTGCCGATCACGCCCCCGGAGGCGGCCAGCACGGCGTTGACCTCCGTCACGGTACAACGGCTGCGCGTCATCACCGCCAGATCGACCGCCGAAACCGAAGCTGTCGGCACCCGCACCGCCGACCCTTCGATGCGCCCCGCGATCTGCGGCAAGACCTGATCCAGCAAGCGTTGCGCTGATGTCGTCGTAGGCACCATCGACAGTGCAGCAGCGCGCGAGCGGGCAAAATCCGCGGCCGGGGCATCCACCGTTGGCTGACTGCCGGTATAGCAGTGGATAGTGGTCATCCAACCCGTGACCACCCCCCAGTTTTCATCAATCAGCTTGGCAAGCGGCGCCAAGGCATTTGTCGTGCAAGACGCATTCGACACGATCAGCTGATCTGTCAAAGCTGCTTCATTCGCCCCCAGCACCACCGTCAGGTCAGCCGCCTTTGAAGGCCCCGAAATCAGCACCTTGCGCGCGCCACCACGCAGCCCCCGCGTCGCCATTTCCCGCGCATCTGCCCGCCCCGTGCATTCCAGCACCACATCGACACCCTTCAGGTCCAGCACCGAAATGTCGGCGCAGCGGTGCAGCGGGATGGCTTGTCCGTCGATCACCAAGGCGTCGCCTTCAAGGCTGACGCGACCTGGCCACGGCCCGAAAACCGAATCGAATTCAAACAGATAGGCGCACATTTCTGCCGCAGCGATGTCGTTGATACCGACGATCCGCGCCCTAGGTGCCGCCCCTTGCAGCGCCGCGCGTAGCACTGAACGCCCGATCCGACCGAACCCGTTGATAAACAGCTTCACGTCTCACCCTCCTGCTTTTCGCCAGACAGATCATGGCACGCAGCAGCGATCAATGGGGGATGCAGGGTTTGATCAAATTTTCAGTTCAGGTCGGGCGCACACCACCAGTGGCTTCGGTGACCTGATCCGCCGCGGCCTGAACAAGTGCGCCGTAGCGGGTGGCCTCGGAAAGACCCATGCGAAAGGCCGGGCCGGTCAGCGACACTCCCGCCACCGGCTCTGCATAGGCATTGAAAATCGGAGCCGCGACACAGCGCATTCCGTCTGCAGACTCCTGATCATCAATCGAAAAGCCGCGGTCACGTGTGCGGGCAAGATCACGTTCGAGACTTTCTATGCTGGACAAGGACAAGCTTGTGAACCGATCCAATCCCTTGCGGGCGATAATTCCCCCAAGCTTTTCAGCAGGATACCATGCAAGAATCGCCTTGCCGATACCAGAGACATGCATCGGCGCCTTGGTTCCCGGCGGAAAAAACGCGCGGATGGCGTTGCGAGATTCAGCCTGCGCAAGAAACAGGACTTCGTCCGCAACCTCCATCCCCAAGTTAGCGGTCTCGCCGGTTTCGCGCATCAACCGCTCCATCGGGCCGCGGGCCCGTTCCACAACTTTTGTGCGGCGCAGAAACGCCGAGCCAATGCGAAACGCCCCTGCGCCGACGTGCCAGACCTGCCCCGGGTCTTCCACCTCGGCCATACCTCTGGCTTGCAGCGTCACCAGCGCACGATAAACGGTTGCAACCGCCTGTTCCGACTGTTCAGCCAATTCTGAAAGTGTCATGCCGGAACTCGCGGCCAGAATCTCCATCAGGCCCAAGGCACGATCCAGCGCCTGAACGGTGTTTTGATCCGTTTTGTCATTCACGGATTTCGGGCGACCACGCAAACGGGGCTGAGTTGACATTCTGACCTCATTTTGCGGTTGAAACAGTTTCTAAACTGCCGTTTTGCTGTGATCTGAATAGAGCTTACCACATTTTTCAGTAGATAAAAAAAATTTCCAGTGTTTCACAGACTCGCGCCAACAACCTCGCGGCAGAAGCACGTTTTTCAAACATTCAGACGTTGCTTACTGACTTGGCCGCGTCAAATGACGCAAACGGCTATAATCTGACCAGTCCAAGCAGCCTCAGGCAAGGCTGGCGGCCTTGGCGTGCAGATGTGAAACAAGCCCTGGATCAAGCTTTAACCGCGCAGCAAGCATCGCAAGATAGCTCTTTTCTGCGGCACTTTCAGGATCAACCGCCAACAGCGAGGCGGCATAAACCTCAACGGCCTCTTCTTCACTGGTGGCAAGTGCGGCGATCCGATTGAAATCAAGCGGTGCGTCCAATTCGGCAGCAATCATCGACTGAGCCGCCTCACCCAAGCCAAGTTTGGGAAGGTGTTCGGCAATTCGGGCGCGCTCTGCTGCAGTGACGTGTCCATCGGCCTTGGTGGCAGCAATCATCGCCTGCAACAGTCGCTGCGCCAGATCATCGGCGGCACGTTGATCGGTTGGCAGGAAGCTGTCCGATGGCTCGGGCAGAGCAACAAGATCATCCGCCCCGGCAACCTTGCCACTCTTCCAGTCTTCATAGGCCTTGTAAGCCAAGCCTCCGATCAAAGCGGCCCCGCCCACCTTGACGCCCGCGCCAACCAAACGGCGGGCGCTGCCAGACAGCAGAACCCCCAGAAGCCCACCCGCGATCGCGCCTTTTGTCAGGGTTGACTGGCTGTTCCAGGTGTCTTTTGCCTTGTCCGCAAGCTCTGCGGCACCTTGGCCTTCGGTCAGTTTTTTAGCACCGTCCAGCAGAGTTTCGAGAAATGACTTCACCATGGCATAACTCCAAAACCATCACAGGTCGAATATGGAGCCTTAGATTGCCATCACAAGCTGACATGATGAACCCGGCAAAAAACCGCTGATAACAAGGCAGAAAAGCAAAACGCCCAAGCCAAGGCTTGGGCGCTTGCAAAACTTCTAAACCACCCAGACGGGCAGACAGAAATTACTTGGAGTCGGACAGCAGAACGCCAACACCGATCACGCCGGCGGCAACAGCCCACCACGGCAGAGCGCTGCTGGAACCACCGTCGACAACGACGGGTGCCGGTGCCGGCTCGATCACGACATCATTGGTGCCGCCAGCGAAAGCGGTGGTCGACGACAGAGCAACGGTGGCTGCAAGAACAAAAGACGAGATTTTTTTCATTTGAATTCTCCGGTTGGATGGACGGTCTTGAACACCATACAGGTTGGCACTCGAAAAGAAAAGTCTAAGCAGGTCGATTTCAGTCAAGTTTTCGCTCAACCGCGGCATATCCGACACCCTGCGACACCCATTGTTTGGATTTGCGCAGGCTACCCGCCGAATCGATCCAGAACTCATTGCGAATAGTGCCGATTTCTGCGGCACATGCCTCGATGACATGCCGCGTCCCGGGCATTTCAGCAGCTTTGTCGCCCGGCTCCACCGTGCAAGTAAAACTGTGGCGAATCGTTGTGTCCGTGCCATCAAGATCGAAGTAGCTGCGCTGATGCGCCTGGCCCGAAGTCAGTGTGGCGAGACTGGGGGCCTCGGCCGACATCAGATCTCGGCCAAAGCCACGGGTCGAGATCAAAAATCCATTTCGCAGAACTACTTGCGAGCCATCTTTGGCCGCCCAGACGGTGACGGGACCATCTTGTTCCAGCAGACTCATGGTGAATTTCACCCCGCGCTGCGGCAAGGTCAGCCAGATCTCCGGTGCGCCAGAAGCAGGCTGAACGGTCGCCGTGCCGGGGGTTCCGGCAAAACGCGACAGGCCAGCCTTGACGATAGGCGAGCCGCAACCAGCGAGCAAAAATGCCAGCGTCGTGGCAGCGACAACAGAACGCGGGATCATCGCCAGAACCTCCCCCAAGCGGCATCAAGATCGGTGGCGTGATAGTCGCGGACCGAATTATACAGCCGGTCTTCCACATCCAACCGCGCCCCGCCACCCCGCAGCAGTGGACGCAGCGTGACTTTGCTGGTTTTCTGCGTTGGTTTTCCAGACAACCATGCCAACGGCAGTTCGATGCGAATGCCCTTGTCGAAAGACCCTTCACCGAATTTGCTGAACGGCACATCAGTCAGAGTAGCGAACGCACCCACTTTGACGCCGCTGGCAAATTCGCGGTCCAGAGAGAAGGTGGCCCCCAGATCGCCTGCCAGATAACGGCCAACATCAACCTGAGCATGGAAACCGCTACCGAAGGCGTAATAGCCAGAAACGTGCCCAGTCACGATGCTGTAGTCGCGAAAGCCAAATAGCTGATCAAAATTGCGCTGTTTGACGTAGGCAATTTCGGCACCCAACGCATAGGGTTTATCGGTCTGCTTCCACAAAAGCTCGGCCGAAACCCCGCCGTACATCGGCTCCAGATACCCGACCGTCACCCGGCTATACAGGTTCTGCCCCGGCTTAGCATACCATGCCGCCGTCAATCGCTCGATCGCGGGATCGCCGTTGGCGGCGTATTGGTTGGCATCGCTGCGCACATGCGGCAGCACTGAATCCGACGGTCGCCCGGTGCCGTCAATATTGCCGACGATCTTTTTCGTCACCGACCCCGAGAAATACAGGCCGGGTGCCACATCATAGCGGGCAGTGACGCGCACACCCAGATCAGCTTGCAGTGGGTTGGTCGGATCGAACAGGCTGGTGGCGATATAGGGCGAGGCTTTCCAGGTGAATTTCGGGTAAAGCCCCTGCCCGATCACCGCACCATCGGGCGCCCGGCGTGAAGCGGACAACACCTGCGCGCGTTGCCACATCAGCCCGTCTTGACCTGCTGCAAACTCCAACTGTTCCAGGTCAGAGCGCCGGATCACAACACGCGATATCGCAACCCCTTGCACAACCGGCACAATCTCAAAAACCTCAACCGAGGGCGGTAGCACCGCAGCCAAAGCGCGGGCGCTGCGGCCAATGGCTTGCGGAGCATTATCCAGCTTGGTGTTGCGAATACGCAGTTGCGCCGTTGTGCGATTGACGGCCAAGGATTCAACAACAATACCGTCATGTGACAGGATGGTTTGCGCGCCATCGCGCATGGCGGTCAGGCTGCCCCTGTCATTGACCCAGTCAGAAGACCAGCCGCTCGCCGCAGGGCGAGCAGATACCGGCAAGGGGCCGGGGCCAACGCTGCCACCAGACGGGCTTTTGTGCGGATCAATCGCCAACTGCACCGACAGGCCAATCTCGGACCCATAAAGCGAATACAGGCCAAATTTCATGCCCCTGCCGTTGCCGTACTCCACGCCGAAGTTGAAGGGGCTCTTGCGATCAAAGGTTTTGCGGCGGCCAGCTTCTTCCAGATAGGCATCAGAGGAATATTCAGCCTTGAACGTCAGCTTGTTCGACATCTGCCATTCAACGCCCGCGAAAGGGGCAGCATCGCCCTTGAACCACTGGCCGAGTCGCGGCTTGCCGCCGGTGCCGTAATCAATCTCGGGGCGCTCGCCAAACGGCGCGCCGATGGAGCCATAGCTACCATAGCGCCCCCAGCCCAGACCGGCGGTGACTTTGATCTTGTCGCCAAAGGTCTTCGTTGCGGCGATGTATTCGCCCGCATGCTGGCCGGTGCCGATGACGTCCTGAAAGCCAACAGTAACGGCCGGCATATAGCGGCCTTCGCGCGCTATCTGATAGCGCACATCAAAACTGCGGTCGTAATATGTAGCGAATGTCGACGGCACCACGCCCGCCCAATCATGCACCGCGCTGTAGCGGAAGCTGCCAGACAGCCGCGGCGTGATCTGGAAGCTGAGCGTGGTACGGCCTACCGGGCCAAACTGTGATTTGGTGAACGACAACACGCCGTCACTTTGCTGGTCGCCGCTAGGCATGTCGATCAGACCGGTTACGCCGGTAAAGGCGAGGCTGGGCTGCATTTCGGCACCTGCCGGAAGCGTCAGCGCAAACAGCGCAGTGCCACCAAGAATCGCTTGTCTGATCGTCATACTTGCCAGCCTTGCCCGTCGCGGAAGAGTTTTGTTCTGCCTTGCAGGATAGTCATACGGTAAAATCTCCTGCACTGCCACCAAAGGCTTGCGAAAAACCGGCGGTGTTGTGCTGATGCTGCCGCAAAACCGTCAGCCATGGACCAAAGTCAGCCTGCGGCCATCTGCCGAAGACTTTTCAACCGGCAGCGGGCCGTGATCTTCGCCGTCAGTCCAGAATTGATCGACGATCTCGCTGTTAGGCTGATAAGCGGTCTGTTGGTCGATCAAAATCCGCCGAATTCGCTCGATATCGTTGCGGTCACAGGCAACATCAAGCTGATCCAGCGCGGCATAAAGTTCGTCGAGTGGCTGCCGGATCTCGGTGGCAGACATGATGCGGGGGTGACTTGTCGCCTTGGGATCATTGCCGATCAACAGCTCTTCATGCAGCTTCTCGCCGGGGCGCAGATGGGTGAAGACGATACCAATTTCACCCGGACCAGGTTTTTCAACCTTGGGATAGGCAAAAAGGATCGGTTTCAGGCCGTGAAGGCGCGCCATCTTCACCGCAAGTTCGGTGATGCGGACCGGATCGCCCATATCAAGCACAAACACTTCACCACCTTGCGCCATGGCACCGGCCTGAATCACCAGCTGTGCGGCTTCGGGAATGGTCATGAAAAAACGGGTGATGTCCGGGTGCGTAACCGTAAGGGGCCCACCCGCGTCAATCTGGCGACGGAACAGCGGGATCACCGAGCCGGACGAGCCGAGCACGTTGCCAAACCGCACCATCGAAATCGTCGTGCCGGTATTGCGCGGCGCATCGGCCAAGGCTTGGCACACCAGTTCGGCCATCCGCTTGGACGCCCCCATGATATTGGTCGGGCGTACGGATTTATCCGTGGAAATCAAAATGAACGAGCTTGCCCCGGCGGCAATCGCCGCTTCGGCTACGGTCTTGGTGCCGAAAACAATATTGCGAATGCCTTCGGCGATGTTGTGTTCAACCAGCGGCACATGCTTGTAGGCGGCGGCATGATATACAGTTTTGACCTTGAACTGACGCATGGTGCGTTCAACCATGCGGGCGTTTTTCACGCAGCCCAACACCGGCGAGATTTCAACCTGCGTCCGCAGGGCGGCCTGCAACGTCTCAAGTTCCTGCTCGATGCTGTAAAGTGCCAGTTCCGAGACTTCAAAAAGCACCAGACGCGCCGGTTTTTGTCGCACGATCTGACGGCAAAGCTCGCTACCGATAGAGCCACCTGCCCCGGTAACCATGACAACCTTGTCGCGGATATTCGCCCCCAGCAATTCCGGGCGCGGCGGCACCGGATCACGACCCAGAAGGTCTTCGATGCTGATGTCATTGATCTGGTCGATGCGCGCCTTGCCGGTCATGATATCGTCCAGACCGGGCACCGATTGCAGCAGCAGCGGATAACTCTCCAGCGATTTCAAAATCTCGCCTCGTCGCGCCTTGGTGGCCGACGGCATTGCCAACAGCACCACATTGACACCGTTGTTACGGATCAGCGTTTCGATCTGGTTTGGCGCATAGACCATCAGCCCACCCACATGAGTGCCCTGCGCCTGCTTGGCATCGTCGATAAAAGCAACCGGCACATAGTCGCTGCGCTGGTGCAACACCTGCAACAACTGCCGCCCCGCCGCCCCTGCGCCATAGATCGCCACGCGTTCCTTGCGGCGGTTTTGCGCATAGCTCACCAACTCGCGGAAGCCAAACCGCACCCCACCGATACATAAGAACGTCAGCAAGGTATAAATCAGCGGCACCGAGCGCGGAATCGGCAGATCAGCCATTCGCGTGGCCCCGGCCATCATCACGCCCGACACCATCGAACCCAGCAAAATGGTGATCAAAGCCCGCCCGGCGATGTAGCGCAACACGGCACGATAAAAGCCAAGCCGGACGAAGAAATAGATGGTGGTTGGCAGCACCGGGATCAACACAAGCCAGACCCTGTGGTCGGCCGCGAAGGCAAAGCTATCCAGACGCAACCACATCGCGATCACAAAAACACTTACCAACAACACCAGATCGACAGCTACCTGCAGTGCACGCTTCTTGGCGCGGCTGATTGCAAGCAGACGGTACACAATCGGATTCATTCACCTGCCCCCGGTAAATAATGTTTGCTGTTGGGATCAATCACTGAATCTAAAACTACATCTTTCATGCTGCGCTAGGTCATGTTGACAAATGGCGGAGCCAGATGCGGATCGAGGTGATGTCGATGAAGCCCAGGAAGCTCTCTGCGGTTTTGTCGTAGCGGGTGGCGACG
>WRPH01000010.1 GCA_009773375.1 Paracoccaceae bacterium
CAGGCCGTAGGCCAGGTCTGCGAACTCTTCACCGACGAAGAATGCTACAACTTCTTCAAAGCTGCCGGGTACGAAACCAATTGACCGCAACCCGCTCTAGCTGGCGCAGATCGCTTGCAGGTTCAGCCAACCGGCATCGTCGAGCAGGGGAGGCTGGCTGCCTTGTGGCAGCGGGTCGGCCTCGATCAGCGGCAGCGTGGCCTCGCCAGTCTTGTCCAGCGCATAGGCGTATGGGGTGGAGGAGACGCCAGCGGTCTTGAATGCGGCCAGCAAAGTTTCGGTCGGCAGATCTGCGGGAGCCTGCGCCAGCAGGGTCTGGCCGTAACCATCCAGCGCCTGCGGATCAATCGCGCCACTGGCCAGCAGCCGTACCGTCGCCAGCAGACCTGCCTCGGTCAGCAAGGCATGGGTAGGGTCGGTCGCAGCCGCGCGCTGGGTTTCGGCCAGCACATAGCCCGCAATCGCCTCTGGCCCATCGGCGGTTTCCAGCAGCTTGGCGGGCAACAGCACCAGATCGCCGGGCAGATGCAGCGGCATTGCCAGTTCGCGCAGCACCAGCACATGCGGCGGTTGGGTGCGGTTTAGCCGCAACCCCAATGCCACCGACGCATCGGTGCCCGCAAGCGTGCTGCACGGCGAGCCGGTCAGTTCGGTGAGGTCTTGCAGCGCCAGCTTGCCCAGATCGGCGCGGGTGGCAGGCGGCAGCATGGCGGTGGTGTAGTCGATCAACCGAGCCGGCAGCCAGAACACCGCCAGTGCGCCCAAGACCGCGCCAAAGCCGCCCAGCAGCACCCCGCGCAGCCGCCCCGGTTTCGGACGTCGCCGTTCCAGCGCGCTGCGCACGGTTTCCAGCGCCGCCGTCATGTCGCTATCCTCGACCTCCAGCGTTTCTTCATCGTCCAGCCCCGGTGCAAACAGGGCAGGCACCTTGCCGGGATTAAGCCGCTGCAGCGCTGGCAGCGACCATTGCGACAGCGCCATTTCGGTTTTCGGATCGCTGAGCACCAAAGTCGCTTCGCGCAGGCCGACAATCACCTCGCGCAGTTGCGCCGAAGGATGTTCCCGCCACAGGCCGGGGCTTTCCAGCCTTTGGTATTTGCGCAACGCCGTCATTGCGCGGAAAGGTCACTGTTACGCGTCATGGCAGCAAGATAGCCGCTCGCGTTGCGGGCCACAATCACGCGTCCAGCAGTTTCGCCACCGCGCGCAGCTCATACTTCTGGATTTTGCCTGTGGAGGTCTTTGGCAACTCGGCAAACACCACGAACTTCGGGGTTTTGAAGCCAGCGAGGCGCGCGCGGCAATGCGCGATCAGCTCGGCCTCGGTTACCTTCGCGCCGGGTTTCAGCTCGACAAAGGCGCAAGGCACCTCGCCCCATTTCGCATCGGGCTTCGCCACCACCGCGCAAAGCGACACCGCAGGATGGTGCATCAGTGCGCCTTCCACTTCGACCGACGAGACGTTTTCACCGCCTGAAATGATGATGTCTTTCGCGCGGTCGGTGATTTTCAGATAGCCGTCAGAGTGCTGAAACGCAATGTCACCGGTGCGGAACCAGCCGCCGTTGAACGCCTCGGCGGTGGCTTGCGCGTTCTTGTAATAGCCCTTCATCACCATATTGCCGCGCATGGCAATCTCACCCAGATGCTGGGCATCGCGGGCGACGGGCGCGCCGTGGCTGTCATGCACCTCGGCGCCGTCCAGCATCGCCATGGCAACGCCGGTGCGGGCTTTCAGCGCGGCGCGGTCGTCGCCGGTGGCGTGGTTCCATTCGGTTTGCCACAGGCATTCGGTGGCGGGGCCATAGGTTTCGGTCAGCCCGTAGACCTGCGTCACGTTGAAGCCCAAGGGTTCAAACGCGGCCAGCGTCGCGGCGGGGGGCGGCGCGCCTGCGGTGAATACCTCAACGATATGGCTGAAATCGCGGCGATCTTCCGGTTTGCAGTTGATCATGGTGTTCAGCACGATCGGCGCGCCGCCAAAATGGCTGACGCCTTCATCCGCGATGGCGTCATAAATCGCCTTGGCGGTGATGTCGCGGCAACAGACCACGGTGCCGCCCAGCATCGGGATCATCCAGGTGTGGCACCAGCCGTTGCAATGAAACAGCGGCACGATGGTCAGGTAAACCGGGAACAGCTGCATCCGCCACGCCAGCGCATTGCCGGTGGTGGCCAGATACGCGCCGCGATGGTGGTAGACCACGCCTTTGGGCCGGCCGGTGGTGCCAGAGGTGTAGTTGATCGCCAGGCTTTCCCATTCATCTTCCGGCAGGATCCACGCAAAGCCGGGATCGCCACCGCCGACAAGATCTTCGTAGGTTTCATAGCGCCCCGAGGCGGTAAAGCCGTGGTCTACCGCCTCGATGATCACGGGCGGCTCGCCCTGCATCAGCGCAATCGCCGCTTCGGCCAGCCCAAGAAAGGCAGTGTCGCAGATCAGCAGCTTTGCCCCGGCGTGATCGAAGATATAGGCGACGGTTTCAGGCTCCAGCCTTGTGTTGATGGTGTTCAGCACCGCACCGCAAGCCGGCACGCCGAAATGCGCTTCGGCCTGTGCCGGGATGTTGGGCAGCAGCGTCGCCACCACATCGCCGGGCCGGATGCCGTGCTGCGTCAGCCCATGCGCCAGCTGGCTGACGCGGGCGGCGTAATCGGCATAGCTGAGCCGGGTGGTCTTCCACACCAGCGCGGTGCGATGCGCGAAGATATCCGCGGCGCGGCGCAGGTGCGACAGCGGCGTCAGGGCGGCGTAATTCGCCGGCGTCTTGCCCAGCCCGGTTTCATCGGCCAACCATCCCATTCGGTATCCCCCGTAAAGCCCGCGCGACATGTCGCTTTCTGACGCGCAGTCTGCTGCCGTTGCGATCAGTTGGAAAGGTGGAAACCGAAGGATCAGACCGTGCTTGCGACCAAAGACCGAACCCTTGCCGCTGCGGCGCTGATCTTTACCTATGCGATGATCATCGGCTTTACCGATAACTATGTGATCGTGATCGCCAAAGAGACCGGGCTGTGGCAGTTCCATTTCACCCGCACCTGCATGGCGCTGTGCCTGTTGGGGCTGGCGGCGGTGCTGTTGCGGCTGCGGTTGCGTCCGGTGAACCTGCGTGCGGTGCTGGCACGCAGTGCGATCCATGGGCTGGCGATGGTGATCTATTTTGGCGCGCTGGCCTTCCTGCCGGTGGCGCTGGTGGCGGCGGGTCTGTTCACTGCGCCGATCTTCGTGCTGCTGATTTCGCGCTTTGCCTACGGCCATGCCATTGGTCCGGTTCGGATTTTTGCCGTGGCCATCGGCTTTCTGGGCGTGATCCTGGTGCTTGGTCCCGAAGCGATGTCGGGGGCCTCGCTGGCGGCCTTGCTGCCGGTGATTGCCGGGGCGATGTATGCGATGGGCAATATCGCCACCCGCGAATGGTGCCCCGAGGAAAGCGCAGAAACGCTGCTGGCCGGATTTTTCCTTGCGTTGGGAACGATTGGCATCATCGGCATGACCGCGCTGACATTGTGGCCGATTGCGGTGCCCGAAGGGGCCGATGGATTCTTGCAGCGCGGTCCGGTCTGGGCATCGTCCGAGTTCTATTTCTGGACCTTCGTGCAGGCGGCGGGGTCGCTGTTGGGGGTGGGGATGATGATCCGCGCCTACCAGATCACCGATGCCAGCCGCGCCTCGGTGCTGGAATATATCATTTTGCCCGCCTCGGCGTTCTGGTCTTACATGATCTGGGGCCAGACCCTGACGCCGCTCGCCGTGGTGGGGATGGTGCTGATCGTCGCGGCAGGCGCGATGATCGCGCTGCGCGCCAAGGCGCAGGAGGCCGATTACGCCTGACCCGGCTGATCGGCCATCGCCTCGCGCCAGTGGCGGCGGCACAGCGAGACGTAAGTTTCATTGCCGCCGATCTGCACCTGATCGCCGTCTTTCAGCGCCCGCCCGTCCGGCCCGCGCCGGATCACCATCGTCGCCTTCTTGCCGCAGGCGCAGATCGTGCGGACTTCGCGCATCTCATCCGCCCAGGCCAACAGCGCCGCCGAGCCGGGAAACAGGTTGCCCTGAAAATCCACCCGCAGCCCGTAAGCGATCACCGGCACGCCCAGATCATCCACCGCGCAGGCCAGTTGCCAGACCTGCGCCTTGGACAGGAATTGTGCTTCATCAATGAAAACGCAAGCCACCGGGCCAGTTTCAAAGCGATGTTTCAGCTTTTCGAACATATCGTCGCCGGGGCCAAAGGTATCCGCAGGCTCGCCGATCCCGATGCGGCTGGCAATGCGGCCTTCGCCGGCGCGGTTGTCAAACTGCGCGGTGATCAGATAGGTCTGCATGCCGCCCTCGCGGTAATTGTGCGAGGCTTGCAGCAGCGAGGTCGATTTCCCCGCGTTCATCGTCGAGTAATTGAAGTAAAGTTTGGCCATGGCGGTGATCTAGCCCATGGCACCTCTGCCTTGCAAGGGCCTGCCATGGCGGCCTGAAATCGACGGTCTTACACAAACGGGGGGGGGCGCTGCGGGCCGGAATACCAAAGACGCGCCAAAAAGGCATACAAAACTGACGGGCCCGCCGCACCACCGTAGTTGTCACCAACACAGCGCCCCGAAAGGGCCTGATGCACGGCGGACCCCCACCCATGCCAGCGCTGGGGACGCTGACCACTCGCTACTGTTCCGGTCGCCCGGAACGCCTTTATGAATGACAAAACCTTAATGCCGGATTAATGGGAAAAGACGAAATGAATTCCCCGACGCGGGCGGGTGGTGCAGGTAAGGCGCATTTATGAGTATCGAAAGCTATCTCAAGAAACATACCGAGGCTTTGGTCAAGGATGTCGGCATCGAGGCCGCGTGCGCAGTTACCGGCAAGTCGAAAGCCACCTTGGGGCGCTACTATTCCGATTCAGACGAACATGGCGACCGCTTCATGCCGATCGACGTGGTGGCGCAACTGGAAACGGCGGCGCGGTTTCCGCATGTGACAGCGGCGCTGGCCGATCTGCGTGGCGTGACGCTCAGCTATGATGCGGAAAAGCGTAACGCGCCGACCAAGGGCGTCAATCAGGATGTGGTGGCGCTGGCGCAGCGCTTTGCCATGCTGATGGCGGAATACAACATGGCGATTGGCGACGGGGTGATTTCGGTCAACGAAGCCAAGCGGATGCTGCGGGAAACCTTGGCAATTCAACAGGTTCTGCTGGAAATGAAGCTGAATCTGGAAGAGGAAGTCAGTTAGGAAAAGGCTGACCCGCAAGACGCGGGCCAGCCTGTTTTATTTAGCGTGCGGTGCGAACCTGCGCGCGCGGCTTGGCTGCACCCTCGGCGCGGCGCGGGGCAAAGCTGCCGCCTGCCGGTTTCGGTTTGCCAGCCGGTTTTGCACCCGGCTTGCCCGGAGCCGCGCGTTGCACCGGCTGCGAGCCGGCCTTCTGGCCGCCGCGACCCTGGCTCGGGCGCTGACCACGGTTCTGCCCCGGCTTCGGTGCCGCTGCCACAACATCCGCTGCCCAAGGCGCGCCACCCAACACCGGGATCGCCTTTTTCAGCAGCTTTTCAATGGCCTGAAATTCGCCCATCTCTGCAGGGGCGCAGAAGGAAATCGAGGTGCCTTCTTTGCCTGCCCGCGCGGTGCGGCCAATGCGGTGCACATAGTTTTCCGGCACGTTCGGCATGTCAAAGTTGTAGACAAAGCGCACGCCCGGAATGTCGATGCCGCGCGAAGCGACGTCGGTTGCCACCAGCACATCCAGTTCAGCCTTGCGGAATTCGGTCAGGGTGCGGTCGCGCTGGTTCTGGCTTTTGTTGCCATGGATCGACCCGGCCTTGAAGCCCCAAGCCACCAGCAATTTCATCAACTTTTCCGAACCATGCTTGGTGCGGCCAAACACCAGCGCCTGCTCACCCGGATGCTTCAGAAGATATTCTTTCAGCATCAGCGCCTTGTCGCCATTCGGCAAGAAATGCACCCCTTGGTCGATGCGTTCCACCGGCTTGCCCGGAGGCGCCACCTGCACCTTTATCGGGTTTTGCAGATAGGTGGCGGCCAGTTCCTCAATATCCTTCGGCATGGTGGCCGAGAACAAAAGAGTCTGCCGTTTCAACGGGATATGCTTGGCGATTTTGCGCAAGGAATGGATGAAGCCCATGTCGAGCATGTGGTCGGCCTCGTCCAGCACCAGATAGCCGGTGGCCGACAGGGTGACATCACCCCGCTCCAGCAGGTCAATCAGGCGGCCGGGGGTGGCGACCAGAATATCAGCGCCGCGCTTCAGGCGTTCGGCCTGCTTGAACAGCGACGCGCCGCCAACGACCATGGCGACCTTGACAGCGGTGCCCTTGGTGAAAACCTCAAGGTTATCAGCGATTTGCGCGACCAGTTCGCGGGTCGGCGCAAGGATCAGCGCGCGCACGGTTTTCGGCGCGGGCGGGTGGCCCAGATCAAGGATGCGGTGCAGCAAGGGCAGGCCGAACGCGGCGGTCTTGCCGGTGCCGGTCTGCGCCAGACCCATCAGATCCTTGCCCGCCATGATATGCGGAATCGCCTGCACCTGAATCGGCGACGGCATCTTGAGGGTGGTTTTTTCCAATGCTTTCAGAATGGTAGGCGAAAGCCCGAGGTCTGCGAAAGTGGTGGTCATAACAGTCTTTCCGGCAGCCACAGCCGCCTTCCACCCCCAAATCAGGGGCGGCAGTGGGAAGCGACAGCCCCTCGCACAAGGCCCTTGCCCTGCACCGTGACCATCGCGGAACCCCTGCGTGCGGTGGGAACCAGTATCCGGGCCTTACACATGCTCACGCGGCACGGGCACTCGGATTGAGGGGAGATGGGGGATTTGGCGGGATTTGTCAAGGGGGCAGTTGGCTCGCGGGCAGCCGACTGGGATATTGCACGCGCTACAAACGAACCCGGCCCGCGCAAGCGTGCGCGGGCGTTCGGGACTGAAAACGCTCCACTGGAGCGTTTTCGCGGCGCGAAGGGCGTGCCGCCGTCCCTTACCCCTGCAGCGTCCTGACCCCATAGCCCTCACCCCGAGCCTTCATCGCTGCCACCACGGCAATACTCGCCGCTGCGGTGGTGAAATACGGGATCTTGTCCATCAGCGCCACGCGGCGGATATCGCGGGAATCGCTGATGGCCTGGGTGCCTTCGGTGGTGTTCATCACCATGGCTATGTCGTTGTTTTTCAAGCGATCCACAATGTTCGGACGGCCCTCGTAGACCTTGTTCACCAGCGTCGCGGCGATGCCTTTGCCGTTCAGCCAATCGGCGGTGCCCTTGGTGGCCACGATTTCAAAGCCCATCGCCAAAAGGTCGGTCATCGCGGCGGCAAAACCGGCGGTTTTGTCCATATCCTTGATCGACACGAAGGCGCGACCAGCGTCTGGCAGGGTCACGCCCGCACCCATCTGTGCCTTCAGGAACGCCAGCGCGAAGGTGCGGTCCCAGCCCATCACCTCGCCGGTGGAGCGCATTTCCGGCCCCAGCACCGGGTCAACGCCGGGGAAGCGGGCGAAGGGCAGCACGGCTTCTTTGACGCTGAACCAAGGGGTTATCGGATCGGCCAGCGTGAACGGGTTGGCCAGCGGCAGTGGGCTGTCGGGCCCGACGCCAGCGGGGTAGGGCGCGCGCAGCGGGAAGTTTGACATCGGCTCGCCAGCCATCAGACGGGCGGCAATGGCGGCAATGGCGCTGTCGGTCGCTTTGGCGACGAACGGTACGGTGCGCGAGGCGCGCGGGTTGACTTCCAGCACGAAAATCACGTCGTCCTTGATGGCGAATTGCACGTTCATCAGCCCGACCACGTTCAGGGCAAGCGCCATCTGCACGGTCTGGCGTTTGAGTTCTGCAATCGTCTCAGGCGTCAGCGAATGCGGCGGCAGGCAGCAGGCCGAATCACCCGAATGCACACCGGCTTCCTCAATATGTTCCATGATTCCAGCGACATGCACTTCTTTACCGTCGCTTAACGCATCTACGTCAACCTCAATGGCACCAGAGAGGTAGCTATCCAGCAGCACCGGGCTGTCACCGGAAACCTGCACGGCGGTGCGGATATAGCGTTCAAGCTGGGCGTCGTCGCGGATGATTTCCATCGCGCGGCCGCCCAAAACGAAGGAGGGGCGGATGACCAGCGGATAGCCTACGTCTTTCGCGACAGCGAAGGCTTCGTCACGGCTGCGCGCAGTGCCGTTGTGCGGCTGTTTCAGATCCAGTTTGTGCAGCAATTGCTGGAAGCGTTCGCGGTCTTCAGCCAGATCAATCGCATCCGGCGTGGTGCCCAAAATCGGGATGCCTTCTTCATGCAGCGCGTTGGCCAGCTTCAGCGGAGTCTGGCCGCCGAACTGCACGATCACGCCATGCAAAGTGCCGTTTTCCTGCTCAACCCGGAGGATTTCCAGCACATGTTCCAGCGTCAGCGGTTCAAAATACAGCCGATCCGAGGTGTCATAGTCGGTGGAAACCGTTTCCGGGTTGCAGTTGACCATGATGGTTTCATAGCCCGCATCCGTCAGCGCATAGCAGGCGTGGCAGCAGCAATAGTCAAATTCAATGCCCTGGCCGATCCGGTTCGGGCCACCGCCAAGAATAACCACCTTTTTGGCGTTCGATGGCCGTGCCTCGCATTCCACATCGCCCATCGCCGGGGCTTCGTAGGTGGAATACATATAGGGAGTCTGCGCTTCAAATTCGGCGGCGCAGGTGTCGATGCGCTTGAACACGGCGGTGACGCCAAGGTTGCGACGGGCGCGGCGGACTTGGGCCTCATCCCGGCCGGTCAGCGTGGCAAGGCGGGCATCGGTGAAGCCCATCATCTTCAGCTTGCGCAGGCCAGCGGCATCCAGCGGCAGGCCCTTGGCGCGCACCACGGCTTCGGCGTCGATGATTTCGCGGATGCGGGCAAGGAACCACGGATCAAACGCGGTGATGTGGTTGATTTCGTCATTCGACAGCCCGTGCCGCATCGCTTGTGCAATCACGCGCAGCCGGTCCGGCGTGGCTTTCGACAGCGCGAGGGTGATCGCGGCACGGTCGGGCGCGCCCGGAATGGCGATTTCGTCAAAGCCGGACAGGCCGGTTTCCAGGCTGGCCAGCGCTTTTTGCATCGATTCATGGATGGTGCGGCCAATCGCCATCACCTCGCCGACCGATTTCATCGCGGTGGTCAGGTTGTTTTCGCTGCCGGGGAATTTTTCAAAGGCAAAGCGCGGAATTTTCGTGACAACATAGTCGATCGACGGCTCGAACGAGGCCGGGGTGACTTTGGTGATGTCATTGTCCAGCTCATCCAGCGTGTAGCCGACCGCCAGTTTCGCCGCGACCTTGGCAATCGGAAAGCCGGTGGCTTTCGACGCCAGCGCCGAAGACCGCGATACGCGCGGGTTCATCTCGATCACCACCATCCGGCCATCGGCAGGGTTGATCGCCCATTGCACGTTGGACCCACCGGTTTCGACCCCGATTTCACGCAGCACGGCGATCGAGCCGTTGCGCATGATCTGATATTCCTTGTCGGTCAGGGTCAGCGCCGGGGCAACGGTGATCGAATCGCCGGTATGCACGCCCATCGGGTCGATGTTTTCAATCGCGCAGATGATGATGGCGTTATCGGCGGTGTCGCGCACCACCTCCATCTCGAATTCTTTCCAGCCGAGCAGGGATTCGTCGATCAGCACCTGCGCCATCGGGCTGGCTTCCAGACCAGAGCGCACAATCGCCTCATAGTCGTCGCGGTTATACGCCACGCCGCCGCCGGTGCCGCCAAGGGTGAAGGCGGGGCGGATGATCGCGGGCAGGCCGACGTATTCGATGGCGGTCATCGCTTCGGCGACACCGGCGTTGATATCGTATTTGGTGCCGAGTTTCGGCGCGGCGATGATGGTGGCTTTCGGGTTTTCCAGCCCGATGCGGTCCATCGCCTCGCGGAACAACTTGCGATCTTCTGCCATTTCGATGGCTTCACGCTTGGCCCCGATCAGTTCAACATTGAACTTTTCCAACACGCCCAGATCAGCCAGTGCCAGCGCAGTGTTCAAGCCGGTCTGCCCGCCCATCGTCGGCAGCAGCGCATCTGGGCGCTCTTTTTCAATGATCTTGGCGACGACTTCCGGCGTGATCGGCTCGATATAGGTGGCGTCGGCCAGCCCCGGATCGGTCATGATGGTGGCCGGGTTGGAGTTGACCAGGATCACCCGGTAGCCCTCTTCCCGCAGCGCCTTGCAGGCTTGCGCGCCCGAATAATCGAACTCGCAGGCCTGACCGATGACGATGGGGCCCGCGCCGATGATCATGATGGATTTGATATCGGTTCTCTTCGGCATGGCTGGCCCCCATCTGCGCAAAACTTCGCGGGTTATAGCCAGCACGCGCCTAGGCGCAAGGGGCTGTGCGGGCGAAATCGGCTAAAGCGGGATGCCCCAGCGGTTGCTGGCCCACAGCATCAGCAGATAAAGCCCGAAGGTCAGCCCGCAGCCAAGCCCCAGGGCGGGCCAAAATCCGATGCCATGCCGCAGCAGCCACGGGATCAGCACGAACATCGGCACCGATGGCGCAATATACCACAGGGTAGCACCCGCATGGTCGGCCATCCGCGCCGGATCATGGGTATCGCGCCACAGCCAGATCATCCCCAGCACCGACACCAGTGGCAGCGAGGCGATCAGCGCGCCAATTCCGGCATTGCGCCGCGCCACTTCCGAGGCCAGCGCGATCAACACGCCCGAAATCGCAGCTTTCAGCAGCAGATAGGTCATGGTATTTCCCAAAGAAAAAGGCAGCCAGAGCGTCTGGCTGCCTTCGTTGCTTGTCAAGCGGTGTCAGGACTTCTGGCCGACGGCCTTTTCTGCCGCCGCGATGGCGGCCTTGCGCTTGGCCACCTCGGCACCAATCGGCGGGCCCTGGAAGCGGCGGTTTTCAAACACCACCCAGATCACCAGCGCCAGCACGATGAAGCCCACCGTGATCGGCAGTGCCCAGTCGTTCGGAGCCTGAATGCCAAGGAAGAAAATCAGCGCCATCGCGACCATCGACAGCACTGCAACCAGTTTGTAGGCACCGATGCCGATGTTCCACGGCCCCATCGTCGGCCATTTCGGGCCACCGATGGTGAACAGTCCCAGCACGATCGGCAGTGCGAAGGACAGGAACAGGAAGATCACCGTGCAAGACACCACGATCGAATAGGCCGGGGTGCCGGCAATGGTGACGGCGGAAGTCAGCCAGACAAACAGCGTGGCCAGCACCGCAGCCGCCCAGATTGCTGCCACCGGCGTGCGGTGTTTCGGGCTGACCGTCGCCAGCATCTTCGACGCGCCGGGGATACCGCCATCGCGCGAGAAGGCGAACAGCATCCGGCTGGCCGAAGTCACCGTCGCCAGACCGCACAGCAGCTGCGAGACCAGAATCGCTACGTAAAGCACCGTCTTGACCGTCGGGTTCACCGACGAATCCATGCCCCAGAAGAACACGTTCCAGCCTTGCTTGGCCGCATCTTCCATATTCGGCAGCATCAGCACGAAGGAACACAGCATGATCCAGCCGAACAGGCCCGACCACCAGACCGAAGACACCATGCCTTTTGGCACCGAAACCGAAGCCTTCACGGTTTCTTCTGCGGTGTGGGCCGAAGCGTCATAGCCGGTGATGGTGTAAACTGGCAGCAAAAGCCCCAGCAGAAAAGCCATCCCGCCGCCGACAGCCACCGGCCAGACGCCCGCGGCGCCTTCGGTGCCGGTGAAGTTATCAAACTTCCACAGCCGTGCGATATCCCAAGACTCGGCCGAAAACAGACAGACCAAAGTCAGCGCCGCTGCGGTGATCAGGATCAGATAACCGGAGAAGTCGGTCAGTTTCGCGGTCAGCCTGATGCCGAAATGGTTGATTGCCGCCTGCGCGCCGGTGATCAGCGCCATGAACACCACCCGGTGGGTCAGCGAATCTTCCAGCCCGATCTGCGGGCCGAACGACCCCAGCAGGAAATAGAAGGTGCCGACGTTGATCGCACCCAGCACGGTGACCAGACCCAGAAGGTTCAGCCAGGCTGACAGCCAGCCAGTGAAACGGTTGCCCAGAATGGACCCCCAGTGATACAGCCCGCCCGCCGTCGGGTAGGCCGACGAGATTTGCGCCAACGCCAGCGCGAACACGCCCGAAAGCGCCACGCCCAGCGGCCATCCCAGCCCGATGGCCGCACCACCCGCACCAGAAGTCGCTTGTCCAAGCGAGTTGATCCCGCCAGACAGGATGCAGATGATCGAAAACGAAATCGCAAAGTTGGAGAAGCGGCTCATCGACCGCTCCAGTTCCTGCGCGTAGCCCATGCCATGCAGGACAGCGATGTCCTCATGCTTGTCCTTGTCGGTATAGTCGTCCGAAGACATTTCAGGTACCCTCCGAGCCAATCTTGGTTGTTTTTATCGTTGGCGGTGCGGCATTTTGCCGTCCCTGACTGCAGGGAAGCGCGAAATTTACAGTCTGGCAAGCGCTGAATAGATATTTACAGAAATGATACAGAACCGCAGCCCGCGTTGGGCCTTTTCGCGTCGCAAATGCACAAAAGACCGGCGGCAGGGGGCTGGTTTTGACGGGCGGGCTGGCCTAGGTCTGCACAAAGGCAGGGGGGATGGCGCGTGATCCTGATTGAAGACGGACCAGCGGGGGCACCCGTGCTGTTTGACGGAGCCGAGGCGCTGATCATGGCGCGGCAGGCCGATCAAGTTGCAGGCGCGCTGACGGCGCTCGATACTGCGCGGGCGCAGGGCAAATGGGTGGCGGGCTTCATCGCCTACGAGGCGGGTTATGCGTTGGAGCCGAAACTGGCCGCCCTGATGCCCGCGATGCCGGGGCCGCTGCTGGCCTTCGGGGTTTATGACGGGCCTGCCGATGCCTCTGCGCTGCTGGATCAGGCACGGGAGCAGGCCAAGGGCGTGGCGCTGGCCCCGCTGCAGCCGCAGATTTCCCGCGCGCAGTATGATGCGGCGATGGCCAAGGTGATGCGCTATATCGCGGCGGGCGATTGCTATCAGATCAACCTGACCTTCCCGCTGCAGACGCAGCTTCTGGCAGGCTCGGCGCTGGGGCTTTACGGCGCGCTGCGGGCGCGGCAGGCGGTGGGGCATGGTGCCTATGTCGATCTGGGGCCCGATCTGGCCGATGTGCCGGTTCTGGTGTCGCGCAGCCCCGAACTGTTCTTGCGGCTGGATGCGGCCGGACGGATCGAGGCGCGACCAATGAAGGGCACCGCCCCGCGCGACGCAGACCCGGTGCGCGACGCCGAACTGGCCGAGGAATTGCGGGCCTCCGCCAAGGGGCAGGCGGAAAACCTGATGATCGTCGATCTGTTGCGCAACGATATTTCGCGGGTGGCCAAGGTTGGCTCGGTCAAGGTGCCGGAACTGTTCGCGGTGGAACATTACGCCACCGTGCATCAGATGGTCAGCCGGGTGGTCGGGCAGTTGGTGGAAGCGCCCAGCATGGCGGGGGTGATGGCGGCGCTGTTTCCCTGCGGGTCGATCACCGGCGCGCCGAAAATCCGCGCCATGCAGATCATTCACGAAGTCGAGCCGTTCCCGCGCGGCGCCTATTGTGGCGCGATCGGCTGGATGGCCCCGGATGGGGCGGCGGCCTTCAACGTCGCGATCCGGACCTTGCAAGTGACCGGCGATCAGATCGTGCTGAATGTCGGCGGAGGCGTGGTGCAAGACAGCACCGCCGATGGCGAATGGGAGGAGGCGCTGTGGAAAGCAGCCTATGTGCAGGGGCTGGTGCGCCGGACCTGAAACTGATCGAGACGCTGGGCTGGGATGGGCAACGCCTGGTCCGCCTGCCGCTGCATCTGGCGCGGCTTGCGGCTGCGGCCGCGCTGCTGGGCTGGCGCTGCGATCTTGTGGCGGTAGAAGCCGCGCTGCGGGCGGCGGTGCCTGTCGGAGCAGCCCGGATGCGGCTGACATTGGATGCCTCGGGTGAAATAGCGGTGCAGGCCGCCGCCTTGCCGCCGGGCAAGCCGCTGTGGCGGCTGGGGCTGGCTGCGACGCGGCTTGCATCAACCGATCCATGGTTGCGGATCAAATCCACCCACCGCGCCGCCTACGATGCCGCCCGCGCCAGCTTGCCCGCTGGCTTGGACGAGGTGATTTTCCAGAATGAACGCGGCGAGGTCTGTGACGGCTCGATCACCACGCTGTTTTTTGACCGTGGCCGGGGGATGCGGACGCCGCCCGTGGCCTGCGGCTTGCTGCCCGGTGTGCTGCGCGCTGAACTCGCCGTACCGGAGGAGATATTGCTGGCGGAAGAGCTGCCCCGTGTGCGGCTGTGGGTCGGCAATTCCCTGCGCGGCCTGATCCCGGCGCAATGGCTGACCTGAAGGCGCGCGTGCCGCGCAAGCTTTTTATCTCGGGCCTGCGGGGCTTCGCCCGCAACCCTCGGCGCGGCTCCTTCATTCATCTTGGCTCAAATACTCAGGCCGGAATGTGCCATTCCGGCTAGCCGGAGGCACCCGGCCTCGGCAGCGGGTGCCTCCGGCGGGAGTATTTGAGCCAAGATGAAATCGGCATGGGCTTGACTTCACTTCGGCGCCGGGGTGTATCGGGCCAAACCGTTTTAGCCTCCGTGAAGGGGAAGCCGATGCACGCCTATCGCAGCCATACTTGCGCCGATCTGAACAAAGCCCATGTGGGCCAAGAGGTAAGGCTTTCGGGCTGGGTGCATCGGGTGCGCGACCATGGTGGCGTGCTGTTCATCGACCTGCGTGACCATTACGGCATCACGCAAGTGCTGGCCGACAGCGACAGCCCGGCTTTTGCCGAGATTGACAAGGTCCGCGCCGAATGGGTGGTGCAGATTGATGGCCGGGTGAAAGGGCGTGACGCGTCTTTGGTCAACCCGAAGTTGCCCACCGGCGAGATCGAGGTTTATGCCACCGGCCTGACCGTGCTGGGCGCGTCGGATGAATTGCCGATGCCAGTGTTTGGCGATGTCGATTACCCGGAAGAAACCCGGCTGACCTACCGTTTCCTCGATCTGCGCCGCGAAAAGCTGCACAACAACATGATGCTGCGGTCAAACGTGGTGCGCTCGATGCGCAAGCGGATGTGGGATCAGGGCTTCAACGAGTTCCAGACGCCGATCATCACCGCATCTTCCCCCGAAGGCGCGCGCGATTTTCTGGTGCCGTCGCGGCTGCATCCGGGCAAGTTCTACGCGCTGCCGCAGGCGCCGCAGCAGTTCAAGCAGCTGATCATGGTGGCGGGCTTTGACCGCTATTTCCAGATCGCGCCCTGCTTCCGCGATGAAGACCCGCGCGCCGACCGCAGCCCGACTGACTTCTATCAGCTTGATATTGAAATGTCTTTCGTGACGCAGGAAGACGTTTTCGCTGCCGTGCAGCCGGTGGTTCAGGGGATCTTCGAAGAATTCGCGCCGGGCAAGAAGGTGTATTCCGACTGGACCAAGATCGCCTACCGCGACAGCCTGAAATGGTATGGCAGCGACAAGCCCGACCTGCGCAACCCGATCAAGATGCAGGATGTTTCGGAACATTTCGCGGGGTCCGGCTTTGCGATCTTCGCCAAGCTGTTGGAGCAGGACGGCAATGAAATCCGCGCGATTCCGGCCCCCACGGGCGGGTCGCGCAAATTCTGTGACCGTATGAACGCGTTTGCGCAGAAAGAGGGCCTGCCGGGCATGGGCTACATCTTCTGGCGCGAGGCCGAAGACGGCTCGGGCATGGAAGCTGCCGGTCCGCTGGCGAAGAACATCGGGCCGGAACGCACCGAAGCGATCCGGGTGCAGCTGGGTCTGGAAAAGGGCGACGCCGCCTTCTTCCTGGGCGGCAAGCCGGAAACCTTCGAATCCATCGCTGGCCGCGCGCGCAATGAAATCGGCCGCGAGCTGAACCTCACCGAACAAAACTGCTTCAAATTCGCCTGGATCGTCGATTTCCCGATGTATGAGAAGACCGACGATGGCAAGATCGACTTCTCGCACAACCCGTTCTCGATGCCGCAGGGCGGGCTGGAGGCACTGAATGGCGATCCGCTGCAAGTCTATGCTTATCAATACGATCTGGCCTGCAACGGCTACGAACTGATCTCGGGCGGCATCCGCAACCACAAGCCGGAAATCATGTTCAAGGCGTTTGAACTGGCGGGCTACCCGAACTCCGAAGTCGAAAAGCGCTTCGGTGGCATGGTCAAGGCGTTCAAATATGGCGCGCCGCCGCACGGTGGCTGTGCTGCGGGCATCGACCGCATCGTCATGCTGCTGGCCGATGAGGCCAACATCCGCGAGGTCATCATGTTCCCGATGAACCAGCGCGCCGAAGACCTGCTGATGGGCGCACCTTCCGAGCCGACCAATACCCAGCTGCGCGAGCTTTCGCTGCGCAGCGCACCGAAAGAGTAACGCGTTCGCCCGCCGTTCCTGCCTTGTCCGGGCAGGAATCGCGGGCGGAAGTGCGAAACCGGCAGCTTTCCGCTTTTTGCGGCCGGCGGCCCGTCGGCGTTCTGCCTGCACTTGCTCTGCACGGTGGTAATTCCAGCCGCAGTGCCTATCTTGGCGCTATCGCACGGCGCAGGGAGTTGCCCTTCATGACCACCACCCGCACGCTTGCCGCCATTCGGTTTGGCTACGGCTTGCCGTTGCCCGAAATCGCCCCAGCCGGGGCCGATGCGATGCTGGCGATGCTGGCCGGGCCGGACCTTGCCGCAAAACAGTGGCCGATCATGGGCTTGCCGCAGATGGCACCGATCCTGACCAAGTTGCGGCAGATCAAGAACGAGGGCCGCGATGACCCGGCGCTTGTCGCCCTCCGCAATGCGCTGCTGGCCGAAATCGGGCAGGCCGCGCATGATGCGCAGCGTGCCACCTTTACCCGATCTTTGGCAGCGCCGGATGGCTTTCGCGAACGGCTGGTCAGCTTTTGGGCCGACCATTTCAGCGTGATCGCCAAGAACCCGACCGAAACCTTCATGCCCTTTGCACTGGTGGAAGATGCCATTCGCCCACATCTGACCGGGCGGTTTGGCGATCTGCTGACCGCTGTGACGCTGCATCCGGCGATGCTGCTTTATCTCGATCAAAGTGACTCAATTGGTCCGGGTTCGCGGCTTGGGAAAAAGAAAAGCAAGGGCCTGAACGAAAATCTCGCCCGCGAGTTGATCGAACTGCACAGCCTGGGCGTGGGGGCGGGATATGCGCAGGCCGATGTGACGCAAATGGCCAAGCTGTTGACCGGGCTGACCTATAACCCGAAACTGGGGCTGCAATTTGACCCCCGTCGTGCCGAGCCGGGGGCTGAAACCGTGTTGGGCAAGAGCTATGACGGCGATGGGTTGGCACCAATCCGGGCGGCGCTGGCCGATCTGGCGCTGCGCCCGGAAACCGCGCAGCACATCGCGCGCAAGCTGGTGGTGCATTTTGTGTCAGATCAGCCCGATGCGGATCTGGTGGCGGCGGTGGCTGCGGCCTATGCGGGGTCGGGTGGTGATCTGCTGGCCAGCTATACGGCGCTGCTGACCCACCCGGCGGCTTGGGTGCCGCAGATGGAGAAAGCGCGGCAACCCTATGATTTTATTGTCGCTTCTCTGCGTGCGCTGGGGGTGGCAGCGGCGGATTTTCAGGCGCTGCCCTACAAGCATCTGCAAGGCCAGCTGCTGAATGCGATGGCGAATATGGGCCAGACCTTCAAGCGCCCCGGTGGCCCGAACGGCTTTCCCGAAGAGGCCGAGGCCTGGATCACCCCGCAGGGGCTGGCGCGGCGGATCACCTGGGCGATGCAGGTGCCGCAGCGGCTGGTGGCGGCCTTGCCCGACCCGATCGATCTGGCGCAGAGCTGTCTTGCCGAACGCGCCAGCGAGGCGCTGCTCTGGGCCGTTGCGCGTGCCGAAGATCGCAAGCAGGGGGTGGGGCTGGTGCTGGCCTCTGCCGAGTTTAACCGCAGATGATGGGGCGCAGATGAGGTTTGGCATGGACAGACGGCAATTTCTGCAAGGCTTGGGCTGCTCGCTGGCTGCGTATCCGCTGATGACGACGGTGACGCTGGCCGGGTCCGACGGCGGGCGTCCCCTGGGCGATCATCGGCTGGTGGTGATGATCCTGCGCGGCGCAATGGATGGGCTGGATGTTGTCCAGCCGCAGGGCGATGCCCATTACGCCGCCCTGCGCCCGACGCTGCTGAACCCGCAATCCACCGATCTGGATGGGTTTTTCCGACTTCATCCCGGCTTGGGCGATCTGATGCCGCTGTGGGGCGCGGGGCAACTGGGCTTTGTCCACGCCACATCGACGCCCTACCGCGACAAGCGCAGCCATTTCGCCGGGCAAGACATGCTGGAGGCGGGCACGGGCATGGATGTGCCGATCCGTCAGGCGAAAGACGGCTGGCTGAACCGGCTGTTGCAAAGCCAGACCGGCTTGACCTCGGAAACCGCCTATGCGATCGGACGCGAGGCGATGCCGCTTTTGGCCGGGGCTGCGGCAGTGCGCAACTGGGCCCCCGAAACCACGCTGTTGCTGTCACCGCAGGCCAGGCTGTTGTTTGAGCGGGTCTATCACGACGACCCCTTGTTCCAACAGGCAGCGTTGGAGGCAATGGAGCTGGCCGATGCGGGTGATCTGAACGCAGCCCCGACCCGCAAGGTCAAGGGCGGTGTCAAGGTCGATGATGTCGAACGGCTGGTCGATTACGCGGCGGGGCGGCTGCGGCAAGATACCCGGATTGCGGCGTTTTCGCTGTCGGGTTGGGATTCGCATCGCGGTCAGGCAGCGGGCTTGCCCAAGGCGCTGACCCGGTTGCAGCACGCAATCTTGCGGCTGCAAACCGGGCTTGGCCCCGAGGTCTGGGGCAAAACCGTGCTGCTGGCGATGACCGAATTCGGCCGCACCGCGCGCGAAAACGGCACTGCGGGCACTGATCATGGCACTGGCGGCGCGATGCTGATGGCGGGCGGGGCGTTGCGTGGTGGCAAGGTTTACGGCCAGTGGCCCGGTCTGGCCGAGGCCGATCTGTACGCCCGCCGCGATCTGATGCCGACATCCGATGTGCGGGATTGGGCGGCGCAAACCCTGCGCGGGCTTTATGGGCTGGAGCGGGCGGTGCTGGAAGGCTCGGTTTTTCCGGGGTTGCAGATGGGGTCTGATCCGGGGCTGCTGCTGTAGATCACGCGCCTGAAGCAGAGATTGCACTGTTGTCGGCAAGGCTGTTTTCGCTGCGCAGCGCGGTCAGCCCGACCATGCAAAGCGTGACCACCACAGCCAACGTCAGCACCAATTCGGCCAGAACCGCACCGGAATCGTCGCGCAGGAACCTTTGCATCAGCGTCATTTTCGGCCTCTTTGCTGAACCTCGTCTGGGCTTGGTATGGCAGCCAAATGGGGCGGAATGGCGCTGTTGCGGCAGCAAAGCCGTGGTGTTTGCGTGCCGAAGTCGCGGCTGGTTTGCGGCGAAATCCTGTGGCGTGCCATTGCACTTGGCGGCAATCCACCCGAAACTGCGGCAAGGGTTGCAGGAGGCGAAGATGGTGCAGGATAAACGTTTTGGCGAGGTGGTGACCGGCTGGTCGGTGCCGCCGCGTCCGGCAGGTGCGGTGTTGCAAGGAGAAACCGTCCGGCTGGAGCCGATGGATGCCGATGCCCACGCCGCCGACCTTTATCGCGCCTATTCCGGCCAAGATGCCTTGTGGGATTATCTGCCCTATGGGCCGTTTTCTTCGGCGTCGGCTTATCACCGGTTCTGCAAGGAAACCGCATCGGGCGGCGATCCGGCCTTTTATGTGCTGCGCGATGCTGCCACCGGCCTGTGTGGCGGCGTTGCCAGCTATTTGCGGATAACGCCCGAGGCAGGGTCGATCGAGGTGGGTCACATCTGCCTTGCGCCGGAAATCGCCCGCAGCCGGGTCTGGACCGAAGCCATGTTCCTGATGATGGATTGGGCGTTTACGCAGGGCTATCGCCGCTATGAATGGAAATGCGATGCGCTGAACCTGCCGTCGCGACGGGCGGCGCAGCGGCTGGGCTTTTCCTACGAAGGCACCTTCCGGCAAATGTCGATTGTGAAGGGGCGCAACCGCGATACCGCTTGGTTTTCGATCATCGACAAGGAATGGCCCGCGCTGCGCGAAGCCTTCGGCGCCTGGCTTGCGGCCTCGAATTTCGATGTCAAAGGGCGGCAGAAAGAACGGCTGTCGGATTTGACGCGGCTGGTGCGGGCGGGCTCCGACCCGGCGCTTTAGCCGCGCGCGCGGCGCAAGGTGCAGGAATACCGGCTGTAACATATTGAAAAAAAATAATAACCGCAAAACCCAAGCCATCAGGGTTTCTCCGCAAACGCATCGGTCGGAGTGTGCAGGCGGCTGTCAAGCAAGGCCCGCAAGCTGGCCAGATCCGACGATGTGTTGGTGCTGGCTTCGTTTGCGGCGCGGGCCAGTGCTGCGTCGTGGGCATGATGCGCCACGCCCAGCAGAAAGCCTGTGACGTAACGCCGATTGGCCGGATCGGCCAGCGCTGCTGCGGCGCGGGCCAGATCATCATGCAGCGCCAGCGGGTCAGGCGCAAACGTGCGGTCATCCAGCCCGCCCTGTTGCAGGCCGGGCAGATGGTCGCGCAGCGCATTGCAGAAAGAGGCGATACTTTCCAACGGCTTATCCAGAAAACCATCGGCACCCGCAGCCAAGGCCAGACCACGACCATCGGGGTTGCCCGAGGTGCCAAGGATCACGGCGGGCCTGCGCGGCGAAAGCAGCAGGTCGCGGATCAGCGTTTCCCCCCGGCCATCGGGCAGGCCAAGGTCGATGATCACCACATCCGGTTGATAAAGCCGCAGATGGTCGCGCGCTGCGGCAAGCGTCTCTGCCCGTCGCAGCCGTGCACCGGCACGCAGGCACATCAACCGCAGCGCTTCACAGGCATAACGGCTGTCCTCCACCGCCAGAATCGTCAGGCCTTGCAGCGGCAAATCCGCTTGCCCGGCAAGGCCCTGCAGCAGAAAACCGGGGGGCAGCGGCGGATCGGGCGATGGTGGGCGGGGCATGGCGGGCCTGTGTTTTGACGGGGCTGTGGCCAGTCAAGCATGCCAAAGGCTAATATCGGGTAAACGAAACCCGCGGCGACAGAAATAAACTCTGCCCGCGCAGCACCGGTCCTGCGACGCATCAGCCCCTTGCCGCGCCGCGCCCTTGCCGCCATAACGCAGGCACCCGAACACATGGAGATTTTCCGATGATTGGTCGCCTGAACCATGTTGCCATCGCCGTCCCCGATCTGGTCGCTGCTGCCGATCAATACCGCAACACCTTGGGGGCGAAGGTCGGCGCACCACAAGATGAGCCGGATCATGGTGTGACAGTGATCTTTATCGAGCTGCCGAACACCAAGATCGAACTGCTGTATCCTTTGGGGGATGCCAGCCCGATCAAGGGGTTTCTGGAGAAGAATCCCTCCGGCGGCATCCATCATATTTGCTACGAGGTGGATGACATTCTGGCGGCGCGTGACCATCTGAAGGCTTCGGGCGCGCGGGTGCTGGGGACGGGCGAGCCGAAAATCGGGGCGCATGGCAAGCCGGTGCTGTTCCTGCATCCGAAGGATTTCAACGGCTGTCTGGTGGAATTGGAGCAAGTATGACGATCACTGCCGCATTGGTTCTGTTCGCCGTGACGTGGTTCATGGTGTTCTTTTGCGTGCTGCCGATGCGGTTCCGCAGTCAGGCGCAAGAGGGGCGGGTCGAGCTTGGCACCCCCGCCTCGGCGCCTGAAAACGCGATGATTGCGGCGAAGGCCAAGATCACCACCGTCGTCAGTCTGGTGGTCTTTGTGGCGCTTTATCTGGTGATCACGTCGGGCCGCTTTGGCATTGCCGATCTGGATGTGTTCGGGATCTGGGCCAACCGTTACTGACGGTTCAGGGTGTGGAACAGGTGGGTGAAGGTTGCCACGCCAAGCACTGGAATGATCAGGTTGATCAAGGGGATAGATAGCGGCGCGGCCATCAGCGTGCCCGCGATCCAGATCTTGCCCCAATGTCGGCGGCGCAGCGCCTTGGCGGCGGTGCGGCCGATACGGCGGGTGGCGGTCAGGGTGAAATATTCGCGCCCCAGCAGCAACCCGTTCAACCCCCAGAACACCAGCGGAATGAACGGGCCGCTCACCGCGTAAAGCAGCAGAGCCACCACGTTCACCGCGATCATCAACCCCACGAAATTGGCGGTGTCGATCAGGTTATCCAGCAGGCTGATCCGCGCCACCGCCGGCAGGCCGGGGTAATGCCGGTCTTCCACCGCACTTGCCACATCCTCCAGAAACAGCCCGGAGAACGCCGACGCCACCGGCATCATCAGGAACACCGACAGCCCCAGCATCAGCAGCGCCGATCCCCAGCCGAGCAGCGTATCAAGCCCGCCCACCGGGCCGATCAGCGGAATTTCCACCGTGCCCGGCGAGAACGTCTCGATCAGCCACAGAAAGCCCGCGTAAACCCCGATCAGCAGCGCCACCGCAAGCGCTATGCCGAACAGCACCACCCGCAGGAAGCGCGGGTCGCTCAACTGGCCCAAGGCCTTGGCAAAGCTGGAAAAGATCATGCCTCGGCCCAGGTGATCAGCCGAGCCAGATCCGGGCGCGGCCGGTCGGGCACCGCAGCGGCCGGGCGGGTGCCGATATGGATGATCCCGGCCACGGTTTCCGCCCCACTGCAGCCAAACGCCTGCGCCACAAAGGTCGGATCATGCGCCGGCCAGCCCGACAGCCAGTTCGCGCCCCAGCCCGCCGCCTCGGCGGCATTGACCACCCCCAGACACAGCGCGCCCGCCGACAGCACCTGTTCAGCCAGCGGGATTTTCTCGGACGCTTTCGGTGACGAAATCACCACCACCGCCAGTTGGCCCAGATCATACTGGCCGCGCCCCTTGGCAATTTTCTCGTCATCGCCGCCCAAATCCCGCGCCCGCGCTTCGGCCAGATCGGCCAGCCGCGCCATCGCCGGCTTTTCCAGCACCACCAGCCGCCACGGCTCCAGCTTGCCATGGTCTGGCACGCGGGTGGCTGCCGCCAGAATCGTCAGCAGCGCATCACGGCTTGGCACCGGGCCCTTGAACAGCTTGGCGGGGTGCGATTGGCGGCTGGCCAGAAAGCTGAAAGCGTCTTGCGGCATGGAAATCTCCTTTACGCCAGAGGTGGCCGGATGCGCCAGCGCCGTCAAGGGGCTGCGGGCCTTGTCCTTGCTGCGCCAACGCGGCAGTCTGTGCGCATGAAAAAAGGCGAATGGTCTGATCTGGCGCTGTCGGGTGCCGAGTTTGCGGTGAAAGTGACACCAAACGCGCGCCGCGCCGCGATCACGCGCGAAGAGGGCGTGATCAGGATCAGCGTCACCTGCATCCCCGAAGATGGCCGCGCCACGGCGGCGGTGATCGAAAGTCTGGCGCATGCCTTGGGCGTAGCGAAATCACGGCTGACGCTGGTGCGCGGGGCCACGTCGCGCGACAAGCTGTTTCGGCTGGGTTAGGCTTTCCTTTCAATCCGATAGCTGCCCTCTGGCAGATTCAGTGCCGCTGCCAGATCGCGCAGTTGCGCTGTGGAAAAGGTGATCGACACCGGCTCGTCGGTCATCGGATCAACCTGCCGCAGCACCACGCATTCGGCAAAGGCCTCGATGATCACGTCTTCTTGCAGCGGGCTTTCCGGCTCGCCCTCATCCACCAGAGTGATCACGGTGGCGTCAAATTCATGCTCGATGGTAAACATCCGCTCCCTGCCTTTCCGTGTGCGCTAGCCCCACTCAAGCCGCTTGGCGCGGCAAGATCAAGCCAAAGTGAACGCGCGGCCCCCGCCGGGGCTGGCGTGCCCGCGCGGCTTTGCTAAGGCTTGCAGAAAACCGGAGGCGGGCATGCGAGCATTGGCGGCACTGATGATGGCGGCAAGCCTTGCGGCTTGCGTGCAGCCGATGCGCTATCCGGCCCCCGTTCCCCTGCCTGACCTGCTGTCCGTCGAAACAGCCAATGACGCGCCGCTGTCCCCGCGTGCGGCGGCGCTCAACTTTCTTACCGTCGTCGCGCGGGTTGAACCGATTGCCGAGGCTTATTGCCGCAGCGCGGGTAGCGCCGAAAACTGTGATTTCCAGATCGTGATTGATGATCGCCCCGGCCAGCCCGCCAACGCCTTCCAGACGCTCGACCGCAGCGGTCGCCCGATCATCGCCTTCTCGCTGGCGCTGATCGCCGATGCCCGCAACGCCGACGAAATCGCCTTCGTGCTGGGCCACGAATCGGCGCATCACATCGCAGGTCACATTCCCCGCCAGCAGCAGACGGCGGTGGCGGGCGCGGTGCTGGCCGGCATCATGGCGGCGGCCAACGGGGCAGGGCGGGCCGAGGTTGAACAGGCCCAGCAGCTTGGCGCCGGGCTTGCGACGCGCAGCTATTCAAAAGACTTTGAATTGCAGGCCGATGCCATCGGCACCGAAATCGCCTTCCACGCGGGCTTTGATCCGCTGCGCGGTGCCGGATTTTTTGATCGTTTGCCCGATCCGGGGGATGCATTTCTGGGCAGCCACCCGGCCAATGCACAGCGCAAGGCGCAGGTGGCGCAGGTGCTGGCCAGCCTGCGTGGGCGATAGCATTGATCTGGGTCAAAGCGCCGCAGCCCATCCGGCCGCATTCTGTCGGGGTGGCAAGGCCGCACGACGTTCAAGGAGGCCGGGATGATCGGATATTCGGATGCACCGCGGGCTTGGGGCTATACCCGAGGTGCCGCACGGGTGGTCGGGGTGAACCTGACCGATGCGGTTCTGGAAGGCTGGCTCAGCCGGGGCGAGTTGGGGCAGATCGTTGATACCTGCACCACTTGCGCGCAGGCGCAGCCCTGCACGGATTGGCTGGCCCACACCGCCAAGGCGGATCATCTGCCCGGCTATTGCCCGAACAAGGCGGTGATCGAGGCGCTGAAGCCGTAGCTTTGTTTTGGGCAGAATGGCGGCCATTCGTTAAGAATGTCTGAATGTGCCATGGTCAAGCCGCTGATTTTAAATCATAAAAAAAGGTCCCGAGTTGGGACCTTCTGGCGCGAGGTAGGGTGTGTGAAAGCCCGATTTTCGCGCTGCGAAAACCGGGTGTCACGCACCCTTGGATTTTCTGTTCAGCCGCGCTGATACATGCCCTCATAGATCGGCACCAACGTATCGGTTTCAAACAGCGACGAAACGCTCGTGCCGTTCCAGATATTCAGGATGGCTTGGGCAAACATCGGCGCGGTCGGCACGATCCGGATATTCGGGCAGGCCTTCACCGCGTCGGTCGGCTCGATCGAGTCGGTGATCACCAGCGACTTCATCACCGAATTCTGCACCCGCTCCACCGCCGGACCCGACAGCACGCCATGTGTGATATAAGAGTGCACCTCCGTCGCGCCATTCTGCATCAGAACTTCCGCCGCCTTGCACAGCGTCCCGGCGGTATCGCAGATATCGTCCACGATGATACACTTCTTACCCGCGACGTTGCCGATCACCGTCATCTCGGCAATCTCGCCCGCCTTTTCGCGGCGCTTGTCCACGATCGACAGCGGCGCGTTGATCCGCTTGGCCAGTTCCCGCGCCCGCGCCACCCCGCCGACGTCGGGCGACACCACCATGATATCATCCATCGCGCCCTTGAAGTGATGCTCGATATCCAGCGCGAACACCGGCGAGGCGTAAAGGTTGTCTACCGGAATATCAAAGAAGCCCTGAATCTGCGCCGCGTGCAGATCCAGCGTCAGCACCCGGTCCACCCCCGCCTCGGCGATCATGTTGGCGACCAGCTTGGCGGTGATCGGCGTGCGGGCCTTGGCGCGGCGATCCTGCCGGGCATAGCCGAAATACGGGATCACGGCGGTAATCCGATCCGCAGACGACCGCCGCAGCGCGTCGGTCATGATCAAGAGTTCCATAAGGTTGTCATTCGCCGGGTTCGAGGTCGGCTGGATGATATACATATCCTCGCCGCGGACATTCTCGTAGACCTCGACAAAGATCTCTTGGTCATTGAACCGCTCGACGCGGGCGTCAACAAGGTTCACCGACATGCCGCGATGCATGGACATGCGGCGGGCGATGGCTTTCGCAAGCGAAAGGTTTGCGTTGCCGGAAATCAGTTTCGGCTCGGTCATAGCGGGCATTCTCTCTCTCCGGGGGCCAGATTCGGATCGTTGACACCGCTTATCACCCGGCTAGGGTCTTGCAAACCGGACAAGCCGAAAGGGCGCAGGAAATGCCGCAGATTGACTACTTCTTTGCGCCCATGTCGCCGTTTTGCTATCTGGCTGGCAGCCGGCTGGAGCAGATTGCGGCGAAACACCGCGCGACCGTCCGATATATCCCGCTGAACGCCCCCGCCTTGTTTCCGCGCACAGGTGGGCAGGTGCTGGCCGACCGGCACGAAAGCCGCAAAACCTACCGGATGCAGGAGTTGCGGCGGCAGGCGGCCAAGCTGGGGATGCCGATCAACCTGAGCCCGTTCTTCTTCCCAGTGAATCCCGCGCCGTCTGCCTATGCTATCATTGCGGCGGCGAAGGCGGGCGGCGGTGATCTGGCCGGGCTGGTGCAGGCCTTCCCGCGTGCGGTCTGGGCCGAGGGGCGCAATATCGCCGAGGATGAGGTGGTGCAGGATATTCTTGCCGCGCACGGCTTTGATCCGAAGATCGCCGATAAATTCATGCTCGACGCCGCCGAAACCTATATGGCGAACCTTGAAGAAGCGGTGGCGCGTGGTGTATTCGGCGTGCCGTTCTATATCGTGGGCGACGAACGGTTCTGGGGCCAGGATCGGTTGGAAGACCTTGATCTGCACCTGTCCGGGAAGCTTTGAATGCCTGAAGATTTGCACCACTTTGCCGCGCCGTCGCATCGGGTCTGGAACCGCGGTGGCGCGCGTCCGGTTTTGGCGCTGCATTGCAGCCTTGCCCATGCCGGGGCGTGGTCTGCACTGGTCGAGCATCTGACTGGCGTGACGGTGATGGCGACCGATGCGCCGGGGCATGGTCGTGCCGCAGAATGGCTGCCCACGCAGGACATGCACGCGCGCGCGACGGCGGAATCGATTGCGATGGCGGAAACGCTGGCAGAAGCGGGGCCGATTGACCTGTTCGGCCACAGCTTTGGCGGCACCGTGGCGTTGCGAATCGCAGTCGAGCGCCCCGATCTGGTGCGCAGCCTGACGCTGGTAGAGCCGGTGATTTTTGCCGCAGCCAATGCCGCAGATGACCCGGCCTATGCGCCGTTCCGCGCCGCCCATCTGGCATTTGGCGCGCTGGTGCAGGCGGGGCGGCGCGACGAAGCGGCGGCGCTGTTCCATGCGCATTGGGGCAGCGGCGACCGCTTTGCCGATCTGCCCGAACGCATGCGCGACTATATACTGGACCGGATTCACCTGATCGTGGCGCAGAATGCGGTGCTGCTGGATGATGCTGCGGGTATTTTGCGGGTGGGCGGGCTGGAGGCGATCACGGCTCCGGTGCTGCTGGTGGATGGTGCTTCCAGCCCGCCGATCATCGAGGCGGTGCAAACCGCACTGACTGCGCGCCTGCGGCATGTGCAGCGGCTGACGGTGCCGGGGGCGGCGCATATGGTGTCGATCACCCACGCGGCGGCGGTGGCACCTGCGGTGCAGGCGCATCTGGGCGCTTGTTAGGCGTTAGGCGCGCAGAGCGGCCAGGAACTGATCGACGTCGGCTGCGCTGGTGCTCCATGACGTGACCAGCCTTGCGCCTTCACGGCCGGCGGGGGCGGGCATGTCGTAATAGGCGGCACCGGCAGCTTGCAGTTTGGCGTGGCAGCCGGTGGCCCATTCCGGGAACATCAGGTTGGCCTGCACCGGATGGCGCTGCGAGACGTGGTCAATGCTGGCCAACCCTTCGGCCAGCCGCGCACCCATCGCGTTGGCGTGCCGCGCCAGCCGCAGCCAAAGCCCGTCTTGCAGATAAGCCTCGATCTGCGCCGACAAGAAGCGGTGTTTTGAAAACAGATGCCCGCCGCGCTTGCGACGCAGCTCAAATTCCCAAGCCTTGGCGGGATTGAAGATCACCACCGCCTCGACGCCCATGCAGCCGTTCTTGGTGCCGCCGAAGGACACCACGTCGATACCGGATTTCCACGTCATCTCGGCGGCGGTGGCGTTGGTGGCGACCAGAGCGTTGGCAAAACGCGCGCCGTCCAGATGGCAGGGCAGGCCTTTGGTCTTGGCAACGGCGGTCAGCGCGGCGATTTCGGCGGGGGTGTAGACGGTGCCAGCCTCGGTGACATTGGTGATCGAAACCATGCCGCGCTGCACGCCATGCACGCCGGATTCGCCAATGCGGTCAAGCGCTGCGGCAAGGCCTGCTGGCGTCATCTTGCCATGCGCTCCGTCTACGCCGATCAGCTTGGCGCCGTTGGTGTAGAATTCAGGCGCGCCGCATTCGTCGGTGGCGATATGCGCCTCGGTATGGGCGAAGACGGCGGCCCAAGGCTGGGTGTGGATCGCCAACGCCAGCGAATTTGCCACGGTGCCGGTGGCGACAAGGTAGACGGCGGCCTCGGGGGCCTCAAATGTGTCGCGCAACTGGGTGGTGACGCGCGCCATGATGTCATCGGCACCATAACTGCGGGCAAAGCCCTCGTTGGCACGGGTCACGGCGGCAAGGATTTCGGGGGCGGCACCAGAGGCGTTGTCAGAGGTGAAGAACATCAGAGATTTTCCTGAATGATATAATCGTCCCAATCGTCTTCATCGACGGCCGCTTCCGAAACGGTCTGGCCGCGCATGGAATTGCCGGACGTATGCGTCGAGTCCGGGTCGCCAGTGACCAGCGGGTGCCAGTCTGGCAGCGGTTTGCCTTGGTTCAGCAGTTTGTAAGCACAGGAGGCGGGCAGCCAATAGGCGATGCGCGTCAAAGTCTTGGGGTTCAATCGGATGCATTCCGGCACATATTGAAACCGGTTGGCATAGTTGGAGCAGCGGCAGGTTTCATTATCCAGCAGCCGGCAGGCGACGCGGGTGTATTCAACCTCGCCGGTGTCTTCGTATTCGATCTTGTTCAGGCAGCATTTGCCGCAGCCATCACAGAGCGCCTCCCATTCGGGGGCGGTCATCTTTTTCAGGGGAACGGTTTCCCAGAACTTCGGGCGCAGGTTTGTCATCCGGGCAAAGTGGCGCGGGCGGGCGGAAAAGGGAAGGGGGAATGCGCGGGCGATTTCCGTGCGGAAGTCGGGGGCGGAAATCGGATGAATTCCGGTCTAGACCTTCGCCAAAATCGCGCGGGCGTTCAGGCAATCGGTGGCCATCTGCTCCAACAGGCCCGGAAGGCCCGCGAATTTCATCTCGGGGCGCAGGTAATCAATCAGGCCGATTGACAGGTGGTGGCCATAGAGATCGCCTTTGAAATCAAAGATGAATGTTTCAAGGTTCGGGGTGTTTTCGCCAAACATCGGCCGCACGCCCAAGCTGGCCGCCCCCAGATAGCTGCCCGCTTGCGCCCCGGTCAGCACATCAACCTTCACCGCGTAAACGCCAAGTTTCGGCAGGTGCAGCCCGTTGACTGACATGTTCGCAGTGGGATAGCCCAGATCGCGACCGCGCTTTTCGCCGTGGATCACCTCGCCTTCGATGCGGTGCCAGTGGCCCAGCATGGCGGCGGCATCGCGCGGGCGGCCGTCTGACAGTGCCTGCCGGATCGCGGTGGAGGACACTTCGCGGCCATCGGTTTTCACCAGATCGGCGATGGTGACGCCGAATCCGTAGAGCTGCCCCAAGGCCTGCAGATCGGCGGCCTTGCCAGTGCGGCCTTTGCCGAAACAGAAATCCGCGCCGACCACCACATGCGACACACCCAAGCCCTGCGCCAGCACATCACGGGCAAAGGCTTCGGGGGTAAAGCTGGCCATTTCAGCATTAAAAGGCAATTGGAACAATTGTTTGACGCCAAGTTTCGCCAAACGGTTGGCGCGGGCCTCGGCGTTCATCAAGCGGAATGGCGGCGCTGCGGGGGCGAAGAACTCGCGCGGGTGGGGTTCGAACGTGACCACGCCAAGGTTGCCGCGTGTCGCCGCGAGCGCAATCACCGCTTGATGGCCCAGATGCACACCATCAAAGTTGCCCATCGCCACTGACGTTGCGCTTGCGTTCGGGTCAAGCCCTTGCCAATGCTGGTTAATCTGCATCTTACCCCAAGGCGGAGCCGCTGCCCCTCAGTCGAACTTGTTGCTTGGCGCCAGAACCAGCGCCTCGCCTTTCAAGACAACGGTATTGCCGACTGCGCAATGGGTTTCAAGGGTAACACGGCGGCGGGAGTGGTCTATAGCGGTAACTTTTACCACCGCTTCAACGGTATCGCCGGGGCGGACGGGCGCCATGAACTTCAGCGATTGGCCCAGATAGACCGTGCCATGGCCGGGAAGCTGTTCCCCGATCACCGCCGAAATCAGCCCGGCGGTCAGCATGCCATGCGCGATGCGGCCCTGAAAAATCGTGTCCTGCGCATAGCTGTCGTCCAGATGCACCGGATTGCGATCGGTGGACACCTCGGCAAAAAGCTCGATATCGCGGTCGGTTACGGTTTTGCGCAAGGTGCGGACCATGCCGATTTCAAGGTCTTCGATACAGATGGTGCCGCGAAAGTTGTTATCCAGCATGGCGCGAATCCCTTGGTTTGCCGTCGCAGCATAGCAAATGCTGCGATGCGGCGCAAATCCAAAGCGCAGTATTTGTTCGAAATTACGACTTTAGGCGCAATTTTATTGCGGGATGGCTAGCGTAACTGGCTGATGCAAAAACTGGGTGACAGCATTTGAGCGTCCAGCCACGTCTCCAGCAGGGCCTTGTCGGGGTTTGCGGCATCCGGGCCGAACTGGTCCACCGCAATGCCGCCTGTGACAAACAGCGCATCCAGACCTTCGCCAAGCGCGCCTTGCACATCGGTGTTGATGCCGTCGCCAATGCAGAGGATTTGCGCATCATCTTTCACGCCCAACAAGCCAAGACGGCGGCGGGCCAGATCGTAGATCGGCGGGTGCGGTTTGCCGAAATAGAGCGCCTTGCCGCCCATGTCTTCATAGGCTTTCGCCAGCGCGCCGGCGCAATAGAGCAGCTTGTCGCCAAAGTGCACGATAAGATCCGGGTTGGCGCAAAGCATTGGCAGGCCAAGGGTTTTCGCCATCAGCAGCACGCCGCGATAGTCTTCGGGGGTTTCGGTCAGGTCATCGAACAGGCCGGTGCAGACGATGCCTTCGGCCTCGGTCAAGATCACGCGCTGGATCGGCGGGTTGGCGGCGGCGACAGCTTGCAGGTCTTCGGCGAAATCGGTGAAAAATGGCTCGTCCTTGGGGGCGCCGATGAAATTCACCTTGCGGCCCACCGCCCCCGTCAGCATCGCATATTGCGCCGCATCGCCGGAAGTGACCACATCATCCCACGCGTCGCGCGGCACGCCCATGCCGTCCAACTGCTTGATAACACTGGATTTTGGCCGGGGCGCGTTGGTCAGCAAGATCACCTTGCCACCGTTGGCACGAAAGGCCTGCAAGGCGGCGACAGCGCCGGAGAACGGGGTTTTGCCATTGTGCAGGCAGCCCCACAGATCACAAAACACCGCGTCATAGCGGGCGGAGACTTGCGACAGGTTGGCGATGATCTCGGTCATGGGGCGGCCTTTGCGCTGTGGTTTGGGCGTGCCCACAGATGCCACGACTTCGCAGCGGGGGAAAGCCCGTGTGGGGTTGGCGGCGGGCATTGGTATCATATATGTAAAATGGAATGTAATGATGAGTCGGAGACAACAATGATCACGAAACGGCAGATGTTGGGATATGGCGCGGCTTTGGTCGGACTTGGGTTCGCCGTGGGTGGCGCGCAGGCCGAGGGCTATGAAAGCCTGCCGATGTCGCTGGCCGAGATGCAGGCGTCGGGCGGGCTGATCGTCGATATTCGGACGCCCGAGGAATGGGCGGAAACCGGGGTGATTGCGGGGGCAAAGCTGGTGACGTTTGCCGATGCAGACAGTTTTCTGGCAGAGGTCGGCACCGATCTGGCGGATGGGCGGCCGTTGCTGCTGGTGTGCCGCTCTGGTCGGCGGAGTGCGGCGGCGGCCGAGGCTTTGGCGGGGAAGATCCCGAACCGGATCGTCTCGGTGGATGGTGGCATGGGGCGGTTGATCGGTGAAGGGGTGCAGACGGTCGCCCCGTAAGCCATGCAAAAGGGCCGGAGTTGCCTCCGGCCCTTGTGCAAATTTGGATAAGATTCAGAGCTTCAGCGCCGGGATGATCTGCTTTTTGCGGCTCATTATGCCCGGAAGAACCACGGTGTCGCCCGACACTTTGCAGCCGAACGAGGCTTCAGCCATCTGCTTGACCAGATCGTTCGGCACCAAGAGGGTAGCTTCTTCGTTCAGAATATCGACAACGAACAACAGCACCTGATCCGCGCCATCTTCTTGCGCCACGCCAACCATCGAGGCCATCAGGCTGTCTTTACGGTCCAGCACGGTTTTCGGCGAGGTGGTTTCCAGCACCGAAACGCGCAGTTCCTTGCCCGCGACGTTGTATTCCTTCGAGTCCATCCGCAGCAGTTCAGCGTCCGAGAACGACGACACGTCGGACTTGGCGGCGAACATTTCGGCGGCGAAGGCGGGGATCGAAACGCCCAGATCGGCAGCCAGCGCCTCGGCCACGGCGCGGTCGTGCGGCGTGGTGGTGGGCGAACGGAATTCCAGCGTGTCCGACAGGATGCAGGTCAGCATCGCGCCCTTGATGTTCTTCGGGGCTTTCGCCACGTCGGCGCCCATCAGGTCGTGCATGATGGTGGCGGTGCAGGCCAGCGGGCGGATGGTGATGTCGATCGGCGATTTGGTCTTGATGCCGCCGACCAGCATGTGGTGGTCGATGATCGCCTGAATCTTGCTGTCGTTGATCGAGGGCGGCAGCTCGGCCGGGTTGTTGGTGTCAACGATGACGACCTTGTCGTCGGCGGTCACGTCAGCGATGATCTCGGGCTTTTCAAAGCCCCAATGCTTCAGCATGAAGGCGGCTTCAGTGTTTGGCTCGCCCAGCAGCACGGCCTTGGCCGGGGTATTTTTCACTTCGGACAGATACCACGCCCAGATCAGCGGCGAGCCGGTGGAATCGGTGTCGGGGGATTTATGGCCAAGAACCAGAGTCGTCATGTGATTTGCCTTCGAAAGGGGATTTGGCGCGGCTTATAGGCTGCGGGTCGGGCTTTGTCACGAGGGCAGGGTTTGGGTGCGCGGAAATGCTGCAGTGCGGCAACAGGTCAGGAACTGGGGCGGCGGCTTTCTTGCAGGATGAACCAGCAGACGGCCAGCAGAACCAGACCGCCTCCGGCCAGGGTGGCGGGTGTCGGGGTTTCGGCGAAGGCCAGCCAGACCCAAAGCGGGGTCAGCGGGGTTTCCAACGCCCCCATCAACCCGGTGACGACCGGGGCTGCGTGGCGTGATCCGAAAACGAACAACGCAAAGCCAAGCGTTGAATTGATCAGGCCGAACCCGGCCATCAGGGCGACGTTCTCAACAGTGATGCCATCGAGGCTGGCAAAGGGCAGGCAGGCCAGCGGTGCCCAGATCGCCGAAACCGTACCCGCAGCCAGCGCGGGCAGTTGCGGGCGGGCGCGGGCGATTACGATGATCGCGGCCATCGCGGCGACCATGCCAAGTGCCATCAGATCGCCTTGCCAGCGCCCGTCACCGCCCAGACCAACCATGGTGACAGACCCCGTCAGCGCCAGCGCCGAGGCCAGCATCGCCGCCCGCGACGGCACCTCGCGCAGCACCAGCCAGCCCAGACCCGCGGCGGCGAAGGGAACGGTGGCATAGATGATCGCCACATGCGCGATGGTGGTGGCTTTCAGCGAGCCGACGAAAAACAGCATGCCAAGGCCAGAGCACAGGGCGTAAAGCCAGCCCGCCCAGCCCAGATGGGCAAAATCGCGGATGCCTTGCCAGCCGCGCAACGCAAGCAGCGTGACCAGCAGCCCCGCAGCGCCAAACAGGCCGCGCCACAGGATCACTGTGGCGGTATCCAGCGGAATGGCGCGGGCAAACAGGCCAGAGGTGCTCCACGCCAACGTCGCGCCGAACAGCAGGGCCAGAGCGGTGCGGCGGGGGTCTGTCATGCCCAAAACTGCGGCGCTTTCGGCAGGGTCAGCCATTGCGCCGGATCGTGGCCATAGATCAGCAGCGCGCCGGTTTCGAATTGCAGGGCGAACAGGGCTTCGGCGCTGCGGGAGGCGGTGGCGGGGTCTTCGGCATCGGCAAACCCCTCGGCGGGTTCAGAGGCGCGGTTGATCGCGTCGGCGGCCAGCAGGATGGTGCCGGACTGTGGCAGGTCAACGCGGATCGACATGTGGCCGGGGGTATGGCCGGGGGTGGGCAGCAGGGTCAGGCCGTGGCACAGCTGGGTCGGGCCATCTATCAGATGGGTGGCGATCTTTGGCCATTGTAGCGGTCGCGCGCTGCCGAAATAGCGCGGGCGCGGATCGGCGCGTTCCGTCGCGGTCAGGATCAGATGCGGACAGAACGGCAGGGCGCCGACATGGTCGATATGGCCATGCGTCAGGATCAGCGCAGTGATTTCGGCCAGACTGCACCCGGCAAGATCCAGCTGCTCGGGCAGGGTTTGCCGGGGGCCATAGCCTTGCAGCGCGCCGAAAGTCGCCAGCCCATCGGCCTCGGCTGCGGCTTTCGGATCAGACCAATAGGCGGGCGGAAAGCCGCCATCGACCAGCAGGCGCGCGCCGTGATCGGTGTCGATCAGGAAGGCCGGAATGCCGATTTGGCGCGCGCCGCCCTGAACATGGAAGCTGCCACAATCCAGCAGTGTCAGCCGCGTCACCCGGTGATGTTGCAGGCTGGTGATCATGGCAGCGGCAGCCGGGTGATGCTGTAGCCGTTTTTCGCCAGCAGGTTCAGCACACCGTCTTCGCCCGACAGGTGCAGCGCGCCGAAAGCGACCAGCACCGGACCCCGTGCTGCGACGGTCTCGATCACCGGAATCCAGGCGCGATTGCGGGCAATGATCATGGATTGTTCCATGGTGGCAAATTCCTGCTGCACTCGTTCCGGCGTATAGCCCGGCATGGCAAGCGCTTGCAGGCGGTTGAATTCCCAGATCAGCCGACTTTCTTGCGCGAAATAGCTGTCAGCGAGGGTTATGGCCAGATCAGCGGATTTATCCTCCAGCGCCAGCGCTGACGTGATCATGTCCAACTGTTCGGCCTGCGTCATCGCATCAAAGATGTCGAACACGGTGTCGTACGGTTCCAGTGCCTGCACCGGCACGCCTTCGGCTTTCGCGGCGGTGATCAACTGTGCATCCAGCCCGTTTGGCGTCGCGCTTGCGGTGATGGTGCAGGCAGGCATCGACAGCAGCATCGAGACATACCAAGGCCGGAACTTGGCGGCCATGAAGCCGGGCACGCCGCGCGCAGTGGTGGCGGCTGACAGGCGTTTCCAGTCGGCTTCGGCCATGATTTCCGGCAGGGTCGGCCCGTCGGTGTTGACGATCAGCGCCGGATCATCGGCAATGCGGGCCTTCAGCGATTCTTCTTCCTTTGGTCCGGCCTCGACCAGCAGCACCTGCGCCGATGCCAGCGCGGGGGCAAGGCTGGCAAGCGTGGCGGCATGGCGCGGATCATCGAAATGATAGGTGCCGATCAGGTTGATCACCGCATCGTTGCGGGTGGCTTGCCAGTAATTGCCGACCGCGAACGGCGATTTAGCGGCTTCGTCGCGCAGGCTGGCCTGTGCTTCGGGCGACATTTTTGCGATCAGATTTTCGCCCTGACACTGGGCAAAACCGGCGCTGGCAAAGGCCAGCAGTGTGGCGAACATGAACAAGAACTGGCGCATCGGTCCTCACGGGTCGGATTGTAGCGCGGCGGGTTCGACTGAACATATTCCGCCCTTGGTACCAAAGGTGGCATTTTGCCGGGCAAAGGCCAAGGGACTTGCCCCGCCGCAGCCCCGGCATCACGCAGAATTTTCAGCATCGCGGGTGTTGACAGGCGCGGGTGCAGGGCCTAACTCAAGCGTCGTTAGCACTCGTCTGATATGAGTGCTAATCCCATTCAAACCTGGAAACTCAAGGGAGTGTAACCAGATGGCATTCACACCGCTGCATGACCGCGTATTGGTCCGTCGCATCGAAGGCGAAGATAAAACCAAGGGCGGCCTGATCATCCCGGATAGCGCCAAGGAAAAGCCCGCTGAGGGCGAGATCGTTTCGGCCGGTCCGGGCGCCCGCAAGGACAGCGGCGAACTGATCGCTCCGTCCGTCAAGGCTGGCGACCGCATCCTGTTCGGCAAATGGTCGGGCACCGAAGTAAAGCTGGACGGCGAAGATCTGCTGATCATGAAAGAAAGCGACATCCTCGGGATCATTTCCTGAGGCCGGTCGGAAGGTGCGTGAAATCACGCACCCTACGCAACGGGTCTGTTTTCTTTTCAACATCTTAGACTGGAGTCTACACAATGGCTGCTAAAGACGTACGTTTTGACACCGATGCCCGCGACCGCATGCTGCGCGGCGTGAACATCCTTGCTGACGCTGTGAAAGTCACCTTGGGCCCGAAAGGCCGCAATGTGGTGATCGACAAGTCGTTCGGCTCGCCGCGCATCACCAAAGACGGTGTTACCGTGGCTAAAGAGATCGAACTGGCCGACAAGTTCGAGAACATGGGCGCGCAGATGGTGAAGGAAGTTGCTTCCCGCACCAATGACGAAGCTGGCGACGGCACCACCACCGCAACCGTTCTGGCTCAGGCCATCATCAAAGACGGCCTGAAGGCCGTTGCTGCTGGCATGAACCCGATGGATCTGAAGCGCGGCATTGATCTGGCAACCACCAAGGTTGTTGCCGCGATCAAGGCAGCGGCTCGCCCGGTTAAGGACACCGCCGAAGTCGCGCAGGTTGGCACCATTTCCGCCAACGGCGAAGCTGAAATCGGCCGTCAGATCGCTGACGCGATGCAGAAAGTCGGCAACGAGGGTGTGATCACCGTCGAAGAAAACAAGGGTCTGGAAACCGAGACCACTGTTGTCGAAGGCATGCAGTTCGACCGTGGCTATCTGTCGCCCTACTTCGTCACCAACCCCGACAAGATGGTTGTCGAGCTGGAAGACGTGCTGATCCTGCTGCACGAAAAGAAACTGTCGTCGCTGCAGCCGATGGTTCCGCTGCTGGAATCGGTGATCCAGTCGCAGCGCCCGCTGCTGATCATCTCGGAAGACGTTGAAGGCGAGGCTCTGGCCACGCTGGTCGTCAACAAGCTCCGCGGCGGTCTGAAAATCGCGGCTGTGAAGGCTCCGGGCTTCGGCGATCGTCGCAAGGCGATGCTGCAAGACATCGCGGTTCTGACCGGCGGTCAGGTGATTTCTGACGATCTGGGCATGAAGCTGGAATCGGTCACGATCGACATGCTGGGCAAAGCCAAGAAAGTTTCGATCACCAAAGACAACACCACCATCGTTGATGGCTCGGGCGTCAAGGCTGAGATCGAAGCGCGCGTTTCGCAGATCCGCACTCAGATCGAAGAAACTACGTCGGATTACGACCGTGAGAAACTGCAAGAGCGTGTGGCCAAACTGGCTGGCGGCGTTGCTGTGATCAAGGTCGGCGGCATGACCGAAGTTGAAGTGAAAGAGCGCAAAGATCGCGTTGATGACGCTTTGAACGCGACCCGTGCGGCCGTGCAAGAAGGCATCGTTGTTGGCGGTGGCGTGGCTCTGGTTCAGGCTGGCAAGGTTCTTGAAGGCCTGACCGGTGCGAACTCTGACCAGAACGCCGGTATCGCGATCGTCCGCCGCGCGCTGGAAGCACCGCTGCGTCAGATCGCTGAAAACGCTGGCGTCGATGGCGCTGTCGTGGCTGGCAAAGTCCGCGAGTCGACCGACCCGTCGTTCGGCTTCAACGCGCAGACCGAAGAATATGGCGACATGTTCGCGTTCGGCGTCATCGACCCGGCCAAAGTCACCCGCACCGCACTGGAAGATGCAGCTTCGGTTGCGTCGTTGCTGATCACCACCGAAGCCATGATCGCTGATCGTCCGGAGCCCAAGGGCGCTGGCGGCGGCATGGGCGGCGGCATGGGCGGCATGGGCGGCATGGACGGGATGATGTAATCCAGTCCGGATTGATTTGAGGGAAGGGCGTAGCGCAAGCTGCGCCCTTTTCATTTGCGGAGGTGCGCCGGTGCGTGCAGGCGTGAGCACATTGTGCGGCTACGCCGCAAGTCGCTTGAGCGCTGGCGCGCGCTCCGCGCGGGGGATATTTTTGCCAAGATGAAAGTGGCCCGTATGAAAGTGGCTGGCACTTATAGCGGTTTGATCAGCCGGTGGATGGTGTGGCCGCTTTCGGGGTCGTGGCGGCTGATGCCGGTGGGCTGAAAGCCCATGCGCTGCCAGAAGGCGTGGCCACGCGGGTTGGCTTGCAGCACGCCGAGGTATAGGCTTGGGGCTTGGGCGGTGCGGGCAAGCTGTTCGATATGGGCGAGCAGGGCTGGTCCTGCGCCTTTGCCGCGCAGGCGCGGGGCGAGGATCATCAGGCCGAGATAGGCATCGACGGGGGTGGGGAAGCCGAAGGACAATTCGGCAAGGCCGGAGAGGCGGTTTTCGCTGAGCAAGCCAAGGCGGTGGCTTCGCGCCGGATCGCAGCCGGGCGGGCCATCGGTGAAGAACTCTGCGGCCTTTTTCGCCGGGTCACAGACACCCTCGGCCAGCAGCCAGTAATCGGCAGCTTCGGCCTGAAACGCGGTGACGGCGGCGAGGTCTGCGACTGGGTCAAGGTTGCGGATCAGCATGGGTAATCGCCAGAATTTCAAGCTCGACCGCGCCGGAGGGTTTGCGCCAGATCACCACATCACCGACCTGTGCGCCGATCAGCGCGCGGGCCAATGGCGCGTGCGGCGCGATGCGGTTGAGCCGGGCGTCGGCTTCGTCCTCGCCGGTGATTTCATAGCTGGTGGCGTGGCCCTGGTCGTCGGTCACCGTGGCGCGCAGGCCGAAGGCAACCTCGGTCAACGGCAGCGTTGCAGGCTCGATCAGGATGGCTGAACGCAGCCTGGCCTCGATATAGCGGATGTCGCGTTCGGCGGCGGCTTCGGGCAGCTTGTCCAGCCGGTCGGGCCGGGACTTCAGCGCGGCAAGCGTGATTTGCAGATCGCGCAGGCGCCCTTGCAGGGTGGCGAGGCCACGCGGGGTGACGTAGTTCGGATGCGGTGACAGCGGCAGATCGGGCAGCGGGTCCAGCCCGCCATCGCCCTCTTTCACAAAGGCGCGGCTCATCGGATGATGACCTCCAGCGGGTCATAGAGAATGCCGGTGCCCCAGGCGGCTGCGGGCAGGCTGTCTGGCTTGAAGCGGATGCGGCCTATTTCCAGATCGGCACGGCTGAAAAAGCGGCGCTGGGTGACCACGCCTTCGGGGTCGCGCCAACTGGCGTTGATCGCGCCTGCGCTGATGCTGCAGCGAAAGAAAATATCAACCTGATGAAAGCCCGAAACCGGGTCGTGAAATTCGTTGATCAACGCCGGGGTGCCGACCGTGACGCGGAGGCCGGTTTCTTCATGCACTTCGCGGGCAAGGTTGGTCGGCAGCGAGGTGCCCGGCTCCACCCCACCGCCCGGCGCGCACCACAGATCAGAGCGTGCGCCGGGATAGGCGTTGACCAGAAGTAGCCGATCTTCATGCAAGATCAGCGCGCGGGTGGCGAGGCGGGTCGGGCGTTTTGACATGAGCCCACGTTGCGGTGTGGCTGCGGATTTGTCCAGTCGGATGCGTGATGCGTGATGCCTGACTTTCGTGCAGGGATGGCGGCCGCCAAGGGTTGGCGGCCTGCGTCAAGACAACCGGCCTTGCGTTGCCGCGACGCTGCGCTTTAATGCGGTGATGATCCGGGTGTTGATCTTGATGTTCTGGGCGACGGCGGTGCAGGCCGATTGTGTGGTGCTGTTGCACGGGCTTGCGCGCAGCGAGGCCTCACTGCTGGGGATACAGGCGGCCTTGGCTGAGCATGGCTATCATGTCGTCAACGAAAGCTACCCTTCCACCGACGCGCCGATTGCAGAACTGGCGAAAGGTGTGGGCGCGCGGGTTGCACAATGTGTCGATGCGGCGGGGCAGCCAGAGCGGGTGCATTTCGTCACCCACTCGCTCGGTGGCATTCTGGCGCGGGTCTGGTTGCGGGATCACAAGCCTGGCCTGATGGGGCGGGTGGTGATGCTTGGGCCGCCCAACCATGGCTCGGAGCTGGTGGATGCCTTTGGTCATATCGGCGCGTTCGAATGGCTGAACGGCCCGGCAGGGGTGGAACTGGGCACCGGGGCAGGCTCCGTGCCTTTGGCGCTGCCGTTGCCAGATTTCGAACTTGGGGTGATTGCTGGCAACCAATCGCTGAACCCGATCACATCGTCGGTCATTCCGGGGGCGGATGATGGCAAGGTTTCGGTGAAAAGCACCAGAGTTGCCGGGATGGCCGACCATATCGTTTTGCCCGTTACGCATACCTTCATGATGCTGAACCCGGTGGTGATCGCCGAGGTGCTGGTGTTTCTGGACAGCGGCGCGTTTGATCACAGCTTGAACTATGGCGAGGCTTTGGGCGCAACTTTGGGCGTCAGCCCGTGATGAAGGTGAGGCAGGATGATCGGCTATAGTGGCTTGGCCAAGGCGGTTTCGCGGTTTTGCGGGCGGCCCAGCACCTTTGCGCTGGCCTTGGCGGTGATCGTAGTCTGGATCATCACCGGGCCTTTGTTCGGCTTTTCCGACACATGGCAGCTGGTGATCAATACCGGCACCACCATCATCACCTTTCTGATGGTGTTCCTGATCCAGAACACCCAGAACCGCGACACCCAAGCCATCCAACTGAAACTGGATGAACTGATCCGTGCCACCCAAGGCGCGCATAACGCGCTGCTGGATCTGGAAGAACTGGATGAGCGCACGCTTGAGGCATTTCGCCGCCGCTATGAAGCCTTGGCCAGCGAGGCGCGGTTGCGGCAGGGGCAAGGCCTTGCCGATACCGACTCGCCAGAGCCGTAGGCCCCCCGTTACGCTTTGCGGATCACCCGGTTGACATGGCCCATCTTGCGACCGGGCCGGGCCTCGGCCTTGCCATAAAGGTGAATGGCGCAGTCGTTTTCCTTCAGCAGCGCCGGAATGCGGTCAATATCGTCACCGATCAGGTTTTCCATCACCACATCGGAATGCCGCCCGCCATCGCCCAAGGGCAGCCCGGCCACGGCACGGATATGCTGTTCAAACTGATCCACCGCGCAGCCGTTCTGCGTCCAGTGACCCGAGTTATGCACCCGTGGCGCGATTTCATTGACGATCAGGCCTTTCGGCGTAACGAACAATTCCACCCCCATCACCCCGACATAGTCCAGCGCGTTCAGGATGCGCGCCGCCAGCAGGATCGCGTCTGATCGTTGGCCGGGCGACAGGCGGGCGGGCAGGGTGGTGGTGTGCAGAATGCCGTTCTTGTGGACATTCTCGCCGGGATCAAAGCAGGCGACAGAGCCATCAAGGCCGCGTGCTGCGATCACCGAAACCTCATGGCTGAAATGGATGAAGCCTTCCAGCACCGACGCCGCCCCGGCCATCGAGGCATGCGCCTCGGCGGCGTCAGCGGGCGATTTGATCCGCGCCTGTCCCTTGCCATCATAGCCCAGCCGGGTGGTTTTCAGGATCGCAGGCACACCGATGGTGGCAATCGCAGCCTCCAGATCCGCCAGCGTCTGCACAAAGGCGTAAGGCGCGCAGGTCAGGCCCAGCTTGGTGAGGAAATCCTTTTCAAGCATCCGGTCCTGACTGATCGCCAGGGCGCGACGGTTGGGGCGAATGGGGCGCAGCGCCTCCAAAGCATCCAGCGCGGCGGTGGGGATGTTCTCGAATTCATAGGTGATGACATCGACCTGCGCCGCGAAAGCCTGCAAGGCGGCGATGTCATCATAGCTGGCGGTGGTCACGGCATGGGCGACATCAGCGGCGGGCGGGTTGGCGGCAGGCTCATAGATATGGGTCTTGTAGCCCAGACGGCTGGCGGCCACCGACAGCATCCGGCCCAACTGACCGCCGCCCAGAATACCAATCGTGGCCCCCATCGGCAGGTTATTCATCTTTCGGCTCCTCGGGGATCGAGGCCGACAGCGCCTCGCGCCACGCATCCAGACGCGCGGCCAAAGCGGGGTTGTTCAGCGCCAGAATGCCAGCGGCCAGCAGACCGGCATTCGCCGCGCCCGCCGCGCCAATCGCCATGGTGGCCACCGGATAGCCCTTGGGCATCTGCACAATGGAATACAGGCTGTCGACGCCCGACAGCGCCTTGGTCTGCACCGGCACGCCGATCACTGGCACGCGGGTCTTGCTGGCCATCATGCCGGGCAAATGCGCCGCACCGCCTGCGCCCGCGATGATCACTTGCAGTCGCCCCGCCGCCGCCTTGCCGTAGGCCCACAGCCGATCCGGCGTGCGATGGGCCGAGACGATCTTGGTCTCGTAAGAAACGCCCAGCTGATCCAGCACAAGCGCCGCCTCTTTCATCGTTGGCCAGTCTGACTGGCTTCCCATGATGATCCCGACATCGACAGACATAGGCGCCTCCGGCTGGTTATGCGCGCTTAATAGCGATGCGGGCGCAAGAGGCAAGGCTTTGGCGTTACGCCAGAGGTAAGGTGCGTGATTTCACGCACCCTACGCGCGTTCAGGCGATGATATTGGGGATCAACTGATCCTCGATCCGCACGATCTGGTCTTTCAGATACAGCTTCTGCTTTTTGAGCCGCCGCAGGGTCAGCACATCCGGCCGCCCGGTCAGTTCCAGCGCGTGTACCGCTTCATCCATGTCACGATGCTCGCGGCGCAAGACCTCCAGTTTCACGCGCAACATGTCTTCGAAGTTCATCTCGGAGGATGCGTTCATGGCAGGACGGCTCCAGTCTTCTTTGCTTTGCGACACGATACCGTGATTCGCAGCGTCGCGGCGAAGAATCTGCAACCAAATCCGCAACTTTTCCCAACCAAGCCCCTACTTGCAGCCCCGCCCCCGTCCCCCCATATTGGTTGGGACGGGTGCTTTATGAAGGCCCGTCAGAAATGTCGCTTGCTGCAAAGGACATGTGGAATGACGAAACTGAGCTTCGGCGCGCATCCCTTCCTGCTGGGGTTTGAACAGCTGGAACGGCTGGTCGAGCGTACCGCCAAAACCGCCTCCGAAGGCTATCCGCCCTTCAATATCGAGGCCACGTCGGAAAACACCTACCGGATCACCTTGGCCGTCGCCGGGTTCCGCGATGAAGATCTGGCGATCACCGTTGAAGATCGCCAGCTGGTCGTGCGCGGACGGCAAGGCGAGGATCTGACCGACCGGGTGTTCCTGCACCGTGGCATCGCGGCGCGGGCGTTTCAGCGGTCTTTCGTGCTGGCAGACGGGGTCGAGGTGGCAGGGGCCGATCTGGATCATGGCCTGCTGCACATCGACCTGCGCCGCTATGTCCCCGAAGCCGTTGTACAAACCATTCGCATTGGCCGCAAATAGGAGGTTACCATGGACGTGAAATTCAATGGCCTGCCCGAGGGCGAAAACCGCATCGTCTATGTGCGGCCGCTGGCGGTTGAGGGGTTGCCCGAGGCGCTGCGGGCACAGATCGGCGCGCTGAAAACGGTCTATGCCGTGCACGGCGAAAATGGCGAGCAACTGGCGCTGGTTGCCGATCGCAAGCTGGCGTTCTCTCTGGCGCGCGAACACGATATGGCGCCGGTCAACGCACACTGATCGGGCGGGGCCGTCACTCTGGCTAAGTCTTGATCCGGCATTGAAAAAGGCCGCCCCACAACAGGGCGGCCTTTGATTTTGCGTCACAGCGCCGATCAGGCGGTGATCAGGCCCATCGATTCCAGCTTCAGGATCACCTGATGCGCGCAGGCGTCCACGTCGGTGCCTTCAGTGTCCATCACCAGTTCAGCCTTGGTCGGGGCTTCATAGGGATCGGAAATGCCGGTGAATTCCTTGATCTTGCCTTCGCGCGCCAGCTTGTACAGGCCCTTGCGGTCGCGACGCTCGCATTCTTCCACGCTGGTCGCCACATGCACTTCGATGAAGGCACCAAAGGCCTCGATCATCTCGCGTACGGCGCGGCGGGTGGCGGTGTAGGGGGCGATCGGCGCACAGATGGCGATGCCGCCGTTCTTGGTGATTTCCGACGCCACATAGCCGATGCGCTTGATGTTGATATCGCGGTGCTCTTTGCTGAACCCCAGTTCCGACGACAGATGCTTGCGCACCACATCGCCATCCAGCAGCGTCACCGGGCGGCCGCCCTGTTCCATCAGCTTGACCATCAAAGCGTTGGCGATGGTGGATTTGCCCGAGCCTGACAGGCCGGTGAAGAACACCGTGAAGCCCTGCTTGTCGCGCGCCGGCGAGGTTTTGCGCAGCTGCGTCACCACTTCCGGGAAGCTGAACCATTCCGGGATGTCCAGACCTTCGCGCAGACGGCGGCGCAGTTCGGTGCCGGAAATATCCAGCACGGTGCAGCCTTCCGGCACTTCGTTCGCCGGGTAATACTGAGCCTTTTCCTGCACATAGACCATGTGTTTGAAATCAACCATGGTGATGCCCATCTCGGCCTCATGCTCTTTGAACAGAGTCTGAGCATCATAGGGGCCGTAGAAATCCACGCCCTGGCTGTTCTTGCCGGGGCCAGCATGGTCGCGGCCAACGATGAAATGGGTGACGCCGTGGTTCTTGCGGATCAGCCCGTGCCACACCGCTTCACGCGGGCCAGCCATACGCATCGCCAGGTTCAACAGGCTCATCGTGGTGGTCGAGGCCGGATACTTGTCAATCACCGCCTCGTAGCAACGCACGCGGGTAAAGTGGTCAACGTCGCCCGGTTTGGTCATGCCGACAACCGGGTGGATGATCAGGTTGGCCTGAGCCTCTTTCGCGGCGCGGAAGGTCAGTTCCTGATGCGCGCGGTGCAGCGGGTTGCGGGTCTGGAAGGCGACGACTTTCGACCAGCCCAGCTTGCGGAAATAGGCGCGCAATTCGTTCGGCGTGTCGCGGCGGGCCTTGAAATCATAGTGAACCGGCTGCTGGATGCCGGTGATCGGGCCGCCCAGATAGACCTTGCCCGCGACATTGTGCAGGTAGTTCACCGCCGGGTGCGCCAGATCGTTGGCACCGAAAACCTTTTCGGCCTCACGGTCCTTGTTCGGCACCCATTTGTCGGTGACCGACATGATCGCCAGAATGACACCTTCGGCGTCACGCAGCGCAATATCCTGCCCGGCGGCAATGCCTTCGGCGAATTTTTCGTTCACATCCAGCGTGATCGGGATCGGCCACAGCGCGCCATCGGCGGTACGCATGTTTTCAACGACACCGTTGTAATCAGCTTCCGACTGAAAGCCCTTCAGCGGGAAAAAGCCGCCGTTCATCAGCAGTTCAAGGTCGCAGACCTGACGCGCGGTCAGATCCCAGGACGGCAAAGCGCCGGCCTCGTGCTTCAATTTCTGAGCGGATTCATAAGAAACGAAAAGCTCCGGAATGGGAGCGTGGTTCGAAAGGGCCATCGGCGTGCTCGCGTGTTGTGAAATGATTGGGCAGGACAGTCCCGCCGTCGAGGGCGCTTTAGCCCCGAAACGGGACAGAATTCAAGTCAATGCGGAATTTTCTTGCGGAAATAAGGCGGAAATGCCGCAAGATCGGCGGGAAGTAGAAGGTTCTTCCCCGCCCTGTCGGGGCGGGGTGACGGAATTCCGCCAGATCAGTGCCCAGCCTCTGCAGCTGCAAGCCAGCGCTCGGCATCCAGTGCTGCCATGCAGCCCATCCCGGCGCTGGTGACGGCCTGACGATAGACGTGGTCAGTCAGATCGCCCGCCGCGAACACGCCCGGAATGGCGGTGCGGGTGCTGCCCGCCTCGACCTGCACATAGCCGCCATTGTGCAGCGGCAACTGGTCTTTCACCAATTCCGACGCGGGCGCATGACCGATGGCCACAAAGAAGCCGTGGCAGGGCACGTCCTTCACCTCTCCGGTCAGCAGATTGCGGGTGCGCACGGCTGTCACTGAGGTTGGCGCTTCGGTGCCCAGCACTTCGGTCACTTCCGAATTCCACAGCATCTCGATCTTCGGATGCTTGAAAAGCCGGTCCTGCATGATCTTTTCGGCGCGCAGGCTGTCGCGGCGATGGATCAGCGTCACCTTGCTGGCGAAATTGGTCAGAAACAGCGCTTCCTCCACGGCGGTATTGCCGCCGCCGATCACCACAACCTCTTTGCCGCGATAGAAGAACCCATCACAGGTGGCGCAGGCCGATACGCCAAAGCCTTTGAATTTTTCTTCCGACGGCAGGCCCAGCCACTTGGCTTGCGCCCCGGTGGCCAGAATGACTGCATCTGCAGTATAGGTGGTGCCGCTATCTCCCTTGGCGGTGAAGGGGCGGTTTTGCAGATTCAGGCTGGTGATATAATCGCCAATAATCTCGGCCCCCATCGCGGTGGCGTGATCCTGCATCCGCACCATCAGATCGGGGCCTTGCACATGGGAATCGCCGGGCCAGTTTTCCACCTCTGTGGTGATGGTCAGTTGCCCGCCCGGTTGCAGGCCCTGCACCAGAATGGGCTGCAACATGGCCCGGCTGGCATAAACCGCCGCCGTATAGCCCGCCGGGCCAGAGCCGATGATCAGAACCTTGGTGTGCCGCGTCTCGCCCATGATGCCCCTCTGGATTCGTGTTGCACCGGATATAGGCAAGCAGCGCGGGCGGGAAAAGCCCCCGGCTTTGTCTTGCCGAATTATGCGAGGAACCGGTGTTTTCCGAAAACATCTTGCGCATTCACGAAATAATATTGCGCACGGCTGGGCGGGAGCCTAGATACGAGGCGAAAAAGAGGACTGCATCATGGCCAGCACCAAGCTTGATCCGATCGACCGCCGCATTCTGGCAGAGTTGCAGGCGGATGGCCGGATGACCAACGTCGAGCTGGCCAGCCGGGTGGGCATTTCTGCGCCGCCCTGCCTGCGCCGGGTGCGCACGCTGGAGGAAGCAGGCTATATCAAAGGCTATCACGCCGATATTGACGCGCGCGAGATGGGTTTTGAAGTGCAGGTTTTCGCCATGGTGCGGTTGCGCAGTCAGGCCGAGGCGGATCTTTCGGCATTTGAAGCGCGCTGCCGGGCGTGGCCCTTGGTGCGTGAATGCCACATGCTGAACGGCGAGATTGATTTCATCCTGAAATGCGTCGCCCCCGATCTGAGCACCTTCCAGAACTTTCTGACCGAAGGGCTGACCTCGGCTGAAAACGTGGCTTCGGTGAAAACCTCGCTGGTGATCCGCTGTGCCAAGGACGAACCCGGTCTGCCGTTTGACGTGCTGGAGTCGCGGCTGGCGCGGCAGGCGTAAGCAAAAATCTTTTGAAGATTTTTCTGCAAAACCCTTCAGAAGGGTTTTGATCCTGTCAAATGTTTAGGCGGCCCCTTGATGGTGCCAGAGAACACCAGGGCCGCCTTAACTGAGCATGATCCCGCGCCCGGCCATTTTGGCCGAACCGGTGCGATGATGGGGGAGCCGCAAGGTCTTACCACGCCCGCCACCGCCTGTTTTCACAGAGGGACATCTGTAGAGGAAAAATGGCGGAACCGCGTCAGCTTGTCAAAGTTTATTCTTAATTGGACCAGATTTCGGGCTGGTTCGGCGAGGGCGACAAGATTGTTGACCGTGTTGCGAAAATCTTCTGGGTTGAGTCGGCGCAAGCGCTGCAACTTGTTCGAAAAATGCAAAAGGCCGGGACGTGCCCGGCCTGTTTTCTGCGAATCAGCGATGGATTACCTTGCGGCCTGCGCGCGCGATTTTGCCGGGGTTACGGGCTTCATCGCTTCAGGGCGGCGACGCTGACCGCGCGCCCAAGGCATTGCCACCTGAGCCTCGGCACTTGCAGCAATTGCGGATTTCAGCCAGCGGCGTTCTTTCTTCATGGACGTGTCCTTCCGGTCTGTGTCGCTTCGTCAGGGTCAATCTGACGCTTCAATACGGCGCGGATTGGGCCGTTGTGCAGGATTTTTCACAAATCGTCCGTGTCGCCGCGGGGTAAATGTGGCAATGCGGCCCCAGCTGATAACAGGCTGAAAAGGCTACATTATTGGCAGATTTGGAAACAATGCCGCTGACCTTTCTGTGATTGTTTTGCAGAATGTGGCAATCCTTTGGCAGGCCTTGCCAGTTTCCCGCCCAAAACGGCGCTTTGTTTAAAGACGGATCACCGAGATCAGGCGGCCATAGTCTGCCTCGCCCGCATGGGTGGTGCGGCGATACGAGAAGAACCGCGTTGGATCGCCGTAGGTGCAATGCCGGGTCCATTCCGCATGGCCCACGCCCGCCTCACGCAACCGCCACAGCCCGTAACCGGGTAGATCGAACAGCATCCGCCCCTCCTTGCCGCCCACAAAGAAGCGACGGGTTTCCGGGTCGTCGTCGCTAAAGGTCTCAAAGAATTCCTGCCCGACCTCATAGGCGGCCTGACTGATGCAGGGTCCGATCACCGCTGCAATCGCACTGCGCCTTGCACCAAGCGCCTCCATCGCGGTCAGCGTCGCCTCCAGAACGCCATCTTTCGCGCCGCGCCACCCGGCATGGGCGGCTCCGATCACCCGTGCCACAGGATCGGCAAACAGCACCGGCTGGCAATCAGCGGTCAGCACAGCAAGGCCCAGACCGGGTGTGGCGGTGACAAGCGCATCGGCCTGCGGCCTGATCGCCAAGGGCGCTGTCAGGGCAACGGCATCGGCGGAGTGCACCTGATGCACCGAAACCAGATGATCGGGCGTCAGATCCAGCGCCTCGGCGACGCGCCCCCGATTGATCGCGACGGCTTCGGCCTGATCTGTTGACCCCGAGCCACAGTTCAGCCCGGCGAAAATGCCCGACGACGCGCCGCCCTTGCGGGTGAAGAAGCCGTGGCGGAACGGCAGCTTGGCAGAGGTGATGATTTCCAGCATCAGGCGAATCCGGGTGGGGTGGGGCCCGCGGCGGGGTAAACCGCAAGGGCTTTGAACAACCTTCCCATTTCCTCGGGCGCGGTCAAGCGGTGCGTCGCGGCTTGATGCTGCACCAAGGCTTGCCCGGAAAGCCGGGCGGCAAGCTGCTGGCTGCGCTGGTGCAGGCCAAGGGCGGTCAGCACCGCGCCTTGCGTGCTGTATTTATACGCTTTGGTTTCCGCGGCCAGCGCAGCAAAATCGACATGCGCGGTCAGGTCGGCCTCGCCCGGTTCGGCCAGCGCATCGGTGAAACAATGCGCCTTCAACGCCTGAAACGTATCCCCGCGCGAGATCCAGTCGCCATAATCCACGATCAGTGCCAGACCGCCATGGCGCTCGATCCGGGCGCAGATGGTTTGCATGATCGCGCTCGCGGCAGGGCAAAGTTCGACCACGTCGCCGGGGCTGGTGTCGGCGAGGCGATGCTCCAGCCCTGCAATCGGGGTTGCATCGCTGCGGCCAAATGCCAGCGCGCCCTGCGCGACGCCGACCATGGTTTCCTCCCAGCCTTGCGATGCGCGGGTAAACTGGCGGATCGGCAGCGCATCAAAAAACTCATTCGCCAACAGAAACAGCGGTGCATCGGGCAGGTCTTCGGCGCGATCAAGCCATGTGACCGGATGATCGCCCAAAACAGCGCGTTGGCGCGCCCGCAAAGTGGCCGAGGTTTCGACCAGATGCACCCGTGCCGCCGCGTGAAACCCCGGCACACGGGCGGTGGCGCGCAGCACGTCGGCCATCAGCGTGCCGCGACCGGGGCCGAGTTCGGCCAGGGTAAAGCCGGGACCCGCGCCCTGATCCAGCCAGGCCTGCGCCAGACCGAGGCCCAGCAATTCGCCAAACATCTGGCTGATCTCGGGCCCGGTGGTGAAGTCGCCTGCCGTCCCGAACGGGTCGCGGGTTGCGTAATAGCCATGCTGCGGGTGCATCAGGCAATCGGCCATGTAGTCGGCCAGGGTTATCGGTCCGTTTGCTTGAATGCGGCGGATCAGCAAGGCGGCAAGCGGCGTCACGCCGGCCGCCTTGCGATGAACCACAGACCAATGGCGATCATCGGCAGCGTCAACAGCTGCCCCATGGTCAGCCCGTAACCGCCCATCTGGAACGCAAGCCCCAACGGGTTGCCATCTGACACAAACTGCGCGTCAGGCTGGCGGACAAACTCCACCAGAAACCGCGACACGCCATAGCCCGCAAAGAACAGGCCAGCGATTTTTCCTGGGGTTTTCAGCCAGTTATAGGCCCAGATCAGCGTGGTCAGCAGGATGAACAGCACCAACCCCTCCAGCGCCGCCTCGTAAAGCTGGCTGGGATGGCGGGCGCATATACCGATCACCGCATTGCCACAGGCCTGCGCCGCCTCACCAGGAAACGCTACGCCCCATGGCAGCGTCGTCGGGCGGCCCCACAGTTCGGCATTGATGAAATTTGCCAGTCGCCCCAGAAACAGCCCGATCGGCGCGACGGCCGCCATCAGGTCGGCCAGCGGCAGCATCGGGATGTTCTCGCGCTTGCAAAACCAGATCCCCGCCACCACCACGCCCAGAAATCCGCCGTGGAACGACATGCCGCCCTCCCACACCCGCAGAATTTGCAGCGGGTTTTGCAGGAAATGATCCGGTTGGTAAAACGCAACATAGCCCAGCCGTCCGCCCAGAATGACGCCAAAAATCACCCAGGTCAGCAGGCGTTCCACCGCCTCGGGCGGCATTGGGGCCGGGCCTTGCCACAGCCGCGGGGTGGACAGCATCCGCACGATCAGCTTCCAGCCGGCGATCAACCCCACGATATAGGCCAGCGCATACCAGCGCAGCACCAGCGTGATCGGCCCGACCGGCAGCGAGAAAATCTCAGGCGAGATGTCGGGGAATGGAATATAAGACATGAGCCACCTGCTGTTTACCCTGCGGTTGTCGACAAGCTGCGGCAGGATGTCAACGCATGCTCGCGGCCTTGTGCGCAGGCCCGGCACGGATCATATAGAGACCAAGTGAAAGGAGGCCCCGATGACGGCCGGAAACAAATTCTTCGACGACATGTCGAAACTGATGACCAATGCGATGGGTGTGGCGCAAGGTGCAAAGACCGAAGCGGAAACCGCGATGAAGGGCTTTGTCGACCGCTGGATGGCTGACCGCGATTTCGTCACACGGGAGGAATTCGACGCGGTGCGCGCGATGGCGCAAAAGGCCCGCGAAGAAAACATCGCCCTCGCCGCTCGGATCGCGGCACTGGAAGCGAAGCAGGGCTAACCGCTCGCGGCAAGACCGGCGCTTCGGTTTTGCCGCAACCCACTGGCTCATAACGCAAAAAGCCCACCTTGCGGCGGGCTATTTTGCGTCTTGAAGTTTGGTGGAGCCAGGGAGGATCGAACTCCCGACCTCTTGAATGCCATTCAAGCGCTCTCCCATCTGAGCTATGACCCCATCTTTTTCACGACGTTGGGCGCGCCGTGTTCGTCTTCGTGGCCGCTGTTTAGGGGAGGGCGCGGGGCGGTGCAAGAGGAAAAATGCACCTTTTTCGCGCCCAACCCAAAGATGTTAAACGTCTTCCTCGTCGCCAGCCACGTCGGTCAGATCGTCCAGCGAGACGTTGTCGTCGGTGTCGTCTTCCAGCAGCTCGTCGTCCAGTTCTGCATCGTCGGCAACGCCTGCCACCAACAGATCATCGTCGGCTTCCAGGTCATCGACCAGCACCGCATCATCATCCTTTTCCGGCTGAACCCGGCTGATCACGGCGGCGGCCATCTTGCGACGGGCCGATTCGATATCGACGACCTCGCCCGTGTAGGGGCTGACGATCGGCGTGCGGTTCAGGTCGTAAAAGCGTTTCCCGGTGGTGGGGCAAACGCGTTTGGTTCCCCATTCTGCCAATGGCATGGTGTTCCCTTTGCTCAGGCTGGCCCTTGCGGGCTTCAATTCGGAATGCAGTCGCTTGCCACAACAGCAGGCGGCTGTCAAAGGCTTTTGCAGCGGTTGCGGCTGCGCAGCAGATAGCTATGCTGGCCCTCCCTGTCCAGAGGTGCCATGCCCATTCTGCCCGGCCTGCCTGAAATCGAGATTACCCTGCGCCGGACAGCCCGCGCGCGGAGGTTTTCGCTGCGAGTTTCGCAGGCAACGGGGGCTGTGACACTGTCTATTCCAACCCGTGCCCGCGAAGCGGAGGCGCTGGCCTTTGTCCGCGCCCAAGAAGGCTGGATCAGGGCGGCACTGGCGCGGATGCCTGCGGTGGTGGGCGTCGGCATCGGGGCTGAACTGCCGTTTGAAGGCCGGATGCTGCAACTCGCAGCAGGGGCGGGGCGGTCGGTCCGCATCGAGGGGGATTCGCTGATCGTGCCGGGCGATGCGGACCGGGCAGCGGCGCGGGTTTCCGCCTTTCTGCGGGTGCAGGCGCGCAACCGGCTGGTCGCCGCGTCAGATCATTATGCCGCGCAGATCGGCCGTAAGGTGACGCGGGTGACGCTGCGCGATACCCGCTCGCGTTGGGGCTCGTGCACCTCGGATGGGGCGCTGATGTATTCGTGGCGGCTGATCATGGCCCCGCCGCGCGTGCTTGACTATGTCGCAGCGCATGAGGTCGCGCATATGCTGGAGATGAACCATTCAGATCGGTTCTGGGCAGTGGTGGACCGGCTGTTTCCCGGCTGGCAGGCCGAACGCGCTTGGTTGAAGCGTCAGGGCGGCGCTTTGCAGAGTATCCGCTTTGAAGGGGATTGACCGGGTGCTGCCAAGGGTGCTTGGCTAGGCCATGCCGATCCAACCCCGCCTCGCCGACCCCAATGCCGCCGCCCATGAACGGGTCTATCGCACCCTGCGCCAGCAGGTTTTGCACGGCGAACTTGCGCCCGGTCAGGCGATGACCCTGCGCGGCCTGGCAGAACAATTCGGCGTCTCGATGACCCCGGCGCGCGACGCGGTGCGGCGGCTGGTGGCCGAGGGCGCTTTTACTATGTCGTCCTCGGGTCGGATTTCCACGCCGGAACTGACACCGGAGCGTATCGAGGAACTTGCCGCGATCCGCGCGATGCTGGAGCCTGAAATGGCATCTCGCGCGCTGCCCCGCGCGCATTTCGCGCTGATTGACCGGCTGGCGGCGATCAACGCGCTTAACCAGGAAGCGGTGATGAATCAGGATGCGGTGGGCTATGTGCGCACCAATCTGGAGTTTCACCGCACACTGTATTTGCGCGCGCAAACGCCGGCGATGCTGGCGATGTGCGAAACCGTCTGGCTACAGCTTGGGCCAACGATGCGTGCGCTCTACCAGAAATTGCGTCGTCGTGACATGCCGCAGCATCACCGGATGATTCTGGCGGCGCTGCGGGCGGGCGATGAACCCGGCCTGCGGCTGGCGGTGCGCACCGATGTCACCCAGGGCTTGCGGCATTTGGCGAGTTGAGGCGACGGAAACTCAACCAAGCCGCGTTAGCAAGGGGACAGATACAGGAGTCTTCATGCGCCCGCTTTCCACACTCGACCGTCGCACCTTGCTGCACGCCCTGACCTTTGCCCCTGTAGCCGCCGCCTTGCCGCAAGCCATGCACGCCGAGGTGGCGCAGGCCGGACTGATCTCGACCGATGTGTGCATGCTGTCGGCCGAAGTCGCCGAAGGCCCGTTCTATGTTGATCCGAAGCTGATCCGCGCCGATATTGCCGAAGACCGGCCCGGCTTGCCGATGCAACTGCGCTTGCAGGTGGTGACAGCCGATTGTGCGCCGGTTGTCGGTGCGCGGCTGGACGTGTGGCATTGCGATGCGCAGGGCGTCTATTCCGGGGTGAAAAATCTTGGCGACGGTGCCGATACCGTTGGCCAAACCTTTATGCGTGGCACGCAAACCACTGATCCTGCTGGAGTAGCCACATTTCAGACCATCTTTCCCGGTTGGTATTCCGGTCGCACAACGCATATGCATTACATAGTGTATCTCGCCGACAACACCGTGCTGACCAGCCAGATCTTCTTTGATGAAGCGGTCAATCAGGCGATCTATGACGACCACGAAGCTTACGCCCGCAGCGTCCCGCGTGACATGCTGAACGCCGACGACCGCATCGCTGCCGAAGCTGGGCAGGGGGCCTACGCCCGCGTGAAGATGACCGAGCCCGATGGCGCGATGGAGGCGGCTTTGGTTGTGGGTATCAACCCCGAAGGCGGTGCCTCGGGGCTGCTGGATTGGTTGTGGAAACGCGCCTGACGATCAGGCGTGAATGGCCCCATCGCCGCAAGCCAGCGCTGCTTCGCGCACTGCCTCGCTATAGGTGGGGTGCGCGTGGCAGGTCAGCGCCAGATCTTGGGCCGAGGCACCAAACTCCATCGCCACGCAAACCTCATGGATCAGATCTCCTGCGCCCGGCCCGATGATATGCGCGCCCAGAATCCGGTCGGTCGCCGCATCGGCCAGCAGTTTGACGAAACCTTCAGCCTGGAAAACCGCCTTGGCACGGGCATTGCCCATGAAGGGGAACTTGCCGACCTTGTAGGCGCGGCCTTGTTCCTTCAACTGCTCTTCAGTTGCCCCCACCGACGCCACTTCCGGCGCGGTATAAACCACGCCCGGAATGACTGCGTAGTTCACATGACCGGCCTTGCCCGCCATGATTTCAGCCAGCGCCATGCCTTCATCTTCGGCCTTGTGCGCCAGCATCGGGCCGACAATGGCGTCGCCAATGGCATACAAGCCCTTGATATTGGTCTCAAAATGCGCGTCGGTTTTCACCTGCCCGCGTGGCAGCATCTCAACCCCCAAGGCTTCCAGACCAAGGCCAGCGGTGTAGGGTTTGCGGCCAGTTGCGACCAGAACCACCTCTGCATCAAGGCTGGCCTCGGAGTCGTTCTTGCGCAGCTTATACGACACTTTCGCCATGCCGTCCTTGGTTTCCACACCCTGCACGGCAGCGCCCAGAATGAACTTAAGCCCCTGTTTGGCAAGGATTCTCTGGAAGGATTTCGCCACTTCAGCGTCCATGCCGGGGGTAATCGCATCCAAGTATTCCACCACCGTGACCTGCGTGCCAAGCCGGGCATAAACCGAACCCATCTCAAGCCCGATTACGCCCGCGCCGATCACCACCATGGTTTTCGGGATCGACGGCAGCGTCAAAGCCCCGGTCGAGGTCACCACAATCGTCTCATCCACCGTCACGCCGGGCAGGCTCGACGGTTCCGACCCGGTGGCGATCACGATGTTTTTTGCCTCGTGTACCTCGTCGCCGACCTGCACTTTGCCCGGTGCGGTGATGGTGCCCCAGCCTTTCAGCCAGGTGACCTTGTTCTTCTTGAACAGAAATTCGATGCCCTTGGTGTTGCCGGAAACCACATCAGCCTTGTAGGCTTGCATTTTCAGCCAATCGACGGTCGGTGCGCCGCCCATCAGGCCCATTTTCTCAAAGTTTTCATGCACTTCATGCAAGGAATGCGTGGCGTGCAGCAGCGCCTTTGACGGGATGCAACCGACGTTCAGGCAGGTGCCGCCCAGCGTGTCGCGGCCTTCGACCACGGCCACTTTCAGCCCGAGTTGTGCGGCCCGGATGGCGCAGACATAGCCGCCGGGGCCAGCGCCGATGATGATGGTGTCAAAGCTTGCCATGGGTCGGTTCCTTGTTGTTGGCACAGGTCGGGGGCTGTCTGCCCCCTGGCTTGTTTGGGCGGGCCCAAACAAGCCTGCCCCCGAGAGTATTTGGGCCAAGATGAAAGCCTAAAGCAAACTGGCGATCAACATGGTGATGGTGGCGGCAAAGCCAACGCCCCAGATCGCCGAGCGCCAAGGCGTCAGGCCAAGCGCGTAGGCGGGGATGTAGGCGACGCGGGCGATCAGGTAGGCGTAGGCGGCGTACTGGGTGACCGCTGTGGATTGGCCGCCCAGCGTGACCACGACCACCGCGAGGGTGAACAGGATCAGCCCTTCGAAATGGTTGTTCATCGCGCGTTGCAACCGGGCGGTCGAGGTGGACAGCGGCTTCCTCGGCGGTGTGTCGCGCGGGCCAGAGGTGTAGCCGGTGCCCAGCTCCAGGTTCGCCGGGGTGGCGAACAGGATCATTTGCGCGGCTTGCAACAGGCCTGCGAGGGCGAGGGCGGTGAGTTCGGGGGTCATGTAAGCACGACGCTAGAGACTATCTTAAACACACCATAGACAAATCCGCCAAGCGACGCACCTGCAACTCCAACATAGATAGCCATCGCGACTCCATCAGGAAGCCCCTTCGAACTATCAAAGGGGCTCATCATGCTGTTATTCACAAATGCGATGGCCATCACCAGAAAAGCAGAACAAATGCCGACCAAGAAACAATACATAGAAGTTTGCAGAGAGATCAGCGGCACCGAAAATGCAGATTGAGCAGCAGTGTTGCCAATGAAGGTAAGAAGAACAACAAACGCACCGCTGTTGAGCGTAACGAGTGTCTTTAATGCGGTCATACCCAAGTCTCTGGTCCATTGCACATTGGACCGATACCACTCAAGAGTGACTTCCTTTTCTTCCACTTGAGGCATTGGCGGCTCCAATTAAAGCGAAAACAGTGGAAACGCTCCCGACCAAAAATCAAAGTCGGGAGCTTTTCGAATAGTTTACAAATCCATCAACAACCGACGCGGGTCTTCCAGTGCTTCCTTGACCCGCACGAGGAACGTCACCGCCCCCTTACCGTCCACGATCCGGTGATCATACGACAGCGCCAGATACATCATCGGGCGGATCACGATCTGGCCGTTCACCACAACCGGGCGGTCCTGGATCTTGTGCATCCCCAGGATCCCCGATTGCGGCGGGTTCAGGATCGGCGAGGACATCAGCGAGCCATAGACGCCACCGTTGGAGATGGTGAAAGACCCCCCCTGCATTTCTGCCATCGAAAGCTTGCCGTCGCGGGCGCGGATGCCCAATTCGGCGATCTTTTTCTCAATCGCGGCAAAGCCCATCTGGTCGGCATCGCGCAGCACCGGCACGACCAACCCGTTCGGGGTGCCAACCGCCACGCCCATGTGGACGTAGTTCTTGTAGACCACATCCTGACCATCAATCTCGGCGTTCACTTCCGGGATTTCTTTCAGCGCGTGGGTGCAGGCCTTGACGAAGAAAGACATGAAACCCAGCTTCACGCCGTGCTTCTTTTCAAAGATGTCTTTGTATTCGTTGCGCAAACCCATGATGCCGGACATATCCACCTCGTTATAGGTGGTCAGCATCGCGGCGGTGTTTTGCGCGTCTTTCAACCGACGCGCGATGGTGGCGCGCAGGCGGGTCATCTTCACCCGTTCTTCACGCGCGGCATCATCGGCCGGCACCGGTGCGCGCGGGATCGCGGCCACAGCCGGGGCAGCGGCGATCGGGGCGGCAGCGGCGGCGCGCGCCACGTCTTCCTTCATCACCCGGCCATCGCGGCCAGTGCCTTGCACCTGATCGGCGGTCAGGCCAGCTTCGGCCATGGCTTTTTTGGCGGAAGGCGCGTTTTCAACATCGCGCGGGGTCAGTACTTCAGGGCCGGCGCCGGGAGAGCCTACTACGGCGGCGGCAACCGATTTCGGCTCGGCGGCCTTCGCGGGCATCGCTGCGGCGGTCTGAGCCCCGGCAGCCCCTTCAGTCACGATAGCCAGTCGTGCGCTTGCGGCAACGGTGGTGCCTTCGGGTGCCAGAATTTCAGTCAGCACACCCGATACCGGCGAAGGCACTTCCACCGAAACCTTGTCGGTTTCCAACTCACACAGCATCTCGTCTTGCTTGACCACGTCGCCCGGCTTCTTGAACCAGGTCGACACGGTGGCTTCGGAAACGCTTTCACCCAAAGAGGGCACCATAACATCCGTCATCTTCATCTCCTCATGCGCGTCGGCGCGTTAATGCGGTCAGCCGAGCGCTTCGTTGACCAGAGTTTGTTGTTCATGCTTGTGGCGCGAGGCAAGGCCCGTTGCCGGCGAGGCGTTGGCAACCCGGCCTGCATAGCGGGCGCGGGAGTGCTTGGCGCCGATCTTGGTCAGCACCGCTTCAAGTTCGGGTTCGATATAAAGCCACGCGCCCTGATTTTTCGGCTCTTCCTGGCACCAGACGATTTCGGCCTTCTTGAAGCGCGAAAGCTCTTCGGTCAGCGATTGCGTCGGGGTCGGGTAAAGCTGTTCCACCCGCAGCAGATACACGTCATCCAGCCCGCGCGCATCGCGTTCGGCCAGCAGGTCAAAATAGACCTTGCCCGAGCACAGCACCACGCGCTTGATCTTGTCATCCGCTTTCAGGTTCAGCGCCGAATTGCCTTTCTGCGCATCATCCCACAGCAGGCGGTGGAAGCTGGAGCCGGTGGTGAAATCAGCGGTTTCGCTGATGCACATCGGGTGGCGCAGCAGGGATTTCGGCGTCATCAGGATCAGCGGCTTGCGGAAATCGCGGTGCAGCTGGCGGCGCAGGATGTGGAAGTAGTTCGCCGGGGTGGTGCAGTTTGCCACGATCCAGTTGTCATGCGCCGAAAGCTGCATGAAGCGTTCCAGACGGGCAGAGCTGTGTTCCGGCCCCTGACCTTCAAAGCCATGCGGCAGCAGGCAGACAAGGCCAGACATCCGCAGCCACTTCGCCTCGCCCGAGTTGATGAACTGGTCGAACATGATCTGCGCACCATTGGCGAAATCGCCGAACTGCGCCTCCCACATCGTCAGCGCGTTGGGTTCCGACAGCGAGTAGCCGTACTCAAAACCCAGAACCGCATATTCCGACAGCATGGAATCGATCACCTCATAGCGCGCTTGCCCGGCGCGAATGTGGTTCAGCGGATAGTAGCGTTCCTCGGTGGTCTGGTCGATCCAGCCGGAATGGCGCTGGCTGAAGGTGCCACGCGTGCAATCCTGCCCGGCCAGACGCACGGGGAAGCCTTCGGTCTGCAGGCTGCCAAACGCCAGAGCTTCGGCCGTTGCCCAGTCAAAGCCCTTGCCGGTTTCGAACATTTTCGCCTTGGCATCGAGCTGGCGCGCCACGGTTTTGTGAATATCGAACCCCTCCGGGATCCGGGTCAAGGCAACGCCGACTTCGGCCATTGTCTCGGGCTTGATCGCGGTGTCGCCGCGCTGGTAACGGACCAGATCCTTCGGCGACAACTGCTTCCAGCGGCCATCCAGCCAGTCAGCCTTGTTCGGCTTGTAGTCTTTGCCCGCCTCGAATTCCTCGTTCAGCCTGGCCTGGAACGCCGCCTTCATATCCTCGATTTCACCCTCGGGGATCAGGCCGTCTTTGACCAAACGCTCGGTGTAAAGCTGCAAGGTGGTCTTTTGCTTGCGGATGCGCGTGTACATCGCCGGGTTGGTGAACATCGGCTCGTCGCCTTCGTTGTGACCAAAGCGGCGATAGCAGAAGATATCCAGCACCACATCCTTGTGGAAGGTCTGGCGGAATTCGGTCGCCACTTTCGCGGCATGCACCACGGCCTCGGGGTCGTCACCGTTAACGTGGAAAATCGGCGCTTCCACCATCAGCGCGATATCGGTGGGGTAGGGCGAGGACCGTGAATAAGACGGCGCGGTGGTAAAGCCGATCTGGTTGTTCACCACGATATGAATGGTGCCGCCGGTGCGGTGACCTTTCAGCCCGGAAAGGCCAAAGCATTCCGCCACAACGCCTTGCCCGGCAAAGGCCGCGTCGCCGTGCAGCAGGATTGGCAACACCTGATGCCGGTCGCTGTCGCCCAGCTGATCCTGCTTGGCGCGGACCTTGCCCAGCACCACCGGGTTGACCGCCTCAAGGTGGCTGGGGTTGGCGGTCAGCGACAAGTGAACCGTGTTGCCGTCAAAGGTGCGGTCCGAAGAAGCCCCGAGATGATACTTCACATCGCCCGAGCCGTCGATATCTTCGGGCTTGAAGCTGCCGCCCTGAAATTCGTTGAAGATCGCCTTGTAGGGCTTCTGCATCACGTTCACCAGAACGTTCAGACGGCCCCGGTGCGGCATGCCGATGACGATGTCTTTCACCCCCATCGCGCCGCCGACCTTGATGATCGCCTCCATCGCCGGGATCAGCGCTTCGCCGCCATCCAGACCAAAGCGCTTGGTGCCGACATATTTGACATGCAGGAACTTTTCGTAACCTTCGGCCTCGACCAGTTTGTTCAGGATCGCCTTGCGGCCTTCGCGGGTGAAGGCGATTTCCTTGCCGTAACCTTCGATCCGCTCTTTCAGCCAGGCCGCCTGCTCGGGGTCGGAAATATGCATGTATTGCAGCGCAAAGGTGCCGCAATAGGTCCGCTTCACGATCTCGATGATCTGCCGCATCGAGGCCATTTCCAGCCCCAGCACGTTGTCGATGAAGATCGGGCGGTCCATGTCGGCGTCGGTGAAGCCATAAGACGCCGGGTCAAGCTCGGGGTGGTTGCCGCGTTCGGTCATCTCCAGCGGGTCCAGATCAGCGGCCAGATGGCCACGGATACGATAGGCGCGGATGATCATGATGGCGCGGATGCTGTCCAGCACGGCGCGCTGCACCTGCGCATCGGTCAAGGACACGCCCTTTTCGGCAGCCTTTTCAACGATCTTCTTGCCAGCGCCCTTCGGTTCGGGGGCCACCGGCCATTCGCCGGTCAAAGCGCCTGTCAGATCATCCGACGGCGTCGGCGGCCAGTCGGCGCGACCCCAGGACGGGCCAGCCGCCTGACGCTTGGCGTCCAGCTCGGATTCGTTCAGGCTGCGGAAGAAATCAGCCCATTGCGCATCGACCGACCCCGGATCAGCCGCATAGCGCGCCGCCAGTTGGTCGATATAGTCGGCATTCGCGCCTTGCAGAAAGCTGGAGGCGTGGAATTGGCTGTTCGGGGATTGTTCGGTCATTGGAGTGCCTCCCTAAGGTCTGGCCAGATGGCGCGGGCGACGGGGTTGCCCCCACCGCCTTAGTTCAGAATTGTAAACAAGCTGCTCACGGCGGCGCTGGTTTGCGCCTGCCCAAGCGAGATCACCACGCCCGCCACCAACATCGCCAGCAACAGGGTGAAGGACAGGATAGCCCTGTCCTCCTGGCTGTCTTCTTGCGCAAAGATGGCTTTGTTGCGCGGCATTCAGCGGCCCAGAGCCTTCATCACCGCTTCGCCCAGCGTCGCCGGGCTGTCGGCCACGATGATGCCCGCGCTGCGCATCGCTTCGATCTTGCTTTCCGCGTCGCCCTTGCCACCGGCCACAATGGCACCGGCATGGCCCATCCGGCGACCCGCAGGCGCCGTGCGCCCAGCGATGAAGCCGGCGGTGGGCTTCCAGCGCCCGCGCTTTTTCTCATCCGCCAGGAACTGCGCGGCTTCTTCTTCCGCGCTTCCGCCGATTTCACCGATCATGATGATCGACTGGGTTTCCGGGTCGGCCAGGAACATCTCCAAAACGTCGATATGCTCGGTGCCCTTGATCGGATCGCCGCCAATACCAACCGCCGACGATTGCCCCAGTCCCAGATCAGTGGTCTGCTTCACCGCCTCATAGGTCAGCGTGCCCGAACGCGACACCACACCAACCGAACCGCGACGGTGGATATGGCCCGGCATGATGCCGATCTTGCAGGCGTCCGGCGTGATCACGCCGGGGCAGTTCGGCCCGATCAGGCGCGACTTCGAGTTGATCAGCGCGCGCTTGACCTTCATCATGTCCAGCACCGGGATGCCTTCGGTGATGCAGACGATCAGCTCCATCTCGGCGTCGATCGCTTCCAGAATGGAATCCGCAGCGAAGGGCGGCGGCACATAGATGACGCTGGCATTCGCCTGCGTCCGCGCCTTCGCCTCATGCACGGAATCGAACACCGGCAGGTTCAGGTGGCTGGTGCCGCCCTTGCCGGGGGTGACACCGCCGACCATCTTGGTGCCATAAGCGATGGCCTGCTCCGAGTGGAAAGTGCCCTGCGAGCCGGTGAAGCCCTGACAGATGACGCGGGTGTTTTCGTTAACAAGAACAGCCATTTGGATTATCCCTTCACCGCTTTGACGATCTTCTGGGCGGCGTCCGACAGGTTGTCGGCGGCGATCACGTTCAGACCGGAATTTCTGATGATATCTTTGCCAAGTTCGACGTTGGTGCCTTCCAGACGCACCACCAGCGGCACTTTCAGCCCGACTTCCTTCACCGCCGCAATCACGCCTTCGGCGATGATATCGCAGCGCATGATGCCGCCGAAGATGTTGACAAGGATGCCTTTGACATTGGGGTCAGAGGTGATGATCTTGAACGCCTCGGTGACCTTTTCCTTGGTCGCACCACCGCCCACGTCCAGAAAGTTCGCCGGTTCCGCGCCATAAAGCTTGATGATGTCCATCGTGGCCATCGCAAGGCCCGCGCCGTTCACCATGCAGCCGATTTCGCCATCCAGCGCGATGTAGTTCAGATCGAACTTCGACGCTGCCAGTTCCTTCGGGTCTTCCTCGGTCTCGTCGCGCAGGGCGGCAATATCGGGGTGGCGATACAGCGCGTTGCCGTCAAACGCCATTTTGGCGTCGAGCAGCTTGAGGTTGCCGTCCTTCATCACCACCAGCGGGTTGATTTCCAGCATGTCCATGTCTTTGTCGACGAACAGCCGATACAGGTTCTTCACGATCGCGCCGCACTGCTTGATCTGGTTGCCGGTCAGCCCAAGGCTGAACGCCACGCGGCGGCCGTGGAAATCCGAATAGCCCGAGGCCGGATCAATGGTGAAGGACAGGATCTTTTCCGGGGTGTCATGCGCCACGTCTTCAATCGACATGCCGCCTTCGGTCGAGCAGACCACCGAAATCCGGCTGGATTGCCGGTCGATCAGCATCGCCAGATACAATTCGCGCTCAATATCGCTGCCGTCTTCGATGTAGATGCGGTTGACCTGCTTGCCAGCCGGGCCGGTCTGCACCGTGACCAGCGTGCGGCCCAGCATCTGGCGGGCAAATTCTGCCGCCTCGCCGACCGAGCGCGCCAGACGCACGCCGCCCTTTTCACCGGCTTCCGGTTCAACGAAATGGCCTTTGCCACGGCCCCCGGCATGGATCTGTGCCTTGACCACCCAGAGCGGGCCATCGAGTTCACCGGCGGCGGTCTTGGCCTCTTCGGCCTTCGTCACCGCACGGCCATCGGACACCGGGATGCCGTAGCTGCGCAGCAGGGCCTTGGCTTGGTATTCGTGGATGTTCATGGATCTGTCCCATCAGCTTGGATTTGGGGCGTGATGGCACAGAAAAAGGCAGGTTCAAAACGCGAAGTGAGCAGGGGTGCCGGAAAAGTGACATTTGTGATCACACGAAAATTTTTTGTGATCACATGAAGGTTTTCGTTAACGCAAACAGGGCGGAGGGCAGGTTGGGATTCATTCAGACCTTTCCAAACCCGGCGGGCTTGCTAGTTCGGGGTCGCCACGATCAGCGCCTGTCCGCGCGGCAACCGCGCCGCGCGCAGATCGGGCGTGAACCCAGATACGCGCGTCAGGTGCACCACATCCTCGGCCAGCATATGATAAGGCGCGCGGGTATCGTGTGTCACCACACCGTCAGGTTGCCGCACCGGTTCAAGGCTGGCGGCGGCATCGGGGGCAAGAAAGACGGTGAAGAGCAACTTTTCCAGCTGCGGAAACCGCGCGCGGGTCTGGATCAGCGCCCGCCGCAAATGGTTCATCGGCAGATGTGTGAAAACCGCAAAGGCGATGGCATGGGTGATGCGATCCGTCACGCCGGGGAAGTTGAAATTGTCGTCCTCGATCAGTTGGCTGGTAGCCAGACGGCTGGGGTCTTCCATCTCGGCGCGATGGCCCTGCCGCAACAGCGCGCCAGAAAGATCGGTCGCCCAGTAATGGCCCTGATCCAGATAAGGCACCGCCTTGCAACCCAACCGCAGCGCGCCCGCGCCAATATCGAGCAGGTGATGATCCGGCCGCAAGCCTTCACCCAGCAACAGCCCCATCTGGATGCGCCCGGTTTCCTCCCAGCGCCCGCCGACAATATCGCGGTGCCGCCCCTTGGCGAGGGCATCGGTGTAGAAATCCGGGGCATGATAGGGCGAGATATGGCGGGTCATGCCACCTGATGTCACAAAAGCCGGGGGTTTTACACCCCCGCGCCTGATTTCCCTGCTGGGAAATCAGGCTCCCCCGCAGGATATTTGCGCAGAGAGGATGCCCGATGGAGTCAAGCTGTCGGCTTTGAGGCCTGCTGCACCAAGGTCAGGCAAAGCTGGGTCGCCACCGCCATATCCTGCACGGAAATCCACTCCAGCGGGCCGTGGATATTCTGCATGCCGGTGAACAGGTTGGGGCAGGGGACGCCCATCTCGGTCAGGCGCGAACCGTCGGTGCCGCCCCGGATCGGCACCGAAACCGGTTCCAGCCCGAGGCTGCGGGCGGCGTCACGGGCGAGGGTGACCGGGGTCATGTCATGTTCCAGCCAGTAGCGCATGTTGCGGTATTGCGGATTGATCGTGCAGGTGATCTCGGCGCGCGGCTCGCTGGCCTGAACGGCGGCGCAGACGGCTTGCAGGATCGCGCCTTTCTCGGCGAGACCTTCCCGCTCGAAATCGCGCAGGATGAACTTCAGCGTCATCTCGGAGGAGCCGCCGGTCATGTCGGTGGCATGGATGAAGCCGTCGCGGTCGTCGGTCAGTTCGGGCAGCATGGTCTGTTGCGGCAGGGCGGCGATGATCTTTGCGGCGAGGGGAATGGCGTTGACCAGCTTGCCCTTCGCCAGACCAGGGTGGATCGACACCCCCTTGATCTGCACAGTTGCGCCGTCGGCGGAGAAGGATTCGTATTCGATCTCGCCCACCGCGCCGCCGTCGAAGGTATAGGCGAAATCGGCGGCGAGGTCGTGCGGCAGGCGGGGATCGACGCCGCGGCCGATTTCTTCGTCCGGGGTGAAGGCGAGGCGGAGGGTGGGGTGTTTGATCTCGGGGTTGGCAAGCAGGTGGCGGGCGGCGGTCATCAGGATGGCGACGCCGGCCTTGTCGTCGGCCCCGAGCAGGGTCAGCCCCGAAGCGGTGATGATGTCATGCCCGACCTTGCTGGCGAGGTAGGGGTTGTGATCGGGGGAGAGGGTCAGCGCCGGGTTGTCGGGAAAGCTGATCGCGCCGCCGTTGTAGCCCCGGATCACGCGGGGTTTGACGCCGCTGGCGTTGAATTGCGGGGCGGTGTCGACGTGAGCGAGGAAGCCTACGGTAGGGCCGGGGGCGGTGCCGGGGATGGTGGCCAGGACGGTGCCGTAGGCGGTGAGCTGGACATCGGACGCGCCGATTTCCTGAAGCTCGGCTTCCAGCAGACGCAGGATATTCAGCTGGATTTCGGTGGAGGGGGAGGCGGCGCTGTCGGCGTCGGACTGGCTGTCTATAGCGGCATAGCGGGTCAGGCGGGTTTCAAGCTCGGCGTGGAAATCGGTCATCTTTGGCCTCCGGGGTTTGGGGGGAGTTGGGCGGAGGGATGATGGGGTGTCAAGGGGGCTGGTGGGTGGTCCCAACTCGGGACCTTTTAATTGTGTTTGGAGTCAAGGGGTTGGGGTGGTGGAGTTAAGGGTTTGTTAAGGATTGTGCTGGGGAGGATGGGGGTTTCACACCCCCAAGGCTATTGGCGAAGGGCCAATAGCCTTCCCCCGTGGGATATTTGTGCCAATGTGAAAGGCGCAAATTTTAGTCAAGGTGTGAGTGGATTTCAGGTCAGGTTAGGGTGTCTCAGATCCCTACGGGTTCCTTGCCCCAAGTGGGATACAGGGTCGCGACTGACCCGAGGGGGGCGCGGCCCGGTGGCTTTGGGCCACCGGGTAAAGCGGAACGGGTTGAAATGAAAAATGCGCGCCGGTTGGGGCGCGCATTTCATTCAATCTGACAGCAGCCTTACGCCAGCGACGGGTCAATCGCCTTGCACGCAGCCACAAGGCCCTTCACCGCATCGACCGACTTGTCGAACATCGCCTGTTCGTCGGCGTTCATCTTGATGTTGACAACGCGTTCAATGCCGCCCGCGCCGATGATGGTGGGGACGCCGACATACATGCCGTTCAGGCCAAGCGCACCGTCAACGTAGGCCGCGCAGGGCAGCAGACGCTTTTGGTCTTTCAGATAGGCTTCTGCCATCTCGATTGCCGATTGCGCCGGTGCGTAGAAGGCAGAGCCGGTTTTCAGCAGGCCGACGATTTCAGCGCCACCGTCACGGGTGCGCTGGATGATGCCATCCAGCTTCTCCTGTGTGGTCCAGCCCATCGCCACCAGATCCGGCAGCGGGATGCCGCCAACGGTGGAATAGCGGGCCAGCGGCACCATGGTATCACCGTGGCCGCCCAGCACGAAGGCGGTGACATCACGCATGGACACATTGAATTCGACCGACAGGAAGTGGCGGAAGCGGGCGCTATCCAGCACGCCCGCCATGCCGACAACCATGTGGTGCGGCAGGCCGGAAAACTCGCGCAGCGCCCAGACCATCGCATCCAGCGGGTTGGTGATGCAGATCACGAAAGCGTTCGGCGCATGGGCTTTCAGGCCCTCACCAACAGCTTTCATCACCTTCAGGTTGATGCCCAGCAGGTCATCGCGGCTCATCCCCGGTTTGCGCGGCACGCCTGCGGTGACGATGCAGACATCAGCGCCCGCGATATCGGCGTAGGAATTGGCGCCCTTCAGCGATGCATCAAAGCCAGCCGACGGGCCGGACTGCGCGATATCCAGCGCTTTGCCCTGCGGGGTGCCTTCGGCGATATCAAACAGGATGATGTCGCCAAGTTCTTTGATGGCGGCAAGATGGGCGAGCGTGCCACCAATCTGACCAGCGCCGATCAGCGCGATTTTTGGGCGTGCCATGAGGGCCTCCGAAGGGTTCATTAGAATTGTATACAACGGTATGCTAAACCCGTTTGACCCCGAAATCAAGCCTGCCGCAGTGCGGCAAGGTAAGGCTCTGGCCCGTTTGGACTGTTTGCGCTAAAGCGTCGCAGGCAGGATCAACGAGCCGTTTCGGGCCGCCGGGATCGGCAACGCGGCGATCATGGGTGATTCCGCAGGCAGGGGGAAGAGCCTTATGGATGGATTCGCGTTTTGGGCGCTGGCGAGCCTTGCCGCGGTGCTGGTGGGCATGGGCAAGGGCGGGCTGCCGGTGGTGGGGATGCTGTCGGTGCCGGTGCTGGCGCTGGTGATGTCACCCGTGGCGGCGGCGGGGCTGCTGCTGCCGGTCTATGTGGTGTCGGACATGTTCGGGCTATACGCCTATCGGCATGCGTTTGACCGCCGGGTGCTGGCGATTGTGTTGCCGGGGGCGACGCTGGGGATTTTGCTGGGCTATCTGACGGCAAGCATCGTGCCGGAGGCCTGGGTGACGGTGCTGATCGGGGTGATCGGCGTGGTCTTTGCGCTGAACCTGCTGATCCGGCACAAGGTACAGGCCGACCCGAAGCGGGCGGGGGTGGCTGCGGGCACGTTCTGGGGGGCGGTGACCGGGTTTACCAGCTTTGTCAGCCATTCCGGCGGGCCGCCCTATCAGGTGTATACGCTGCCGCTGGGGCTGACCAAGGCGGTTTATGCCGGCACCTCGACGATTGCCTTTGCCTATATCAACGCGGTCAAGCTGATCCCGTATTACATGCTGGGGCAGATCAACCTGCATTCGCTGGAAAAGGTGCTGGTGCTGATGCCGATTGCGGCGCTGTCGGTGTTTCTGGGCGTGCGGTTGGTGAAGTGGCTGCCCGAGCGGCTGTTCTTTCAGCTGGTGACATGGGCGCTGCTGATCGTGTCGATCAAGCTGATGTGGGATGGCTATCGCGGCATTTGATCAGGGCTGTTGATGCGTTGCAACGGTGGGAACCGGCGCGCTTTGCGGCGTGGCCCAACCGACATGGGTGGCAAGGATCAGCCCGGCAAAGCCAAGCGACAGGGCGAACAGCGATTTTTCCATTGCGGCCTCGGTATGTTGCGATGCGGTCAGCATGCGCCGAAGGGGATAGCAAAGCCTTAACGGCTCGCGCGGGTATTTCTGCGCTGCGGCATTTCTGCTCTTGTCGAAAGTGGCGAAATCGGGCCTCTTGGCGCAAGAATCTTGCTTGGAGAGAATCATGTCCGCCAATCCGATGGGTCGCCCGTTCCGTTCTGTGCTGTATATTCCGGGCTCGAAAGATCGGGCGCTGGAAAAAGCCCGCGGTCTGGCTGCGGATGCGATCATCTTCGATCTGGAAGATGCGGTGGCCCCGGAAGAAAAGATCAGCGCGCGGGCGGTGCTGAAAGCAGCGCTGGACGCGGGCGGCTTCGGCGCGCGGGCGTGGAAGCGATCCTGATCCCGAAGGTCAACCGGGCGACTGATCTGGACGCGGTGGCGCGGCTGGCTCCGGGCAAGCCGCTCTGGGCGATGATGGAGACCGGCTTGGGGATGCTGAACGCCGCCGAGATTGCGGCGCATCCGGCGCTGGCGGGGATGGTGATGGGCACCAACGATCTGGCCAAGGAACTGGGCAGCCGCTTCCGTGCCGACCGTTTGCCGATGCAGGCGGGGCTGGGGCTGTGCCTGCTGGCGGCGCGGGCCTACGGGCGGGTGATCGTTGATGGCGTCTATAATGCCTTCAAGGACGAAGACGGTCTGCGCGCCGAATGCGAACAGGGCCGCGATATGGGCTTTGACGGCAAGACCCTGATCCATCCGGCGCAGCTTGATATCGCCAATGCCGCCTTTGCGCCAAGCGAAGCCGAGATTGATCTGGCCCGCCGTCAGATCGAAGCGTTCAACGCCGCCAAAGCCGCAGGGCAGGGCGTGGCCGTGGTGGATGGAAAGATCGTCGAAAACCTGCATATCGTGACAGCAGAAGCAACGCTGGGCAAAGCCCGGATGATTGCCGAACTGGCAGGATAGGAAAAACGATGACGTTACTGATTTTGGGTCTGCTGCTCTATGCAGGCTCGCATCTGTTCAAGCGCCTTGCGCCGGATGCGCGGGCGGCGATGGGCGACAAGGGCAAGCTGCTGGTCACGGCGCTGTCGCTGGCGGGCGTCGTGCTGATGGTGATCGGCTATCGGGCTTGGGACTCCGGCTTTTTCTGGGGGCGGCACCCGGCCTTGGTGGGCATCAATAACCTGCTGATGGTGCTGGCGTTTTACCTCTTTGCTGCCAGCGGCACAAAGGCCAGGATCACCACAAAAATTCGCCACCCGCAGCTGACCGCTGTCAAGGTCTGGGCGCTGGGGCATCTGCTGGTGAACGGCGATGTGGCGTCGTTTGTGCTGTTCGGCGGGCTGATGATGTGGGCGGTGCTGGAGGTGATCCTGATCAACCGAAACACGCCTGCTTGGGTTCCGGCGACGACGGTGCCAGCGGGGGCCGAGATCAAGGCCGTGGTGGCGACGGTTGTGGTGATGGGCCTCGTGTCCGTGATCCATATCTGGCTTGGCTATAATCCATTCGGGTGAACGCATGAAACTGTATCGGTTCTTGTCAGACGATGACACCTCGGCGTTTTGCCACAAGGTTTCGCTGGCTCTCAGCAAGGGGTGGGAGCTGCATGGCGGGCCGACCTATGCCTTTGACGCCAGCCGGGGCGTGATGCGCTGCGGGCAGGCGGTGGTGAAAGAGGTGCCGGGCAGCTATGCGCCCGACCTGAAACTGGGCGAGCAGTAAGGCCAGCGGTGCGTGCAAGCACGCACCCTACCATCACTGCGCTGCTATCGTGCGGTTGATCGGGATTAGGAAAGAGGTAGGGTGTGTGCTTGCACGCACCCTTGCGAAAGGGGCGAGCATGAAGACCAACGCAGGGCGTTTCTTTGAGGATTACCGTTTGGGCGACGTCATCGCCCATGCGGTGCCACGCACGGTTTCGGGCGGTGAGCGCGCACTTTATCATGCGCTTTATCCGGCGCGCGGGGCGCTGTATTCCTCGGATGAATTCGCGCGCGCCTGCGGGCTTGCCGCATCGCCGCTGGATGATCTGATCGCCTTTCATACCGTGTTCGGCAAGACCGTGCCGGATATCAGCCTGAATGCGGTGGCCAATCTGGGCTATGCCGAGGGGCGCTGGTTGGCGCCGGTGTATCCCGGCGACAGCTTGCGGTCGCAAAGCACGGTGATCGGGCTGAAGGAAAACTCCAACGGTCAATCCGGCGTGGTCTATGTGCGCACCGTCGGGTTGAACCAACACGGCGTTGCGGTGTTGGAATATGTGCGTTGGGTGATGGTGAAAAAGCGCGCTCTTGCCGCCGCCGCCCCGACAACGGTGGTGCCGGAGCTGGCAAAGGTGGTGGAGCCTGCGCAGCTGGTGATCCCGCAAGGGCTTGATTTCACGCACTATGATTTTGCTTTGGCGGGCGAGCCGCATCGGCTGGGCGATTACACCGTGGGCGAGGTGATCGACCATGTTGACGGTGTCACCATTGAAGAAGCCGAGCATATGCTGGCCACAAGGCTGTGGCAGAACACCGCGAAGGTGCATTTCGATGCCACCAACCGCGCCGATGGCAAGCGGCTGATCTATGGCGGCCATGTGATTTCGCTGGCGCGCGCGCTGTCGTTCAACGGGCTGGCCAATGCGCAGATGATGGTGGCGCTGAACGCCGGCGCGCATGCCAATCCGTGCTTTGCCGGCGATACGGTGCGGGCGTGGTCGCAGGTGCTGGATGTGGCCGAAACCGCAGCACCGGGCGTAGGCGCGATCCGGCTGAGGCTGGTGGCGACCAAGGGCCGCGCCGGCGATTTGCGCGGCGCGGATGGCAAATACCTGCCCGAGGTGCTGCTCGATCTGGATTATTGGGCGTTGATGCCGCGTTAAGGTTTCATCGCTAGCGTTGCAGCTCTGCGGGTGGCATGGCAGGTTGGCGGCAGGCAACTTGAGGGAATGATGCGGTTTTTGATCACTGTCTTGGCGGCGATGTTGGGTTTGGCCGGGGGGGCGCAGGCGCAAACCGTCTATGAATTTCCCGAAGATGAGGCGACGGCGGCTTTCGTTGCCAATGAGGTGATTGCGACCTTTTACCATGAGCTTGGCCACGCGCTGATCGACGTGCTGCAGCTGCCGGTTCTGGGCAAGGAAGAGGATGCGGCGGATCATCTGTCGGTGATCTTGATGAATGACATCTGGGAAGAAGACGCCGCCGCCGAAATTCTGGCCAGCGACGCCACCGCCTATGCCTTGATGGCCGCGCAGCGCGAGGCGGGCGGCGAGGAACCGGCTTATTCCGATGAACACAGCCTTGATTTGCAGCGCTATTATACCGTGGTCTGTCTGTTCTACGGCGCCAACCCCGATGCCCGCGCCGAACTGGCGCAGGATCTGGAGCTGCCACCGGAACGCGCCGAACGCTGCCCTTATGAATGGGAGTCCGCCGCCGGGTCGTGGGATGCGGTGCTGGCTGATGCGACACCGGGGGGCGACAATTACGGGCTGGAAATGGCCGAGGGGCAGGAGGGCCTGCCGCTTGCCGATCTGCTGGCCGAGGAAGTGATCGCCCTCAACGACCGGTTCGGCCTGCCCGATCTGGTGACGGTGCAGGTTGCCGATTGCGGTGTGGCGAATGCGTTTTACAATCCCGAAGACCGCATGATCACGCTTTGCACCGAATATGCGCAGAATTTGCAGGACATGTGGGAAGCGGACTAGGGGTGAATTTTGTGATCACACGAAAAAACCATGTGATCACAAATGCGAAAAACTGCGATTGATAGCGGCAACATTCAGCGGATGCGGCACCGTTGCAGGTGACAGGGCGAATTTTCGCGCTATTGAGATAGACAAGATATTCAGACGCGGGCGCGGCTTGGCGGCTTGCGACATGTGACGAAGGGAACCGACATGGCCGAAGCGAAGCGGGTGGAACGCCCCCTCTCTCCACATTTGCAGATTTACCGTCCGCAGCTGACCTCGATCACTTCGATCCTGACCCGGATCACCGGCAACGGGCTGATTGTGGGCGTGGTGCTGGTTGTGTGGTGGCTGCTGTCGGCGGCGGTGTCGCCGGAATATTTCGCGGTGGCGAATGCGGTCTGCACCAGCTGGTTCGGCGATCTGGTGTTCACTGCCAGCGCCTGGGCGGTGTGGTATCACTACCTGGCCGGGCTGCGGCATCTGTATTTCGACGCAGGCCACGGGCTGGATGTTGCCACCGCTGAAAAGCTGGGCTGGGGCGTCATCGCAGGGTCGGTCGTGCTGACCATTCTCACAATCGTGATCGTGTAAGGGGCTGCCATGCGTTACCTAACCGCTCGTAAACGCGCTGTCGGCAAGGGCTCGGCCCATACTGGCACCGAACATCACTGGTCGATGACCGTCTCTGCCGTGGCGCTGGCCTTTCTGGTGCCGACCTGGATCTACATCGTCGGCCACGCGCTGGGCCAGGATTATGAAGTGGTCCGCGCCACCTTCGCCCGCCCGTTCACCGCTATCCTGACCGCGATGGTTCTGGTGGTGGGCATGCGCCACTTCGCCAAGGGCGCTTGCATGATGATCGAGGATTATGCGCAGGGGACCACCCGCAAGATGCTGATAATCTTCGCCTATTCGATTTCCGCTGTGATCGTGACGACCGGGCTTTACGCCCTTGTCCGCATCGCGCTTTAAGGGGCTGACATGACCGCTTATCCGTATGAAGTGCATGACTATGACGTTGTCGTGGTGGGGGCTGGCGGCGCTGGCCTGCGCGCGACGCTGGGCATGGCCGAACAGGGCTTGCGCACCGCTTGCGTGACGAAAGTGTTCCCGACCCGCAGCCATACCGTGGCCGCGCAAGGTGGCATTGCCGCATCTTTGGGCAATATGGGGCCGGACAGCTGGCAGTGGCACATGTATGACACCGTCAAGGGGTCGGACTGGCTCGGTGATACGGATGCCATGGAGTATCTGGCCCGCGAAGCCCCCAAGGCGGTCTATGAACTGGAACATTACGGCGTGCCGTTCAGCCGCACCGAAGAGGGCAAGATCTATCAGCGCCCGTTCGGCGGCCACACCACCGAATTCGGCGAAGGCCCACCGGTGCAGCGCACCTGTGCCGCCGCCGACCGCACCGGCCACGCGATTTTGCACACGCTCTATGGCCAAAGCCTCAAGAACAACGCCGAATTCTTCATCGAATATTTCGCCATTGATCTGATCATGACCGATGGCCGCTGCACTGGCGTGGTGGCGTGGAAGCTCGATGATGGCACCATCCACGTCTTCAACGCCAAGATGACCGTGCTGGCAACCGGCGGCTATGGCCGCGCCTATTTCAGCGCGACTTCGGCGCATACCTGCACCGGCGATGGCGGTGGCATGGTGGCGCGGGCGGGTCTGCCGCTGCAGGATATGGAATTCGTGCAGTTCCACCCGACCGGGATTTACGGCTCGGGCTGCCTGATCACCGAAGGCGCGCGCGGCGAGGGTGGCTATCTGACCAACTCCACCGGCGAACGCTTTATGGAGCGCTATGCCCCGCATTACAAAGACTTGGCACCCCGCGATTACGTCAGCCGCTGCATGACGATTGAAATCCGCGAAGGCCGTGGCGTTGGCCCGAACAAGGACCACATCCACCTGAACCTGAGCCACCTGCCGAAAGCCACGCTCGATCTGCGGCTGCCGGGCATTTCGGAATCGGCGAGGATTTTTGCCGGCGTTGACCTGCAAAAAGAGCCGATCCCGGTGCTGCCGACGGTGCATTACAACATGGGCGGCGTGCCGACCAACTATTGGGGCGAGGTGCTGAACCCGACGCATGACAACCCCGATGCCACCGTGCCCGGCCTGATGGCGGTGGGCGAGGCGGGCTGTGCTTCGGTGCATGGCGCGAACCGTCTGGGGTCAAACAGCCTGATCGACCTGGTGGTGTTTGGCCGGGCGGCGGCGATCCGCGCGGGCGAGATCGTGAACCCGAAGGATCGCGCGATGGAGGTGAACCGGGCGGAGGTGGACCGGGCTTTGGACCGGTTCGACGCCACCCGCAACGCCAATGGCGCGATCCCGACCGCCGAGTTGCGTCTGGAAATGCAGCGCACCATGCAATCGGACGCGGCGGTGTTCCGCACCGACAAGACGTTGGCCGAGGGTGTCACCAAGATGACGGCGATTGCCGGCAAGATGGGCGATCTGAAGGTTACTGATCGCAGCCTGGTCTGGAACAGCGACCTGATGGAAACGCTGGAACTACAAAACCTGATGCCGAACGCGCTGGCGACGATCTACGGCGCGCATGCCCGCACCGAAAGCCGCGGTGCCCACGCGCACGAAGATTACCCGACCCGCGACGATGCCAACTGGCGCAAACACTCGCTGGCCTGGGTCGATGGCAACAAGGTGACGCTGGATTACCGCGCCGTGCACACCGCGCCGCTGACTGCCGAAGCCGATGGCGGGATTTCGCTGAAGAAAATCGCGCCGGCGGAAAGGAAGTTCTGATGCGCGCGCTGGCCCTTCTGGCGCTGTTGGCCCTTGCTGCCTGCGATCCGCAAGAGATGGCTGACAAGGCCATGCGGCGCACGGCGGAAAGCGTGGTGCAGCCGGTGCTGGCGCGCGAATTGCCGGGCAATCTGGCTGATGCTGCTACGCAATGCGTGCTGGATGCGGCCTCGCCGGATGAAATCCGAGGTCTGGCCCGCGATCTGGGCGTCGAGGCCGGATCGCAAACGGTTGAGAACATTCGCAATCTGGCGCTGCGCCCGGCTGCTGCGGCCTGCTTTGCCCGCAGCGGTGTGCCCGCGTTGAAAGGCTAAGCCATGCGCCTGATCCTTGCCCTGCTTGTGCTGTTGCCGTTGAGCGCCTGTGGCCCGGTCAGCCGCGAACAGGCCGAACGCGATTGCCTGCACACGGCGCGTCTGGCGCAGCAACCGCGCGGCTCGGTCGGGGTCGGCGTCGACTCGAACGGCAAGGTGCAGCCGCAGTTCGACGTCACCGTCAGCTCTGATTATCTGTCGGGGCGTGACCCGTCTCAGGTCTATGATTCCTGCGTGATGCGGAAATCCGGCCAGATGCCGTCGCGCCCTTTCACCAGCATTCCCGCCAGCCCATGATGACGCTGCGCGCAAGAAAGGTCTGATCCATGGTTCAGTTTACCCTGCCGAAGAACTCGAAAATCCGCACCGGCAAGACCTGGCCGAAGCCGGACGGCAAGAACGTGCGCAAGTTCCAGATTTACCGCTGGAACCCGGATGACGGCAAAAACCCGCAGGTCGATACCTATTTCGTCGATATGGACAAGTGCGGCCCGATGATTCTGGACGCGCTGATCAAGATCAAGAATGAAATCGACCCGACGCTGACGTTCCGGCGGTCCTGCCGGGAAGGCATTTGCGGATCGTGCGCGATGAATATCGACGGCATCAACACGCTGGCCTGTATCTATGGGCTGGATGAGGTGAAGGGCGATGTCAAAATCTACCCGTTGCCGCATATGCCGGTGATCAAGGATCTGATCCCCGATCTGACGCATTTCTACGCCCAGCACGCCAGCATCATGCCGTGGCTGGAAACCAAGACCAACCGCCCGGCAAAAGAATGGCGGCAGTCGATCGAAGACCGCGCCAAGCTTGATGGGCTTTATGAATGCGTGATGTGCGCTTCGTGCAGCACCTCTTGCCCGTCTTACTGGTGGAATGGCGACAAATATCTGGGGCCAGCCGCGCTTCTGCACGCCTATCGCTGGATCATCGACAGCCGCGATGAGGCAACCGGGGAACGGCTGGACGATCTGGAAGATCCGTTCAAGCTGTATCGCTGCCACACCATCATGAACTGCGCCAAGACCTGCCCGAAGGGGTTGAACCCGGCGAAAGCGATTGCGGAAATCAAGAAGATGATGGTGGATCGGGTGGTGTAAGCCACTGGTTTTGCGAAAAAATTATAGAAGCGCGCCAGTTTGGCGCGCTTTTTTCTGCCCATCGCGTCATTGTGACCGGCTGGGCGCAAGCAGGGCGCACAGAGTCGCGCGTAAAGGTGTATCCTGCGGCACAGCAAGGATGGGCAAGCTGGCGTCAGCTTTCAGAGACTTGCCGGACCGGGGCAGCCCGGTTGATCCGACAAGCGTTCTGTTCCTGATCTGCACGCGAAAGGATACCCGTGATGACAAATCTGAAAACATTTGCTGCCAGCGCGCTGCTGGCCTTTGGTTTCGGCTCTGTGGCGTTTGCTGCGGGCATGATGACCGATGCCAATGGCATGACGCTGTACTTCTTCGACAAGGACAGCGGCGGCGCATCGGCCTGCTATGACGATTGCGCGGTGAAATGGCCGCCCTATCTGGCCCATGAGGGCGAGGCGGCGGCAAAGGGCTGGTCGCAAATCGCGCGCAAGGATGGCGCGATGCAATGGGCCTATGACGGCAAGCCGCTGTATTTCTTCAAGGGCGATCACGCCAAGGGCGACCATATGGGCGATGGCCTAGGCGGCGTCTGGCACATGCTGAAACGCTGAAGCGGGCTGCGGGTTACAAGGCCCGCAGCGCCTCTTGCTCGGCGGCGTCAAGGGCATCAAGGCCCTCGGTCAGGGCGTGAATTTCATCGACGATGGTGCTGATTTCGGCACGCTGGTCGGCGGTGAAATCCGCCCCGGTCTTGGTCAGCCCGGCAATGGTGCGCGAGGTGGCCGGGCCGGTGGCATAGGTCCAGCCGTTGTGCAGCCCATGCGCGCGGGCGGCGGTCAGCACGCCTTCGGGGTCTTGATCGGCAAGATCGGCCCAGTTGATCGCGCCGGTTTTGCCCAAGCCCCAGACCACCACCGGATCGGACAGCATGAAGCCGCGCTCGCTATAGGTGTCGATCCAGTCCTGCCCATAGGTCCGATACAGAAGCGACGGCCTTGTATAGCGAATATGGATTGCCAAGGCATAGCCGCTGTCACAGAGATGAGAAAGTCGGAGCAGTCTTTGCGAAACCGCATCCAGCTTGGTCGATTGCGTCACGGTCATTCACCTTTGGGGTGCTAGGCCGTGTTGACAAAAGGGATTCACAGGACGTGCTGAACGTGATTCAAGCTGGTATCTGCGATGGAGACCAGCTTGGCACGAGACCTGATGTC
>WRPH01000049.1 GCA_009773375.1 Paracoccaceae bacterium
CTGGAAGCAAAAGGTGTGCCGGGTATCGCTGAACGCACGCTGATCCGCCCGCCGTCGTCACAGCTTGGCCCGATTGATCCCGGGTTGCGCGCGACGCTGATCGCGGCTTCGCCGATGCGGCGGAAATATGAAATCACGGTGGACCGCGACAGCGCCTATGAACGTCTGCGCGCCCGCGCCGATAAAGCCGCCCGCGAGGCGGCGGCCGCCGAAGATCAGCGCAAGGACGAGACCGACCGCGAATTCCGCAACGCACGGCGCTACGACGGTGGCGCGACTGAACCCACCGCAAAAAAGCGCGCGCCTGCAAGCCGGTCTGATTCGATTGGCGAGGCTTTTGCGAAAAGTTTTGCCAGAAGTCTGGGGTCAAAAACCGGCCAGGCCGTGATCCGCGGTGTGTTGGGCTCGATCTTCCGCAGCCGCTGACAAAAATCTGGCGCGGCTTCGCCACAATCCAATGGCACACCCCAAGGTGTCTGCCACTGGAACCGGGGAGCTGCCATGGCCCTGTCTGCCGCCGAGCAATATTTGCTCGAACTGATCAACCGTGCCCGCCTTGAGCCATCGGCCGAGGCGGCGCGTTATGGGATTTCGCTGAATGCGGGCTTGCAGGTCGGGCAGTTGGGCGCACAGGCACGCCAGGTGCTGGCACCCAATGCCTTGCTGGAAAATGCCGCCGCCAACCATGCGCAATGGATGCTGGCGGCAGATGTGTTTTCGCACACCGGCAGCGGTGGCAGCTCACCGTTTGATCGGATGACATCACAAGGCTACAGCTATTCATCGGCGGGTGAAAACATTTCGTGGCGCGGCACCACCGGTGTGATCAATCTTGAAACCGCAATTGGCCAGCAACATCAAGACTTGTTTCTAAGCCCCGGACACCGAACGAATATTCTGGGTGAAAGCTACCGCGAAATTGGCATCAGCCAAGAGCGCGGCGCATTTACCTACGGCAGCACGACCTATGACAGTTCGATGCTGACCGAAGTTTTCGGCCGATCAGGCAATCAGGTCTTTCTGACCGGCGTCGCCTATAGTGACACCAACCGGGATGGGTTTTACTCGATTGGCGAGGCGCGGGCGGATGTCAGCTTTACCGCGCAGGGCGTGACCGGCACCACCGCATCGGCAGGAGGCTATGCACTCGCGCTGACTGCGGGCACTGGCGTTCGGGTTCAGGGCGTGGCCGGAGGCCTGTCATTTTCTTTCAGCATTGGCATGGCGAACGGCAATGTGAAGCTCGATGTCGTGGACGGCAACACCTTGCTGTCATCGGGCAATATCGGGCTCGGCAGCGGTATCAACAATCTGCGGCTGCTGGGCACGGCGGCGCTACAGGCGACCGGCAATGCGGCCGCCAATGTGATGACGGGCAACGCGGCCGCCAACACACTGAGCGGGCTGGCTGGGGCGGATCGGATCAGCGGTGGCGGCGGAAATGATTATCTGTCGGGTGGTTTGGGCAACGATACGCTGTCGGGAAATGCCGGCGCAGATCTGTTGCAAGGCATGGCCGGCAACGATGTCTTATCGGGTGGATCTGGGGCGGATCGTTTGAATGGCGGCGGTGGGGCGGATATCCTTTCTGGCGGTGACGGCTGTGATAGCTTTGTTTTCGTTGATAACTTTGGCATTGACCGCGTCAACGACTTCTCTTTGGCCGCCCGCGAGGCGCTGATTTTTGACGATGCGCTTTGGCTTGGAGCGTCGCTGACGGCGGCGCAGGTGGTTGCACAATTTGCCAGCGTCGTGGCGGGCAATGTGCAGTTTGCCTTCAGCCCCGACGAAGTGGTGGTGCTGGCGGGCGTTACCGCCACCACCGGGCTGGAGGCGTTTGTTCAGATCATCTGAAGCGGGCGCAGTTTCAGCTTGGTCAGCCGGTTCTCGCGGCGTTGCGCCACTTCCAGCCGGAAGCCGTGGAAGTGGAACACCTGACCTTCCGCCGGGATCATCTGGGCTTCGTGGATCACCAGACCTGCGATGGTGTTGGCCTCGTCATCGGGCAGGTGCCAATCCATCGCGCGGTTCAGATCGCGGATCGTCATCGCGCCATCGACCAGATAATCGCCGTTCTCGCCGCGCTTCAACGCGGAATCGCGGCTGACCACGTCGAATTCGTCGGTAATCTCGCCGACGATTTCTTCCAGAATATCTTCCAGCGTGATCAGCCCCTGCAAGCCGCCGTATTCATCCACCACCAGCGCGAAATGCGTGCGCCGTTTCAGAAATTCGCGCATCTGTTCATCGAGCGCCGTGGTGTCGGGAATGAAATACGGCTTCATCGCCACCTTGACGATGTCGAGTGCTTGCAGCCCTTCGCCGCCCGCGCCATGTTCGCCGCGCACCAGCCTGTCAACTTCGCGCAGCAGATCCTTGGTATGGACGACGCCGACGATGTTTTCCTCATCATCGCGATAGACCGGCAAGCGACTGTGCGGCGAGGCCAACATTTGCGTCAGAATATCACCGGGCGAGTCGGCGGCGTTGATCATCTCGATCTGACGGCGGTGGCGCATGATCTCATCGACCGTGCGGTCTGACAGATCGAGCGCGCCGAGCAGGCGGTCGCGGTCGTCCTTTTCCATCGCGCCACCGGAATGGCCCAGCGCGATCGCGCCAGCAATATCATCGCGCAGCGCAGACATCTGGTCATTCGGGTCGATGGCAATGCCGATGCGCCGCAGCAGCGCCCGCGACAGCCGCACCGGCGGTGACAGCAGCCGCGCCAGTTGCACCAGCGGCAGCAGCCGAAGCAGACTGGCCTCGGGCTGGGCGGCGGCCAAAGACCTTGCCAGACCTTCGGCAAACACCATCAGCAGCGCCAGTGCGACGGCCATGATCAGGCTTTCCAGCAAAGGCAGCGCGGGCAGCAGGCGCAGCGTCAGGATCACCGTGGCCAGCGTGGCCAGCAGATCAACCAGCGCCAGCGTCGCGGCGGTATGCGCGGCGTTTTCCACCAGACGCAGCGCGGTTTTCGCGCGCTTTCCCGGCATCGCCCGCAGCTTCGTGGCAGAAGTCGTCGCCAACGCCGAAATCGCTGCCGCACACAGCGCCGACAGCAAGAAACTGACTAGGACGGCCACTGCAGTCAGCCAGAAGGAAGGATCGGACAAGGTCATGTCTCAGCGTTTGCGGGCAAGCGGATGATGGGTCAACACAAGGTCTTTCAGCTGTTCGTCCAACACATGCGTATAAATCTCGGTGGTGGCAACATCGGCATGGCCCAGAAGCGTCTGGATCACCCGCAAATCTGCGCCCCCGGCCAGCAGATGCGTGGCAAAGGCGTGGCGCAGGGTGTGCGGGGTGACACAAGCGGGGTCCACGCCACCTTGTGCTGCGATGTCCTTGATCAGCAGGTAGAAATGCTGCCGGGTGATATGACCGTCGGCCCCCGGTCCGGGGAACAGCTGTTTCGAACCGGGTTTACCAGCCGCCCGTGCCTTGTCTTCGGCAGCATCCCGTTGCGCCAGCCAGACCTGCACCGCCACGCGCGCCGGTGGCGACAGCGGCACCATGCGTTCCTTGTCGCCCTTGCCCTTGATCAGGATCATCTTCGGATCACCCCGCACCGCCGCCACCGGCAGGCTGACCAGCTCAGAAACCCGCATGCCGGTGGCGTAAAGCAGTTCGACCAGCGCGCAATTGCGCAAACGTTCGGCTTCATTGCGGCCCTTGTGGCGCGCCGCTTCCAGCAGGCGCTCGACATCTTGCAAAGACAGAGTGGCTGGCAGGCGCTGGCTGGCCCCCGGGCCTTTGATTCGCAAGGCTGGGTTGTCGTCGCGCCAGCCTTCTTCGTGTGCAAAGCGATACAGCTGGCGGATCGCAGACAGCCTGCGGGCGCGGGTGGCTTTCGACAGGCCCTGCGCATCGCAAAATACCAGATATGCCTCCACCTGATCGCGCCCGGCGTGGGCCAGGCCGATGCCTTGCCGCGTCAGCCATGCAACAAAATCTTTCAGATCGCGGCCATAGGCCAGCAGCGTGTTGCGCGCAGCCCCAAGCTCTGCCGCCTGTGCCGCCAGAAAACTTGACAGCCACAGGCTGTCCGCGTGAGGCGCAACAGATCCTTGCGCGGCCATCAGCCGTTCCGCTCCAACAACATCAACTGCAACGCGGTGCGGCGGGCCACATCCTCCAGCCCCAGTTTGCGCAACACCGACAGCCCCTCGGTGACTTTCACCAATTCGCCCCGAACGCCGCTTTCAATCCGCGCCATCGCCTGCAAAATCGCCTCGCCGATCCGTTTTTGCCGCACCAGTTCGGCAATGTCATCGGGCAGAACCGGATCAGTGAAAGCCGGGGCAATCGCCCGCGCCATGCTGTCAGGTGCGGTCAGCCCCTTGACCGACCCTTGTGCCACCCCGGCCAGAAACACGCTGCGCGCGTCGGCCGACGCGGCCTTGACCTTCGACAGCCGTTCATAATCCGGCGAGATCAGGCCCAGTTCATAGACGATCCGACCAGCATCACCCTGCAAATGCAACTTGGCCAAGGCGGTTGCGAACAGGGTGGCGAAAGGCACCTCCAGTTCGACATCCTTCATCCGCGCATAGGCCAGAGGCAGCCGCTGTTCCACCGCCTGCACATCCGATTTGGTCAGCGCCGCATCAAAGCGCTGGAACGCATCCGCCCGGTCCCAGACCCCGCCCGAGGCAGCCGGGGCGCGGTCGGTATAAAGCCCAAGCAGCAGGTTCGGTGTGATCGCTCCAACCCGCGCCAGCCGTTCTGCCGCCTCGATCTGCGCTTTCCAGCCAGCATGATCGGAAAGTTCGGCATGGGCAAAGGCCGGGGGAAGGGTGGCGGTGGGCAAAGGCTCGCCCAAGGCATCGTAAATCCGCCAGATCAGCGGCGTGACGGGCTTGGGCGCGGGTGGCATATCTTCGCCGTCGAATTGCTCGGGATCAAGAAAACGCGACAGCAGCAGGTCTTCGTCTTCCGTCACATTGCCCAGCACTTGCGCGGTGCGCAGAGTCAGCGCGGCGGCGTTCCAATCCCCGGCGCGCGCCAGACAAAACACCCGCGCGGTCAGCGTCGGTGCCAGATCGGGCGAGGTTTTCAGCACCTCGCAAGCACGGTCTTCTTCGCCGGTCAGCAGCGCCACATCGAAATTGCGCCGGAACAGATCGGCCGAGGCATCCGGGCCTGCCACATCAATCAGGGCCTGCGCCTGATCCAGCGCCCCGATGGTCAGCAGTTTGTCGATCCGCGCGATCAGCAGCGCACCGCTGCCATCCGAATCCGCCGGAGCTTCGGCCTCGGCCAGCAGCAGCGTCATCAGCAAGGATTGCAGCGCAGGCACCACGTCTTGCCCGACACTCGCCATCGCCGCCGCGATCTCGGTACTATGGCCGATGCCCCACAGATCACGCGGAAACCCGGTCACATCCGGCGGCAACAGCCCGACCGAATCCAGCGATGGCCCGCCCAACACGGTGGTCGCCACCACCTCTGGCACAGCGCCGCTGCTGACCGCCATTTCACCGGGCGTTGCGGGCAGATTGGCTTGCGAGCCGTTCTTCACCGGGTTGGCGGTATTATGCGCCGGTGTTTGCGGCTGAGCCGGGGCAGGGGCCACAGTACCCTTTGGCGCTGGCGCTTTTACCGATTGCGACAACCAGTCAATCGCCGACAACGGCCGCTTTTCGGCAAAAGCAGGTGCCGCTGCCATGGCAAAAATCAGAAAACCCGCAACAGGTTTAATCGGCATGAAGCGTCACCGGCAGTTTCACCTCTTTGGCGACCGGCGAAAGGTCAGCCAGATAGGCATAGCCCGTTAGCCCCGCAAACCCAAGCACCGCCAAAACCACCACCAATTTGATCAGACGCCCCATGCCCGTTTGCCCTTGTTCCTGCCCCGGTTTCGCCCGATGGCACCATTCTTGTTTCGCCTGCGTTCAGAGCGCAGTCATGCCCGAAGAATATATATGGCATTTCCACCAAGTTCACGCCATTCAAGGAGAAAAGATTTGCTTTGGGCGCTTGCCCGCCTTTGGGCGCGTCAAACCCAAGGCAGACAGGGAAAAATGGTATGCGGCTGAAGAAAACCGTTGTGATGGTGGGGATGATGGGGGCGGGCAAGACCGCCGTGGGCACCGCCTTGGCACGGGTGCTGGGCGTGCCCTTTGTCGATTCGGATGAAGAAATCGTGCGCGCAGCCGATCGTTCGATTGCCGAAATCTTCGAACGCGATGGTGAGCCGTTCTTTCGTGCCCGCGAATCCGAGGTGATCGGGCGGCTGTTGCGTGGCACTCCGTGCATCCTGTCGACCGGCGGCGGTGCGTTTCTGTTTGCTGCCAACCGCGCGCTGATCCACGAGGCCGGGGTGTCGGTGTGGCTGCGCGCCGATCTGGAACTGCTATGGCAGCGGGTGCGCCACAAAACCACCCGGCCGCTGCTGCGCACCGCAAATCCGCGCGAAACGCTGCGTGGGCTTTACGAAGCGCGGCTTCCCTTCTACCAGATGGCCGATCTGACCGTAGACTCCTCTGCCGATCTGTCGGTCGATGACATGGCGCATCGGGTGGTCGAGGCGCTGGCGTCGCGGGCGGACGTGCTGGAAAGGAACTGAGATGGGCGTGAATGTGGTCAATGTGGCGCTGGGGTCGCGCAGCTACGAGGTGCGTATTGGCCAGGGCCTGATCGCCAGCGCGGGCCAGCACATTGCGCCGCTGCTGCGCCGTCGCAAGGTGGCGGTGATCACCGATGATACCGTGGCCGCGCGTCACCTGATGGATCTGGCCAAGGCCTTTGAAACCGAAGGCATCACCATGACCGCGCTGACCATCCCGCCCGGTGAATCCTCCAAGGGTTGGGAGCAGTTTGCCCGCTCGGTCGAGTGGTTGCTGGAACAGAAGATCGAACGTCGTGATGTCGTGGTGGCCTTTGGCGGCGGCGTGGTTGGCGATCTGGTCGGCTTTGCCGCAGCCGTGCTGCGCCGTGGCGTGCGCTTTGTGCAAATCCCGACCACCTTGCTGTCGCAGGTGGACAGCTCGGTCGGTGGCAAGACCGGCATCAACACCCCGCAAGGCAAGAACCTTGTCGGTGCCTTCCACCAGCCCAGTCTGGTGCTGGCTGATATCGACGTGTTGGCAACGCTGCCCAGCCGTGATTTTCTGGCAGGCTATGGCGAGGTGGTGAAGTATGGCCTGCTCGGTGATGCTGCCTTTTATGATTGGCTGGAAATCAACGCGCCCGGCATGGCAAAAGGCGATATCGCCCTGCGCCAATATGCGGTGCATCGGTCGGTCGAAATGAAGGCAGGCATCGTCAGCCGCGATGAAACCGAAGAGGGTGAACGCGCGCTCTTGAACCTTGGCCATACCTTCTGTCATGCACTCGAAAAGGCCACCGGCTATTCCGACCGTTTGCTGCACGGCGAAGGCGTTGCCATCGGCTGCGCGCTGGCGTTTGAGCTGTCTCAGCGCTTGGGTCTGTGCTCGCAAGAAGCCCCCAGCCGGGTGCGCGCGCATCTGCGCGCGATGGGGATGAAGGTCGATCTCGCTGATATTCAAGGCGATCTGCCGGGGTCCGAGGCTCTGCTGGCCTTGATGGGGCAGGACAAGAAGGTGATCGACGGCAAGCTGCGCTTCATCCTTGCGCATGGCATCGGCGAGGCTTTCGTGGCCGAAGACGTGCCGCCCGATCTTGTGCGCGGCCTGTTGTCCGAGGCGCTTGCCAACCGCCGTTAAGATCTCATCGCTGCGGCCCAGCTTGAATTATTCGCTTGCATAATTGCGACCTGCCGCCTTTGATAGAGAAAATCATAACGGCAGGAAACCATGCCGCGACAGGGAACAGACCGGGCTGATCAGCCAATTGCCATCCGCGTCGCCGGGCTGCGTAAGTCTTTTGGCGCAATTGAAGTGCTGAAAGGCGTGTCGCTCACCGCGCGTGAAGGCGATGTGGTGGCGATCATCGGCGGCTCGGGCTCGGGCAAATCGACGATGCTGCGCTGCATCAATTTTCTGGAAACCCCGTCGGCGGGCACAATCGAAATTGGCGGCGAGCCGGTGGCGATGCGTGCTGATGGCACGCCTGCGGACCGTCGCCAGATCGAACGGCTGCGGCAAAGCCTTGG
>WRPH01000059.1 GCA_009773375.1 Paracoccaceae bacterium
AACGCAAAACTTTCCAGCCCAATCGGCATCAGCGCGAACGCCAACACCGCCCACGGCATGATCCACAGCGTCGTAAGAGGTACCGCGATGAGGTTCGCCGCCAAGCTGTAATCGGCCACCCGGTTGAAATGAAAGGCTCCGAACGCCGTCGTCGCCAGCCCCGCCACCAGCGTGGTGAGCGCCACCCCCAGCACGTAGCGCCCCGCCCGCTGGGCAAAACTCAAATCGCGGGGAAAAAACCACGGCTGACGCCGCAATGTTTCATAAACCGCAATCAGCGCCACCACGGCGGCAAACGACATCTGAAAACTGGCGCCCAGCAACGCTTCGGGAGAAATCACCAAAATGACCAGCGCCGCCCAGGCTACCGCGCGCATGGAAAGCGCCTGACGGTCCGCCAACACCGCCATAAAAACCAAGGCCACCATCAAAAAGGCGCGCAACGGCGGCACCGTGGCCCCGGCGATCAGGGCATAAAACAACGCCCCGGCAATGGCGCAAAGCGCCGCATATTTTTTAATCGGCTGGCGCAACGCCACCGCCGGAACCAGCGCCAAAAGGGCGCGCACGGTAAAAAACACGATGCCCGCCGCCAAACCCACATTCAGCCCGGAAATGGCGATCAGATGCGCCAGCCCGCTGATGCGCATGGCCTCTAGCACCTCTTCGGAAATGGCGCCACGGGTCCCGGTAGTGAACGCCACCGCCAATTCGCCGGGCTGACCGGGGATCTGGGCGCGAACCCGTTCGGCAAGGCGGGCGCGAAACCGCTGAAACGCAAAACCGAGGCTCGCCACCCCGCTTTCGGGTGCTTTGCCCACCACCTCGGCCTTGCCCAGCGTAAACCCGACACCGCCCAAGCCTTCAAAATAACTTTGGCGCTGAAAATCGAACGCACCGGGCGCGGCAGGCCCAGGCGGCGGGGTCAGTTTAGCGCGCAGTTGCAGCCAATCGCCCGCTTCAAACACGGGCTGCGCGCCCATCAGGGTGAGGCGCAATTGCTTGGGCGTTGCGGCGGGGCCTAAGCGTTGCACCTCGATATTTTCCAACATCACGCGCAGGCCCTTGACCAACGGCTCGACCTCCGCCACCTGTCCGATGACGGTGACGGGGCCGATTTCGCCGCTCAAAACGGGCGCGGCCACAACCCACGTGCGCAAGCCCGCCAAAGCCACCCCCAGCGCCAAGGCGCACACCCCTGCCGCCAAAATGGCCCGCCCGGCTTGGTGGCGATGACGCAACACCCCGGCCAGCAAGGCAAATACCCCCGCCACCCCCGCCGAAACCATCAAGGGCGGTTCCACGGGCAAGGCGAAATAAAAACCGATGCCGCAGCCCAGCAATAC
>WRPH01000060.1 GCA_009773375.1 Paracoccaceae bacterium
GGATGATCTTGGGGCAGAGGTTCGGTATTGAACACATCGAGCGCAGCCCCGCTTAAGTGATTGCCGTTCAGCGCCGCAATCAGCGCAGTGTCGTCGATGGCCGAACCGCGCCCGGCGTTGATGACAAACGCGCCTTGGGGCAATTTGGCCAGGGCGGCCTCATTCAAAATGCCCTGCGTTGCGGCGGTGTTGGGCAGCAGGCAGACCAAAATTTCCGTGCGCGCCAAAAAGACGTCGAACTTATCCGCACCCGCAAAACTTTCAACGCCGGGCAGATGTTTGGGCGAGCGGCTCCACCCGGCGATGGATTCAAAGCCCAGCATTAAAAGTGCGTGCGCCGCCGCCTGACCCAATTCGCCCAAGCCTAAAATGCCCACCCGGCGTTTGGCGGTGTCGGCGTTGTTGTGTTGAATCCATTCGCGCTTTTGCTGTTGGCGGGCGTAGGTGGGCATGTCGCGGTGAGCATGCAAAACCCAATGCACCACGTACTCGGTCATGCCCTGGGCGAGGCGCGGGTCGACCAAGCGCACGATGGGCACGGCTTTGGGCAACGTCGGGTCTTGCAACAACGCATCCACACCCGCGCCCAAATTGAAAATCGCCTTGAGGTTGGGCAGACGCGCCAGCAGGCCCGCCGCCGGTTTCCATACCAAGGCGTAGTCCACTTGGGATAAGTCTACATCGTCTTCGCCCCACACCCACAACGTCGCGTTGGGGATATGCTTCGCCACGGCGGCGCGCCACGGGGCGGAATTTTCGGCGCTGATGTAAAGCAGGTTCATGAGCTCACCACCCCCGTGTCGTCGGCTTCGATCTTGAACGCCGCCTTCATCAGCGCCCGCGTATAAGGCTCGGTGGGCGCGTTGAAGATCTGATAGGCGGGGCCATGTTCGATCACCTTGCCCTGATGCATCACCATCACATCATGAGACAGCGCGCGCACCACCCGAAGATCGTGGCTGATGAACAGATAGGTGAGGCCGTGTTTTTTTTGCAGATCGCGCAGTAATTCCACCACCTGCGCCTGAACCGAAACGTCGAGCGCGCTGGTCGGTTCATCAAGCACGATCAGTTCCGGCTTCAGCACAAGCGCGCGGGCGATGGAAATGCGCTGGCGCTGGCCGCCGGAAAACTCGTGCGGATAGCGATCCATCATGGCGGGTTCCAACCCGACTTCGAGCAGCGCCCCGGCCACCCGTCCGCGGCGTTCGGCGGCGGGGATGTTGGGCTCATGGACTTCAAGCCCTTCGCCGACAATTTCGGCGACCGACATGCGCGGGCTCAAGCTGCCAAACGGATCTTGAAACACGATCTGCATTTCGCGGCGCAAGGGGCGCACAAATATCTTCGCCCTTGAACGTCACCGACCCTTGGGCGCGTTCCAGGCGCAACAGGGCGCGCGCCAGGGTCGATTTTCCGGATCCCGATTCGCCGACGATGCCCAGCGTGTGGCCCCTTTGTACGCGCAGTTCCACGCCGTCCACCGCTTTGACGTAACCGGCGGTGTGGCGAATGAAGCCGCGCTTGATGGGGAACCACACCTTGATGTCGCGGGCCGACAGCAATTCGGGCGCGGCGGCGGGTGCGGGATCGGGCGCACCTTTCGGTTCGGCGGCCAGCAGCTTTTGCGTATAGGGGTGCTGGGGGGTGGCGAACAGGGTTTGGGTGTCGCCGTGTTCGACGATCTCGCCGCCTTGCATGACATAGGCGCGCTTGGCGATGCGTTTGACG
>WRPH01000011.1 GCA_009773375.1 Paracoccaceae bacterium
ACCCGTTACGACAGATGCCCTAAGGTCTTCCTCTCCGCCGTCGCCCTCGCTGCAACCGTAATGTTCTGGCTTTGAAGATCAATGAGTCTGGACCCTAGCAGGCCGCGCCCGGCTTGCAATCGCTATAGCCAGTTCTGACCCACGGTTCAGGTCAGCAAGCGCCCCGTCCAAAAGCAACTCGCCGGGTCTTTTCGGACCCGGCGAGTGCCGTCAAGCGGTTGAAATCAGGCCGCTTTATACTTGTCAGCATATTCGCCGCGCTTGGCGATGAATTCAGCCGACTGCTCGGGCCACCACCACAGCTTGCCCAGCGCTTCATCGTTGAAGGTGCCGGAATAATAGGCCGACACTTCCGGGTCCATCAACTCGGCGGCACCCTTGCCCACCGGGTTCGACGAGAATGCGGTTGCCCAAAGCGACGCACCTTCTGCGGTCGAAACCCACTTGGCGAACTCATGCGCCTGCTCGACGTTCACAGCGTTCTTCATCAGCACAAAACCCTGATGCCACGCGAAGGCCCCCTCGACCGGAGCAACGAACTTGTAGCCGTCGTTGCGCAGATTGAAGCCGGTGGAATCCCAGCACAGGCCAATCGTCGCACCGTTGGCGACAAAACCGGCATTGGCTTCGTTTTCACCCGACCACCACTGCACCACATTCGCCTTGGCCTTGATCGCCTCGGCAAGCGCGATATCCCAAAGCTCGGTCATCGCGGCCATGTCGGTGTAGCCATCCATCCACGGGCGCGGCAACTTGCCGGTTGCATCCAGCCAGCGCCCCATCGCGGCAAGCGTCGAATGCGGACGCAGCACAGCCTGATTGTCAGGGCTGAACAGATCGCCCAGCGACGGCGGCGTGCTCAGCTTGGCGGCTTCGCTGTTGACAACCAGCGCTTCGGTGCCCCAGACCGAGGGCACATACATCAGCTTGCCTTCCGAACGCGACCGATCACCCGCAGAGCCATCAGCCAGACCCGGAAGATAGTTCGACATTGCCAGCTTGGTTTCGTCAAACGCACCCAGCAGGCCGTTCGAATGCCAGCCGCCCCAACGGTCAATCGTCGGCTCGATCATGTCGATGCCGCCCGCTTCCAGCGCCACTTTGGCCTGGGCGAACATGGTGTCCTGATCGGGCTGTTCGGTGAAGTTCACCTTGATGCCGGTTGCGGCTTCAAACGCCGGGAAGGCCTTTTCGGCCAGCACCGGATAGCCCGCCCAGCCGGTGAAGTTCAGCTCGCCCGACGAGGCAAGCGCCTTGGAGGAAATCAGCGCCGGAGCCGCAAGCGCGCCCACGCCGACAGCCGAGGTTTTCAGAAAGCCGCGGCGGCTGAATGAGGTATGTTTTTTCACGAAAGTCTCCCATGTTGGTCCGAAAAGGCGGAGTCTTGCAGTGCTTCTGATCTGCACTTTTTTTGTTGCAGGCCGGGGCTAAAACAAAACAGCAGCAAAGCATCGCCCCGTCCGACAGCCCGTCCTTGGGGCAAGTTTACGCCTGCGCAGGGGCGCTCTGTCAACACTTGTTGTTGATCAGCCGGTCAACTTGTGACCGCTGCCAAAGAAAGCGGCAGTCGGGCAGCAGCAAGTGTTGATCACGGGCAATCTTTGGAAATTCAGCTATGCGGAATTTTCGACGCAGGGTGACTGTTTATTGCGCATAATGAACATTATGCCGAATTTTCTGCGAACTATACTTGCTCTGCACGCGTATTTTCCCAAGTCTTCCCGCCAGATCCGGCTATGCTTTGCAGCGAACAGGACTTGCGGCATGAGGCGGATATGAAAGTTGTCATTCTGGGTGCGGGGGTGATCGGGGTCACGTCGGCATGGTATCTGGCGCAGGCGGGCCACGAGGTTGAGGTGATCGACCGCCAGCCCGCCCCGGCGCTGGAAACCTCTTTCGCCAACGCGGGAGAAATCAGCCCCGGCTACGCCAGCCCTTGGGCCGCGCCGGGCATTCCGGCCAAGGCGATGAAATGGCTGTTCATGCGTCATGCGCCGCTGATCATTCAGCCCGCCCCGGATCTGGCCAAGATTTCCTGGGTGATGCGGATGCTGATGAACTGCAACAGCACCGCCTATGCTCGCAACAAAAGCCGAATGGTGCGGCTGGCGGAATACAGCCGCGATTGCCTGATACAGCTGCGCGCCGATACCGGCATTGGCTATGACGAGCGCAGCCAAGGCACCTTGCAGCTGTTTCGCACCGAAAAGCAGGTTGCCGGTGCCGCCAAGGATATCGCGGTGTTGCAGGCCGATGGCGTCCCGTTCGAGGTGCTGGACGCCGCAGGCTGCATCGCCGTCGAACCGGGTCTGGCCAGCAGCCGCGACAAGATCGCAGGCGGCTTGCGGCTGCCTGGCGATGAAACCGGCGATTGCTTCAAATTCACCAATACCCTGGCCGACATGGCCGCGGCGGCAGGCGTGACATTCCGCTACGGGGTCAGCATCGACCGGCTGGAAATGGCGCTTGGCAAGGTGGCGGCGGTGCATACCTCGGAAGGCCGGGTGGTGGCGGATGCCTTCGTGCTGGCCTTGGGCAGCTATTCGCCGATGCTGGCGCGGCCCCTGGGCATCAAGCTGCCGGTCTATCCAGTGAAGGGCTATTCGATCACCGTGCCGATTGTTGATGCGTCGCGCGCGCCGGAGTCGACGATCATGGATGAAACCTACAAGATCGCCATCACCCGGCTGGGCGACCGCATCCGCGTCGGTGGCATGGCCGAGATTGCCGGGTTTGACACCACGCTGCACGCCAAGCGGCGCGAAACGCTGGAACATTCGGTGGAAGACCTGTTCGGTGGGGCGGGCGATCAGTCGCAGGCAACCTTCTGGTGCGGCCTGCGTCCGATGACGCCAGACGGCACGCCGATTCTGGGGCGGTCACCGATTGCCAACCTGTTCCTGAACACCGGCCACGGCACTTTGGGCTGGACGATGGCGGCAGGCTCGGGGCGGGTGCTGGCGGATCTGGTGTCGGGCAAGGCGGCGGATATTGAAACCGGCGATCTGGGCTATGCGCGGTATCAGGCGTAAGTTTGGTTGAAGTGGCGGACGGGGGTTTCACACCCCCGAGGTTTGATTTCCCCGCGGGGAAATCAAACCTTCCCCCGTGGGATATTTGCACAGAGAGGATGACCATTTTAGTCAAATTTTAGCCGTTCAGCTGCCCGGCGCGATGATCTGACGAATTTCCGAGTCTACCGTGTCGATGATGGTGTTGATCGCGGCCTCTGCAGCATCCGGGTCGGCGGCAGCAATGGCATCGGCCAGATCGCGGTGGGGCGGAAAGCTGGCAAGACCAAAGCCCGGCACCGAAAACGGCGATTCAGCCGAGCGTTCCAGCGCTTCGTCCATCCGCGCTAGCACCTGCCCGAACATCGGGTTGCCGGTGGCATCGCAAATGGCATTGTGAAACGCCGCGTCGGCGGCGCGATAGGGCTGACCAGCCGCGACAATTTTCAACAAAGTGTCGCATAGCCGACTGATCTCTTGCCGCTGGGCAGCACTTGCGTTCAGCGCGGCACGGCGGACGGTGCCGGTTTCGATCACCCGGCGCATATCCAGCAGCCGCAAGATCGCCTCGCCTTCCAGCTGGATCATCGTCGGCAGCGGCCCTTGCGAGGTTTGCACCCGTGCGGTCAGATAAGTGCCATCGCCCCGGCGACGGCGGATGATGCCAAGCCCCTCCCAGCGGTTCAGCGCCTCGCGGATGGTAGACCGCCCCACCCCCAAAGCCGAGGCCAACGAGACCTCGGGCGGCAGCCGGTCGCCCACCTTCAGCCCTGCACGTTCGATCATTTCGGCCAGCGCCTCCAGCACCGCCACCCCGCGTGACGGCGTGTCGATCGGTTCAAGGTAGTGGATCGCGGCGCGCGTCATGCTGGTTCCCGTCTGGCGCGGCAGCGCCCTATCCGCTGGCTGATAGCTGCGGCAGGATTTCTGTCAAGGCTGTTACCAGATGGTCCATCTGGGCGTGGGTATTGTAACCCTGCGCCGAGACGCGGGCGATGGTGTGATCCTGCCAAGCAAAGCAGGGGATTTCGATGCTGTAATCGTCATAAAGACGGCGTTTCAGCTCGACCGGATCGCAGCGCGGCACCGGCATCGACACCATCTGCGGCGCACAGAACGCCGGGCTGGAAAGTGCGGCCAGGCCGGTGAAGGCGCGCACGCGGGCGGCAGTGGCCTGCACCAGTTGCCGACAGCTTTCGGTGATCTTCCACCAGTCATGATCGGCGCGGAATTTCAGCGCCGCTGGCACCGCCAACCACGCCGAAGGGTCGCGGGTGCCCTGCATCTCCAACCCGTCGATGAAGGGCGTGTTGCCAAACACACCCTTGACGCCGGGCTGCCTGGCGTCTTCGGTCCAGCCGTGGCTGATCACCAACGGGTTGAGCAGGCTCTGCAATTCTGCCCGCACATGCAGAAAGGCGCTGCCTTTCGGGGCCATCAGCCATTTGTGACAGTTGCCGGCGTAGAAATCCGCCCCCAGCGCATCAAGGTTCAGCCGAATATGGCCGGGGGTGTGGGCACCGTCGATCACCGAATAGATCCCGCGCGCCCGCGCCGCAGCGACGGCCCGTTCAATCGGGAAGACCAAGGCCGTGGCAGAGGTGATATGGCTCAGAAACAGCACGCGGGTTTTATCGCTGAACCCATTCAGGATGGCATCGGTGAACTGGGCCTCCTCGGTCAGCGGCAACGGAATCTTCACCGTCTTGATCACAGCCCCCGTCTTGCGGCAGACATAGGCCCAAGTCTTTTCCAGCGCGGCATATTCGTGATCGGTGGTCAAAATCTCATCGCCCGGCCGCAGGTCCAGCGATTGCGCGACGATGTTCAGCCCGTAGGTGGCATTGGTCAGCCCGACCAGATCATCCGGCGCGGCCCCCAGTTCGGCCGCCAAAGCCACCCGCGCCGCGCGCATCCAGCCCGACAGGCCGCGCGCCGGGTCAAGGAAGGCAACCGGCTGGCTTTCCAGCTGCAATTGCCAGCGCTGATAATCCTCAAACACCGGGCGCGGACAGGCCCCAAAACTGCCGTGGTTCAGAAAGCAGACATCCGGGCGCAGCAGGAAGAAGGCAGACAGGTTTTCCATCTCAGCGCCCTTTCAGGGTGGGGTCAAGGGCATCACGCAAGCCATCGCCAAACAGGGTGGTGGCCAGCACGGTGATGGCAAGGGCAGCTGTCGGGAAAACCGCCAAGTGCCAGTAAAAATACATGAAATTCATCCCCACATTGATCATCTGGCCCCAGCTTGGCACCGGCGGCGGCACCCCGATGCCCAGAAAAGACAGCGACGCCTCCAGCATCATCGCCAGCGGGATCGCAAGCACAAAGCCGACGATGATAGGTGACAGCGCATTCGGGATCAGGTGGCGGCGGATGATATAGCCGGGGCTGGCCCCAAGCGCCGCAGCGGCGCGGACGAACTCTTTTTCGCGGAAAGCCTTCACCTGCGCGCGCACCAGCAGACAAACCTGCACCCAGCCAAACAGCGCCGCGATCAGCACGATGGTCAGAAAACCGCCATTGGTCAGCGCACCCAGCAGCATCGCCGCCAACAACGGCGGCACCACCGAGAACAGCTCGATCAGCCGCATCACGCCCCAATCCGCCCAGCCGCCGTAATAGCCCGCAATCGCCCCCAGCGGGATGCCGATCAGCACCGAAAACGCCGCCGCCGCAAAGCCGATGGTCAGCGACACCCGCGCGCCATACACAATGCGGGTGAAGAAATCGCGGCCCAGATCATCGACGCCGAACCAGAACGCGCCCGACGGGAAAGCATAGGACTGCGCCAGAAAATCCTGATCGGCATAGCCGGTCTTGCTGATCAGCGGCGCAAAGATTGCCATCAGCAGGATCACCGCCAGCACGATTCCAGACACCACCGCCGCCTTGTTATCGGCAAAACGGCGCAAGGCAAAATAGAGCGGGCTGCGCTGCGTCAAGACCGCCCCCCGACCCGGATACGCGGGTTCAGCAGGGCATAGACGATATCGGACAGCAGATAGGCGATGCAGAACATCATGGTCACCATCAAGATCAGCGCCATTTCAAGGCTGTAGTCGCGCAGGGTGATCGAGCTTACGAAATAGGCGCCAAGCCCCGGCACCCGGAACATCGCCTCGACAAAGATCGACCCGGTGGCGGTGCCGATGAACATCGGCAGAAATACCGTCACCATCGGCAGCGCGGCGTTGCGCAGCACATGCTGGAAGATGATCCGCCGCTCCGACAAGCCCTTGGCGCGCAGTACGGTGACGAACGGCTTGGTCAGCACATCCAGCATGGCGCTGCGGGTATAGCGGGCATAGGTCGCCATCGGGATCGCGGCATAGGCGGTGATCGGCAAAATCCAAGCGTGCGGCTTGCCCCAACCGCTTGCCGGCAACCAGTTCAGCCAGACCGCGAACACCATGATCAGCCCCATCGAGATCACAAAGACCGGGATGGTCAGGCCAAGCGTGGCGAAAGCCGAGGCCAGATAGTCGATCCAGCTGTTGCGCCGCAGCGCAGCCGCCATGCCCAGCAAAATCCCCAAAGGCGCGCCGATCAATACCCCTGCCCCGCCCAGGATCAGGCTGGGCGGCCAGGCCCGGCTCAGAAGTTGCAGCGTGGTCTCGCCGGGGGATTGGAACGGAATACCGAAATCGAAATGCAGCACCCCCCACATGTATTTGAAATACTGCACATAAAGCGGCTGATCCAAGCCAAGCGAGGCGTTCAGCTTTGCCTTCACCGCATCCGAGACCGGCATGTCATTGCCATCGAACGGTCCACCGGGAACCGCGTGCATCATCAGAAACACGATCACCGAAACCACGGTGAAAGTCAGCGCAATCGAGGCGATGCGGCCAAGGATATAGCGGATCATTGCAAAATCGCCTCCAACCGATGGTCGGGCGCAATCTGGATCAGTTCGGGCTTGCCAGTGCTGACGCCATAGCCCGAAAGACGCGGCGTCGCGGCCTCGATTTCAGCGCGGCTCAGAAACCGCCGCGCCCGGCGCTCGCGCGGGTTCAACACTGGAATCGCCTGCAGCAGGCTGCGGGTATAGGGGTGGCGGGCGTCGGTGAAGATGGTTTCAGTCGCCGCCTCTTCAACGATCCGGCCCTGAAACATCACCGCCACCTTGTCGGTCAACGAACGCACCACCGACAGATCATGGCTGATGAACAGGATCGAAAGCCCCATTTCCGCCTGCAAATCCAGCAGCAGATTGATGATCTGCGCCTTGACGCTGACATCCAGCGCCGAGGTCGGCTCGTCCGCCACCAGCACGGCAGGCCGCAGGATCAGCGCGCGGGCAATGGCCACGCGCTGGCGCTGCCCGCCGGAAAGCTCATGCGGATAGCGGCCGCCATAGCTGCGGTCCAGTCCGGTTTTCACCAGCATATCAAGCGCTTGCTCTGCCTGTTCGGCAGCCGTGCCCAGCCCGTGAATATGCAGCGGCTCGGCCACGATCTGTGCCAGCGTCATCATCGGGTCCAGCGCCGAATAGCTGTCCTGAAACACCACCTGCATCTGGCGGCGGAACGGTTTCAGCGCGGCATGGCCCAAGGCGGTAATATCGTAGCCGCCCACCAAAATCTGCCCCGAGCTCGGCTCCACCAGCCGCATCGCCATCATGCCGGTGGTGGTCTTGCCCGAACCGGATTCGCCAACCAGCCCAAGGATCTGATTTTTCGGCAAAATCAGCGACACATCCCGCACTGCAAGATGATCGCTGTGGCGCGCAAACACCCCACCGCTTTGGCGCAAGTGATAGGTCTTGCACAGGTTGCGCAACTCCAAGGCCGGGGTCATGGCAATCTCCAGCAGGCCGCCGCACGGGTCGCGGATTGGGATTTGAACGCAGGCACTTGCGCAGCGCATCGGGCCTCGGCCACAGCGCAGCGCGGATGAAACGGGCAGCCCGATGGCGGATTGCTCGGGTTGGGCGAGGCCCCCGGAATTTCCACCAACCGCTGCTTGCCGGCACTGCGCCCCGGCATCGAAGCCATCAGCGCCTGCGTATAAGGATGCGCGGGTGCGTCGAAAATATCCTGCACAGGTGCTGTTTCCATCACCCGCCCGCCATACATCACCACAACCCGGTCAACGGTTTCAGCCACCACGCCCAGATCATGCGTCACCATGATCAGCCCCATGCCGAATTCAGCTTGCAGGTCTTTGATAAGCTGCAGGATTTGCGCCTGAATCGTCACATCCAGCGCCGTGGTCGGCTCATCGGCAAACAGGATTTGCGGCCGACACGACAGCGCCATCGCAATCATCGCCCGCTGCAACATCCCGCCAGACAGCTGATGCGGATAACTGTTCAGAATTGCCTCGGGGGTCTTGATTTCCACCCGCGCCAGCAGATTTGCCGCCTCGCCCCGCGCTTCGGATTTCGACACCTTGCGATGCGCGCGGATGGTTTCCACGATCTGATGACCAATGGTGAAAACCGGATCAAACGCCGTCATCGGGTCTTGAAACACCATCGCGGCAACGCGGCCGCGGCTGGCCGACAGTTGCGCCCGGCTGGCGGTCAGCATGTTGACTCCAGCCAACTCCATCTTGTCCGCCGCAATCCGCGCAGGTGGCTCGCGCAACAGCCGCAGCACCGCCATGCAGGTCACAGATTTGCCAGAGCCGGATTCGCCAACAATTCCAACGCTTTCGCCCGCCGCAACCGACAGGCTGACCCCACGCACCGCCTGCACCACGCCTTCGTGTTGCGGGAAACTGACGGTCAGGTTTTCAATATCCAACAGCGGCATGCGGCATCCGGGCACGGGCCGCCCCCCGGCATCAACCGGGGGGCAGCGGGTTTACTTCTGAACGTGGGTGTAGAAATACAGCGCCAGTTGCCGCAAGGGCGAGAAGCCCAGCTTGTTCGGCAGCGTCGCATCGCCCTTCAGATCTTGCGACACCACCGCATTGGTGATCGGATGCACCAGCGGCACGAACGAGGCGTTGTCGATCAGCACCTGCTCGGCCTGCTGATACAGGTTCACCCGTTCCTCCCAGACCGGATTGCTGTCGGCCTGCGCCACCAGATCGTCATAGGCCTTGATCTTGTGATCATGTCGCCCGCCGTTGAAGAAGATGCCGTAGAAGTTCGACGGGTCGATATAGTCGTATTCATAGGGTGCAAGGAACAGGTTGTTCTTCTTCTCCATCATCCCCGCCATCCAGTCTTTCTGCGGCAGGATCTTGATATTCATGGTAATTCCCAGAATATCCTTAAACTGCGCTTGCAGATATTGCAGCATAGGCGCGGTGATTGCGCCGTTATAGCCGCCCTGATCGCGATACCAGATTTCCACCTCTGGAAAGCCCTCGCCGTTCGGATAGCCGGCATCAGCCATGAATTTCCTGGCCTTTTCCGGGTCGAACACCGCCTGCGAGGTGATCGCGTCGTTGTAGCCAGGATAGCCCGGCGGCAGCAGCGATTTGCCGGGAATGGCAAGGTCTTTCAGCACCGTTGCCGTCATCTCATCTCGGTTGATAGCGGCCTGAAACGCCTTGCGGACGTTGATGTTGTCGAACGGCGCCATATCAAGGCCGAACGAGATGTAAGACACCGCAAACACCGCATTCTTGGCGATCTGGCCCGGAAAGCGCTGTTCCACAAACGGAATTTGTCCGGCGTTCAGATACGAGAAATCAGACTCCCCCGCCATGAAGGCCGGAAGCCCCACTTCGGGCGCGCCCAGCGACGGGTCAATCTCCAGCCGGTCCACCTGCGGCTGCCACGGGCCGGTGTATTTCGGGTTCTTCACCAGAACCATGCTGTTGTTGGATTTCTCCCACGACTCGACAATGAACGGCCCGGAAGACACCAGCGAGTCCACATTCGCCGCGTATTCGTCACCCAGCTTGTCCCAGACATGCTTGGGCACCGGATACCACAGGCTGACCACGCCCGGCAGATAAGGTTTCGGTGCCGAGGTGGTGACTTCGATCGTCACATCATCCACCGCCTTGATGCCAAGCGTTGCCACATCGGCCTCGCCCTTGGTCACCGGGTCCCAATTGGCGATGCCGCCCGCGTAGCCCCAATACCATGCGAAATCATAGCCGGTCGTCGCCGCACGCTGCAGCGAAAAGATGTAGTCACTGGCCTTCAGCGGCTCGCCATCCGACCACAGCAGACCGGCGCGCAGCTTGAACGTCCAGGTCAGACCGTCTTCCGATTGCGTCCAGCTTTCGGCCGCCATCGGGTGCAGATCGTAGTTGTTGTCAAAGCTGGTCAGCGGCAACTGGATGATTTCAGGGTTGCCGGCGCGGGCATAGACCGTCTTCATATAGTCCATATATGTGCCAGAGGTGGTGTCCCCCGCACTATATACGGTGGTCTGCACCGAAATGGGCGCGGTAGACAGCAGCACCGCCGTCACCAGCGCCCCCGCTGTTCTCAGGAAATGTCGGATCTGTTCCTCCGTGTTGACGCCAAAGGCGTTTGCGTTGGGATGCCCAAGGTTTCTCCCCGGCGCATTTCATTTGCTGCATTTGGCCCGCTGCGTCAGATCACAACCGCCAATGTCATATGTCTGACAATTTTCAACTCTTCGCGCAACAGCGGCGTTGCCCCCACGACTGATTTTTTACCGGCTGGCAAATCCGGGTCGGTTGACCCTGCCCGGCAGCGGGCTAAGGTCAGGCAAAATTTGCAAAGGATTGCAACGATGAGCACCCCGATTGATCCGGTGAAGCTGGCGAAACTGGCCGAAGTGGCGGTGAATGTGGGGGTGGCCCTGCAACCCGGTCAGGATCTGATTCTGACCGCGCCGATGGCCGCCCTGCCCTTGGTGCGCCAGATCGCGGCGGCGGCCTATCGCGCCGGTGCGGGCGTGGTGACGCCGATCTTCGCAGATGAAGAGATCGCGCTTGCCCGCTATGCCCACGGCCACGACAACAGCTTCGACCGCGCGCCGAACTGGCTTTACAACGGCATGGCCGAAGCCTTTGCCAATGGTGCCGCACGGATGGCGATTGTCGGCGACAACCCGATGCTCTTGGCCACGCAAGACCCGGCGAAGGTGGCACGGGCGGGCAAGGCCAATGCCATCGCCTACCAACCGGCCTTGGCCAAGATCGCGGGCTTTGACATCAACTGGTCCATCTGCGCCTACCCCGGCGAGGCTTGGGCGCGGCAGATGTTCCCCGATCTGGCCCCGGATGCGGCGGTGCAAAAGCTGGCCGAGGCGATTTTCGCCGCCTCCCGCGTTGATCAACCCGATCCGGTGGCGGCTTGGGCCGCCCATAATGCTACCTTGCGGGCGCGGACCAACTGGTTGAACGACAAGCGTTTTTCGGCGCTACGCTTCACCGGGCCCGGCACCGATCTGACGGTGGGGCTAGCCGATGGCCATGCCTGGCAGGGCGGTGCGTCAACCGCCAAGAACGGTGTCACCTGCAACGCCAATATCCCGACCGAAGAGGTTTTCACCACCCCCCACGCCGCCCGCGTCGAAGGCCGGGTGCGCGCCACCAAGCCGCTGGCGCATCAGGGCAGCCTGATTGAAAACATCGAAGTGCGGTTCGAGGCGGGCCGGATCGTTGAAGCCAAGGCCAGCAAGGGCGAGGCGGTGCTGCTGAAACTGCTCGACAGCGATGACGGCGCGCGCCGCCTGGGCGAGGTGGCGCTGGTGCCACATGGATCACCAATCTCGCAATCGGGTCTGCTGTTCTATAACACCCTGTTTGACGAAAACGCCGCCTGCCACATCGCTTTGGGCCAGTGCTATGCCAAGTGCTTTGAAGACGGCAGCCTGACGCCCGAGCAGATCGCAGCGCAGGGCGGCAATTCCAGCATGATCCATGTCGATTGGATGATCGGTTCGGGTGACATTGATATTGACGGTCTGGCCGCCGATGGCAGCGCGACGCCGGTATTCCGCAAGGGCGAATGGGCCTGACGCGCCAGGGTTTCAAGCAAAGCGCGCTTGATGAATGCACGCATGGATCGCAACCTTGCCGCCTCAAACGGGCTGGCCTAACCCCACAAGCATAGCCTTGTGGGCTTCCCGATCCTGATCTTGCTGCGGCCGCATCGCCGCAGCTAAGTCACTTCGCCTGAAGCGTCTTGAGGTATTCCGCAATCTGCACCAACCGGATCGGCGTGGGCGTCTCGATACCGTCGCCGCCGTCATAGGGCACCGTGTCGCCTTCCAGCAGCGGCCCGAAATCCGGCATGATGCCTTTGCCCTTCTTGCCGGCATAGCCCCAGATCTGCGCCATCACCTTGGTGGTCGGAAACGCGTCCTTGTTCTTTTTCGACAGCTTGCTCAGATCGGCAGGCGGTTTGCCAAGTTCTTTTGCAACCTCGCCATCCCCCTTACCCGCAGCGCCATGGCAGGCGGCACAATAGGCCGCGTAATCCTCGGCCCCGGTGGATTTTTCTTCCGGCGCGTTCGGGAAAGGCCCCAGCGGTATGCAGGCGGCCAAAGCCAGCAGGCCAAGCGCCATGGTGGCGGTCAAAGCGATGGAAAACGGGCGCATCGGGATCTCCTGTCTGGCGAGGTGCCTTGGTTAAGGCGTCACCACCCTGCCTTTGTCAAGCCGCACCACCCGGTCCATCCGGGCAGCCAGTTCCATGTTATGCGTCGCGATCAGCGCCGCCAGCCCGGTCTGCCGCACCAGTTCCATCAGCGCGGCAAAAACCTGATCCGATGTCGCGGGGTCCAGATTGCCGGTCGGTTCATCCGCAAGCAGCAGACGCGGCTTGTTGGCCAAGGCCCGGCAGAACGCCACCCGCTGCTGCTCGCCGCCCGACAGCGCCGCCGGACGGTGTTCCGCCCGCGCCGCAACCCCGACATGCCCCAGCAATTGCAGCGCCCGCGCCTCGGCCTCTGCCTGCGGCACACCATTGGCAAGCTGCGGAATCACCACGTTTTCCAGTGCGGAAAATTCCGGCAGCAGGTGGTGAAACTGATAGATGAAGCCCACCTCCGCCCGCCGCGCTTCGGTGCGGGCCTTGTCGCCCAGACCCACCATATTGCGCCCGCCCAAGGCCACCGAGCCTTCGTCCGGCGTATCCAGCAGACCCGCGATGTGCAGCAGCGTCGATTTGCCAGCCCCCGAAGGTGCCACCAAAGCCACCACCTCGCCGCGCTTCACCTCCAGCGTCGCACCGCGCAGCACCGCCACCTCCGAAGGCTTGCCCCGGTTGTAGCATTTCTCGATCCCGGCCAGTTCCAGCGCAAACTCACTCATAGCGCAGCGCCTCCACCGGGTTCATCCTTGCCGCGCGCCGCGCCGGGAAAATCGTGACGATGAACGACAGCCCCAAAGACAGCGCAACAGCCGACATCACATCGCCCAATTGCAGCTTGGCAGGCAGCGCGTAGATGCCCCGGATCGACGGATCCCAGATGCCGCCGCCCGCCACATAGTTCACCAGCGAGAAGATCGGATCGATGTAAAACGCAAACAGGCAGCCCAGGATCACCCCCATGATGGTGCCAACCACGCCGGTAAACGCGCCACAGATAAAGAAAATCCGCAGGATCGACCCCTCGGTCAGCCCCATGGTGCGCAAGATGCCAATGTCACGACCCTTGTTCTTCACCAGCATGATCAGCCCGGAAATGATGTTCATCGCCGCGATCAGCACCAGGATCGACAGGATGATGAACATCACGTTATCCTCGATATCAAGCGCACGCAGGAAACTTCCGGCACTGTCGCGCCATGTCCAGATCAGCGCATCATCGCCGCCTGCCTGCATCACCTGCACGGTATAATCATCAATCATTTCAGGATTTTGCACCATCACCTCAAATTCGTCGGCAAAGCCTTCGCGGTTGAAAAAGCTTTGCGCCTCGGTGAAGGGCATATAAATCCGGGTGCGGTCGATATCCCAGCGCCCGGCGGTAAACACATAGACCACGGTATAGGCATTCACCCGCGGGCTGGAGCCGAACGCGGTTTTCACCCCCGAAGGCGCGATCACCCGCAGCCGGTCGCCCACCGTCACCCCCAGCTCGCGCGCGATGCCAGAGCCAATGGCGATGCCGTCGTTGAAATCCTCGATATTGCCGTAAGCATCCGCCCCCAGCCCCACACGCGGGATCGCTTTCAGATCATCCAGCCGGATGCCAAACACCTCTGCGCCGTTCGAGCCCTCGCCCGCCGTCACCATCACCTGCCCCTTGATCAGCGGCGCGGCGCGGGTCACGCCGGGAATGGCGGCAATCTGTGCCGCAATCGGGTCAAAGTCTTGAAATCCCTTCACCATCTGACCTTCATCAGACAGCTGGCCTGCGGAATAAACCGTCACATGCGCGTTCGCACCCAGGATCGTATCGACAAATTCCGCCCTGAACCCGGCCCGCACCGCCAGAGTGGCGATCAGCGCGAACACCGCAAGCGTGATGCCGATCAGGCTGATCCAGGTCATCACCGATACGCCGCCCTCGGCGCGCTTGGCGCGCAGATAGCGCCACGCAATCATCAGCTCAAAGCGCGAGAAGGGGGAGGTCGTTGCCAAGGTGCTGCTCTTTCGTTTTGCGCGCAGGGTGCAACGTTAGGGCGGCAGGGTCAAGGAACGGTTAAGTGACAGCAGCGATCCGGCGCTTGTCCGGCCCCGCCCCGGTTAAAGCTCGGTCTCGCCGCCTTGCAACTCCTCCAGCCTCAACTCGGCCGGAGTTTTGCGCCGGATCAGAATATCACCATTCTCCAACACTTCGGGGGCATGGAAATTGCGAATGTCATCCACCATCGCCAGCAGCTTCAAAAGCTGCGGCTGCGCCTGTTTCAGCGCCTCGGTCATCTCCTGCAAGGACGGTTCCACCTTGCCCATCATATGTCGCAGCAGCATCTGCGCGCCTTGCTCCATCAGGCTCAGCCCCTGCTCAAGGTCTTCGGCAGGCGGCGGATTTGCCGGCGGCTCGGTTTGCGCCAGCGCGGGCGCGGTCAGCAACAGCAGGGCAAGAAAAACATGTTTCATGCAATCAATATGGTCATGCCGCGACGCTGTTTCAAATCATAAAGTCAGATCAATCGTCACCGGAAAGTGGTCAGAGGCGGAAAGCAGCGCATCGGCCAGTTCCGGCACCGCCGTCACCGCCGGATCATCAAACGGGTGCCAGATCCGCCAATCGGGCTTGGTTTCGGCAAGATCAGGCGAGACCATGATAAAATCCAGCAGCGCCTCAAAGAACCGCTTCTTCGGTTGCAGCCAGAACCGCGCGGTTGTCGGATGCAGGCCCGTCGGTTGCGTCAGCGCCATTTCGGCATGCGGATCGGTCATCCGCACCTGATCCGGGCGCAGCCCCATCACGATTTCCACGCCCGAATGGCCGAACAGCTTTTCATATTCGTCCAGCCCCGGACCGTCGTTGAAATCGCCCAGCACGATCAACCGATCACCGGCCTTCAGTTGCTGGTCAATCCGGGCCCGCAGCCACAGACATTCAGCCAATTGCTTGCGCCGGTTTTCGATGGAAATCCGGGTGAATTCCTTCGAGCTCATATCGCCATGCGGCACTTTCGATTTCGCATGCACCCCGATCAGCCGCAGCTTGTGCCCCGCCGCCGTGGTCAGCGCCAGTTCCAGCGGTGGTTTGGAAAACCGCACCAGATCTTCTTCGCCATCTGCGTTCAGATCCAGCCGCAGCTGGCTGTCAAAGCGCGGCGCCCCCGGCGCGCCATGGCTTGGGGCGGGATCGCCCTGCGGATCATGCGAAACGCTCAGGCGGTCCGGGTCATACAGGAACGCGATTTCCTGTTCGGTTTCAGATGCATAGCCGATCAACGCCTTGCGCGCCCGCAGGTCGTATTTCCGCGCAAACCGCTCCAGCGCCGTCACGGTAGAGCGGCGCGAATTGGTATCAGGCGCCTCGATGATCACCACCGCATCAGCATCCAGCGCGGTAAAGACGATCCCCAAAGCGCCAAGCTGCTCGCCACGCGTCACCTGATAGCGCGATGACAGCTCGCGGTCCTCGTAAAGCCGCCCGCGATCATCGAACAGCGCGTTGAACCATTCGACATTGTAGGTCGCCAGCCTAAGCCGTTCGGTCATGCTGCCACCTTCGATTGAATTTCTTCCCATGCCGTGTTGATCGCAATCAGCCGCCGCGTTGCAAGCTGCACCGCCTCGGCGGGCACCCCGCGCGCCACCATCACATCGGGATGGCTGTCTTTTACCGCCGCCCGCCAGGCCTTGCGGGCATCCTCCAGACTTGCCGTCGCCGGCAGCCCCAGCACATCATAGGGATCGCGCGGCGCACCATCGACAAACCGCCCGCGCAGCACCCGGAAACAGCGGTCATCCAGCCCGAAAATCCGCGCAACCTCGGTCAGAAAAGCATCCTCGGCGGGGTGATATTTGCCATCCGACATCGCAATCTGGAACAGCCCCTCCAGAATGTCGATCAGCACATTGCGGTCATCCGCGCACAGTGGTTGCCCCGGTTTATTGAACAAAGTCGCCACCTTGCGGGCATAGGCATCAAAGCCCGCCACATCCTGCCGCGCCAGGTTGTACACTTGTGCAGCATGCATTTCCTCTTCCGGCGGGATCTGGAAAATCCGGCGGAAGGTCGAAACCTCGTCGCGCGTCACCTCGCCATCGGCCTTGGCCATCTTGGCCCCCAGCGCGATTACCGCAATGGTAAACCCGACCGACCGTTCCGGCACCGCGCCGCCGCGCAGCCGGTCAAAGACAACCGCCAAGCCCTCGCCCGCAGTCAGGGCGGCAATAGCTTCGGTGATGCGGGTCCAGAGTGACATGGGATCAGGATAGCCTGTTGCAAAGGGTCTGTCAGGACAGGAATTTCTGCATCAGCACAAGATCCATAAAGCGGCCGAATTTGAAACCCGCCTCACGAACAAGTGCGATCTGCTGATAACCCATCGCGGCATGAAACGCCCGGCCTTGCGGGTTTTCACCTGATACCCCGGCGATCATCTGATGCGCCCCCGCCGCCCGCGCATGCGCCTCAACCGCCGCCAGCAGCGCCCGCCCGATACCCCGGCCACGCGCCTCTGGCGACAGGATCACCGTATGCTCCATGCAGGTGGCATAGCCGATACCGCCACGAAATTGGCTATAGGTCGCAAAGCCTTGCAGGCCGTTATTCACCCAAACCACAAAGCAGGGCCGGCTGGCGATCATCGCGGCCAGATCGGCTGCGGACTTCTCATCGGCGTTGAAGGTAATCGCGGTATCGCGGATCCACGGGTTCCACAGCGCCGCCAAAGCCTCGGCATCGGCAGCGGACGCGGGCCGGATCATTCCAGCACCCGCGCCCCGTGCGGGGTGGAAAATTCGGCGCGCATCGCCTTGGCCGCGCCTTGGACAAACGCCACCCGCGGATCAGCAAAGCCCACCCGTGCCAAGGCAGCGCACAAACCAGCAGCCTCGGGATGCGCCACCTCCAACCGGGTCAGCCGCACGCCGCTTTCCGGCAAGGCCCGGCTGGGGTGCAAATCCCCCTGCCATTGGATCAGCGCTGGAAAGCAGCCGTCGAACGGCAGCTTGCCATCGGCGGGCACCGCCATCTGCCAGCGGTAGTCACCGCGCTGCAAAGCAACCGGAACGCCGGTTCCATCAGGGCAAACGGCCAGCGCAGCACTTAGACTTTCACAACGCGCAACCCAATTGGTCAGCCTCGGAACCCCCAAGAAATTGTCTAAATCGAACCATCGCGGCCAAACCGGGCGCGTGGCAGCAGGGTCGGCGGCGATCAGCTCCAGATAAAGATCGCCCAGGCCCAGCAGCCGGTTATGCGTCGCCATATGCCCATGCTGGCCACCGCCCGCCAAGCCCACACCCAGCGCTGCCTCGACCGCAGCCACGCCTTCGGCAAGCGTTTCCGCCGAAACTGCAATATGATCGAACGCCAGCATCACACCAGATTGCCCAGCTTGGCCTGCGCCTTCAACGCCTGCGCCAGCGCGGCAAAGCGCGCCTCGGCAACCTCGCCAAACAGCCCGCGACCCTCTTCGGTCAGCAGCAGTTCCAGCAGCTTTTTCTTCGGCGTCCAGACCAGCTTGCCCGCCCGCGCCGGATCGCCGACCGCAAACATCGCGCCAAACCGCATCGCCTTGCCCAAGACCTCGGCTTCTTGCAACTGATCTTCGCTCAGCAGCCGGAACATCGGCTCCAACCGCGACCCCGCCCGGCTGTTCTTGTAGCGGTGCAGCAGCGCCAGCCCCAGAAACACCCGGCCCGGATGATCCAACCCGCCAAGGTTTGCCCGCGTCGCATTGTCAAAACAGGCCTCGGCCCGGTAATCCGGGTGCGCGCGCCAGGTGGTGTCGTGCAGCAGGCAAGCGGCTTTGGTCAGCCGGATGCGTTCGTCACTGGCGCCCACAAAAAGCGGCTCCAGAAATTCATACAGCTTCTTGCCAAACCCCGGCATTCGCGCCGAGATCTTCTCCGCCATCCGCGCCGCCTCGATCAGCGGGTCGCGCGCCCGCAGCCGGTCCGGCATCTGTTCAAACAGCAACCCTTCGCGGATGCCATAGGCCGACACGTCGATTTCCGACGGTTTCAGCATCTTGATCAACTCGCGCATCACTTCACAGGCCAGCGGCACCAGCTCCATCCGCTCGGGCGAGGTGCCGGTGCGGGCGCGCAGCACTGCCAGATCACTGGTCTCGATCCAGTCCAGCGTGTCCATCAGGCTCTTGGGAGTCATACGATATTCGTGCAAAACCGTCAGCGGATAGTTGCGCCGCTCCATATCCAGCCGCGCGATCACCCGCCACGATCCGCCCACCAGATAGATCCGCTCGCCTTCCGATTTCAACTCGGCCTGACAGTCCTTCAAAATCCGATCAATATGCGCCGCGCGCTTCTTCGCGGTGTCGCCAACCTGCAAAAGCCGGAACGGCCCCAGCGGCGTCGAAACCCGCTTGCCGACCTTGCCGCCGCCGATCTTTGCCAACTCCATCGAGTTGCCGCCGATGTCGCAGACAATCCCCTTCGCCTCGGGCCAGCCCAACAGCACACCCTGCGCCGAAAGCCGCGCCTCTTCGTCGCCGTCCACCACCCAGATCTTCAACCCGGTCTGCGCCAGAACTTCCGCCTGAAACGCCGGGCCATCCTTGGCCTCTCGCGCCGCAGCTGTCGCCACCACCGTCAGCGTATCAATCCCCATCCCCTTGGCCAGCAAGGAAAATCGCTTCAACGCCGCCAGCGCCCGCCGCCGCCCTTCCGGGTTCAGCATGCCAGTTTCCGCCAGCCCTTTGCCCAGACCGCACATGATCTTTTCGTTGTAAAAATAGGCCGGGGAACGTGCTGCGCCGTCAAACACCACCATCCGCACCGAGTTTGAGCCGACGTCCACCACCCCCACCCGGCTAAGCGCGCGGGCAGACGGGTCGTCAAACAAAGGGCGGCCAAACGGGCCATGGTCGTCTTCAGGATCGTCGGTCATTGGTCTTCCGTTCGCTTAGAGCGGATTTCCCTCAATCTGAATCAGATTGAGGGAAATCCAAGACAAGATCGGCCTGTGCCTGTTGCGCATGATCGGGTTCAGCCGATCATGCGCAAGACGCTCTAGGCGAGTTTCTGGACATCTTTCGCGCCCGCCGTGCCACGGCCCGACAGCGAGGGATTATCCTTGAAGAAACGGTGGCACGAGAATGCCTTGCCGTCTATCGGCGTAAGGTCGCGCTTGTAGGCCCCGCTCGGTTGCAGCACCCAGGATTGCGCCTCATCGGCCAGATTTGCCGCCATGATCTGGCCGACAATCTGCGCCTGCACCGTCGGGTTATGGATTTCCACCAGCGTTTCGACCCGCCGCGTCAGGTTGCGCCCCATCCAGTCCGCCGAGGAAATGAACACCCGCGCGTTCTTTGATGGCAGGCCGTGGCCATTGCCAAAGCACATGATCCGGCTGTGCTCCAGAAACCGCCCGACGATGGATTTCACCCGGATATTTTCCGACAACCCCTTGATACCGGGCCGCACGCCGCAAATGCCGCGAATGATCAGGCTGATCTGCACCCCGGCGTTTGACGCCGCATAAAGCGCGTCGATCACATCGGGATCAATCAGCGAGTTCAGCTTGACCCAGATTTCCGCCGGACGGCCCGCACGGGCGTGATCGGCTTCGGCTGCGATCAGTTCCAGCAGGCGCGGCTTCAGCGTGATCGGCGAAATCGCAAGGTTTTCAAGCCCCTGCGGCTGCACATAGCCCGACAGATAGTTGAACACCCGCGTCGCATCACGCCCCAAGGCGGCATCGCAGGTGAAGAACGACAAGTCAGTATACACCTTGGCGGTGATCGGGTGATAGTTGCCGGTGCCATAATGGGTGTAGGTCACCAGATTTTCGCCCTCGCGCCGCACCACGGTGCTGATCTTGGCGTGGGTCTTGTAGTTCATGAAGCCGTAAACCACATGCGCGCCAGATCGCTCCAGCCGCCGCGATTGCCGGATATTGGCGGCCTCGTCAAAGCGGGCTTTCAATTCGACCAGCGCCGTCACCGACTTGCCCGCCTCTGCCGCTTCGCACAGCGCCGAGACGATCGGGCTGTCCCAGCTGGTGCGATACAGCGTCTGCTTGATCGCCAGCACGTTCGGGTCGCGCGCCGCCTGTTCCAGAAACCGGATCACCAGATCGAAAGTTTCATAGGGGTGATGCAGCAGAATATCCTTCTGCTTGATCGCGGCAAACATGTCGCCGTCATTGTCCTGCACCCGTTCCGGCACGCGCGGCGTGAACGGCGGCCACAACAGATCAGGCCGCGCCCCCAGCACCAGTTCCTTCAGGTCGGCCACGCCCAGCAGCCCGCGCACTTCGACCATTTCATCCGGGGTCACCCCCAGCTCATCCATGATCAACGCCCGCAACTCGGGCGGTGCGCCAGCCGACAGTTTCAGCCGGATCACCTCGCCGCGCCGCCGCCGCTTCAACGCGGTTTCAAATTCGCGCACCAGATCTTCGGCCTCGTCCTCCACTTCCAGATCGCTGTCGCGCAGCACCCGGAACAGGCAATGGCCACGGTCGGTATAGCCGGGAAACAGCATGTCCAGATGCAGCAGCAGCAGTTCTTCCAGCGGCAGGAAGCGATGCTCGCCATCTTTCCCCGGCAGCGGCACAAACCGCGCGATCTGCTGCGGGATCGGCAGCAGCGCTTTCAGCGTGCGGTGATCGGATTCCCGCTCCAGCTCCAGCGCCAGCGAAAACCCGGTGTTGGGGATGAACGGAAACGGATGCGCCGGGTCAATCGCCAAGGGCGACAGCACCGGGAACACCTTGTTCAGAAAGTGATCTTCCAGAAATTTCTCGTCCCGCGCCGTCAGCTTGCTGCGGGTCAGCAGGGTAATCCCCTGCGCCTCCATCAGCTTTTTCAGCTTGTTGAACACCGCCTGCTGGGTGTGCATCAACCGCCGCGCATTGGCATGGATCAACACCAGCTGTTCCGCCGGGGTGCGGCCATCTTCCGAGGCGTTGGCATTCTTCGCCCGCACCAAGGCCCGCAACCCCGCCACCCGCACAGTGTAGAATTCATCAAGGTTGGTGGCGGAAATCGACAAAAACCGCAGCCGCTCCAGCAGCGGCACCGCCGGGTTTGACGCCTCATCCAGCACCCGCCAGTTGAACGCCAACCAGCTGAGTTCGCGGTTGAAAAACCGCCGCGGGCCAGAGATTTCGGCCTCGGGCAACTCGACCGGGGCAGGAAACGGGGCTTTGAGAAAGTCAGCTTGGGTCATGGGGGGCTTCATGCAAGAGGCGTGTAACGGCACGGTGACAGTGTTTCATTCAGGCGCTGCGAAGTCCAGCAACTCAGCGGCCAAAGCCCGCGTCACCGCGCGGCCGCGTTGCAGCGCGTGCGCGTCCAATGTTGCCACCAGATCGTGGGCGGCGGCAAAAGACCGATCCATCCGCTGCACCAGATACGGGATCAGATTGGGCGGCACCGCGATCTGGCGATCGGCAAACAGCTTGATCAGCACCGCCGACAGCAGCGCATCATCGGGCGCATGCAGCTGCGCGATGCTGGCCGCCTGCATCCGGCTTAACAGATCGGGCAACCGTAGCCCCCAATCTCGTGGCGGCGCGCTGGCGGTGATCAACAACCTACCCTGCCCGGCCAGCAGATTATGCAGATGAAACAACGCGGTTTCCGCCTGCGCCACACCGGCCACAAGCTCGGCATCCTCGATGCACACCGCGCCACCCGCCGCCAGTTCCGGCAGATCGGCCCCGGCCAGATGGTTGCCCGCCAGCATCCGCGCCCCCGTCACCTCGGCCCACAGATGCGCCAGATGCGTCTTGCCCGCCCCCCTTGGCCCGATCAACAGCAGCTTGCCGCCCGGCCAATCCTGCCAGCCGTCCATCGCAGCCAAAGCCTCGGCATTGGCAGGCGAGGTAAAGAAATCCGCCCGCCGATACGCCGCCCGCGCTGGCAGATCAAACGCCAGTTGCCGCGCGGTCACGCCTGATCCTCATCCTCGGGGATGCGGCCCGCGATGCCGATATACAGCAAGCTGCCCTGATACTGCGCGATGCCAAAGCGCGTCAGCACCCCAATCGCCGCCGCCACCGGCACCGCCACCAGCATGCCGACAAAGCCGAACAAAGACCCGAACACCGACAGCGCAAACATCAGCCAGACCGGGTGCAGCCCGACCGATTTGCCGACCAGCTTCGGCGTCAGGATATTGCCTTCCAGAAACTGCCCCACCGCGAAGATCGCCGCGACCAGACCAATCGACAACCAGTCACCCCAGAACTGGAACAGCGCCAGACCAATCGCCAAAGCCCCCCCCACCAGCGAGCCGACATAGGGAATGAACGTGATCGCCCCGGCAAGCGCCCCCACCACCAGCCCGAATTGCAGCCCGGCAAACATCAGCGCCACCGAATAGAAACTGCCCAGCAGAAAACACACCGTCAGCTGGCCGCGCACGAAGGCCGACAGCGCGTCGTTGATCTCGCCCGCGAGCCGCCGGATCGTCGGCGCGTGGTCGCGCGGCAGCATATGGTCGATCCGCGCCACCATATGATCCCAGTCCATCAGCATGTAAAACGCCACCACCGGCACCACGACGATGAACACCACCGCCGACAACAGCGACAACGCCGAGGTCAGCACGCCCTGCGCCAGTGCCGCGCCCTTGGCCTGCACCGCCGCGCCAATTTCGGCCAGCGTGGTGCGGATGGTCGAGGTGCTGTCGGTCAGTTCGGGGAATTTCTCGACAAGGAACAGCTGCAACCGATGCGCGATTTCCGGGGCCGCATTGATCAGCGCCGTGGTCTGCTGGATCAGGCTGGGAATCACCGCTAACACCAAAAGCGCTACCGACAGCAGCGCCACCAGGGTGATAAGCGCCGTCGCCGCCACCCGGCTCAAGCCCGCGCGCTGCAACCGGTCCGCCACCGGGTCAAGGAAATAGGCCAGCGCGCCACCGACCAGAAACGGCAGCATCACAGAGCCCAGAAACCACAGCGCCACAAAGAACAGCGCCAAGGCGATGCCCCAATATTTCGCCTGTTCCCGCATCGGAAGTGCCATCGCCCTGCCCTCTCAAGCTTTTTCGACATATCGCCCTTGGGGCAAGCCGTTGCAAGGGGCTGCACCTGTTGCCAACAGGATGCCTGCCTGCTGCGAACCTGCGATGCCCCCAAACCGGCCTGTGCCGCGCACGCACGCCAAAACCGACACAGCGCAGGCCGCGTCCAAAGCCCGCAATCCCTAACAAACCCTTAATTCAGAACACCTAAACCATTGTTTTTTAACAGATATAAAAGGTCCCGAGTTGGGACCGCTGCTTTCACCCCGTCAAACCAAGCGCCAAGCCGCCGCTTGCCTGCCTCCCCTCAACCCGCTAGGAAAGCCCAAACCCCTATCCATGAGGCCAGCGCATGCGTGTTTCCCGTTATTTCCTGCCCGTCCTGAAGGAAAACCCCGCCGAGGCGCAGATCGTCTCGCATCGCTACATGCTGCGCGCGGGCATGATCAAACAGCAGGCGGCGGGCATCTATTCCTGGCTGCCGCTGGGCCTGCGGGTGCTGAACCGCATCCAACAGATCGTGCATGAAGAGCAGGAACGCGCCGGCCACATCCCGTTGCTGATGCCCACCCTGCAACCGGCAGACCTGTGGCGCGAATCCGGCCGCTACGACGATTACGGTCAGGAAATGCTGCGCATCAAGGACCGGCAGGACCGCGAGATGCTCTATGGCCCGACCAACGAGGAAATGATCACCGACATCTTCCGGTCACATGTCAACAGCTACAAAGACCTGCCGCTGACGCTGTATCACATCCAGTGGAAGTTCCGCGACGAGATGCGCCCCCGTTTCGGCGTGATGCGTGGCCGCGAATTCCTGATGAAAGACGGCTATAACTTTGACGTCGATAAAGCCGCCGCCCTGCACGCCTATAACCGCCACATGGTCAGCTACCTGCGCACCTACGAACGCATGGGCCTGACCGCGATTCCGATGCGCGCCGATAGCGGCCCGATCGGCGGCGATGACACCCATGAATTCCTCGTGCTGGCCGCGACGGGCGAATCCGAAGTATTCTTCGATTCTGCCGTGACCGAACTGAAACTAGGCAACCGCGAGGTCGATTACGACAACCGCGAAGAAGTGGCGGCGGTCTGCAAGGAGTTCACCACCCTTTACGCCCGCACCGATGAAACCCACGACGCCGCCCTGTTCGACGCTATCCCCGAAGACCGCCGCAAGGTCGCGCGCGGCATCGAGGTTGGCCAGATCTTCTACTTCGGCACCAAATATTCCGAGGCGATGGGGGCAACCGTGGTCACCGCTGACGGCAGCAAAGTTCCGGTCGAAATGGGCAGCCACGGCATCGGTGTGTCGCGCCTGCTGGGTGCGATCATCGAAGCCAGCCACGATGACAAGGGCATCATCTGGCCGGAAGGTGTCACCCCGTTCCCGGTTGGCATCGTCAACCTGAAACAAGGCGACGCCGCCGCTGATGCCGCCTGTGAAGGGCTTTACAAGGCGCTGGCCGCCAAGGGTCTGGAAGCGCTGTATGACGACCGCGATGAACGCGCCGGCGCAAAATTTGCCACCATGGACCTGATCGGCCTGCCGTGGCGCATCACCGTCGGCCCGCGCGGGTTGGCCAATGGCGTGGTGGAACTGACCTCGCGCCGCAGCGGCGAAAGCGTTGAAATGACGCCCGAAGCCGCCGTCGCCCGCATCGCCGAGATTTACGCCGCAATCTGACTAACATTTCAGCGCAAATGCCTTATGACCTGTGCAGCACGCCTGCGCAGGGCATTTTCAATTGGAGACACGCATGGACTATCGTCGCTTGGGCAAATCCGGCCTGAAGGTTTCTGAATTCTCGTTCGGCTCCTGGGTCACCTTTGGCAAACAGGTCGATGGCTCGGACGCCAAATCGCTGATGGCGCAGGCCTATGAGGCGGGCGTCAACTTCTTTGACAACGCCGAAGGCTACGAAGCGGGCAACTCCGAAACCCTGATGGGCGAGGCCTTTGCGGCGCTGAAATGGAGCCGTGACAGCTATATTGTGTCGTCGAAAGTGTTCTGGGGCGGCGAGAAACCCACCCAGCGCGGGCTTTCGGCCAAGCACGTCACCGAAGCCTGCCATGCCGCGCTGCGCCGCTTGCAGGTCGATCATCTGGACCTGTATTTCTGCCACCGCCCCGATATCGACACGCCGATCGAGGAAACCGTGCGGGCGATGCACAACCTGATCACCCAAGGCAAGGTGCTGTATTGGGGCACCTCGGAATGGTCGGGCCAGCAAATCACCGAAGCGCATGCCGTGGCACGCTGCAATGGCCTGACGCCGCCGACGATGGAACAGCCGCAATACAACCTGTTCGAACGCCAAAAGGTCGAGGCCGATTATGCCCCGATCTACGACACTTACGGCCTTGGCACCACGATCTGGTCGCCCTTGGCCTCGGGTATTCTGACCGGCAAGTATAACACCGCAATCCCGAACGACAGCCGGATGACCCTGCCCGGTTACGAATGGCTGCGCGACATGCTGATGTCGGATGCGGGCCAGCAAAAGCTGGTCAAGACCCGCGCCTTGGCGGCTTTGGCCGAAACGGCGGGGCTGAGCCTTGCGCATCTGTCGTTGCTGTGGTGCCTGTCCAACCCGCGCGTCTCGACCGTCATTCTTGGCGCCTCGCGGGCCAGCCAGCTTGCCGACAACCTTGCCGCGCTGGAACACAAGACCAAGCTGACGCCCGAAGTGATGGAGGAAATCGAAATCATCATGGCCAACAAACCTGCCGGACCGCAGCGGTTCTGAGTTGACCAAAGCCTGTGCAGCGGTGAGGCTAAAGAGGGGGGCTAGCCCCCCTCGCCCTGCGGGCTCACCCCCCAGGATATTTGTGCAGAGAGGATGACCATGGCGAAAGCACTGATCACATGGGGCGGTTGGGACGGGCATCAGCCGGACAAGGTTGCGGCCCTTTTCGCCAAGGATCTGACCGCTGCCGGACTGGATGTGACCGTCACCGACAGTCTGGGCTGTTTTGATGATCTGGGCGCCTTGCTGGATCTGAACCTGATCGTGCCGGTCTGGACAATGTCGACCATCGAAAAGCTGCAATCCGAAAACGTCGCGGCGGCGGTGCAGGCGGGCGTCGGGCTGGCGGGGTGCCATGGCGGTATGTGCGATGCCTTTCGCAATGATGTGCTGTGGCAGTTCATGACCGGCGCGCAATGGGTGGCGCATCCGGGCAATGACGGCATCGATTACCGGGTGCGGATGGTGTCGGATGACCCGCTTGTCGCCGGGATCGCCGATTTCGATGTGAAGACCGAGCAATATTACCTGCACATCGACCCCGCCGTGCGCGTGCATGCGGTTTGCGATTTTCCGGTGGTGGCAGGTCCGCACAGCCCGAATGGCCCGGTGGCGATGCCCGTCGTGTTCACCAAGCTTTGGGGCGAGGGCCGGGTTTACTACAACGCCTTGGGGCATCAGGCCAATGTGATCGACCACGGCCCGGCGCGCGAGTTGCTGCGGCGCGGTATGCTCTGGGCCGCGCGGGTATGAGCTTTCAGGCCTATCTGGACACTATCGAAGCCAAGACCGGCCAAGCCCTCGCCGCGTTCAGGGCGATGGCGGCGGAGAAGGGCTTTACCTGCGCCGATGGCCTGTTGCCCGGCGTGAAGGCCCCCCAGATCACCGATTGGCTCAAGGCCGACTTCGGCCTTGGCCACGGCCACGCCATGGCCATTGTCGCCCTGCTGAAGGGCAAAACCAGCTGAAATGGCCCGCGACACTGCGGGCCACCGGCCGCTTTAGCCGCGCGACTTGCGGATCAGATCCAGAATATCCTTGGCCGCAGCCGGAATATTGGTGCCCGGCCCGAAAATCGCTTTCACCCCGGCATCGTAGAGGAACTGATAATCCTGCTGCGGAATGACGCCGCCGCAGATCACCAGAATCTCGCCCGCGCCGGCATCGCGCAACGCCTGCACCAGCTTGGGTGCCAAGGTCTTGTGCCCCGCCGCCTGCGACGAAATCCCCACCACATGCACATCATTGTCGATGGCATCCTGTGCGGCTTCCTCTGGCGTCTGGAACAGCGGCCCGACATCGACGTCAAAGCCGATATCAGCGAAGGCGGTGGCGATCACCTTGGCGCCGCGATCATGGCCATCCTGCCCCATCTTCACCACCAGCATACGCGGGCGGCGGCCTTCTTCTTCGGCAAAGGCTTCAACATCCTTCTGGATCGCCGCAAAGCCTTCGTCGCCTTCATAGGCCGCGCCATAGACGCCCGCCAAGGTTTTGACCTCGGCACGATGACGGCCGAACACCTTTTCCATCGCCATGCTGATCTCTCCAACCGTTGCGCGGGCGCGCGCGGCATCCACCGCCGCCGCCAGCAGATTGCCGTCATGGCCCGCGATCCGGGTCAACTCGTCCAAAGCCGCCTGCGCTTTCGCCTCGTCACGCGCCGCACGCGTGCTTGCGAGCCGTGCGATCTGCGCCTCGCGCACCGCGACGTTGTCGATATCGAGGATGTCGATCGGGTCTTGGCTCGCCAGCCGGTATTTGTTGACGCCGACCACCACATCATCGCCACGATCAATCGCCGCCTGCCGCTTCGCCGCCGATTCCTCGATGCGCAGCTTGGGCATGCCGGTTGCGACCGCCTTGGTCATGCCGCCCATCGCCTCGACCTCTTCGATCAGCTTCCACGCCTCTTCGGCCAGCGCATGCGTCAGGCTTTCGACGTAGTAAGACCCGGCCAGCGGATCGACCACATGCGTCACGCCGGTTTCTTCCTGCAAGATCAGCTGGGTATTCCGCGCGATCCGGGCGCTGAATTCGGTAGGCAAAGCAATGGCTTCGTCCAGCGCATTGGTGTGCAGGCTTTGCGTGCCGCCCAGAACCGCCGACATCGCCTCGTAGGCGGTGCGGATGACGTTGTTGTAAGGGTCGGCCTCTTGCAGCGACACACCGCTCGTCTGGCAATGCGTGCGCAGCATCAGGCTGCCCTGTTTCTTGGGCTGAAACTCCGCCATGATCCGGTGCCACAGCAGCCGGGCCGCGCGCAGCTTCGCGGCCTCCATGAAGAAATTCATCCCGATGGCGAAGAAGAAACTCAAGCGGCCCGCGAAATCATCGACATTCATGCCGCGCGCAATCGCCGCCCGCACATATTCGCGCCCGTCCGCCAGCGTATAGGCAAGCTCCTGCACCAGATTGGCCCCGGCTTCCTGCATATGATAGCCGGAAATCGAGATCGAATTGAACTTCGGCATGTGTTCCGAGGTGTATTCAATGATATCCGCAATGATCCGCATGCTGGGTTCCGGCGGATAGATATAGGTGTTGCGCACCATGAACTCTTTCAGAATATCATTCTGAATGGTGCCCGACAGCAGGCTGCGGTCCACGCCCTGCTCTTCCCCCGCCACGATGAAGCTGGCGAGGATAGGAATCACCGCGCCGTTCATCGTCATGGAAACGCTGACTTTTTCCAGCGGGATGCCGTCGAACAGGATCTTCATGTCTTCAACCGAGTCAATCGCCACCCCGGCCTTGCCGACATCGCCCACCACGCGCGGATGATCGGAATCATAGCCGCGATGCGTCGCCAGATCGAAGGCCACCGACGCCCGCATATTGCCGGATCGTCCACGGCCGGCCCGCATACATCGTCGCTTTCACGCCACGGGTGAACGGCGCAAAGCCGGGCATTTCGCCCATTTGCGGCAGGCCTTCCACATCCGCCTGCGTGTAAAGCGGCTTCACCGGAATGCCTTCCAGCGTGTTCCACACCAGACTGTCAGGCGAGCCGCCCTTCATTTCCTTCGACGCCAGCGCCGTCCATGCCGCCAATTTATCCGTCATCTCAACCCTCCTGCCCGGGGGCCACCCGGAGTGCTTGGTTTGTCCGATGCCCCGCCCTATATTCAGGGCATGAACAACTGCATAAAATCGTTTCTAGTGGCCACAATGGCCTTGGTGTCCTTTGAGGCGCAGGCGCAAGACGCCGCATTTGCCCCGGTTTCGGCCGATCAGGTGGTGATGGCCGATCTTCTCTATCTCAAACGCGCCGTGGTGGTGTTTGCCGATTCCCCCAACGATCCCAACTACATCCGCCAGCTTGATCTGCTGACCCGCGACACCGCCGCCCTCGTGGAACGCGATGTCATCGTCATCACCGACACCACGCCGAAACCGCCCTCGGCCTTGCGCCAACAGCTGCGCCCGCGCGGGTTTTCGCTGGTGGTGCTGGATAAGGACGGCCAGCCCGAACTGCGCAAGCCGCTGCCTTGGGATACCCGCGAAATCACCCACGCCATCGACAAATTCCCCTCCCGCCGCGCCGAGATGCTGCAGCAGATGCCTGCGGGGCGCTAAACCCCGCAGGCGCTTGGCTTATTCAAACTCCATGATCACTTCATCGACCTTCAGGCTGCTGCCTGCCAAGGCCTTGATCGCCTTCACCACGCCCTTGCGCTCGGCTTTCAGGATGTTTTCCATCTTCATCGCCTCGACGGTCGCCAAGGCCTGACCTTCCTGCACCTCGTCGCCAACCGCGACCATGACCTTGGCCACCAACCCCGGCATCGGGCACAGCAGGAATTTCGAGGTATCCGGCGGCAGTTTTTCCAGCATCAGTTTCGCCAGTTCGGCCTGACGCGGCGTGCGCACATGCACTTTCAGATCAGCCCCACGCAGCCGCAAGCGGAACCCGCCCGAGATCTTGGCGACCTTCATCACCACCGGCACACCATCGACCGACAGGCTGGCCAAAGGCTGCCCCGGCACCCAATCCGAGACAACGCGCGCCGTGGTGCCATCGTCAAACTGTACCGTCGATCCGGCATGATCGGCAGAGATTGTCATCACATATTCAACGCCTTGCAGCGTCACGATCCAATCGTCACCCACCCGGCGTTCGTGGTTGTCCATCGTGCCCGAAATCCGCGTGCGCCGGATTTCCGCCACCCGGTTCATCGCTGCCGCCGAAGCCGCCACCCGGCGCAGGGTGTCGGCATCCAGCACCGCGCCTTGGAAGCCATCCGGATATTCCTCGGCAATGAACGCTGTGGTGATATTGCCCGACACAAAGCGCGGGTGGTCCATCACCGCCCCCACGAAGGGCAGGTTGTGGCCGATGCCTTCGACCTCGAACGTGTCCAAAGCCAGCCGCATTTCTTCAATCGCAGCCAGTCGCGTCGGCCCCCAGGTGCACAGCTTGGCGATCATCGGGTCGTAGAACATCGAAATCTCGCCGCCCTCGAACACGCCGGTATCGTTGCGGACAATCCCACCGCGCGGGGTATGGCCTTCCACCGGCGGGCGATAGCGGGTCAGACGGCCAATCGACGGCAGGAAGTTGCGGTAGGGGTCTTCGGCATACAAACGGCTTTCCATCGCCCAGCCGTGGATCTTCAGATCTTCCTGCTTGAACGGCAGCGGTTCGCCGCTCGCCACCCGGATCATCTGTTCCACCAGATCGACCCCGGTGATCAGCTCCGTCACCGGATGTTCCACCTGCAAACGGGTGTTCATCTCAAGGAAATAGAAGTTGCGGTTGCCATCGACGATGAATTCCACCGTGCCAGCGCTGGTATAGCCCACCGCTTTCGCCAAAGCGCAGGCCTGTTCGCCCATCGCGCGGCGAGTCGCCTCGTCCAGAAACGGCGACGGCGCCTCCTCGATCACCTTCTGGTTGCGTCGTTGGATCGAGCATTCGCGTTCGTGCAGGTAGACGCAGTTGCCGTGCTTGTCGGCCAGCACCTGAATTTCGATGTGGCGCGGTTGCGTCACGAATTTCTCGATGAAAATCCGGTCGTCGCCGAACGACGCCGCCGCCTCGTTCTTCGAAGACTGAAAGCCCTCGCGCGCTTCGGCATCATCCCAGGCAATCCGCATGCCCTTGCCGCCACCGCCGGCGCTCGCCTTGATCATCACCGGATAGCCGATCTGCGTGGCGATTTTCACCGCTTCATCCGCATCGGCGATCAGCCCCATATGCCCCGGCACCGTGCTGACCCCGGCCGCTTGCGCGATCTTCTTCGAGGTGATCTTGTCGCCCATCGCTTCAATCGCCGGGCTGGGCGGGCCGACGAACACCACGCCCTCTGCCTCCAGCGCCGCTGCGAAGTTCATGTTCTCAGACAGAAATCCATAGCCCGGATGCACCGCTTCCGCCCCGGTCTGCCGCACCGCGTCCATGATCTTGTCGATCACGATATAAGACTGCGCGGCGGGCGAAGCGCCGATATGCACCGCTTCGTCGGCCATCTTCACATGCAGCGCGTTGCGGTCGGCATCGGAATAAACCGCCACCGTCTTGATGCCCATTTTCTGCGCCGATTTGATGACACGGCAGGCAATCTCGCCCCGGTTGGCGATCAGGATTTTCTTGAACATGGCTCTCTCCCAAGGTCTGACCGGGTTGCAGCCCGGACAGAGACGTCGAAATGCAAACGGCCAGCCGAGGGGATGCCCCGGCTGGCCGTCAATGAAGCGTGCGCGGCGCGTGCCGCGATCAGATCAGTAGCAGGGCGGCAGGCCCAGATTGACGCCGCAGGTTGCCGCGCCCGCAAGGCCACCAATGACCGCGCCGGTGACAGCGTTGTTGTCGGTAAGGTCGGCAATGGCCGCGCCTGCAGCAGCGCCCGCAAGCCCGCGCGAGGCGGGGTCTTGCATGCAGCCAGCCAGCGGCAAGGTAAGAAGGGCGACAAGGATGAGCGATTTCTGCATTTCGAATTGCCTCTTTTGGTTGTTGTTCTGCCGACGGATTCTACAGCAACCAGCGCCGAAGCAAACTGAAAAACGCTGTCGTTCACGCATACGGCAACAACCCGCCGCAGTGCAGCAGAGCGGCCAGAAAAAAATGACCTGACCCGCAAGGGGTCAGGCCAGGGGGAAGGGAAAGGGTAACAGGCTTGCCCGAAAGCGCGCGAAATATGCGCAGCCACGGGCACAACCATATCATTGCGCAAGCCCACCCACATCGCAAAGCCGAATTGCGCCCGGCCAAAGCCCTGCGCGAATTCCTGCCAAGATGCCAAGGGCTTGCGCGGATTCATGCCTAGTCCTCGCCCTCGTCATCATCCCAATCGCCGAAATCCATCGGCTCGGCGTCTTCCGCGAAAATCGCGGGGAAGGACACTTGCGCGACTTTCAGATTGATCTTCAGCAGCGCGTCATAGGAACACGGATCGAACGGGTCTTCGGCGGCCACCACCTCGCGGCCAAACAGCCACGACAAGCGCCCGGCATCCAGATTGCCGCGCTCGAACGGCTCTTCGCCGAAATGCGCCCACAGCGCCGCCATGAAGGCTTCATCCGCCTTGCGGTCAGCGTTCTTGCGATCCTTGAAACGCTCCCGTTTGATGATCTTGGCGGCGCCCGTCTTCATATTGGCGCGGCGGATCACGAACTGGAAATCAGTGCCGGTCAGGCGGCCGGGAAAACCGCGATGCTTCAGCATGATGCCACCTCCCACAAAGGGGTGGCAGAGGCGGGCCGATCAGCCCCGGCCCGCCCTGTAAAATTATTTGTATTTGCCGGTTTCGGTCGGCTCGACAGAGATGTCAGCCGGGATTGCTTCAACGACAGCTTCTTTCTTGGCGCAAGCGGTAAGCGCGATGAAAGCAAGGGTGGTTGCGGAACGCATGAAATTCTCCAGATTGTGTCTTTGCAGATGCGCTCAGCACAGGCCAGCCCGGCGGCAGGCACAAAACGGTTGCGCGGCACCAAGAGAAGATTTGGCGACACTTCGTCGACGGCGTGCCCGACTGCGGCAGCCCGGACGGCAGACAGAAAAAGGGCGGGCCGGGCCGTTACGGCCCAAAGCGCCCGCCCAATCGACTTACTTGTACTTGCCAGTGTCCGACGGCTCGACCGAGATGGCCGGCTGGTCGACGTAAACAACGTCTTCGACTTTCTTGGCGCAAGCTGCCACGAAGGCAACCATGCACAGTGCAAGAACGGTGATCTTAGTGCTCGACATCCTCTACTCCATTTATTTTCGGGAAGCGTGCTTTGTGCCGCCCCCTTCTGCGAGGTAAAGGCCGCTTGGGTCCGGCCTGCGTTAACAATAGCCGATAAAGCGCGGAATTGACACGCAAAACGGGTAAATGCCGTCGCCTGTGGCATAGCTACATCAGCCCCGACACCCTGCGCTAGATTTAGTGTGCGCATCAGAAAGCCTCCCAAATGCAGGTGTTGCCTTCGATGGTATAGGCCTCGAAAAACTGTGTCGCCTCGGGGGCAGCCTCGCCAAACGGCACATCACTGTCCGACAGCGAGATAATCACCTGCGCCGGGGTTGGCCCCAGGTCTGCCAGCTTCGGCAGCGCGAAATTCTGGCACAGATGCGCCATGTCCGCCGCCGCCGTGTCGAAATCCACCGAGCCGCCGTCTTTCGCAATCGCCGGTGCGATAAAGCGGAACCGCGTCGCCATGCCTTCCGGCCCCGGCGCGTTCAGCACCACGTCCAGAAACGTCACCGTCTGCCCCGAAGGCACCGTAACCGCCGCCCCGTCGCCGGGCAGCACCTGCGGCCCCTCGTCTTCGATAAAGATCGGATCGGTCATCGCCGCCCCGCTTTTCCCGTGTTCGCACGCATTCCCATTCTCCTGTGGTCAGAGCGGGATGTTATCGTGCTTCTTCCACGGGTTTGCCAGCTTCTTCCCGCGCAAAGACGCAAAGGCCCGCGCCACCCGACGCCGGGTCGAATGCGGCATGATCACCTCGTCGATGAAGCCCTTTTCCGCCGCCACGAACGGGTTGGCAAAGCGCGCCTCATATTCGGAGGTCAGCCGCGCAATCTCTTCCGGCGATTTGCCGCGATGGATGATCTCGGTGGCACCCTTGGCCCCCATCACCGCAATCTCGGCGGTCGGCCAGGCATAGTTGAAATCGCCGCGCAAATGCTTGCTGGACATCACGTCATAGGCACCACCATAGGCCTTGCGGGTGATCACCGTCACTTTCGGCACCGTCGCTTCACCGTAAGCAAACAGCAGCTTCGCACCGTGCTTGATCACGCCGCCCAATTCCTGCGCCACCCCCGGCAAGAAGCCCGGCACATCCACCAGCGTCAGGATCGGGATTTCAAACGCATCGCAGAACCGCACGAACCGCGCCGCCTTGCGGCTGCTGTCAATATCCAGACAGCCCGCCAGCACCATCGGCTGGTTGGCCACCACACCCACCGACTGGCCCTCAATCCGCACAAAGCCGGTGATGATATTGGCGGCAAAATCACGCTGAATTTCAAAGAAATCGCCCTCATCGGCAATCTTGCCGATCAGCTCTTTCATATCGTAAGGCTGGTTCGGGTTATCCGGGATCAGCGTATCAAGGCTGGCCTCCAGCCGCGCCGGATCATCAAAGAACGGCCGCACCGGTGCCTTTTCGCGGTTGTTCAGCGGCAGAAAATCCACCAGACGCCGAATCTCGGCCAGCGCCTCAACGTCGTTCTCAAAAGCGCCATCCGCCACCGAAGATTTCCTGGTATGGGTCGAAGCCCCGCCCAGCTCTTCCGCCGTCACCACCTCGTTGGTCACGGTTTTCACCACATCCGGCCCGGTGACGAACATATAGCTGGAGTCCTTCACCATGAAGATGAAGTCAGTCATCGCCGGGCTATACACCGCCCCGCCCGCACACGGCCCCATGATCACCGAAATCTGCGGCACCACGCCGCTTGCCATCACATTGCGCTGAAACACCTCGGCATAGCCCGCCAAAGAGGCCACACCTTCCTGAATCCGCGCTCCGCCCGAATCGTTCATCCCGATCACCGGCGCGCCGTTCTGCATCGCCATATCCATGATCTTGCAGATCTTCTGCGCATGGGTTTCCGACAAAGACCCGCCAAACACGGTGAAATCCTGACTGAACACATAGACCATCCGGCCATTCACCGTGCCCCAGCCGGTCACCACGCCATCGCCTGCGGGCCGGTCGGCTTCCATGCCGAAATCGGTGCAGCGATGCGCCACGAACATGTCAAATTCTTCGAACGACCCCTCGTCCAGCAACAACTCGATCCGCTCGCGGGCGGTCAGCTTGCCCTTGGCGTGCTGCGCGTCAATCCGGCGCTGCCCCCCGCCCATGCGAGCCACATTGCGGCGATCTTCCAGCTGTTGCAGGATATCTTTCATCGTCGTCCCCCCCCCGAAATCGTCCGCACCATACCGCCCCACCACGTCCGCGCAAAGCGGAACCTCGTAAATATGCAAATCCTTGGCAGATCGAACATTGCGAATTGCAAATCAGCAAAGTTTGCCAGCACCACCAATCCGCGCTATCTGCCCCGCTCAAGTCAAATCTGACCAACCCCAGCGAGCCGCCATGCCCAGCCTGCCCATCCCCGTGATCACCATCGGCCTGCTGACCCTGTCAAACATCTTCATGACCTTCGCCTGGTATGGCCACCTCAAGCACAAATCCACCGCACTGGTGACAGTGATCCTGATCTCCTGGGGCATCGCGTTTTTCGAATATTGCCTGATGGTGCCCGCCAACCGCATCGGCTACGGTCACTTCAACGGTGCCGAACTGAAAACCATCCAAGAGGTGATCACCCTCTCGGTTTTCGCAATCTTCTCGGTGCTCTACCTAAAAGAACCGCTCACCTGGAACCACATCGTCGGCTTCACCTTCATCGGCCTCGGTGCCTTCTTCATCTTCCACAAATGGACCTGATCCGCTTCATCTTGGCCCAAATACTCCCCGCGGCGCGCGCCGGAGCCGGTTGGCGGCACGCCAGAGGCGACTAAAAAACCACGCGCCGCAAGGCGCTCAATTTCCGTCCTGCCCGAAAGCCCAAAATGACCAAACCCGCCGCCGATCTGCCGAAGCCGGTCTTCCTCAACCGCGCCACACCGCCCAAGATCGTCACCCTGACGCTGCTGGCAGGCCTGTCGGCGCTGACGATGAACATCTTCCTGCCCTCGCTGCCCGGCATGGCGGCATGGTTCGACGCGCCCTATTCCCTGATGCAACTCTCGGTGGCGCTCTACCTCGCCCTCTCCTCGGTGCTGCAAATCCTGATCGGCCCGATCTCCGACCGCTACGGCCGCCGCAAGGTCATCCTCGCCGCGCTCATCCTGTTCCTGATCGCCACCGTCGGCACCCTGCTCGCCCCCAACGCCACGGTCTTTCTGATCTTCCGCATGGCCCAAGCCGTGATCGCCGCCGGCATGGTGCTGTCGCGCGCCGTGGTCCGCGACATGGTCGCCGATGACGAGGCCGCCTCGATGATCGGCTACGTCACCATGGGCATGAGCCTGGTGCCGATGATCGGCCCGGTGATCGGCGGCCTGCTGGACGAGGCGTTCGGCTGGCAAGCCAACTTCGGCCTGCTGCTCGGCCTCGGCCTGATCGTGCTCGCGCTCACCTGGGCCGACCTCGGTGAAACCGCCACCCTGCAACGGCTGTCCTTCGCCGATCAGCTGCGCACCTACCCCGGCCTGCTGAAATCCCGCCGCTTCTGGGGCTATTGCGGCGCTGCCGCCTTCGCCTCGGGCTGCTTTTACGCCTACCTCGGCGGCGCGCCCTACGTTGGCAATCAGGTCTACCAGCTCAGCTCCAGCCATATCGGCCTGCTGTTCGCCATCACCGCCGTCGGCTACATGGCCGGCAACTTCATCGCAGGCCGCTATTCGGTCCGGCTCGGCATGAACAAAATGGTGCTGATCGGCACCCTCGTCACCACCGCAGGCCTCGCCCTGCTCGCGGTGGTCACCGCCCTTGGCCAGTCCTCGGCGCTGATCTTCTTCGGCCTCACCATCACCATGGGCCTTGGCAACGGCATCGCCCTGCCCTCCGCCAACGCAGGCATCCTGTCGGTCCGCCCCGAACTGGCCGGAACCGCCTCCGGCCTCGGCGGCGCGATCATGATCGGCGGCGGCGCAGGCCTTGCCGCACTGGCGGGCGCGATCCTGCCGCCCGGCTCCACCGAAATGCCGCTGGTCCTGCTGATGCTGGCCTCCTCCATCGCCTCCACGCTCTGCATCCTTGCGGTGATCCGCCGCGCCCGCACCTTGGGGATTGGCGCTTGACGCGATAACTTTGCAAAGCCTACCCTTGGCTTTGCAAAGGAGCGCAGAATGGCCATCCAGAAACTCTACGCCGGTGCCAAACTGCGCGAGCTGCGCGGTCGGCTCAGCCTGACCCAACGCGCCTTCGCCGATAAGCTCGGCGTCTCGCTGCCCTACCTGAACCAGATGGAAAACAACCATCGCCCGGTGTCTGCAACGGTGGTGCTGGCGCTGGCGCAGGAATTCGGCCTCGACGTCACCGAACTCAACGCGGGCGAAGGCGAACGCCTGGTGTCAGACATGCGCGAGGCTCTGGCCGACCCGGTCTTCGCCAAAACCACCCCGCCCCTTGCCGACCTGCGGCTTGCCGCCTCCAACGCCCCCGCGCTGGCCCGCGCCTTCCTCGATCTGCACCGCGCCTACCGCCAAAGCCACGAACGCCTCGCCTCACTGGACGAGGCTTTGGGCCGCGACGGCGCATCCCTGCGCGCCAGCCCGTGGGAGGAAGTCCGCGATTTTTTTCACTATTGCGATAATTACGTCGATGCCGTCGACCGCGCCGCCGAACATTTCATATCCAGCGCAGGCCCCGGAAAAGACGCCCTTATCATCGCAACCGAGGCGCTGAACAAACGTGGCATCGAGGTGTCATTTTCGAACACTGGCCCGTTGCGCCACTTCGACCCCGCCACCCGCACGCTGGCGCTCTCCGCCCGCGCTGCAAGCCCGACCCAGCGCTTCCAGCTGCTCTATCAGGTTGCCCTGCAAACCCAGAATGAACTGATCGAGGCCACCCTCGATCTCGCCCGCTTCCAGACCCCCGAGGCGCGCGACATCGCCAAGATCGGCATGGCCAACTACTTCGCCGGGGCCGCGCTGATGCCTTACCGCGCCTTCCTTGATGCGGCGCAAAAGACCCGCCACGATCTCGAGCGCCTCGCCGACCTGTTCGGCGCTTCGATTGAACAAGTCGCGCACCGGCTGTCCACCCTGCAACGCCCCGGCGCCAAGGGCATCCCGTTCTTCTTCGTCCGCGTCGATCAGGCCGGCACCATCACCAAACGCCACTCCGCCACCCGGCTGCAATTCGCCCGCTTCGGCGGAGCCTGCCCGTTGTGGAACGTCCACCGCGCGTTCGAGACCCCCGGCCACTTCCTGCGCCAACTCGCCGAAACCCCCGACGGCGTGCGCTACCTCTGCCTCGCCCGCGATGTCTCCAAACCCGGCGGCGCGTTCCTCGCCCCGGTGCGCCGCTATGCCATCTGCCTCGGCTGCGAAGTCACCCACGCTTCCAGTCTGGTCTATTCCGACGGGCTGGACCTCAAAGGCCGGTTTGAACCGATCGGCATCTCCTGCCGCATCTGCGAGCGCCGCGATTGCCACCAACGCTCGGTGCCCCCGCTCGAACGCCGCCTGAAAGTCGACCCCGACAAGCGCGGCCTGCTGCCCTACGATATCGCCGATTGACAGCGCCCGCCTGCGGCACGACGCCCGAGCCTCCGGCGGGAGTATTTTTACCAAGATGAAGCGCACGATCTTCATCTTGGTAAAAATACTCCCCGCGGAGCGTCAGTCAGCCCCGCCGCAGATCTGCCTTGCAGGCCGAGACCGCGACAGCCGCGGTTGCGGCCCCCTCGATGGGGGCCAAGACCGCCCCGCCACAACGCCCCGCCAAACGAAAAAGACGGGCCAAAGCCCGCCTTTCCCGAAACATCAAAGCCGATCAGCCCTTGATATGCATCCAGACGTGATCCTTCAACGCCGCGCGCTTCTTGCGCAGATGCTCTTCTTCTTCCTCGGTCAGCAGATCCAGCCGCGCTTCCGAACGGTGCACCTTCTCGTTCACCTCGTTATATTCCTGAACCAGCTTGGCGAAATGCGCGTCGTTCTCTTTCATTGCCGAGATTCTCAGCGCCTGTGCCGGGAATTCTTCTGCCAGTCCGTGCGGGGTATGTGTCACCTTGTGTCTCCTTTTTCCGGTTCGGGGGTCAGATTAGGCGGCGGTTTCCCGACACGCTTTGACCTTGATCAAACCAGGCAGCCTTGTCGCCAAAAGATTAATCACAGGTAAAAGATTTTAGCTAACCCCTTGAAATTCAGAAATTTCGCCCAATGCCCACATGCGGACACCGGGCATTTCTCAGCGCTGGCTGGTCCGCCAGTTCGGGTTGATCACCGGCTCCAGATTGGATTTCGCCAGCTTGCGCCCCAGAATGTGATCCGCCGCCTTCTCGCCGGTCATGATCGACGGCCCGTTCAGATTGCCGTTCGTCACCTGCGGGAAGATAGAGCTGTCGGCCACCCGCAGCCCCTCCACCCCGATCACCCGGCACTCCTGATCCACCACCGCCAGCGGATCATCGCGGCGCCCCATCCGGCAGGTGCCGCAGGGGTGATAAGCGCTCTCGACATGCTCTTTCAGGAAGGCATCCAGTTCAGCATCGCTTTGCAAGCCCACCCCCGGCTGAATCTCGGCCTTCACATGCCCCTTCATCGCCGGCTGCTCGAAAATCTCCCGCGTCAGCCGCACACAAGCGCGGAAATCCTCCCAATCACTGGGGTCCGACATGTAGTTGAACAGGATCTTCGGCGCATCCTTCGGATCGCCCGACCGCAACGTCACCGCCCCGCGCGACTTGCTGCGCATTGGCCCGACATGCACCTGAAAGCCATGCCCGCCCGCCGCTGCCTTGCCGTCATAGCGCACCGCAATCGGCAGGAAGTGATATTCGATATCCGGATAATCCACCCCGGCCTTGCTGCGAATAAACGCACAAGACTCGAACTGGTTGCTCGCCCCCAGGCCCTTGCCGGTGAACAGCCACTGCGCCCCGATGATCGCCTTGCCCCACAGGTTCCAGTATTTATACAGCGTGATCGGCTTGGCGGCCTGAAACTGCATGTAAATCTCAAGATGATCCTGCAAGTTCGCGCCCACGCCCGGCCGGTCCGCCACCACCTCGATGCCATGCGCCCGCAACGCCTCGGCATCGCCGATCCCCGACAGCATCAGAATCTTCGGCGAGTTGATCGACGAAGCCGCCACGATCACCTCGGATGCGGCGCGGATCACCTCGACCTTGCCGCCGCGTTCGATCTCGACCCCCACCGCGCGGCCCTGCTCGATCAACACCTTGCGGGCAAAACCCTTGACCAGCGTGACATTCCCCGATTTCAGCGCCGGTTTCAGATAGGCATTCGCCGCAGACCAGCGCACGCCTTTCCAGATCGTCGCCTCCATCGCGCCGAAACCTTCCTGCGCCTGGCCGTTGTAATCCGAGGTCACCGGATAACCTGCCTGCCGCCCCGCCTCGATAAAGGCATTGAACAACGGGTTCTTGCGCGGCCCGCGCGAGATGTGCAGCGGCCCGGAATTGCCGCGATACGCCGCATCGCCCGAGGCCGACCCATCCGGCTCGCCGTGCCAGTTTTCCATCCGCTGGAAATACGGCAGCACATCGGCATAGGACCAGCCCTGCGCGCCCATTTCCTCCCAAGTGTCATAGTCGCGGGCATGGCCGCGCACATAGACCATGCCATTGATCGAAGACGACCCGCCAATCACCTTGCCGCGCGGTGTGGCCAGCCGCCGCCCGCCCAGATGCGGCTCAGGTTCCGACTGAAAGCCCCAGTCGTACATCCCCATGTTCATCGGATAAGACAGCGCCGCCGGCATCTGGATGAACGGGCCACGGTCAGAGCCGCCTTGTTCGATCACCACAACCTTCTTGCCCGCCTCGCCCAGCCGGTAAGCCATTGCCGACCCTGCCGACCCCGACCCGATGATCACATAATCCGCCGTCATCTTCATCTCCTGCCCGCTTAAACGGGCGCATCTTTTGCTTCACGATTTCACCAACGAGGCCAGTTCAGTAGGGCGCGTCAACTGGCCCCATGCCGACGTAAACGCTCTTGATCTGGCTGTAATGCTCCACCGCCGCATGGCCGTTTTCACGCCCCACGCCCGAGGATTTCACCCCGCCAAACGGCGCTTCCACCGGCGTCAGGTTATAGGCGTTGATCCAGCAGGTGCCCGCCTGCAGCGCGCCAATCACCCGGTGCGCGCGGGTCAGATCGGCGGTGAACACCCCCGCCGCCAGCCCGAATTCCGTGGCATTCGCCCGCGCCACCACCTCGGCTTCGGTGTCGAAATCCAGCACCGCCATCACCGGGCCGAACACCTCTTCGCGCGCAATCGTCATGGTATCGGTCACATCGGCAAACACTGTTGGCTGCACGAAACACTCGCCCGCCGGATCACGCCCGCCACCACAGATCAGCGTCGCGCCCTCGGCTTTCGCCGTCTCGATATAGCCCAGAACCTTGACCATCTGCGCCACCGACACCAACGGCCCCATCTGCGTCGCCGCGTCCAAAGGATCGCCCAGCACAATCGCCGCCGTCCGTTCTGCCAGCCGTTTCAAGAACTTGGCCTTGATACCCTTTTGCACAAAAACCCGCGTGCCATTCGAACACACCTGCCCTGCGGAATAGAAATTCCCCAGCATCGCAGCCCCGACAGCATCCTCCACGCTGGCATCATCGAACACCAGAATCGGGGATTTCCCGCCCAATTCCATCGTCACATGCCGCACGCCCGCCGCCGCCGCCGCGTAAACCTTCTGCCCCGTCGGCACCGATCCGGTCAGCGATACCTTCGCCACCCGCCGATCCGTCACCAACGAAGCCCCGACCGCACCGCGTCCCTGCACCACGTTGAACAGCCCCGCAGGCAGCCCGGCTTCGATAAAAATCTCGGCCAGTTTCAACGCGCCCAGCGGCGTAACCTCCGAAGGCTTGAACACCATCGCATTGCCCAAAGCCAAGGCCGGAGCCGACTTCCAGCAGGCGATCTGGCTGGGGTAATTCCACGCGCCGATGCCAACGCAGACCCCCAAGGCCTCGCGGATAGTATAGACAAAATCGCGGCCCAGCGGGATGGTCTCGCCGCCCAGCGTGGGCGCAAGCCCGGCGAAATACTCCAGCGCATCCGCCCCCGACGGCCAATCGGCCACCAGCGTTTCCTGGATCGGCTTGCCGGTATCCAGCGTCTCCAGCCGCGCCAGGTCCGGGTTGCGCTCGCGGATCAGATCCGCCGCGCACCGCAAGATCCGCGCCCGTTCGACCGGCCGCTTCGCAGCCCAGGCCGCCTGCGCCGCCGCTGCCCCCGCCAAAGCCGCCTCGATCACCGCAGGCGTCGCCTCGTGCAGCCGCGCAATCACCGCGCCGGTGGCAGGGTAAATCACCTCGATCACCGCCCCCGCCGTATCTTCCACATAAGCACCATTCACAAAATGGCTCGCTTGCGGTTGTGCGATCATAGCACTGCCCTTTCCAGTTTCGCATTCAGATAGGCCGTGGCCACCGCCACCGCCTCGGCCCCGTCCGGAGCCCCGGTTTTCAGCACTTCGCGCAGGTAAAGCCCGTCAATCAGCGCGCCCAGACCATCGGCAATCGGCTCTGCCCGGTCCCCCGCCAAGGGCCGCAGCCCTGCCAGCAGGTTTGATCGCAGCCGCCGCTGATAGACCTTCAGCAGCCGCTTGGCCTCAGGCACCGTCTGCGCCAGCACCCAGAAATTGAGCCAGGCCCCCACCGCCTCGCGCCGGAAATTCGCCGCGCTGAAACTGGCCGCCAAAATTGCCCGCAACCGCGCCTCCGGCCCATGCGCCAGATGCAGCGCGCCGCGCACTTCCGCCCCGTAAAGCGACAGGATATGCCGCATCGCCGCAAGAAAGATGTCTTCCTTGCTGCCGAAATAGTGATGCGCCAGCGCGCTCGACATCCCCGCCCGCTTGGCGATCTGGCTGACGGTCACGTCCAACGACCCCGCCCGCCCGATCTCGACAATCGTGGCTTTGACGAGGGCCGCCTTTCGGATAGGCTCCATTCCAAGCTTCGGCATGTGCGCGCCCTTGATAATAATGCTTGCCAAAGGTAGCTAGCTTGAAGTTTATTGACTCGTCAATCAACAAAAACAGGGAGCCCTGAATGTCCATCAAAACCGCGCTGCTTGCCTCCGCCGTTACCTTCGCCCTTGCCGGGTCTGCCTTTGCTGCGGGCTGCGACAAGATCGTGTTCTCGGATGTGGGCTGGACCGACATCACCGCCACCACCGCCGCGACCACGCTGGTTCTGGAAGCACTTGGTTACAAAACCGAAACCAAGGTGCTGTCGGTTCCCGTCACCTACACCGGCCTTGCCGGCGGCGATATTGACGTCTTCCTCGGCAACTGGATGCCGACGATGGAGGCCGATCTGGCCCCCTACCGCGATGCCAAAACCGTGGAAACCGTGCGCACCAACCTGGAAGGCGCGAAATACACCCTCGCCACCAACGAGGCAGGTGCGGCGCTTGGCATCAAGGATTTCAAAGACATCGCCACCCAGAAAGACGCGCTGGAAGGCAAGATCTACGGCATCGAGCCGGGCAATGACGGCAACCGCCTGATCCTCGACATGATCGCAACCGGCCCGTTCGGTCTGGATGGCTTTGACGTGGTGGAATCCTCGGAACAGGGCATGTTGGCCGAGGTCGCCAAGGCCAGTGGCGATGCCAAGCCGATCATCTTCCTTGGCTGGGAACCCCACCCGATGAACGCCAACTTCAAGATGACCTATCTGACCGGCGGCGATGACTACTTCGGCCCGAATTTTGGCGGCGCTGTGGTCGATACCAACGTGCGCGCAGGCTACCTCGCAGAATGCCCGAACACCGGCAAACTGTTGCAAAACCTCGCCTTCACCCTGCCGATGGAAAATGAAATCATGGGCGCAATCCTGAACGACGGCGCTGATCCGCGCGATGCCGCCAAGGCATGGCTCGCCGCCAACACCGGCACCTGGGAAGCCTGGCTTGACGGCGTGACCACCAAGGACGGTGGCGACGCCAAGGCAGCCGTGGCAGCAGCCCTGCAATAATCAAGACTTGGGCCCCGGTTCACCGCCGGGGCCTTTCCTTATCTTGAACCAAGCGGGGGCACATGGACTGGCTGACCGACTACAAGATCCCCGTCGGCAAGACGGCGAAGATCGTTAATGATTGGCTGAACGACAATCTGGGCGGATTTTTTGACGCGGTTTCCTTCGTGATGGAAGCCATGATCAATGGCATCCTCTGGCTGCTGCAATCACCACATCCGTTTGTGATCATTGCGCTTTTCGTAGGCCTGACCTGGTATCTGCAACGCAACTGGAAGGTCTGCCTCGGCGTGACCTTGGGCTTTATGTTCATCCTGAACCAAGGCTACTGGGAAGAAACCACCGAAAGCCTGACGCTGATCCTGTCGTCCTGCGTGGTCTGCATGGGGCTGGGCGTGCCGATCGGCATCGCCGCCGCGCACCGCCCGCGGCTTTACACCGCCATGGTGCCGGTGCTGGACCTGATGCAGACCCTGCCGACCTTCGTTTACCTGATCCCGGCCATCGTGTTCTTTGGCCTTGGCATGGTGCCCGGCCTGATCGCCACGGTGATCTTCGTGCTGCCCGCGCCGATCCGGCTGACGCATCTGGGCGTCTCCACCACCCCCACCGCCTTGCTGGAGGCCGCAACCGCCTTCGGTGCCACCCCGAAACAACGGCTGTGGAAGGTGGAACTGCCTTTCGCTTTCCCGCAGATCATGGCCGGGTTGAACCAGACCATCATGCTGTCGCTGTCGATGGTGGTGATCGCAGCGCTTGTCGGCGCGAACGGGTTGGGCGTGCCGGTGGTGCGGGCGCTGAACTCGGTCAACACCGCACTTGGCTTTGAATCCGGCTTCATCATCGTGGTGGTGGCCATCCTGTTGGACCGTAGCTTGCGGGTGACGCGCAAATGAACGCTGTAGAATTCGATCGCGTCTCCATCGTCTTTGGCGACCACCCCGACCGCGCCCTGCCGCTGATGGACAAGGGCATGTCCCGCGGCGACATTCAGGCGCAAACCGGCCAGATTCTGGGCGTGCACGACTGCTCGCTTGCGGTGGCCGAGGGCGAGATTCTGGTGCTGATGGGCCTGTCCGGCTCGGGCAAATCCACCCTGCTGCGCGGCGTCAATGCGCTGAACCCCGTCGTGCGCGGCGAGGTGCGGGTGGCCGATGGCGGCAAGATGGTCTCAGTCACCAAATCCGACCCCGAAACGCTGCGCAAACTGCGGCTTTCCAAGATTGCCATGGTTTTCCAACAGTTTGGCCTGCTGCCCTGGCGCACGGTGCGTGAAAATGTCGGGCTTGGTCTGGAACTGGCGGGGCAATCCCCCGAGCAGCGCCGCGCCAAGGTCGATGAGCAACTGGCGCTGGTGAACCTGACGCAATGGGCCGACCGCAAGGTGGGCGAGCTTTCCGGCGGCATGCAACAACGCGTCGGCCTCGCCCGCGCCTTTGTCACCGACGCGCCAATCCTGCTGATGGATGAACCCTTCTCGGCCCTCGATCCGCTGATCCGCTCCAAGCTGCAAGACGAACTGCTTGATCTGCAAGCGCGGCTGAAACGCACCATCATCTTCGTCAGCCACGATCTGGACGAGGCGTTCAAGCTGGGCAATCGCATCGCCCTGATGGAGGGTGGCCGCATCGTGCAGATCGGCACCGCCCGCGAAATCATCGCCAATCCGTCTTCGGAATATGTCGCAGATTTCGTCGCCCACATGAATCCGTTGGGCGTGCTGACCGCCCGCGATGTGATGGAGCCGGGCGAAACCGCTGCCTCGCACAGTCTCGATGCCGAAACCCCGGTCAAAACCCTGATGGAGGCGATGCGCGACGGCGCGGGCGAAATCGCCGTCACCGAAAATGGCCGCCGGATCGGCGTGCTGCGCGCGGCTTACGTCATGGGCCGTCTGGTCAACCCGCGCGGCTGAAAAACGTCTGCAAACCGGGCAGGCGGCGGGCGGGCAATCCGGCCCGCCGCTTGCACATCGCATCGCCCCGGTTGACAAGCGCCGCCAAAGCCCCACATGGTGCCCCGCCGCTCATAAGTCTGTTCTCAAGGGAATTTCATGCCCGTCGTTGTCGTCGAATCTCCGGCTAAGGCCAAGACAATCAACAAATATCTTGGCTCCAACTACACCGTGCTGGCCTCTTACGGCCATGTGCGCGACCTGCCGGCCAAGGATGGCTCTGTCGATACCGAGAACGGATTCGGCATGTTGTGGGAGGTGGCGGCGGATAGCAAAAAGCACATCCGCGCCATCGTCGAAGCCCTGAAAACCGATGACGAACTGATCCTCGCGACCGACCCTGACCGCGAAGGCGAGGCGATTTCCTGGCACCTGCAAGAGGCGCTGGCCAGCAGCCTGAAGAAGGGCAAGAAGGTATCGCGCGTCACCTTCAACGCCATCACCAAAGATGCGGTGACCGAGGCGATGAAACACCCGCGTCAGGTCGATCAGCCGCTGGTGGACGCCTATCTTGCCCGCCGCGCGCTGGATTATCTGGTCGGTTTCACCCTGTCGCCGGTGCTGTGGCGCAAGCTGCCCGGCTCGCGCTCGGCTGGCCGGGTGCAATCGGTCTGCCTGCGTCTGATCGTCGAACGCGAGATGGAGATCGAGGCATTCCGCGCCCGCGAATTCTGGTCGGTTGAAGCGATTCTGGCCACCCCGCGCGGGCAGGAATTTGCCGCAAGACTGACCGTGCTTGGCGGCAAGAAGTTGGACAAATTCGACATTCCGACCGCAGAGGCGGCCGAATTGGCGGTGCAGGCTGTCACTTCCCGAACCTTGACGGTGAAATCGGTCGAAGCCAAGCCCGCCAGCCGCAACCCCTATCCGCCGTTCATGACCTCCACCCTGCAACAGGAAGCCAGCCGCAAATTCGGCATGGGCGCCAAGGCCTGCATGTCAGCGGCGCAGCGGCTGTATGAGGCCGGCCACATCACCTACATGCGGACCGACGGCATCGACATGGCCCCGGAAGCCGTCACAGCGGCGCGGGCTGAAATCGGCAAACGCTTCGGTGCGGCCTATGTGCCGGACGCGCCACGCATCTACAAGAACAAGGCCAAGAACGCGCAGGAAGCCCACGAATGCATCCGCCCGACCGATATGTCGGCCTCGCCTGACGATCTGCATCTGGCCGAGGCGGATCAGCGCAAATTATATGACCTGATCTGGAAGCGCACCCTTGCCAGCCAGATGGCCGGCGCACGGCTGGAGCGCACCACGGTTGAGATTGGCAGCGCCGATACGCAGGTCGGCCTGCGCGCCACCGGGCAAGTGCTGCTGTTTGATGGCTTCCTCAAGGTCTACGAGGAAGGCCGCGACGACGAGGATGAAGACGAAGGCCGCCTGCCGCAGATCATGGCCAACGAGCCGGTTGAAAAGCGTCAGGTGCTGCCGGAACAGCACTTCACCCAAGCCCCGCCACGCTATACCGAGGCGACTTTGGTGAAGCGGATGGAAGAATTGGGCATCGGCCGCCCCTCCACCTATGCCTCGGTGCTGACGACGATTGTGGATCGCGAATACGTCCGCAAAGACAAGAACCGGCTGTTCCCCGAAGACAAGGGGCGGCTGGTCACGGCCTTCCTGACCAACTTTTTCCGCCGCTATGTCGAGTATGATTTCACCGCCGATCTGGAATCGCAGCTGGATGACGTGTCGGCAGGCGAGCGCGATTACAAGGAAGTTCTGGCCCGGTTCTGGCGGGATTTCTCGGCGGCAATTGCCGAAACCGCAGATCTGCGTATTGGCGAAGTGCTGGAAAAGATTGACGATTTCCTTAGCCCGCACCTCTATCCGTTGCGCGAAGATGGCTCGGACCCGCGGGTTTGCACCTCTTGCGGCACGGGTCGGCTGCACCTGAAAACCTCGCGCTCCGGCGGGGCGTTCATCGGCTGCGGCAATTACCCCGAATGCCGCTACACGCGTCCGATTTCCGGCGAAGAAGGCGGCTCGGTCGATGGCCGGGTGCTGGGCATCGATGCCGATGGCGTCGAAATCAGCCTGCGCGCCGGGCGTTTCGGCCCCTATGTGCAGAAGGGCGAGGCGACCACCGAACAGCCGAAACCGCCGCGTGCCAGCCTGCCGAAGGGCTGGGAATCAAGCAGTCTGACGCTGGAACGGGCGATTGAACTGCTCAGCCTGCCGCGCCAGATCGGCCCGCACCCCGAAGACGGCCAGATGATCGAGGCGGCGATTGGCCGCTTTGGCCCCTATGTCAAGCACGGCGCGGTCTACGCCAATATCCCCGATGTGGAAGAAGTGTTTACCATCGGCATGAACCGCGCGGTCGAGGTGCTGGCGCAAAAGCTGGCCGGTCGGCGCGGGGCCACCGTGGCAGAGCCGTTGCGCAATCTGGGCGACCACCCCGACGGCGGGCCAGTGCAGGTGATGCCGGGCAAATACGGGCCCTATGTGAAATGGGCCAAGGTCAACGCCACCTTGCCGAAAGAACTGACGCCAGAGGCCGTAACGCTGGAAGAAGCGCTGGCTTTGATCGCTGAAAAAGCTGGCAAATCCGGTAAAAAGGCCCCGGCCAAGAAAGCCGCGCCGAAAAAGGCGGCTCCAAAGGCCGAAAAACCCACTGCCGAAAAAAAACCTGGCGCGAAAAAACCTGCTGCGAAAAAAGCCGCCGCCAAGAAACCGGCTGTTAAGAAAAACGCTGCAGAATAAGGCTTATGCAGGCGCGATAACTTGCTAGGCTTGCCCATCACAGCGCGAGGGTTGGCATGAAGTTCGGGGTTTTGACGGCGGCGCTCCTGTTGGTCGCGGGTGCGGCACAGGCGGATTTGACGGTGTGCAACCGCTCGGGCAGCGCGCATACTGTGGCGGTCGCTTATCACGACGGCACTGCATGGGTGTCCGAAGGCTGGTGGGCGATTGATCCGGCGGCCTGCAAGGTGGCGCTGTCGGGCAAGCTGACCCAGCGGCACTACTACTATACCGTCTCGGGCGAGCCGGATTTCGCGGGCGAAGGCTATGCGTTTTGCACCACGGAAAAGCCGTTCACCCTGAAGGGCGCCGATGGCGATTGCGCGGCTTTGGGCGGCAAACAACAGCCCTTTGGCCATATTGATACCGGCCTGACGGCGGAAAGCTTTACCTTTGATCTGACCGATCCCGGCCCGCCGGTGATCAAATCCGAAACCGAAGCCCCGCAGACCGGCACGCCGGAACTTGCCGCCAATCCTGCCGCCTTTACCGACAGCTTCGCACCCGGCCAGCAAGGCGAACCCTTTACCGTCACAGCGCTGATGCAGGGCTGCGGCGAGACGGCGGAACTGAACGGCTGCACCTTCTACGCCGAGGGCGCGCGCTGGGTCGCGGCGCGGGGTGCAGGCAGCAACGAGGCGGCGCTGGATGCGATGGCAGCGATGCCGGTCAATGCGTCGGTGATCGTGGCGGGCGATCTGCTCAGCTTTGGCGACATCACCGCCGAGGCGCTGGTTTCGCGCATCGAACTGGCCGAACCGGATGCCTATGCCGACATGCGGGCGGCGATGCAGGGCAAATGGGTGTCGCAAGATGATCCGCAATCAACGCTGGATTTCACCGGCTCGGAGGTGACGGACGGCTACGGCGGCGAAACGATGGCGGTTTCGGTGGCGACTTACGCCGATTCCTGCCCCGGCGGCGCCCCGATTGGCCCGGTGATGTTCAAGCAGGAAATGGGCGGTGATCCGATGGATTTGCCCTGTTTTGCGCTGGTTGATATCACCCCGGAACGGATGGAACTGTCTTACGTCGGGCGCGGCAACACGCTGGTTTATGTCCGGCCCTGATCGTTCAGCCCGGCCTGTCAAAGGGCGGGGCTTGACCGGATTTCCCGCCTGCGCCGCTTGAAGCCTGCAGTGTCAACGCGGCAAGCAAGGCCCGATAGGGCCGATGCGCCCGGCAGATCACAAAGGCGAAACGCGGAAATTCCGGGCCACCGCAAACTTGGCGAAATTTCCGGTGCTTCGGGGCAACTGCCCCCAGCGAAACGCAGCGCAGTCTGCTGTGATTGTCACCCAAGCTGGTTCAATCCACGCGGCTCAGCAGCCCACCCGATTGTCGCAAGATCCGCCCCTCCAGCTCCAACGAGATCAGCGCAGGCGACAGCATCGCAGGCGGTAGCGCCAGATCGCGGATCAGCTGATCTTCGGCCAAGGGGCTGGGGCCAAGCCGTGCCAGAATCTGGCTGTGCACCGCCGCAATATCCGCCAGTGGCCTGCGCGGCGGCACCGGGCCGGGCAGCGGGTCGGGCACCGCAACAGGCTCGACCATAGGCTGGGCCTGCGCCACAAAGCTGCCCTGCACGCCAATCGCCTCCAGCACATCCTGCGCCGACCGCACCAGCGTCGCGCCGTCGCGCAGCAAGATATTACAGCCCGCCGCGCGCGCGTCGAACGGATGCCCCGGCACCGCCAGTACCTCGCGCCCCTGATCCAGCGCGTTCTTCGCGGTGATCAGGCTGCCGGATCGCGCTGCCGCCTCGACCACCACCACCGCGCGCGCCAGCCCCGACACAATGCGGTTGCGTTGCGGGAAATGCCGCGCTTGCGGTTCCAGCCCCATCGGCTGTTCCGAAATCCGGCAGCCTTTCGCCGCAATTTCCGCCGCGAGGTCAGCGTTTTCCAGCGGGTAGATCACATCGACCCCGCCCGCCTGCACCGCGACCGTGCCCGACTCCAGCGCGGCACGATGCGCCTCGGCATCAATACCGCGTGCCAGCCCCGAAACCACCACCTGCCCTGCGGTCGCCAGCCCTTCCACCAGCCGCCGCGTCATCCGCAGCCCGAGCGATGAGGCATTGCGCGCGCCCACCAGCGCCACCATCGGCCGGGACAGCAGGCCAATATCGCCCTGCGCCCACAGGATCGGCGGCGCATCCGGCAAATCCATCAAAGCCGCCGGATAGCCCTTTTGCCCCCACAGCAACAGCCTCGCGCCTGCAATCCGGCCCAGCGCGAGTTCATGTTTCACCACCTCCAGCGGACAGACCGCGTAATTTTCTACCCCCGAGGCGCGCGCAATTTCTGGCAAGGCCGCCAGCGCTGCCGCAACCCCGCCCTGTTCGGCCAGCAGCCGATGAAACGTCACCGGCCCGACCCTGCGGGAGCGAATGAGACGAAGCCACAGCAACGGGTCCGCGTCCAGGGGTGCGGGACTTGGGGTGTGGGGTGTGTTCAGACCCGGTGCCATGCATGCCTCGCCTCATTCACGATTCGCAGTCTGCACCGCGCGAGGTTAACAACAGATGAATCGAACCGGAGGCGCCAAGAAAATCGCTTGCCTCTGGACTGAAATCGCCCCAAAACTGGACTTATCGAAACCGCGTCTGGGCCGATTGCAGCACGCCACTTTCTTTGATCAATTGTTGCGCAATACCAGTCGCAAGCCCACGCGACGCCGCAAAGGAAAAGCCATGAAAAACGCCGAAGTTGCCCGCCGCCGCGACGAATCCATCTCGCGCGGGGTCGGGGTGCAGACCCAGATTTACGTTGACCGCGCCCTGAACTCCGAAGTCTGGGATATCGAGGGCAACCGCTACATCGACTTTGCGGCAGGCATCGCCGTGGTCAACACCGGCCATTGCCACCCCAAGGTGATGGATGCGGTCACCAAACAGCTGTCGAAATTCACCCACACCTGCCATCAGGTGCTGCCCTATGAAAACTATGTCCGGCTGGCCGAACGGCTGAACGCCGCCGTGCCGGGCGATTTCCCGAAGAAAACCGTCTTCGTCACCACCGGCGCGGAAGCGGTTGAAAACGCAGTAAAAGTCGCGCGCATCGCCACCGGTCGCAACGCCATCATCGCCTTTGGCGGTGCCTTCCACGGCCGCACTCTGCTTGGCATGTCGCTGACCGGCAAGGTTGATCCCTACAAGAAGGGCTTCGGCGCGATGATGCCAGATGTCTACCACGTCCCCTTCCCGCAAGAGATCCACAACATCACCACCGAAGACGCGATGGCCGGCATCACCAAGCTGTTCAAGGCCGATCTCGACCCGACCCGCGTCGCCGCGATCATCTTTGAACCCGTGCAGGGCGAAGGTGGCTTCTACCCCGCACCGAAAGACCTGATCCGCGCCATCCGCAAGCTCTGCGATGACAACGGCATCGTGATGATCGCCGACGAGGTGCAGACCGGCTTCGCCCGCACCGGCACCATGTTCGCGATGGAGCAATCCGGTGTCGCCGCCGACATCACCACCATGGCCAAGGGCCTCGCAGGCGGCCTGCCGCTGGCAGCCCTCACCGGCAAAGCCTCGCTGATGGACGCCGCTCACCCCGGCGGCCTCGGCGGCACCTACGGCGGCAACCCGATCGGCATCGCCGCCGCCAATGCTGTGCTGGATGTGATCGAGGAAGAACAGCTCTGCGCCCGCGCCAACGAACTCGGCGGCCGCCTGAAACAGCGGCTAGAGGCGATCCGCTCCACCACCCCGGAAATCACCGACATCCGCGGCCCCGGCTTCATGGTCGCGGTCGAATTCGCCAACCCGACCAACCACGAGCCCGACGCAGGCTTCACCACCCGCGTCCGCGTCGAGGCACAAAAGCGCGGCCTGATCCTGCTGACCTGCGGCGTCTACGGCAACGTCGTGCGGTTCTTGGCACCCATCACCATCCCCGACGCCCATTTCGCCGAAGCGATGGATATCCTTGAGGCGGCAGTGGCGGCAGCGCGCCAGTAACCGCCCTACCCCTGTTGACAAGGAGGCCGGAGCCCACAAGCTCCGGCCTTTGCCATCCTACTCTGCCCAACCCCGAACAATTTTCTTAAAATTCGTTCATCTGTCCTTAAATATCCCACGGGGGAGGCCCGGATTGCCCGGGCAATTCGGGCTTGGGGGTGTGAAACCCCCATCCACGCCCACGTCAGGCGCGTTGCTTGCCCGTTTACCCGTGGCGCGTCACCCTTGATATCCCCTCAAACAGATAGCCTTCCCTGTCTCCGCAGCCAGACTGACCCCGAACAGCAATAAGCTAGCTTGCTCAAAACTTGCCCTGCGCAGCCGATAGCCACGGCTGGAACCAGATGTTTTCTTCCAGCTATCAACTCGGCGGCATGGCCTTGGCAGCGCTTGGTCACGCAAATGAAACCCCATGGGGCCCACGCCGCGCAGCCCCGCCGCTCCACCCTGCCGCGCTGGGAGGATATCTGTCTTGCCGTCGCTAGTCTTGCCGAACAACAAGGCAAACCATCTTACCGTTTGGCCGATGCAAGCCTGCCCAAACCCTTCGCCCGCCGCTCGGATTTCATCTGTCGCCCGCTCAGCCACCCCACCGCCACCCGCCACCAATATTGCCGCCGCCTTTCGTCTCGGCGCAGCCTTTGCCCGACCACAGCTCCAATCCGTCCCGCAAGGATTTGGCCTCATCGAAAACGCCCTTTGGACCATCACCGCCGACATCGACGCCACTCTGGCGCAGCACGCGACCGCCCGCGCCGATTTCTTGCTAGAATATGCCCCAAACGCCCGCCAAAACCCACATCTGACCAAGCACAACAGCGTCTTGTATTTCCACACCGCCCTGATCTCGACTGGCTGTTTTTCCGCCACTGGCGCTTGCCAAAGCGATGCACAAATCTGTCGCGGGCCGATTTTACCCGGACCTAACCCTGTTCGCAAAATGATCACCCGCCTCAGCCTTCCCCCGAAAGCGCCGGTTCCGACCATGCCCCCGCGACTATTAACAAATCCTGAACACCACCCCATAACCCGCTGATTTTATATAAACCGCTGCATCGTCCACACGCGGACAAAACCCACCCCCTTCCCCCCTCGCCCCGCCCGCGCTATCACCTCCCCCAACCGGGGACCGCATCCATGACCACCACCGCAGGCATCACCCTCCAGAACGCCACCGTCACCCTCGGCGGCAAACCGATCCTGTCCAACCTCACCCTGCACCTCACCCAGCCCCGCATCGGCATCATCGGCCGCAACGGCTCGGGCAAGACCACCCTCTTGCGCCTGATGGCGGGCCTGATCCCGCCCACCACCGGCAGCGTCCAGATCGACGGCCTCAACCCCACCGACCGCAAGGCGATCCTGCCCCGCCTCGGCATCCTGTTCCAGAACCCCGACCACCAGATCCTGTTCCCCACCGTGGCCGAGGAACTCGCCTTCGGCCTGCGCCAGCAAGGCCAGAGCCAGGCGGCGGCTGATCAGGCCGTCACCCACCTCCTCGCAACGGAATCCCGCGCACACTGGGCCAAAGCCGCCACCCACACGCTCAGCCAAGGCCAGCGCCACTACCTTTGCCTGCTGGCCATCCTGCTGATGCAGCCGCAAACCATCTTGCTGGATGAACCTTTCGCGGGCCTCGATCTGCCCACCCAAATCCGCCTTGCCCGCCGCCTTGCCGCCCTGCCGCAACGCCTGATCACCATCACCCACGACCCCGCCAGCCTTGCCAGCTGCGACCGGGTGATTTGGCTGGAGTCCGGCCAGATCCGCGCCGACGGCCCGCCCGCCGCCGTCCTCCCCGCCTTTACCGCCGCCATGACCGAGCTAGGAGAGCGCGATGCTGACACTCACCTCGCCGATTGAAACCTACGCCCACCGCCTGCCGGCCAGCGTGAAACTCGCGGCCCTCGCGCTGTTCACCGCCACCCTGTTCGCGCTGAAAAGCCCCAGCGCCCTTGCCCTCGCCGCGCTGATTCCCGCCAGCCTGATCGCCAGCAGTGGCCCCAGCTTCAGCCGCGAGAGTGCGCGAATGCTGCGGCCCTTGCTGCCCATCGTCATCGTCATCGCCCTCTGGCATCTGATCTTGCGCGATCCGGGCGGCGTGGCGATCCTGCTGCGGCTGATCACCGCCGTCGCCGCCGCCAATTTCGTCACCATGACCACCCGGCTTGCCGACATGATCAACGTCTTCGAGCGTCTCGCCCGCCCGCTCCGCCCGATCCTGCCGCCGAAAACTCTGGCGCTTGCCATCGCGCTGACCATCCGCTTCGTGCCCACCCTGCTGACCCGCGCCGACCAGATCCGGCAAAGCTGGCGGGCGCGCTCGCCCCGCCGCCCCGGCTGGCGCACACTGCTGCCCACCACCCTCGCAGCCCTCGACGACGCTGACCATGTCGCCGAGGCCCTGCGCGCCCGTGGCGGCCTGGGGTAAGCAAAGCCATTGCCAGCCACCCCCGGCACAGGCTAACTGCCCGCACGCAAACAGGAGTCGCCGATGGAAAAGAACCTCACCCATATCGCCCTTTTCGCCGCGTTGATCGCGGTGCTGGGTCTTGTGCCGAAGATCGATCTGGCTTCCGGCGTGCCGATCACCGCGCAGTCGCTGGGTATCATGCTATGTGGCACCGTGCTGGGGGCCAAACGCGGCGCGCTGGCCGTGCTGCTGTTCCTTGGCCTGACGCTGGCCGGTCTGCCGCTGCTGTCGGGCGGGCGTGGCGGTTTGGGCGTGCTGGCCTCGCCGACGGTCGGCTATATCATCGGCTTCCCGATCGCCGCATTCGTCACCGGCCTGATCGTGCAGGCATGGAAAGCGCCAATCCTGCCCGCCGCCGTGGTCGCGGCCTTCCTCGGCGGCTTCGTGCTGCTGAACGCCATTGGCATCCTTGGCATGGCTTTCATGCTGGAAAAAACCCTGCCCGAGGCCGCCCTGCTCGCCGCCCCCTACCTGATCGGCGACACCATCAAGGCCGTTCTGGCAGGCCTCGTCACCCAGGCCATCGCACAAATGCGCCCCGACGCGCTGCTGTCGCGCAGCTAAGGCAAGCCCACCCAGCCGCCCCACACCGGGGCGGCCCCTGCCATTTCATCTTGGCCCAAATATCCTCAGGGGGTGAGGCCGCAGGCCGAGGGGGCAGAAAGCCCCCTGATTTTCGTCTGAAAATCGCGGGTCTCAGCGGCTCAACCAAGAAGCCAAATATTACCAAAATCTGAACGCCTGATTCTAACCCATTGAAATATAGTAAACCATCCCCCTGGCCACACGCGGACAGACCCTAACGAGCCACCAGCAAGGCCGTGCCAATCCCCCCCGCCGCCGCTATCGCCGCCAAGCCCAACCCGGCCTCCAATTCATAAAATAGCCGCACCGCCAGCACCGCCCCCGAGGCCCCGATCGGATGCCCGCGCGCCAGCGCCCCGCCGCCCGGATTGACCCGCAAAACCTCCAACCCCGCCCCCGCCACGCAAGCCATCGCCTGCACCGCATAGGCCTCCATCACCTCGGCCACCGCCAGCTGATCCGCCCGAACCCCGGCCCGATCCAACACCGCCCGGATCGCCGCGACCGGCGCCAACCCCGGCTCCACCGGATCGCCGCCCAGCGTCACGCCGCCCAAAATCCGCATCCCCCGCCCCGCAGCAGACTGATTTGCCGCAATCCGATCCGACACCACCAGCACAAACGCCGCCGCATCCGCCGCCACCGCCGCATTCGCCGCCGTGATCGCGCCACACACCACCTTCGCCCGCGCCGCCACCGCCGCCGTCAGCCCCCGCGCGAAAGCATCGCGCTCCTGCCCGGCAACCTCCACAATCTCGCCGATAGAAACCCGCGCCTTGCGGTGACTTTCCACCGCCCAGCCGTCCTGATCCGCCCGAGAAATCCCCAGCCGCGCCGCCAAAGCCTGCGCCGCCTCGGCCATGCCCGGATCACGGTCAGGCCAAGGCGTGAAGGCCGCCTGATCGTAAAACACCGCAGGCCCGCCATCAGGATCAGTCCGCAGCCGCAGCGGCCTGCGCGAATAGCTTTCCACCCCGCCCGCGATCACCGCCGCCGCCGCCCCACTGTCCACCAAGGCCCGCGCCAGCAAAACCGCATCCAGCCCCCCCGCGCATTGCCGGTCCACCGACAGCCCCGCCACTCGTTCCGGCAGCCCCGCCGCCAGCGCCACCCGCCGCGCCGGATTGCCGCCCGCCCCCAACGCGTTCGAACAGATCAGCTCATCGACCTGCCCCGGCGCAATCCCCGCCGCCTCCAGCAAGGCCAGCACCACCGGCGCGCCCAGATCTTCGATCGACAGCCGCGCAAAAGCCCCACCGCGCGGCACCACCGCCGTCCGTTTCGCGGCGAGGATCACGCTCACAGCCCGACCTCCCGCGCCAGCCGCTGCAGATCGGTCTTGCCAGAGGCGAGCACCGGCCATTCCGCGCGCCAGATCACCGCCCGAGGTGCCTTCAGCGCCCCCAGATGCGTGCGGCAAGCCGCCAGGATTGCGGCCTCTTGCCCCGGATCGCCCTGCAAAACCGCCAGCATCACCGCCCCGCGCAGCGCATCGGGGCGCGGCAGCACCGCCACCCGCGCCACCCCGGCCAGCCCGGCGATAAAGCCCTCGATTTCTTCGGGAAACACGTTCTGATCCGCCACCGTCACCATTCGCCCGGCGCGCCCCGACAGATACAGCAGCCCGCCCTCCAGTCGCCCCATCTCGCCGACGGAAAGCCAGCCCTGATCCCACTGCGCGCCGCCCCGGTCCGCCCCGGCATAGCCCTGAAACAGATAGGGGCTGCGCACCCAGATTTCGCCCGCGCGCAGATCAATCTCCACCCCCGGATATGCCGCACCCACCGAATCTGCCGGCATTCCCGGCGTGCTGAGGCTGATGAAACTGGCTTCCGCCGCGCCGTAAAACTCGCGCATGTCCGCTCCCGCCAGCGCCGCCCGCAGCCCCGCGTCCAGTTTGGACCCACCGACCAGAATCAGACCCGCCGCCTGCCAGCCCGCCTCGACCAGCAACCGCAGCTGCGCAGGCGTGGCATAGATTACCGCGGCCCCGTCCAAGGCTGCGGCCTGCCGGTCCGGCCGCAGCCCGCCCAAAAGCCGCAGTTGCGCGCCCAAATGCAGCGCCTCCAGCGCGCCATACAGAGCCAGCGAATGCACCAGATCGCCCAAAACCGCCACCTGCCGCCCCGGCCCGATGCCGAACAGGTCCGCGTTCACCGCAAAGCTGGCAATCCATGACGCCATGCTGCGCCGGATGCGGCGAGGCTGCCCGGATGACCCCGAGGTCAGCGTCTCGAACACCGCCTCGCCTACGGGTTGCGACCCGACGCCACCGATACGAAACGCCTGCCCCGGCACCGCCAAAGCCGCGCGCAAGGCCCGGTCATCGCCCACCACCTGCGCTTCTGGATGCCACCGAAACACCGTCATCCGTGACACCACATCGCCGCCCGTTCGCGATCCATCCGGCCCCGCACCACCTTCAAGCTGCCAGCAGCGACACCATCCGCCGCAGCGCCAGCGCATAGCCTTCGGTGCCGAAACCCGCGATCACCCCCTCGGCGCGGCTGGACACGAACGAATGATGCCGGAACGCCTCGCGCTTGTGGATGTTGGAGATATGCACCTCCAGCACAGGCCCCTCGAAGGCGTTCAGCGCATCCAGAATCGCCACCGAGGTATGCGAATAGGCCCCCGGATTGATGATGATCCCTGCCGCCGATTGCCGGGCCTCCTGAATCCAGTCGACCAGCTGGCCCTCGTGGTTGGATTGCGCGCAATGCACCTGCACCTGCAACTGATCGGCCAGTGCCGCCAGTTGCGCCGCCACATCTGCCAGCGTTTCATGCCCGTAAATCTCGGGTTGCCGCAGCCCCAGCAGGTTCAGGTTGGGGCCATTCAAGACATAGATCGGCTTGGTCATCCGGGGCTTCCTTCGCAGCTTTTCTCAGACTTAGCGCATCTGACCGCCGCCGCAAAGTGCCGTGGTTTGGCAAGCGCCAATGAAAAACGCGCCTCCCGTGGGGGGAGGCGCGCAAGTTAGGCCGCCGGTCTTGGGGACCAGCCGTCAGGGAGACAGCAACAGGCTCAGGCGACCTTTTCCAGTACAACTTCCGGGGCGATTTCCGGGGCAATGCCCAGCGCGCGGACGACATCGCGGGTCAGTTCCGGGCGGTTCAGGGTGTAGAAGTGCAGGTCTTCCACACCGCCTTCGAGCAGACGCGAGCACAGCGTGGTGCATTGCGTCAGCGCCAGCAAGTCTTCGCGGCCATCACGCTTGGCGGCGGCAAAGCCTTCGTCCAGCCGCTGCGGAACGCTGGTGCCGCAGCGGGCGGCGAATTTCTTGGTACCGTCCCAGGACTGGATCGGCAAAATACCCGGAATGATCGGCGCGGTGATCCCAGCCTTTACGCAGGCATCGCGGAAGCGGAAGAACGTGTCGGCCTCGAAGAAAAACTGCGTGATCGCGCTGGTTGCCCCGGCGTCGATCTTACGCTTCAGCCAAGTCACGTCGGCGAATTTGTCGGCGGCATCCGGGTGCGGCTCGGGGTAGGCACCGACGCGCAGCTTGAATTTGCCGGTTTTCGCCAGCGCTTCGACCAGTTCCACCGACGAGGCAAACCCGTCCTTATGGGCGGTAAAGCGTTCCGCCCCTTTCGGCGCATCGCCGCGCAGCGCGACGATCTCGGTCACGCCAACATCGGCGTAAGCCTCGGCAATCTCAAGGGTTTCGGCGCGGCTGGCATCAACGCATGTCAGATGTGCGGCCACATTCAGCCCGTAATTGCGCTTGATCGCCCCCACCGCTTCGTGCGTCAGTTTGCGGGTGGTGCCGCCTGCGCCATAGGTCACCGAGACGAAATTCGGTGCCATAGGAGCCAGCACCTGCACGGTTTCCCACAGCTTGAACGAGGCGTCCAGGGACTGCGGCGGGAAGAATTCGAACGAGATGCGCGGTGCGGACATGGGGTAGGCTCCTTTTGCTTGACCCGGTTATGCCAGTATCGATAAAATGAATCCAATTCATAGTTTTCAACATAAACATGAGAATGGCACATGTATCTGGAACTCCGCCACCTGCGCACCATCCGCGCCATCCATCAGGCCGGTGGCCTTGCCCGCGCGGCTGACCTGATGAACATGACGCAATCGGCGCTGTCGCATCAGGTGGCGGGGCTGGAGGCGCAGGTGGGGATGGAGCTGTTCGTGCGGCGGTCCAAGCCGATGACGCTGTCAGCGGCGGGCATCCGCATGTTGCGTGCAGCGGAACGCATCTTGCCGGAAATCACCGCACTGGAGGAGGAATTCCGTGCGCTGCAAGCCGGCAAGACTGGCCGCTTGCACATCGCCATCCAGTGCCACGCCTGCTTTGACTGGCTGTTCCCGGTGCTGGGACTGTTCCGCCACGCCTGGCCGGAGGTTGATGTCGATATCCGCGCGGGGCTCGCGTTTGACAGCTTCCCCGCCCTGCTGCGCGAAGAGGTCGATCTGGTGATTTCCTCCAACCCTGAACCGCTGGCGGGCATCACCTTTACCCCACTGTTTGATTATCACCCGATGTTCATCGCCTCGGCGCAAAACCCGCTGGCCGCCAAAGCGGTGATCGAGGCGGAAGATTTCCGCGATCAGACCCTGCTGACTTACCCGGTGCCGCGCGACAAGCTGGACGTATTCACCGAACTGCTGACCCCCGCCAAGATCGAGCCTCGCGCCCAGCGCCAGGTCGAGCTGACGGCGGTGATTCTGATGCTGGTCGGCAGCAATCGCGGCGTGGCGGTGCTGCCCGATTGGGTGCTGCGCGATGTGAAATCCAACGCCGATTACGTCACCCGCCCGCTGGCCCCGCCGCCCGGCAAATCGGGCAGCATCACCAAACGGCTTTTCGCCGCCACCCGCGAAGAAGACGAGGCGAAACCCTATATCGCGCATTTTCAGCGGCTGGGCCGGTCCGAGGCGGTAAAGCTGCAACGCGGCTGACCGCGATTTGAACTAATCAGTCTGGAATCTGGCTTGAATAGTAAGCAGGCTTATTATATCTACCCCCTATGAAACACGAACAAGACCAGCTTGGCCCCCTGCTGCACGATGCCGCCCGCTTGGTGCGCAAACGCTTTGCCCAGCGCGCGGCGGCCTATGGGCTTTCGTCCGCACAATGGCGGCTGCTGGCCGTGGTGCTGCGCGAAGGTCGCGTGGCGCAGGCCCGCATTGCCGACCGGCTTGAAATCGAACCGATTTCGGTGTCGCGGCTGGTGGACCGCATGGAGCAGGCAGGCTGGGTCACGCGCCAGGCCGACCCCGATGACCGCCGCGTGCGGGTGATCGTGGCCACCGACCGCACGCTAGCCATCCGCAATGATCTGAAATCCATGGCCGATTCCGTCTATGCCGAGGCTCTTTCCGCCTTGTCGCCCGATGCGCGACAAGCCCTGCTGACCGGGCTTGCCGCCGTGAACCAAACGCTTTCAACCGCCGTCTGCGCCGCCGCGACGAATGCCAAGGACGACTGACATGACCACGCCTTCCCCCACCCCGCGCAAGAAACGCCGTGGCCTGATGATCGCCGGGCCGCTGGTGCTGCTGGTCGCGGCGGGCGGCTATTGGCTGATGGGCGGGCGCTATGAGGAAACCGAAAACGCCTATCTGCATCAGGCGCGGATTTCTGTCGCCTCCTCGGTGGCGGGGCGGATCGACAAGGTACTGATCAGCGAAAACCAGACCATTGCCGCTGGTGATGTGCTGTTTCAGGTCGATGCCGTGCCGTTCCGGCTGGCGCTGGCACAGGCGGAAACTGCGGTTGTTGCCGCCCGCATTGGGGTCGAGCAGTTGAAACTGGCGCATCAGACCGCGCTGGCACAGCTGAAGCTGGCCGAGGATGAGGCCGCCTATCAAAGCGCCGAACGCATCCGGCAGGAAAATCTGGTCGCCAAGGGCGTCACCACCGACACGCAGCTGGAAGACGCCCGCCACGCCGAAACCCGCGCGCTGGATCAACTGGACCTCGCGCGCCAAAGCGTCGCCATGGCGCTGGCCGCGATTGGCGGCGACCCCGCCACCCCAACCGACCGCCACCCTGCCGTGCAGGCCGCCAGCATTGCCCGCGATCAGGCCGCCTATCATCTGGCCAATTCGGTGGTGAAGGCCGCCGCCGATGGCGTGATCTATCAGGCATCGTCGTTCAAACCGGGGCAAATGGTGGCCGCAGGGCAAAGCCTGTTTGCGCTGGTGCAGACCGGTGATGTCTGGATCGACGCCAATTTCAAGGAAACCCAGCTGGCCCATATCGCCGCAGGACAGCCCGCCGAAATCAGCTTTGATCAGGATTCAAGCCGCAAGCTGGAAGCCGTGGTCGAAGCGATTGGCGCAGGCACCGGGTCTGAATTCTCGCTGCTGCCGGCACAGAACGCCACCGGCAACTGGGTCAAAGTCACCCAGCGCGTGCCGGTGCGGCTGCGGCTGAAGAACCCGGCGGATGCGGCGGGGCTGGCTTCGGGCATTTCGGCGCGGGTGTCGGTTGATACCGGGCAAAGCCGCAGCCTGTCCGATCTGATTCCGTTCGTGAACTGATCCGATGGCCGCCGCCGCCGCCATCACAGGCACCGAGCCCGACGTGCCGCACAAGGGCCTGATCACGCTGTCGATCATGCTGGCCACCATCATGCAGGTGCTCGATACCACCATCGCCAACGTCGCCCTGCCAACGATGACCGGCGATCTGGGGGCCAGTCAGGATACCATCAACTGGGTGCTGACCAGCTATATCGTCGCCGCAGCGATCATGACCCCCGCCACCGGCTGGATTTCCGACAAGATCGGCAAGCGCGAGTTCTTTCTGATTTCGATTGCCGGCTTCATCGCAACCTCGATGGCCTGCGGCATTGCGTGGAACCTGAACTCCATGGTCGCGTTCCGGCTGCTGCAAGGCGTGTTCGGCGCGGCGATCGTGCCGCTGTCGCAAACCTTCCTGCTCGATATCAACAGCCGCGAAAAGGCCGGTCAGGCGATGGCGATGTGGGGCGCGGGCATCATGATCGGCCCGATCATCGGCCCGACGCTGGGCGGCTGGCTGACCGAAAGCTTCAACTGGCGCTGGGTGTTCTTCATCAACCTGCCGGTCGGCATCATCGCGTTTCTGGGCTGTGCCGCCTACCTGCCGCGCAGTGAACGCCGTCCGCGCCGCTTTGACGTGTTCGGCTTTTTCATGCTGTCGATGGGCATCGGCGCGCTGCAAATGATGCTGGATCGCGGCGGCGAGGTCGATTGGTTCGCCGCAACCGAGACCTGGATTTACCTGTTTCTGTGCTTGACCGGGTTCTGGGTGTTTGTGCTGCACATCATCGGCGCTGAAAAACCCTTTCTCGACCCACAGATGTTCGTGGATCGCAACTATGCCACCGGACTGCTGTTCACCTTCATTGTCGGCGTGATCCTGCTGTCTTCACTGGCGCTGCTGCCGCCAATGCTGGCGCGAATTTACGGCTATCCCACCATCACCATCGGCCTTGTGATGGGGCCGCGTGGGGTTGGCACGATGATTTCGATGATCATGGTCGGGCGGCTGATGAAAGTGGTCGATTCGCGCATCCTGATGACGGTCGGACTGCTACTGACCGCCGCCTCGCTGCATTACATGACCGGGTTTTCACCGCAGATGGGCTCTGGCCCGATCATCTGGACCGGGGTGCTGCAAGGGCTGGGCCTTGGCCTGGTCTTCGTGCCGATGTCCACCATCGCCTTTGCCACCATGGCCCCGCATTACCGCGCTGATGCCACCAGCCTGTTCAGCCTTGTGCGCAACATCGGCTCGTCGATCGGGATTTCCGTCGTCTCTGTGATGCTGGCGCGGAATATTCAGGTCAACCATGCCGATCTGGGGGCGGCGATTTCGCCCTATAACCCCAACCTGCTGGCCGCCACCGCCGGTGCGCGAACCCTGACCACCTTGCAGCAGATGGACGGGCTGGTGACGCAACAAGCGCTGATGATCAGCTATATCAATGACTTCAAGCTGATGATGCTCATCACGCTGGCGGCCATTCCGCTGATCTGGGTGTTGCGCAAGCCGGTGGCCCACACGCTGCCCGCCGGCCAGGCACCCATCGCACACGACTAAGGCTCAGGCGGCGAAGCGTTCGGTCATCGCCGCCAGAAACGCCTCGGCCAGCGTGGAAAACAGCGCCTCGGTCATCCGGATCGGATCGCCGGGGCGCAACCCGGTCAGCGACTGTTCCGGCCGCCAGCGCACCGCCCCCGGTTCCGGAAAACGCCCGCCGTTTTCTGTCACGCCCAGCGCCAGCAACCGCACCTCGTTCAGCGCGTTGCCATCCTTGCCTTCCTGCGCGCGGGCGCGATGCATGAACCAGCCCTCCAGCGCCACCAGCATCTGCGCAAACACCTGCGCCTCGGCGGCCGCCCGCGCCCGCGCCTCGGACCGCGCCGCCACGCTGCGCCAGCTTTCCACCATCTCGGCAAAAGCGGCGCGGGCGGTGGCGATCTGTGACGGATCGTAAGTGGTGCGTGCCAGCATGCGGACTCCTTTCCACCAGTTTATCGCCGCAATCGCGCTGCGCAAAAGTTTTCGAAACATTGCTTAAAATTCTACATGGAAAATTGCCCTTCCCCGCCCCCTTCACTTATTGCCCCCACCCGTGTATGCCCCGCATCTTGAACCGACCGGAGTCCCGCCCATGCAAGGCAGCGCCAACCTCAACCTGATGATCAAGGCCGCGCGCCGCGCTGGCAAATCGCTTGTCAAAGACTTCCGCGAGGTGGAAAACCTGCAAGTCTCGACGAAAGGCCCCGGCGACTTTGTCAGCAAGGCCGACCGCGAGGCTGAACGGATCATCAAAGAGGATCTGATGGGCGCGCGCCCGACCTATGGTTGGCTGGGCGAAGAGACCGGCGAAACCGACGGCGTTGACCCGACCCGCCGCTGGATCGTCGATCCCTTGGATGGCACCACCAACTTCCTGCACGGCATGCCGCATTGGGCGATCTCTATCGCGCTGGAACACAAGGGCGAAATCGTTTCGGCCGTGGTGTTCGATGCTGCCAAGGACGAAATGTTCTGGGCAGAAAAAGGCTCCGGCACCTGGATGAACGACCGCCGCCTGCGCGTGTCGGGTCGCCGCGCCATGCACGAGGCGGTGTTTGCCACCGGCGTGCCGTTTGGTGCCAAAAAGACCCTGCCCGCGATGCTGGGCGACCTTGCCCGCCTGATGCCCGCCTGCGCTGGCGTGCGTCGTTGGGGCGCTGCCTCGCTCGATCTGGCTTACGTCGCTGCAGGCCGTTACGACGGCTATTGGGAACGTGAATTGCAGCCTTGGGACATCGCCGCAGGCATCCTGCTGGTGAAAGAGGCTGGGGGCATGATTGCGCCGGTGCGCGAAGGCTATGACATTCTGGAAAAAGGCGCGCTGATCTGCGCCAACGATCCGCTGTTCGAGCCGCTCAAAAAGATCATCCGCGACGAATAAGCCGTTCAGGCACATCAAACCGACACAAGGCCAGCTTCATAGCTGGCCTTTGGCGCGTATCAGATTTTGCTAGGAACAGCTTCATCGAAAATCGCGTTCGAGCGCAAGCGAGAGGCAGCGAATTTCGATTCACTCTAATCTGACACGCTTTATCGTTTCGGCACACGCGGGATATTGCTGCGCCTCAGCACATATTCCACCGGCGGATGCGGCGGCTTGCCCTGATTTTGCGCCCAATAGGCCTTGCCGCCGCGCTTGATCAGCGCCGGAATCGTCAGCACCAGCCCGGCGACAAAGCCGCCGACATGCGCCAGATACGCCACGCCATCCGCCGTGGCCGCAGCACCGTTGACCAGTTGCACCGCAAACCAGATCCCCAGCACGATCCACGCCGGGATCGAGAACACCCGGAAAAAGACCACAAAGATAAACAGCACATCCACCCGCGCCTTGGGGAACAGCAGCAGATAACCGCCGAGCACCCCGGCAACCGCGCCCGATGCCCCCACCATCGGCACGTCTGACGTCGGATCACCCGCAATTTGCAGCGCCGCTGCCGCAAGACCAGACGCAAGGTAAAACAGACCGAAGCGCAGATGCCCCATCTCGTCTTCCAGATTGTCGCCGAAAATCCACAAGAACAGCATGTTGCCAGCCAGATGCATCCAGCCGCCATGCAGGAACATATGGGTCAGCACCGTCGCCACCCCCTGCCCCGCCAGCACCCGATCCGGCACCAGCCCCCATGTGTAAAAGAAATAGCCCAGCGCGTTTTCGCTTTGCAGGCCAAACCAATAGGCCAGAAACACAGCGATATTCACCCCGATCAGCGCGCGGGTGACATAGGGCGTGCGCCCCGAGGGGTTATGGTCGCGGATCGGAAACATGGCTTAGCGTTTCCGATCCACGCGCGCGCGTCAAGCCGCTGAAACCTCGGCCAGCAGTTGCGCGTTGCCGCCCGAAGCGGTGGTGTCGATGCAGACATGCCGCTCCAGCAGCGCATGGCCCGCATCCGGCATGCCGCCAATCAGCGGCAGGATCGGCCCCTTGCGCGCAGCCAGCGCCTTTGCCCGCTCGCGTCCACCGTCCACATCGCCCCACCACAGCGCACCGGAAAACCCGTCAAGCCGCGCCAGCGCCAGCGGTGCCAACCCCGAGGCCTCTACCGCATGGCCGCCCAAGGCCCGCACCGCCTCGGCCTGCGCAAGCGCGGTTGCAGCCCCCGGCCCCAGACACAGCAGCGGCGCGCGCGGGCTGGCGGTCAGCCGGTTCGATTCCCCCGTCGGCCCCGGCAGCACCCGCGCCTGCACCGGATGCGCCAGTTTGCGATCCAGCCGCAGCTGCGCAGTCACCTCGGCTTCGGGCATCTCGCGGCTGTCTTCCCCGGCGGCAGGCGCTGCCAATACGGTAAAGCGGTGCAGATATTCCGGCCCGCCCGCCTTTGGCCCGGTGCCGGAAAGCCCTTCACCGCCAAAGGGTTGGCTGCCGACCACCGCACCGATCTGGTTGCGGTTGACATAGGTGTTACCGACATGCAGCGCCTCGATCACCGCCTGCACCCGATCATCAATCCGTGTGTGCAAACCAAAGGTCAGCCCATAGCCGGTGGCATTCACCGCCTGCACCACCTTGTCAACCTGCCCCGCCTTGAAGGTGGCGATATGCAGCACCGGGCCGAAGATTTCCTTCGGCATCGCCGCGATTCCGGCGACCTTGATCACTGTAGGCGCAATGAATGTGCCCGCCTTCGGCGCAGTCATTTCCTTCAGCACCCGGCCTTCCGCCCGCGCCGCCGCGACATAATCGGCAATGCCCTGCTGCGCTTCGGCGTCGATCACCGGCCCGACATCGGTGAACAGATCCAGCGGATCACCCAGCGCCAATTCATCCATCGCGCCGAACAGCATCTCTTGCACGGTTTCCGCCACGTCTTCCTGCACATAGAGGCACCGCAGTGCCGAACAGCGCTGCCCCGCCGACTGGAACGACGACGCCAGAATATCGCGCACCGCCTGTTCGGGCAGCGCGGTGCTATCAACCAGCATCGCGTTCAACCCGCCGGTTTCTGCAATCAGCGGCGCGGTCGGGTCCAGATGTTCGGCCATGGCGCGGCGGATCATCAGCGCGGTTTCAGTCGATCCGGTAAAGGCCACACCGTTCACCCGCGCATTGCGGGTGATCGCAGCCCCCACTTGCCCATCGCCGGGCAGCAGTTGCAGCGCACTGGCGGGAACCCCGGCCTTGTGCAGCAAATCCACCGCCAAAGCCGCGATCAGCGGCGTTTGCTCGGCAGGCTTTGCCACCACCGCATTGCCCCCCGCCAGCGCCGCCCCGATCTGCCCCGAGAAGATCGCCAGCGGGAAATTCCACGGGCTGATGCAGGCAAACACGCCACGCGCAGGTGCCGTCAGCGCCTCGGCACCATCGGCATAATAGCGCATAAAATCAACCGCTTCGCGCAGCTCCGCCACCGCATCGGCCAGCGATTTTCCGGCCTCGCGCGCCAGAATGGCAAAGATCGGCCCAAAGTTCGCCTCATACAAATCCGCCGCCCGGCGCAGCACTTCGGCCCGCACCAACGCACTGGCAGCCCAAGGCTCGGCCAGCCGCAGCGCGGTGTCGACATCCGCCACCGACGCCGTCAGCACATGGCCGACCAGCGCCCCCGTTGCCGGGTTTTTCACCTCAAGCCGCAGCCCGCCCACCCGTGCACCTGCCAGCATTGGCCCGGCCTCAAACACCGCCGCCTCATGCGGGCCACGCGCCGCCGCAATCGCCGCCAGATCGCCCGCATCGGTCAGATCCCAGCCTTGCGAGTTCACCCGGCCGCCAAACAGCGCAGGCCCGGTGGCAATCGCCGCGCTGACCACCGAGGCCATGCCCTCCATCGCGGTGATCGGGCAGGCCGCCACCCGTTCCGGGCTGACCTCTTCGTTGACGATCTGGTTGACGAAGCTGGAGTTCGCACCGTTCTCCAACAGCCGCCGCACCAGATAGGCCAGCAGATCGCGGTGCGCGCCGACAGGTGCATAAATCCGGCAGCGGGTTCCGTTGTCGGTCAGCACGATGTCGTGCAGCCGTTCACCCATGCCATGCAAGCGCTGGAATTCGAACGCTTTTTTATCCGTCGCCATATCCAGAATCGCCGCCACCGTATGCGCGTTATGGGTGGCGAATTGCGGATAAATCCGGTCGGTCAGCCCCAGCAATTTGCGCGCATTGGCGATGTAGGACACATCGGTTGCCTGCTTGCGGGTGAACACCGGGAAAGACGTCAGCCCTAGCACCTGCGCGCGCTTCACCTCGGCATCCCAATAGGCACCCTTGACCAGCCGCACCATGATCTTGCGATCGAGCTTCACCGACAGTGCATAAAGCCAGTCGATCACAGCGCCTGCGCGCCGCCCGTAGGCCTGCACCACCACGCCAAAGCCATCCCAGCCGCGCAAGGCCGGGTCCGACAGCACCGCCTCGATCACCTCCAGCGACAGCGCCAGCCGGTCGGCTTCTTCGGCGTCGATGTTGAAGCCCAGACCCGCCGCCTTGGCCAACCCAGCCAAAGCCCGCACGCGCGGCACCAGTTCTTCCATCACCCGGCCACGCTTGGCGACCTCATAGCGCGGATGCAGCGCCGACAGCTTCACCGAAATCCCCGGATTGGTGCGAATGTCGCCGGTGGTCGCAGCCCGCGCAATCGCGGTGATCGCCGCCGAATACGACAGATGATAGCGCCGCGCATCGGCTTCGGTGCGCGCCGCCTCGCCCAGCATGTCATAGCTGTAGGTATAGCCCTGCGCTTCCAACTCGCGCGCGCGTTTCATTGCCAGATCAATGGTTTCGCCCAACACGAAGTTGCGCCCCATCTCTTTCATCGCCCGCGTAACGGCGGTGCGGATCACCGGCTCACCCAGCCGTTTGACCGCCGCTTTCAGATGCCCGACCACGCCCGGCTCGCGTTCGTCCAGCACCTTGCCGGTCAGCATCAAGGCCCAGGTGGACGCGTTCACCAGCGACGAGGCCGATTTGCCCAAGTGCCGCCCCCAATCCGAAGGCGCGATCTTGTCTTCGATCAAGGCATCCATCGTATCGGCATCCGGCACCCGCAACAGCGCCTCGGCCAGACACATCAGCGCGATGCCTTCGTCGGTGGACAGACCATATTCGGCCAGAAACACCTCCATCAGGCCGGGCTTCACGCTTGCCCTGATCCGCCGCACCAGATCGGCACCGGCGACCGTGATGCGCGCGCGCTGGCCCGCATCCACCCCGGCTGCCGCGATCAGTTCCGCGACCAAAGCCGCCTCATCGCGCAGGCTGTCACGCTCGATTACGGTCCAGGCAGTGGTCATTGCGGCTCTCCTATGGGTTTCGCCCATCATAGCGCAGGTTTGACAGGCTGTTTTCCCGAAGTTATTCTAAACCCCAGCCGTTCCGCCGTAAATAAAGGCCTATCACATGCCGACCGACCTTGTGCCGCTAGACCGTTTCGATCACGCCATCCTGCGTGAGCTGTCCGCCGATGGCCGCATCAGCGCGACCGAGCTGGGCCGCCGTATCGGGCTGTCAAAATCGCCGACCCAGGCGCGGATGAAACGGCTGGAAGATACCGGCGTGATCACCGGCTATCGCGCCAATCTGGACCCGATCCGCATGGGGCAAGCGCATGTCGCCTTTGTCGAGGTGCGGCTGTCCGACACCCGCGAGGCGGCGCTGCAAGCCTTCAACAAGGCGGTGCTGGCGGTGCCAGAGGTGGAACAATGCCACATGATCGCCAGCCGTTTCGACTATCTGCTGAAGGTGCGCACCGCCGATATTCAGGATTACCGCCGCGTGCTGGCCGAACATATCTCGGCGCTGCCGCACGTTGCCTCTACCTCGACCTATGTGGCGATGGAGGCGGTCAAGGAACGCTTCTAGGCGCCACAGCCTAAAACCACTGCCCCGGCTCCATCAGCCCCAGATCCATCAACTGCTGGCTATGCCATTCAAACGGCGTCGAATTGTGCCAGCGGAAATCATGGATATCAAAGCGCGACCCCGCGTTTGACCGCAGCGCCTTGGCGGTGCGGAACGACACGATGGCGGTGGTGATGTTGTGGTGCCATGGGCAAGCGTAAGTGTTGTATTCCTCGTCCGACAGGGTGTAATCGCCGCGCAATTTCAGATCGGGCTTGGTACGGAACAGCGCAATCCGGTCGATCTTGCGGCGCGGCACCGGGATATGTTCTTCAAACCGCCAGCGCAGCCCGCCAAAGAAATCCAGCTGGCGTTCCTTGGGGTGGTTGTGGTTGGCCACGTCCGGCCGCCCCAGCGCGTAATAGCCGGATTTGTCCAGATGCGCCCGCTCCAGCGAGACCGCGTTCGAAAACACGTCCAGATCATCGGCATACAGATCGACCACATAAGACAGCATCGCATCGCGGCGTTCTTCGGTGTGAAAGGCCAGCATTTCCCGGATATGGCGGGTCTCGCAGAACGGAAAGAACAGATATTCTGCATTGTAACAGTAATACAGCCAGATCCCCGGAGCCGCTTCGATCACCCGGTTTACCGCATCGACCAGCGCGTTATCAGCATGCACATCATAAACAATGCGGTGGATCTTCGCTTCAAGCGCTGCTGGCACCACGATCGCCTCAGGTGCCAGCAGCGCCACTTGTGGAAAGCCGGCCTCCAGATGGTGGCGCAGCGTGGTGTCCACCTCTACCGCGTCTTCGGCAAACACCAGCGCCAACGGCCCCTTGGCATAGGCCACCTTCGCATCGGTCAGGAACTGATCAAGGGACGAATATTTCATACGCTGCCTGCAAGACTTGCCCATTCTGTCGGGCCATTGTTTAGATTCCGTGAACAATCCCGGCAATGCAAGCCCCAACAAACGCAGCGCCGTTGCGAAGCGGTGCGCTTTGCCCTATCTGCACCCCACCAAAGAGGTGCGCCATGGCTGATCCGAAGAAGCTTTTCATCAAGACCTACGGCTGTCAGATGAACGTCTATGACAGCGAGCGGATGGCCGAGGCCATGGGCACCGATGGCTATGTCACCACCGACACCGCCGAAGACGCCGATATGGTGCTGCTGAACACCTGCCATATTCGCGAAAAGGCCGGACAAAAGCTGTATTCCGATCTGGGCCGACTGCGGGCCCTGAAAGACGCGAAACCGGGCATGAAGATCGGCGTGGCGGGCTGCGTCGCACAGGCCGAAGGCGCCGAGATCACCCGGCGCATGCCGATCGTCGATTTGGTTGTCGGGCCGCAATCCTACCACCGCCTGCCCGAAATGGCGCGGGCGGGCGGCCAGCAGGTCAACACCGAATTTCCCGCCGAAGACAAGTTCGACCTGCTGCCCGAACGCAAGGCCACGCGCGGCCCGGCGGCGTTTCTGACGGTGCAGGAAGGCTGCGATAAATTCTGCGCCTTTTGCGTGGTCCCCTACACCCGTGGGGCCGAGGTGTCGCGCCCGGCACAGCGCATCCTGACCGAGGCGCGCGGGCTGGTCGAAAAAGGCGTGCGCGACATCACGCTGCTGGGCCAGAACGTCAACGCCTATCATGGCGGCGGGGGCGGCGAAGGTGGGGGCGGCGACTGGACGCTGTCGCGGCTGATCCGCGAGCTTGCCCGCATCGACGGGCTGCAGCGTATCCGCTACACCACCAGCCACCCCAATGACATGGACGATGACCTGATCGCGGCCCACGGCGACGAGCCCAAACTGATGCCCTACCTGCATCTGCCGGTGCAATCGGGGTCGGACCGCATCCTGAAGGCGATGAACCGCAAACACACCGCCGAGGCCTATCTGCGCCTGATCGAGCGCATCCGCGCCGCCCGCCCCGATATCCTGCTGTCCTCCGATTTCATCGTCGGCTTCCCCGGTGAAACCGACCGCGATTTCGAAGACACCCTCGATCTGATCCGCGCGGTGGGCTATGGCGCGGCCTATTCCTTCAAATATTCCGCCCGCCCCGGCACCCCGGCGGCAGAAAAGCCAGAAATCGACTCGCATGTGGCGGATGCAAGGCTGCAAACCCTGCAAGCCCTGATCACCGAGCAACAGCGCGCCGTGCAAGCCGCGATGGTGGGCCGCGAAGTCGGCGTACTGTACGAAAAGCCGGGCCGCAATGCCGGGCAGATGATCGGCAAATCCGATCACCTGCACGCCGTCCACGTTGACGATGCGACCGGCACCGTGGGCGAACTGGTTCGGGTCAGAATCTCAGCTTCGTCGTCCAACTCTTTGGCAGGTGAGCGTATTTCGTAAATCAGTGTTACAGCCGGTTGTTTCCACTTCGGCGTCAATGCCACCACAAGGCGAAGATATTGAAAAATAACGCAACAGCTAGTCTTCAAAAAGCCATAAACCCATAGATTTTGCTTTACTTCATGCCCCCCGTCGGCAAACCTTTGCTCACGTCTGCGTGTATTCCGATGATTAGGGGGAGCTGCCGAAGTGGAGCGTTTTTCCAGAGCAGTTAAAGTAGTATTGGGGGGTGCGGCGCTTGCTGTCGGTCTCCTGTCTGCGGGTGTGTCTGCCGCACATCCCAGCAAAACGCCACACGAAGCACACCAAAGCGTGCCCGGCCCTGAAGTGGCGGGCAAGATCGAATGGGGCGTCTGGGTTGATGATGACGGCTGCATGCACTGGTGGGCCGATGGCGGACTTGAAGGCTATATGCTTGACCGCGTGAACCCCAAGACCGGCAAGCCGGTCTGTCTCAAGCGCAACACCTGCCTTGTGGAAAACACCGATCAGCTTTTCGCCACCGACAGCCACAAGCTGACGGCAGCGGGCCTGCGCCGGCTGGAAGATTTCTTCCGCAGCGCCGGGGCTTTTGGTTATGCCGTCTATGGCCATACCGACAGCCGCGCGTCGGATGAATACAACATGCGCCTGTCGCAGCGCCGGGCCAAGGCTGTGGCCGATGTCGGTCGCGCCATGGGGGCGATGGTGGAACGTGAAATTGGCTTTGGCGAGCGTGAACCGGTTGCCTCGAACGCGACAGCTGCAGGTATGCAGAAGAACCGTCGCGTCGAAGTCGTTTGCTACAGGTGGTAACAGATATGGCAAAACTCTCTTTGCTTGGCATGGGTTTGGTGGCGGCAACGCTGCTGTCTGGCTGCGTTGACGGCCTGACGCCTTACGTCCAAAGCCCCGACACCGTGATCGCAACCAACGCCGACCGTGGCCGCGACAATGTTGCACTGGAACCGGGCCGCGCCGCGATTGCCTATGATCCCGATGGCTGTCAGGGCTGGATCATCGACGATGGCGTCGAAGGCTACTCGGGCCGCCGGTTCGACCCGGCCACCGGCCTGCCGGTCTGCAACAACCATTACCCGCCGGGAACGGTGGTGAAGAATTACCAGTCGCAGTCGCCGGGCCTGCGCGACTATGTGCCCCACGCCGGTCGCCGCACCAACTAAGCCCGCAAGACATACAAGAAAGGCCATGGCACCGCGCCGTGGCCTTTTTTTCATGCGCAGATCTTGTGCAGGCGGCAAACCGTCACAACTTTGACAAGCAACGGCGTCAGGTTGTTCTTGCCACCGCATCGGCTTGCTAGCACACTACATATAGACGTCACCTGAACCGCAAGGAGAACCCTTTGGGCATCAGCGCGCTGACCCCCCCGACCCGTCCCGAGGATATGGTAGAAACCATTCTCGAATTTCCCGACAATCGACTGCTGATCAGCCTGTGCGGCGAGTTTGACCGCAATCTGGCGCAGATCGAACACCAGATGGGGGTGCATGTGCTGCGCCGGGGCAACCGGCTTTCGGTGATCGGCGATCAGGACGCGCGCGAACAGGCGGCGGCGGTGCTGCGGTCTTTGTATGCCCGGCTCGAATCGGGCCGCGCCGTGGCTGCGGGCGATATTGACGGCGCGATGCGGATGGGGCGGCCAATGCCGGAAACCCGTCTGGAAAGCTCTGATCAGATCGAGATGTTCTCGGGTGGCGACTTTGAACTGCGCACCCGCAAGAAACCCATCGCACCGCGCACAGAGGCGCAGAAGGAATACGTCAAGAACCTGTTCCAGAACGAGCTGGGCTTTGGCATTGGTCCGGCAGGCACGGGGAAAACCTATCTGGCGGTGGCGGTTGGCGTCACCATGCTGATCTCGGGCGCGGTGGAAAAGATCATCCTGTCGCGCCCGGCGGTGGAGGCAGGCGAGCGGCTGGGCTTTCTGCCCGGCGACATGAAAGAGAAGATCGACCCCTACATGCAGCCGCTTTACGATGCGCTGAACGATTTCCTGCCCGCCAAGCAGATGCAGAAATTGCAGGAGGAAAAGCGCATCGAAATCGCGCCGCTGGCCTTCATGCGTGGCCGCACGCTGTCAAATGCCTTCGTGGTGCTGGACGAGGCGCAGAACGCCACCACCATGCAGATGAAGATGTTCCTGACCCGGCTGGGCGAAGGGTCACGCATGGTGATCACCGGCGACCGCACCCAGGTCGATCTGCCGCGCGGCACCGCCTCGGGCCTGGCTGACGCCGAGCGGATTCTGAATGGCGTTAAGGGGGTTTCCTTCAACTATTTCACCTCGAAAGACGTGGTGCGGCACCCGCTGGTGGCGCGGGTGATCGAGGCCTACGAGCGGGACGAGTCCTCCGGCGGGTGATCCGACAGCGCGCGTGCCGCGCAAGCCTTTTCAGCGCTGGCGCGCGGGTGGGGGCTGTCTGCCTCCAAGCTGCAATTGCCCAAGGCAATTGCAGCCCCCCGAGGATATTTGCCGACAGCTGAAAGCTTGAGCCGGGGCCTTGCTTGCGTTATGGGGCTGCATGGAACCACTTGTTGATATCGTGCTTGAAGACGACCGCTGGGAAGCGTTCGGGCTGGACGCGCTGGCAACGGCCGCGGTGCGCGCGGCGTTTGCCGAACTGGGGCTGGCCGAGACCGGCTTTAGCCTGTGCCTGATGGGCTGCGACGATGCCCGCATTCTGGAACTGAACGGCGATTTTCGTGGCAAGGCCAAGCCGACCAATGTGCTGAGCTGGCCTTCGGAAGAGCGCGGTGTTGCGGCGGGTGAAACCCCTGCTCTGCCCGTGGCGGGCGAGGCCGATGACCCGGAACATCTGGGCGACATTGCGATTTCCTTTGACACCTGCGCCGCCGAGGCCACCGAGGCGGGCAAGCCAATGGTCGATCATGTGACGCATCTGGTGGTGCATGGGCTGTTACATCTGCTGGGTTATGATCACATCGATGACGCCGATGCCGATCTGATGGAAGCAACCGAAGTGCGCATACTTGCGCGGCTGGGGCTTTCTGACCCATACTAGCGTGAAGGCCCCTCGGGGTGTTTTGGAACAAGGACCAATGGGCAGTAGCAACGACGGGTTGATCGCAGCGCCACGCGCGCGCGAAGATGCCGATGAGGCCGAGGCCTCGCCGCGTGGATTTTTCGGGCGGCTGCTAAGCGCCTTCAATTCTTCGGACAGCAGCGAGGGCGATCAGGAAGGTGCCACGGCGGCGGCGAAAGGCAGTCTGCTTGGCCTGTCAAACCTGCGCCGGTTGCGGGTCGATGATGTGGCGATCCCCAAGGTGGAAATCGCCGCCGTGCCGTTGGACATCGGCAAGGATGATCTGGTCGAGGCGTTTCGCCAGCACGGCTTTTCCCGGCTGCCGGTTTACAAGGGCACGCTGGATCATCCACAGGGTCTGGTTTTGCTGAAAGACTTGGCGTTGCAGCACGGCTTTGGCGCTACAGGGCGGTTTTCGTTGAAGAAACTGCTGCGCCCGGTGCTGTTTGCGCCGCCGTCGATGCCTGCCGCGACGCTGCTGCAAAAGATGCAGCGCGACCGGGTGCATATGGCTTTGGTGATCGACGAATATGGCGGCGTGGATGGTTTGGTGACCATCGAGGATCTGATCGAAACCGTGATCGGCGAGATCGAGGACGAGCATGACGAAGAAGAAGGCGCGCTGTGGAAGCTGGAAAAGCCCGGCGTCTTCGTGGCCGCCTCGACCGTGCCGCTGGATGAATTCGAGGCCGCCATCGGGCTGACGCTACGCAATGGCGAGGATGACGAGGATATCGACACGCTGGGCGGGCTGGTGTTCCTCCGTACCGGGCGGGTGCCGGTGCGCGGCGAAATTGTGCCGCACGAATCCGGTGCGGAGTTCGAGGTGCTCGACGCCGATGCCCGCCGCATCAAGCGGTTGCGGGTGCGTATGCCGGGGACAAAACCTGCCGCGGAGGCTGAAGGTTAAGCCGATGCTTTCGCGCCCAAGGCGATGGGGTTGGCCCGGCGGGCGGCAGATTTGGGCCGCCCTGGCGCTTGGGCTCGCGGCGGCGTGTGGGCAAGCGCCGCTTGGGGCGTGGTATGTCAGCCTGCCCGCGCTGGCCGGGTTGATCTGGCTGATCGCCCGCGTGCCCGCCACTTCCGCTGTCTGGCTGGCGTGGTTCGGCGGTGCGGGGTATTTCGCAGCCGCGCTCAGCTGGATCGTGCAGCCGTTCCTGATCGACGCCGCGCGGGATGGCTGGATGGCCCCGTTCGCGCTGCCGCTGATCAGCTTTGGGCTGGCGCTGTTCTGGGCCTTGGCGGGGTATCTTTCGCGGTTCTTTCGCAGCCGGGGCGCGGGTTTTGCGCTTGGCCTGACGGCGGCGGAACTGATGCGCGGCTATGTGCTGACCGGCTTTCCCTGGGCCTTGCCCGGCCATATCTGGATCGACACGCCCGTTGCGCAACTTGCGGCGCTGATCGGGCCGAACGGGCTGACCTTGCTGACGCTTGGGACCGCCAGCGCCTTGGCGACGCGGCGAGGTGTGCCTGCCTTAGCTGGGCTTGCCGTTCTGGTTGCCGCCTGGGGCTTCGGCCTGTGGGCGCTATCGCAGCCCGATCCCACCCCGCGCGGCGTGACGCTGCGGCTGGTGCAGCCGAATGCCGCACAACAGGCCAAATGGGACCCCGATCTGGCTAATCTGTTTTTTGATCGGCTGCTGGCCTACTCCGCCGTGAAACCCGCCCCCGATCTGGTGATCTGGCCGGAAACCGCGCTGCCCTATCTGCTCGACCGCCACCCCGAACTTGCCAGCATGATCGCGCAAGCCGCAGGCGGTGCGCCTGTGGCGCTGGGGCGGCAGCGCGAGCAGGGCGATCTGTTCTGGAACAGCCTGAGCGTGATCACCCCGCAAGGCGAGATCAGCGCCAACTATGACAAGCACCATCTGGTGCCGTTTGGCGAATATATCCCCTTCGGAGATCTGCTGTTCAACTGGCTGAACATCAGCGCCTTTGCGTCGTCGATGGGCAATGGCTATACTGCAGGCGCCGGTCCGCAACTGCTTGATCTTGGAGGCAAACTGGGTCGCGCCCTGCCACTGATCTGCTACGAGGCGGTGTTCCCGCAAGACCTGCGCGGCACCGAACGCGCCGACTGGCTGCTGCAGATCACCAATGACGCGTGGTTCGGCACCCTGACCGGCCCGTTCCAGCACGCAGCGCAAGCCCGGCTGCGCGCGATCGAACAAGGGCTGCCTCTGGTGCGCGTCGGCAATACCGGGGTGACAGCGGTTTATGATGCCCGCGGTCGCATCAGCGCAGATCTGCCGTTCGGCACCGCCAGCTATCTGGATGCCGCCCTGCCCGGCGCGCTGCCTGCCCCGCCCTATGCCCGCTTTGGCGAAATGCCGCTCCTGGTGTTGCTGGCGGGGCTCGCTTTGGCGTTGGTGCCGGGCTGGAAACGGCGGCTGCCTTGACCTTTCGCCTCGCATGGGTCTACAGGGGCCGATAAACCTCGCACAACGGCTTCCTGGCGTGCCGAGGATAACCCAACGGAGCACTTCCCCATGAGCCGCAAGAACTACATTTTCACCTCGGAATCCGTGTCCGAAGGCCATCCCGACAAGCTGTGCGACCGCGTGTCCGACGCGGTGCTGGATGCCTTCCTGACCGAAGAGGCCAATGCCCGCGTTGCCTGCGAAACCTTCGCCACCACCGGCCGCGTCATTGTTGGCGGCGAGGTCGGTCTGTCCGACAAAAAAGCCCTGAAAGCGATGAAAGACCGCGTCGAGGATATCGTCCGCGCCGCTGTGAAAGACATTGGCTATGAACAGGACGAATTCCACTGGAACACGCTGAAGGTGCAGAACTACCTGCACAGCCAGTCCGCCCATATCGCACAGGGCGTTGACCGCGACGGCGCTGGCGATCAGGGCATCATGTTCGGCTACGCCTGCCGCGAAACGCCCGAGCTGATGCCGGCGCCGATCCAGTATTCGCACGCCATCCTGCGCCGTCTGGCCGAGGTACGCAAATCCGGTGCCGAGCCGACGCTGCGCCCGGACGCCAAATCGCAACTGTCGCTGCGCTACGAAGACGGCAAGCCAGTGGAAGTGACCTCGATCGTGCTGTCGACCCAGCACGCGCTGGAAAGCCAGACCTCCGATGATATCCGCGCGATTGTCGAACCCTACATCCGCGAAGTGCTGCCCTCCGGCTGGATCACCGAGAAAACCGAATGGTGGGTCAACCCGACCGGCACTTTCGTGATCGGCGGCCCGGATGGCGACGCTGGCCTGACCGGGCGCAAGATCATTGTGGATACCTACGGCGGTGCGGCCCCGCATGGCGGCGGCGCGTTTTCCGGCAAGGATCCGACCAAGGTGGACCGCTCGGCCGCCTATGCCGCGCGCTATCTGGCCAAGAACGTCGTGGCGGCTGGCCTTGCCGACCGCTGCACGCTGCAAGTGTCTTACGCCATCGGCGTTGCCAAGCCGCTGTCGATCTATGTCGATACCCACGGCACCGGCCAGGTGGAGGCCGCGCAGATCGAAAAAGCCGTCGCGGTCTGCATGGATCTGACGCCGCGCGGCATCCGCGAGCATCTGCAACTCACCCGCCCGATCTACGCCCGCACCGCCGCTTACGGCCACTTCGGCCGCGCGCCGGAAGCCGACGGTGGCTTCTCGTGGGAGAAAACCGATCTGGTCGAGGCGCTCAAACAAGCGGTCTGACCAGACCCGGCAGCGGCCTCGCCCCCCATCGAGGGGGGCCTCGCCCGCGGCTGACGCGGTATGAACCCAAACGGCGGTGCCCTGCGCCGCCGTCTTCCATAGAGGCACAGCATGACAAAAACCGACGTCTCCAACCTGACACAACTGGGGGCCACCACCACCCTGCCCGAAGGCCCCGAGCAAGCCGTGCTGGAAAAGGTGCCCGCAGGCCATGCCGGCACGCTTTACTGTGTGCGCTTCACCGCGCCCGAGTTCACCTCGCTTTGTCCGATGACCGGCCAACCCGATTTCGCCCATATCGTCATCGACTATGTGCCGCGCGACTGGCTGGTGGAAAGCAAATCGCTGAAGCTTTACCTGCACAGCTTCCGCAATCACGGTGCCTTCCACGAAGATTGCAGTCTCGACATCGGCAAGAAGCTGGTGGCGCTGCTCGATCCGGTCTGGCTGCGCATCGGGGCCTATTGGTTCCCGCGCGGCGGCATCCCGATTGATGTGTTCTGGCAGACCGGCACCCCGCCCGAAGGCGTATGGATTCCCGATCAGGGCGTCGCCCCCTATCGGGGCCGGGGTTGACGCTGGGGCCAAAGCAGGGCTAGAGGCCCGCATCCCCAGCGAGGCCGCACCCATGTATGATCCCGTCGAACGCCGCAATTTCTATGGCCGTGTGCATGGCAAGACCCTGCGGGCATCGCAAAAGACCTATCTGGAGGAAGACCTCGGCCGCCTCAGCCTGCCGGGGGTGCTGCGCGACGAAAACCCCAGCCGCACGCCGATTGACCTTGCCCGCTTTGCCGGCAAACCGCTCTGGCTGGAAATCGGCTTCGGCGGCGGCGAGCATCTGGTGCATATGGCCGCCACCTACCCCGAGATCGGCATCATCGGCTGCGAGCCGTTCGTCAACGGCATCGCCATGCTGCTGGGCAAGATCCGCGCAGCAGGCGTCAGCAACCTCGCGCTCCACCCCGGCGACGTGCGCGACCTGTTCGACGTGCTGCCAACCGCAAGCATCGCCAAGGCCTTCCTGAACTACCCCGACCCCTGGCCGAAAGCCCGCCACCACCGCCGCCGCTTCGTAACCCAAGGCTACCTCACCGCATTGGCCCGTGTGTTGCAGCCGGGGGCGGAATTCCGCGTCGCCACCGACATTGCCGACTACGTCCGCCAAACGCTGGAGGAAGTGCCGCAGGCAGGCTTCACCCTGCTGGATCAAGGCGATCGGCCCTGGGCCGACTGGTTCTCCACCCGTTACGAGCAAAAAGCCCTGCGCGAAGGCCGCCCGCCGCATTACCTGACCTTCCAGCGCCAACTCTAACTACAAACACCGGAGCGCTCCGCGCGGGAGTATTTGTGCCAAGATGAAGTCCCGCGGAGCTTTTGCGGCTTCATCTTGGCACAAATACTCCCGCCGGAGGCACGCTAGCCGTCGTCCTGCCGCCGCAGGATCGCTCCGCGACAGCCGCGGCGCTGCCCCCCTCGATGGGGGGCAGCGCCGCACCGCCTGACGGATCTCGCAGGTCGCCGGTGGACCCCCGCCCGTGCTTGCGCTATCAGGCCTGCAAACCCGACCGAAGGAGTCCCGCATGTCCGCCCATGGCACCGCCCAACCGATGACCGCGCACAAATCTGCCGCCCTGAAGGGTACCGCCTCGGTTCCGGGCGACAAGTCGATCAGCCACCGCGCGCTGATCTTCGGCGCGATGGCAGTGGGCGAGACCCGGATCACCGGCTTGCTGGAAGGTCAGGACGTGCTCGATACCGCGAAAGCGATGCGGGCGTTTGGTGCGACTGTGACCCAGCACGGTCAGGGCGCGTGGTCGGTCAACGGGGTGGGCGTGGGTGGGTTTCAGGAACCCAGCGATGTGATCGACTGCGGCAACTCGGGCACTGGCGTGCGGCTGATCATGGGCACGATGGCGACCACGCCGATGACCGCGACCTTTACCGGCGATGCCAGCTTGCGCAAGCGTCCGATGGGGCGGGTCACCGATCCGCTGTCGCTGTTTGGCGCGCAGGCTTATGGGCGCAAGGGCGGGCGGTTGCCGATGACGGTGGTGGGCGCGGCGCATCCGGTGCCGGTGCGCTATGCGCTGCCCGTTGCGTCGGCGCAGGTGAAATCGGCGGTGCTGCTGGCGGGGTTGAACGCGCCGGGCGAAACCGTGGTGATCGAGAAAGAACCGACGCGCGATCATTCCGAACGGATGCTGCTGGGTTTTGGCGCGCAGCTGCATGTCGAGAAGACCGCGGCGGGCAATATCATCACCCTGACCGGACGGCCGGAGTTGCGGCCGCAAACGGTGGCGGTGCCGCGCGATCCGTCCTCGGCGGCGTTTCCGGTCTGTGCGGCGCTGATCGTGGACGGCTCGGATATCTTCGTGCCGGGGGTCAGCCAGAACCTGACCCGCAACGGGCTTTACCTGACGCTGGTCGAGATGGGCGCGGATATCGAATTCCAGAACCCGCGCAGCGAGGGCGGCGAGCCGGTGGCGGATCTGCGGGTGCGGTTTTCCGACAATCTGAAGGGCATCGAGGTGCCACCCGAACGCGCGCCGTCGATGATTGATGAATACCCGATCCTGTCGGTGGTCGCGGCCTGTGCGACCGGCAAGACGGTGATGCGCGGCGTGAAAGAGCTGCGGGTCAAGGAATCCGACCGGATCGACGCGATGGCGCGCGGGCTGGAAGCCTGCGGCGTCACCATCGAGGAAGACGAAGACACCCTGATCGTGCATGGTCTGGGTGCGGGCAATGTGCCGGGCGGGGCGACCTGCGCCACCCATATCGACCACCGCATCGCGATGTCTTTCCTGGTGCTCGGCATGGCCGCGAAACGGCCGGTTTCGGTCGATGATGCCTCGCCGATTGTGACCTCTTTCCCGATCTTTGAAGGGCTGATGACCGGCTTGGGCGCGACATTGACCCACGGCGGCCAGTAAGGCAGCGGCGGCCTGTCCGCGCGTGGACGGGCTTGCGGTTTGTATAAAATCAACGGCTTGGCCGAGGCCATTTACCAAATCTTTACGCCTGCCCCCCACGGTGAACCGCCCGCGCGGGCTGCAAGAGCGATCTGGCGGCGCAAGTCTTTGCAGCGCTGACGCGCGCGCCACCCGGCACGGGCACCACTTGGCACGGGCACCGCTTCGAATCTGCATGCAAAGCGGCGTGGTGGCGCTCCCCTGATCGCAAAACCCTGACTGGTGGCGCTGGCGCGCAGCGCGGGCTATAACGCGGCAAAGGCCCAGCCAAGGGCCGCCACCCCACGCCAAAGGAAGGGCATCACATGGGAACCTTTTACGCCGCCGTTGAGGCCTATGACCCCGAAGGCCCGGTCAACATGCCCGATGGGTCAGCCTATGGCGGCGAGGCGCGGTTCTTTGTGCTGACCGCCGAAGACCTGCCCGAAGCGCTGGCCACGCTGGCCAATTCGATCACCGCCAACGGCCTGCGGCTGGACCGCGTGCTGCATGCGGGCAATGTCGAGGGCTTCGACGATGAGATTCTGCCCTTCGAGGTGGATATCGACGGCATGGCCGAAACCGCCGAATCCTCGGGCGAGATTTGCGTGTCGGAAGCGCATATGTTCGAACCCGATGAAACCGACGGCCCCGGCTCGGGCGTCTACGCGGTCTGCCTTGATGCCTTTGATATGGAATGGGCCGACGAGGAAGAGGGCGACTATGCCGGGCATTACCAACTGGCGGTGATCAAGGCCAATTCCGCCAGCGAGGCCTTGCAGACCCTGATCGAGGATTTCGACGCCGAGGGCATCATGCTGTTGTCGATGGAGGGGCTGGTCGATGCCAAGGCGTTTCCGTTCGACGCCTATGAGTTCGAATTCGAGGAAGACGACGCGATTTCCGACGTGCTGGATCAGGGCGGCATGATTCTGTCGAACGCCTATGCCTATCCGCCGGAGACCGAGGAAGTGCGGCGGTTGGATAGCTGAACGCCTCTGGGCAGGCAGCGGTGGGGGGCTGGCCCCCCAAGGCGCATTGGCACGCCAATACGCCTTTCCCCCGAGGATATTTGGGCAGAGAGGATGACCATGATCTTTACGGTGGCCATTGACGGGCCTGCAGCGGCGGGCAAGGGCACGATCGGCCGCGCGGTGGCGGCACGGTTCGGCTTTGCGCATCTGGACACCGGGTTGCTGTATCGTGCCGTTGCGGCGATGGGCGGTGATCCGGTTGCGGCGGCGCGGCGGTTGTCGGCGGCGGATCTGGCGCGGGACGATCTGCGGTCGCTGGCGGCGGGTCAGGCGGCCAGCCGGGTGGCGGTTATCCCGGAAGTGCGGGCGGCTTTGGTCGCGTTTCAGCGCCGGTTTGCCCGCGCTGAGGGGGGGGCTGTGCTGGATGGCCGCGATATCGGCACGGTGATCTGCCCCGAGGCCGAGGTGAAGCTCTATGTTACCGCCAGCGCCGAGGTGCGGGCGCAGCGGCGCTGGCTGGAGGTGGGCGGTGATGCGGCAGCGGTGCTGGCCGAGGTGATGGAACGCGACGCCCGTGATATGGGTCGCGCCGATGCCCCCTTGCGCGCCGCCGCGGATGCGGTGATTCTGGACACCTCTGATCTCAGCATTGAAACCGCTGTGGCGCAGGCCATGGCCGCCGTGGAAAAGGCGTTGCCCCAGCGATGACCGCAACCGAGATTCCCCTGCATGACTGGCCCCGGCGCGAGACGTTGGCGCTGTTCCGCCGTTTTCAAAAGCCGCAATATGCGGTGACGGCGCGGGTGGACGTGACCCGGATTCTGGGCCGCCGCGCCGAAGACGATAGTTTTTCCGGCTATCTGGCCTGCATCCATGCCATCGGCACGGCGCTGCATGCCGTGCCAGAGCTGGCCTGCCGCATCCGGGGCGACACGGTGGTGCGGCACGACCGCATGATGCTGTCGCCGACGCTGCAATTCGATGATGGTCGGCTGGGCTTCACCTATCTGGACTGGCTTCCGGTCTTCGAGGATTTCGCCGCAACAGCGCGCGTTGTAATCGCGGATACGCTGGCCGGGGGCGCGCTGAAACCCGGGGTGGACGGCGACGACGGCGTGGCGTTCTTGTCCTGCCAGCCCTGGCTGGATTTTACCGCCTTCGACAACCCGGTGTTCGACCGCGACGATTCCGTCCCGCGGATCTGCTGGGGCCGCTACACCCCCGAAGTCACCGGGCGCTGGACCATGGCGGTGGCGATGCAAGTCCATCACGGGCTGATGGACGGCGTGCATGTGGCGCAGTTTTTCAAGGCGATGCAGCAGGCGGCGGACCGGTTCTAGCCCGCTCCCCTCTTGCCATCCGCGCCCTTTGCGCCTATGCACGCGCACGGAACGGGTCGGGCAGATGCCACGGCCCTTGCCGTATTTGAGCAAAGACCGGCGGAGCCAACCGCGTGGCCTGTGAAAAATGTGAAAAGGACCCAACTGCATGAACTCTAAAGCTATGGACGAATTCGAAGCCCTCTTGAAGGAAAGCTTCGAGATTGACACCCCCGAAGAGGGTACGGTTGTCAAAGGCCGGGTTATCGCGATCGAAGCGGGCCAGGCCATCATCGATGTCGGCTACAAGATGGAAGGCCGCATCGATCTGAAAGAATTCGCGAACCCCGGCGAGCAGCCGAACATCAACGTCGGCGACACTGTGGAAGTGTATCTGGACCGCGTTGAGAATGCCCGCGGCGAAGCCCAGATCTCGCGCGAGAAAGCTCGCCGCGAAGAAGCATGGGATCGTCTTGAGAAGGCCTATGCGTCCGAGACCCGCGTTGATGGCGCGATCTTTGGCCGTGTCAAAGGCGGCTTCACTGTTGATCTGGGCGGCGCTGTGGCGTTCTTGCCGGGTAGCCAGGTTGACGTGCGTCCGGTGCGGGATGCTGGCCCGCTGATGGGCATGAAGCAGCCGTTCCAGATCCTGAAAATGGACCGTCGCCGTGGCAACATCGTTGTTTCGCGCCGTGCGATCCTTGAAGAATCGCGTGCAGAACAGCGTGCCGAAGTTATCGGCAACCTGACCGAAGGCCAGACCGTTGACGGTGTGGTCAAGAACATCACCGAATACGGTGCGTTCGTGGATCTGGGCGGCGTTGACGGCCTGCTGCACGTCACCGATATGGCTTGGCGTCGCGTCAACCACCCGTCGGAAATCCTGGCGATCGGCGAAACCGTCAAGGTTCAGGTCATCAAGATCAACAAAGACACCCACCGCATCAGCCTTGGCATGAAGCAACTGCAATCCGATCCGTGGGATGCTGTTGAAAAAATGTATGCCATCGGCACCGTGCATAAGGGCCGTGTCACCAACATCACCGATTACGGCGCCTTCGTGGAGCTGGAAGCCGGTGTTGAAGGTCTGGTTCACGTCTCGGAAATGTCCTGGACCAAGAAGAACGTGCACCCCGGCAAGATCGTGTCCACCTCGCAAGAGGTTGAGGTCATGGTTCTGGAAATCGACAGCACCAAGCGCCGCGTTTCCTTGGGGCTCAAGCAGACCCAGCGCAACCCGTGGGAAGTGTTTGCCGAAACCCATCCGGTCGGCACCAACATCGAAGGCGAAGTCAAGAACATCACCGAATTCGGTCTGTTCGTCGGCCTCGACAACGACATCGACGGCATGGTTCACCTGTCCGACCTGTCGTGGGACCAGCGCGGCGAAGACGCGATCCAGAACTATCGCAAGGGCGACACCGTCACCGCTTCGGTCACCGAAGTTGACGTCGAGAAAGAGCGTATCTCGCTGTCGATCAAAGCCTTGGGCGAAGACACCTTCTCGGAAGCTGTTGATGGCGTGAAGCGTGGTGGGATCATCACCGTCGTCGTCACCGCGATCGAAGAAGGCGGCGTCGAAGTGGAATACAACGGCGCCAAGTCGTTCATCCGCCGTTCGGACCTGTCGCGCGATCGTGCCGATCAGCGCCCCGAGCGTTTCTCGGTAGGCGACAAGATCGACGTCCGCGTCACCAACATCGACCCGAAGACCCGCCGTATGGGTCTGTCGATCAAGGCCCGCGAGATCGCCGAAGAGAAAGAAGCCGTGGAGCAGTATGGCTCGTCCGATTCGGGCGCAAGCTTGGGCGATATCCTCGGCGCGGCTCTGAAGGGCGACAAGAACTGATCCAGCCGTTAGCGGCAGACAAAAGGGGCCCCGTGGCAACACGGGGCCCTTTGCTTTGGCCCCTTTAGACTGCATTTTCATTTGTGTGCTGAAAAATTATGCCTATAGTCCAAGGCATAACAGCGTGGCGAGGCCCAGAACCCCATAAAGGGGCACGGCACCACAAGGGGGATATCGCGGATGATCCGGTCTGAACTGATCCAGAAAATCGCGGATGAAAATCCGCACCTGACGCAGCGCCATGTCGAACGCATCGTCAACACCGTGTTCGAAGAAATCATCGACGCACTGGCCAAGGGCGACCGGGTCGAACTGCGCGGCTTCGGTGCGTTTTCGGTCAAGGCGCGCGATGCGCGCGTCGGCCGCAACCCGCGCACCGGCGAGGCTGTCAACGTCGAGGACAAGAAGGTTCCCTTCTTCAAGACCGGCAAATTGCTGCGTGATCGGCTGAACGGCAAATAAGACGCATTGCGCGCATGCCTGCCAGCGCCGATACAAGACTCGAGACTGGCGGCTGCATCTGCGAAAAGGCGGTTCGATGTTACGTTATCTGCGCTACCTGCTGCTTGCCCTGCTGGGCGTTGGCCTGCTGACCACCGCGCTGGCCAACCGCGCGCCGGTTCTGGTCAAGGCGATGCCCGATGATCTGGCGGCGTTTCTGGGCCTGAACTGGCAACTGGAACTGCCGCTGTTTCTGGTGATCTTTGGCGGCATTGTCGCGGGCCTGCTGATCGGCTTTGTCTGGGAATGGCTGCGCGAGCACAAGCACCGCGCCGTAGCCTCCACCAAAACCCGCGAAGTGTCGCGGCTGGAACGCGAGCTTGCCACCATGCGCGACGCCACCTCTGTGCCGCAAGATGACATCATCGCGCTGCTGGACAGACCGAAAGCCAAGTGAATGCCTGATATCCGTGTGAAAATCTGCGGCCTGCGCACGCTGGCGGATGTGGCTGCTGTCGCCGCAGCGGGTGCGGCCTATGCGGGCTTCGTGTTCTTTCCGAAATCGCCGCGGCATCTGACCATCGCGCAGGCGCGCGAGTTGACCCTTGCCGCGCCCTTGGGTCTGGCCAAGGTGGCGCTGGTGGTCGATGCCGATGACGCGCTGCTGGATGCGATCACCGAGGCAATGCCGCTGGACATGCTGCAACTGCATGGCCACGAAACACCCGACCGCGTCGCCGAGGTGCGCGCCCGCTATGGCCTGCCGGTGATGAAGGCGGTGGGCGTCGCCGATGAAGGCGATCTGGCGGCGGTGTTCGACTATTCGCTGGTGGCGGATCAGATTCTGGTCGATGCCAAGCCGCCGAAAAACGCCGCCCTGCCCGGCGGCAATGGCCTGTCGTTCGATTGGCGTCTGGTGGCGCAACGCCGCTGGCTGCGGCCATGGATGCTGGCGGGCGGGCTGACCCCGGACAACGTCGCAGAGGCGATCCGGCTGACCAACGCGCGGCAGGTCGATGTGTCATCCGGCGTGGAATCCGCGCCCGGTGTGAAAGATGCGGGCCGGATCAATGCCTTTGTGCGCGCAGCGATACAAGACGGCCCGCCGATCTTGCGCTAAAGCGATGCTGTGCTGGCGCGGTGCGTGACACCCGGCTTTCGCTGCGCGAAATCCGGGCTTTCACACACCCTACCTCGTGCCAAGTCTATGACTGCGGTTCCGTTGCATGCCGGACGCTCCGCTGGGAGTATTTGTGCCAAGATGAATGCGGAACAGACTTGTGCCTTCATCTTGGCACAAATACTCCCGCCGGAGGCATTTATCGGCCAGACAGACCTGAGCCGGTTTGCAAAAGCTGCGTGATTTCACGCAGCCGAGCGATCAGAACGCCTTGAACGTCATCGTCGTCAGGGTCCGGACGATGCCCGGAATATCGAACAGCTTTTCCGACAGGTAATGCCCGACATCCGCCTCATCGGGGATATAGATCTTGGCGATCAGATCATATTCGCCCGAGGTGGAGTAAAGCTCGCTGACGACTTCGCGGTCATAAATCGCGGTGGCGACCTCGTAGGTCTTGCCAGGGGTGCAGCGGAATTGAACGAAAACGCAGGTCATCGCAGCCTCTTTCTGATTTGCCCCACCCTAGCCGATGCGCGGCCGAAGTCTAGCCATCCGCCTGCGCAGTCAGGGTCAGCGGCACCGAGGCCGGCCGCAGGTCTTCCACCGTCAGCCCGGCATGCGGCCGCGCCAGCCGGTTGCGCACCACCCACATCAGCCGCTTTTCAGCGCGGGTGATCGCCACATAAGCCAGCCGCTTCCACAACGGCACCCCCGCCTCCGACCGCCCCGCCGCCGCCGCCGCATAAAGATCGGGGGCAAACACCTGCACCGTCTCCCACTGCGACCCTTGCGCCTTATGGATCGTCACCGCCGCGCCATGCAGAAACGCCGCGCCCATGGTGGCCGCCGAGGCGATGAACGGCTCTTCCTCATCCGGGCGCTCGATCTTGATGATCGAGGCAGCAGAGACCTGCGGATCTTCGGCGCCGACGACATGGATCTTCGAAAAACCGGGCCGACTGCCCGGACCAAGGAAGATCACCTGCGCCCCCTTGATCAAGCCGCGCGCCTCCAGATCAATCCGCTTCTTGCGGTGCTTCAACGGCAATTCGATGCCATCACAGATCAACGGCTCGCCGGGCAGCAACTGGTCGTCCGGCGCGCCATGCGCCGCCCGGAAAGCGTTGATCAGCCTGATCCGGGTGGCATTGCGCCAGACCAGCACCGGGCTGCGCGCCATCAGATCGGCATCGACCCGCTCCGCCCAGACCACCCGATCATCCTTTTTCGCCGCAGCCTCCACCATCCGTTCGAAGGTCTCAAAGCTCAAAGCCGGATCGCCCAAAGCATGCGCCAGATCCAAGATCGGATTGTCCTGCGCCTGCCGGTGAATGCGGCTGAGCGTCAGCTTGCGCCCTTCACCCAGCCGGTCAAACACCATCTCGCCGGACAATCCCACCGGAGCCAGTTGCGCTGGATCGCCGAACAGCACCAGCGTCGGAAAAATCTCGCGCAGATCGTCCAGCGCGCGTTCATCCAGCATCGAGGATTCATCGACAAAGCCGATGTCCAGCGGCTCTTCCCGCCGCTTCCAGCCCTTGATGAAATCCGAGCCGCGCAGGCCCGCCGCCGCCAGCGCACCGGGGATCGACGCGACGGTCTGATAAAACGCATGCGCCCGGTCCAGCGCCAGTTCGGTCAAGCCTTCCACCACCGGGCGCGCGCCCTGCCCGGTCAGCCACTCGGCGATCTTCTCATACTGCGGATCGTAAACGGGGGTGTAGAGAATGCGGTGAATGGTGGTGGCCGGCACCCCCCGCATCCGCAACACCGAGGCCGCCTTGTTGGTCGGTGCCAAGATCGCCAAGGTCCGGCGATCCTTGCGCTTTTTCGGCTCGTAATCGCCCGAAACCAGATCGACGCCCGCCGCCGCCAAAGCTTTGTAAAGGCTGGCCAACAGCATGGTCTTGCCAGAGCCTGCCTTGCCTACCACCGCCAGCACGCTGGATTTGCCTTCGGGCCGCGGCTCCAGCCCGGCATTTTCCAGATCCACGCCCATACCAAACAATTCCGCCGAAACGCGGTCATAGGCCTCGGCCTGATCATCGGAAAAGGTAAGTTTGACGGGGCTGAGTTCGGTCATCGAGCCAGCATAAGCGAGGACGGCGGCAAGGGCCAGTGCGCGAGCTTCACACAACTGCCGTTTTGCGGGGCATCGAGCCCCTCAAACGGCGCTGACGCAACTTAACGGCACGCTTCAGACTACTGCAGATATAAAGGGGGCCAGCCCCCTTTTCGCATTTGCGCCGCAAATGCTGACCCCCGGGATATTTTTGCCAAGATGAAGCAAGTCCACGTTCATCTTGGCCAAAATATCCTCGGGGGTGAGGCGTAGCCGAGGGGGCAGAAAGCCCCCTTCATCCTGAGCCGGAGCGCGATAGCGCGCAGGCGAGGCAAAAGCCCTGCGCGGCACGCGCTCCGTCGGGTTGTCTTAGCGGTTCAGGCTGGCGTCGAGGGTATCTTCGAAGGTGCGCAACCCGGTGCGCGGGGCTTGCACCAGCACTGCCATGTTACCCGGCTTGTGCTTGTTGGTCCGCATCAGCATATGCGCTGCCGGGATTTCCGCCCAGGGGAAGACCTCGGACATGCAGGGGTCGATGCGGCGTTCGATCATCAGCTTGTTTGCCGCCGCTGCCTGCTTCAGATGCGCGAAGTGGCTGCCCTGCAAACGCTTCTGGTGCATCCACATATAGCGCACGTCAAAGGTGCAGTTGAAGCCGGAAGTGCCGGCACAGATCACCACCATGCCGCCCTTTTTACAGACCAGCGACGACACCGGGAAGGTCGCCTCGCCCGGATGTTCGAACACCATATCGACATTCACGCCCTTGCCGGTGATATCCCAGATTGCCTTGCCAAAGCGGCGGGCTTCTTTCAGCCAGTCGTTATATTCTGGCGTGTTCACCGTGGGCAGTTGCCCCCAGCATTTGAAATCCTTGCGGTTGATCACGCCCTTGGCGCCCAGCCCCATCACGAAGGCACGCTTGTCTTCTTCCGAGATCACCCCGATCGCATTCGCCCCTGCCGTGTTGATCAACTGGATCGCGAACGAGCCAAGCCCGCCCGACGCGCCCCAGACCAGCACGTTCTGCCCCGGTTGCAGATCATGCGGCGCGTGGCCGAACAACATGCGGTAGGCGGTGGCCAGCGTCAGAGTGTAGCAGGCGGATTCCTCCCACGTCAGGTGGCGGGGGCGCGGCATCAGCTGTTGCGCCTGCACGCGGGTAAATTGCGCGAAGGACCCATCGGGGGTTTCATAGCCCCAGATCCGCTGCGAAGGCGAGAACATCGGGTCGCCGCCGTTGCATTCCTCGTCGTCGCCATCGTCCTGGTTGCAATGCACCACAACCTCGTCGCCGACTTTCCAGCGCTTCACCTTGTCGCCCACCGCCCAGACGATGCCGGCGGCATCCGAGCCTGCAACGTGGATCGGCTGCTTGTGGCCATCAAACGGGCTGATCGGCACGCCCAGGGCGGCCCAGACGCCGTTGTAATTCACGCCCGCCGCCATCACCAGCACCAGCACTTCGTGGCTGTCGATTTTCCAGGTATCCATCACCTCGACCTGCATCGCGGTGTCGGGTTCGCCGTGGCGGTCCTTGCGGATCGCCCATGCATACATCTTGGCCGGCACATGACCCAGGGGCGGCATTTCGCCTACCTCATAGAGATCCTTGATCGGCGCCTCGTAGGGGGTGATTGCCGAAGCGGTATCCAAAGCCATCGCTGCCTCCATCAAATGCCGCGCCGCAGAATCGGGGCGGGTTAGGCGATTGATACGGGGGTTTTGCGCAACTTTGCAATAGGCAGAAGGTCTAAATTGTAATTTTATGTCCGCCGCGTTGCGGCATCTTGCGAAATTTGTGCCAAGCGCTGCTGCACCGGGGCGGCATAGAACGCCAGCAACGGCTGCGAGCCGGGGCTGGGGCGCAGGTCTTCGCCGATCAGCCCGCGCTTGACCAGCGGCTCCAGCCCTTCGGTCAAGGCCGCCTGCAACCCTTGCGGCGGCAGTTTCAGCACTGCGCCACCAGCCTGCAATGCGTCGGTCAAGCGGGTGATCGCAGCCAGCAGCGCCGCACGATCCGCAGGCGCCTCTTGCAAGGCGGCGGCGACCAGCGGCACCGACAGCACCGGCACCACCTTTTCGATCTCGGCCATCAGATGCGCGCCCAAAGCCTCGGTCGGGCTGTCCGGCGTTGCCGCCAGAAACGCGCGCAGCGACACCGGCGGGCCAAAGCCTGCCGCTGCGGTGCCAAAGCCCTTGAACCGCCCACACAGCTTGCGCCACAGGTTGCGCAAGGCAAAGCCAAGGATCGCCAGCGGCTTGCCGCGAAACCGCCGACTGCCCGCCGCCGCCGCATCGGTCAAGATACGGTCTTCCAGCACCCGGTCATAGGCCAGCCCGACCGGCACGAACACCACATCGCGGCCCGCAGGTTCATAGCCCTGCACGATGTAGGACAGCAGCCCCATCTTGGCCGTCCCTACCCTGCCATCAAGGCTTAGCCCGCCTTCCGGAAAGATCGCCTGCGTCATGCCCTCGGCCGTGGCCATCTGCACATAGCGCGCCAACACCCGGCGATAGAGCGTGTTGCGGCTGCTGCGGCGGATGAAATAGGCCCCCATCGCCCGGATCAACCGCGACAACGGCCAGACCCGCGCCCATTCGCCCACCGCATAGGAAATCGCTGATCGGTTCGCCACCAGCCAGGTGATCAGCACATAATCCATGTTGCTGCGGTGGTTCATCACGAAGATCACTGCGGCTTTCGGATCTATATACCCCAGCGCCGCATCCACTTTCCCGATGCGCACGCGGTAAACCAGCCGCGACAGCCAGCGCGCCAGCCGGATCGCAAAGCCGAAATACAGCGTGGTGGAAAACCCCGGCACGATTTCACGGGCATAGGCGCGGGCTTCTTCAAACGCCACCGATCCGGGCACCCCGGTTTCGGCGGCGTGGTCGGCCACCGCCTCCAGCACGCGCGGATCGTAGGACAGCCGCACGATCATGTCTTGCCGTCGCGCCAATTTGAACAGTTCGATCGGGCGATCCAGCCGCGCGTTCAACTGCGCCAGTGCCTTTTCGGCGCGTTTGCGGAAGAACCAGCGCACCGAAGGGAACAGGAAATGCGAGGCAAAGGTGATCGCCGCAAAGGCCAGGATCAACAGCAAAAGCCAGAAAGGAACCGCAACGGGCTGAGTCATGCCGCAATACTGGCATGCCCATCGCGGCCTGACAAAGGTTTCAGCTATTCCGCACAGTAATAATCGTCGGTCTTGCAGATGTTGGCATTGGCCTCGTGCAGCACGGTGCCGTCTCCAAACACCGCGCGGAAATCGAACGCGCAGCAGCCATCGACATTGTCGAAATTCAGCCGCATCGACAAGGCGCTGGCCATCCTCGAAGCCGCCATCACATCGCTGCCCCAGCGCGACGCGCCCGCGTTGGGGCTGTCGAATTCAGACAGCGTCATCCCGGTATCGTTCTGGATGCACACATGCCGGTCATGGGCCTGCGCGCTGAACGGCAGCGCCGCCAGCGCCAGCAAAGGCTTTGGCGCAGGGAAAGCGCCGTCATGTTGCAGAAGATATGCCGCAACGCAGCGAATTGACACTTGCGGAAAATTACGCTTAGTGCTGCACTGACGAAAGAATGTTACCAAGCGAGGATCGCATCATGGCCGCCAAAGAAACCCCGTGGTTGTTCCGCACCTATGCCGGCCACTCCACCGCCGCCGCCTCGAATGCGCTCTACCGGACGAACCTCGCCAAGGGCCAAACCGGGCTTTCGGTGGCCTTCGATCTGCCGACGCAGACCGGCTATGACAGCGATCACGAACTGGCGCGCGGCGAGGTTGGCAAGGTTGGCGTGCCGGTCAACCATCTGGGCGACATGCGGGCCTTGTTCAAGGATATCCCGCTGGAGCAGATGAACACCTCGATGACGATCAACGCCACCGCCCCGTGGCTGCTGGCGCTGTATATTGCGGTTGCGGAAGAACAGGGCGCGGATGTGGCGGCGCTGAACGGCACCGTGCAGAACGACATCATCAAGGAATATCTGTCGCGCGGCACCTATATCGCGCCGCCCGCGCCCTCGCTGCGGATGATCACCGACGTCGCGGCCTACACCCAAAAACACCTGCCAAAATGGAACCCGATGAACGTGTGTTCCTACCATCTGCAAGAGGCGGGGGCGACGCCAGAGCAAGAGCTTGCCTTTGCGCTGGCCACCGCCTGTGCGGTGCTGGATGATCTGAAAGGGAAAGTTACAGCAGCTGATTTCCCCAATATGGTCGGCAGAATATCGTTTTTTGTCAACGCAGGCATCCGCTTTGTGACCGAGCTGTGCAAGATGCGCGCCTTTGTCGATCTGTGGGATGAAATCTGCCTGACCCGCTACGGCGTCACCGACGCCAAGTATCGCCGCTTCCGTTACGGCGTGCAGGTGAACTCGCTGGGCCTGACCGAGCAGCAGCCGGAAAACAACGTCTACCGCATTCTGATCGAAATGCTGGCGGTGACGCTGTCTAAAAAAGCCCGCGCCCGCGCCGTGCAACTGCCCGCCTGGAACGAGGCTTTGGGCCTGCCCCGGCCATGGGATCAGCAATGGTCTTTGCGGATGCAGCAAATCCTCGCTTACGAGACTGACCTGCTGGAATATGATGATCTGTTTGACGGCAACCCGGCGATTGACCGCAAGGTTGAAGCGCTGAAAGACGGCGCGCGGGCCGAACTGGCGCAGATTGATGCGATGGGCGGCGCGGTTGCGGCGATTGATTACATGAAGGGCCGGCTGGTCGAGGCCAATGCCGAGCGGATCGCTAAAATTGAAAGCAAAGAAACCACGGTGGTTGGGGTGAACCGCTGGGTAGAAACCACCGAAAGCCCGCTGACGGCGGGGGATGGCGCGATCATGGTGGCCGATGCCGACGCCGAACGCGACCAGATCGAGCGGCTGAACGCCTGGCGCAGCGCCCGCGACGAAGCCCGCGTGCAGGCCGCGCTGAACGATCTGCGCGCAGCGGCGGCCTCTGGCGTCAACGTGATGCCCGCCTCGATTGCGGCGGCGAAAGCCGGGGCCACCACCGGCGAATGGGGCGCCATGGTGCGCGCGGCCTTTGGCGAATACCGCGCGCCGACCGGGGTTTCGCGCAACCCGTCGAACCGCACCGAAGGGCTGGAGCCTATCCGCGAGGCGGTGCAGGCGGTTTCGGCCAAACTGGGGCGGCCTTTGAAATTCCTTGTGGGAAAACCGGGGCTTGATGGCCACTCCAACGGGGCAGAACAGATCGCCGCCCGCGCCCGCGATTGCGGCATGGACATTCACTACGAAGGCATCCGGCTGACCCCGGCAGAAATCGTCGCCGCCGCCGTCGATCAGAACGCGCATGTCATCGGCCTGTCGATCCTGTCGGGCAGCCACCTGCCGCTGATCACCGAAACCCTGCGCCGCATGCGACACGCCGCTGGTCGTCGGCGGCATCATTCCCGAAGACGACGCCGCCGCCCTGCGCGCGATGGGGGTGGCCGCCGTCTACACGCCGAAGGATTTTGAGCTGAACCGGATCATGCTGGATATCGTCGGTCTGGTCGATCAAACTGCCGTTGCCGCCGAATAGCCCCTCCGATCGCTTGACGAAATCTCGTCAAGCCTTCTGTCGACACTTGCGCTAGATCAAATCCGGCGCCGGTTTTCCGTGGCATTGCTTGCTAAAGCTACAGGAGGCAATGATGTTTGAACGGATCAAGGCGCTGCTACACCGCTGGGAAGAGCTGAAAGAAGTCTCCTCTCTCACCGAACGCGATCTGAACGATCTGGGCATGACCCGCGAACAGGTCGAGGCTTTCGTGCAAATGCCGCATGATGTGCCCGACCGCGTCGCCGCGATGGCACGGATTTTCGGGCTGACCGAAGACCAGATCAAGGCCGACCACGACGCCTACACCGATCTGCTGTATACCTGCGGCCATTGCAAAGACCGCGCGGCTTGCCGCCGGGTGCTGGATCGCGGTGCAGCCTCCAAGCCTGCCGACGCGGAATTCTGCCTGAACAAGCACAGCTTCGCCGCCGAAGCCGCCGCCTGAGGGGCTTCCCCCTTGCGGCCAAACATCATAGCTTTCCCGCAAAAGGGAGAGTGACATGACGTTCCATATCGGTGCCAAGCCCGGCGAGATTGCCGAAACCGTGCTGTTGCCTGGCGACCCCTACCGCGCTCGCTGGGCGGCGCAGAAATACCTTGAAAACCCGGTTCTGGTGAACGAGGTGCGCGGCATGCTGGGCTATACCGGCACCTGGCGCGGCAACCGGGTCACCATCCACGGATCGGGCATGGGCATGCCGTCTCTGTCGATCTATGCCAATGAATTGATGCAGGATTATGGCGCGCAAACCCTGATCCGCATCGGATCAGCCGGGGCCTTGCAGCCCCATGTCAAGGTGCGCGATGTGGTGCTTGCGCAGACCGCCAGCACCTGCGGCAGCCCGTCGCGCAGCATCTTCCGCGAGCTGAACTTCGCCCCCTGCGCCGATTTCGGCCTGCTGTCGGCGGCGCACAAGGCGGCGCAAAACATCGGCGTGCCGGTGCATGTCGGCGGGATCTATTCGTCGGACACCTTCTATGATGAACGCCCGGATCTGTCGGATCAGTTGCAACGCCACGGCACGCTCTGCGTGGAAATGGAGGCGGCGGAACTCTACCACCTCGCCGCCCGCCATGGTCGCCGCGCGTTGGCGGTGCTGACGATCTCCGACCACATCCTGACGCATGAAGCCCTGCCTGCCGATCAACGCGAAACCAGCTTTGGCGCGATGGTCGAAGTGGCGCTGCAAGCCGCCTTCGCCTGAGGCCTTGACCAGAGCGATTCGTCGGCGTCTATTGCCCTGCCCAAACGCAGGAGACGCCGATGAAAACCCGTAAACTTGGCCAAAACGGCCCGCAAGTCTCGGCAATCGGCCTTGGTGCGATGTCTTTCGGCGGGATTTTCGGGGATACCACCGAGGCGGAAAGCCTGCGCTGCCTGGATGCCATGCTCGATTGCGGCATCAGCTTCATCGACACCGCCAATATTTACGGCATGGGCCTGAGCGAAACCGTGCTGGGCACCTGGCTGAAAACCCGCCGCCCGCAGGTGACGATTGCCACCAAAGCCAGCTTCGTGCCCGGCCCGCCGCGCCGGATCGACAATTCCGAAAGCCATTTGCGGGCCGAACTGGACGCCTCGCTGCAACGGCTTGGCCGTGACCATGTCGAGCTGTTCTACGTCCACCGCCGCGAGCACACCCGCCCCTTGCCCGAGGTAATCGGCACGCTGTCGCGGCTGATCGCCGAGGGCAAGATCGGCGGCTACGGCCTGTCGGAAATCGCCCCCGATACCCTGCGCGCCGCCCATGCGATCCACCCCTGCACCGCCGTTCAGAATGAATATTCGCTGTGGAGCCGCCAACCCGAACTGGGTCTGATCCAGGCCTGCAAAACGCTGGGCGTGGCCTTTGTGCCGTTCTCACCGCTGGCGCGCGGCATGCTGGGCGATACGCCTTTGGCGCAACCCACCGACGGTTTCCGCGCGCAAAACCCGCGCTTCACCGAACCGAATTTCAGCGCAAATACAAAGACAATCAACGCCTTCCGCACTTTTTGCGCGTCGCGTGGCTGGTCCACCCCCGCCACCGCGCTGGCCTGGATTCTGGCCAAGGGCGATCACCTGATCCCGATCCCCGGCACCCGCCACGCCGCACATCTGGCGCAATGGATGCAAGCCAGCAACATCACCCTGACACCGCAAGACCAGACAGAGATCGACCGCATCCTGCCCCCCGGCTTCGCCGCCGGCGACCGCTACGGCGACCACCAACTGCTGGCGATCGAGCGCTACTGCTAAAACGGGTCATCCTCTCTGCGCAAATATCCTCGGGGGGAGCCTGCGTCGCGCAGCGATGCAGGCCGGGGGGCAGACAGCCCCCCGAAAATTCTTCCTTCAAGAATTTTCCGACCGCCCATGGCTGCGATCATAGTCGTTGGCCGCCGAACCCACCCAGCCCTCCGGCAACGCCCTCGGCTTGAACACCTGCACCAGCAACGGATGGCACACCGCCTGATCCGACGAATGTTCAGCCGAACAATCGCCACCGGGACAGGCCGACAACCCGCCGATCAGGTCGATCCCGGCAAAAAACTCGATGAAATCACCGGGCCGCACCGGGCTGGCCTTCATGAAATACTGCCCGGTGTCGCGGGTAAAGCCGGTGCACATGAACACGTTCAGTACATCATGCACATGCAGTTCGGCCTCCCACAGCGGCAACCCGCAGCGGTCGGCCAAGGCGCGGGTCAGGTTGGAATGACAGCAGTGATGATATTGCCCGCCCGACAACAGGTTGTGCGTGTAAGGATCGCAGCGGGTGCCGATCACGTCATGCACACCGCCGCCAAAGTCATCAAAACCATACCAATCCAGCGTGTCTTCGGTGATCAGCGCCATTTCACGCAAGTACGGCAGGTTGGACCACATCCGGTCGCCCGCGCCCAGATGCGTGCCATGCAGCGCCCGCGTCTTGCCCGAGAAAAACCGCTCGCCCAGATTGGCCGCACTCCACAGATTCAGATCGCCGACCTGCGGCCCTTCAACGCTGGTAATGCGAAAGAAATGCCCGGCAGGCACATCGAAACAGCGGGCCTCACGCGCGGGCACCAACACTTCGGCGACCTGCGTCCAGCCGGCGCGCACGGCCAGATAGGGCGCCAGATCCGGGCGCGGCAGGCCCTCGACCGGGTAGCAGATCACCGGCACCACCGCCTTGCGGGCAGCGGCATCGGCGGGGGCAACGTGGGCGGGGGTGTCAGGTTTCATCGCAGGCTCCATTTCGCACAAGTAGGCCCAAACCGACGGCAAAGGTCAATCCGGGCGCAGGCACTGCTGCGGCTGCCGCCCCGACCCCGGATCGCAGACCGCGCCGCAAGCCGCACAGCGATGCACGCTCGGCCCAAGCCTGCGGTCCAGCCGCCATTTGCAGGCGCGCGTCAGGGTAGAGTTGCGGCGTGTCAGCCAAACGTAGACAAAAACCGACACGCCCAGAAGCAGCAGAAGAATGGGCATGATGCAATCCATGCCACAGCCGCCGCAGGATGGAAACCGCTCAGGCGTAAGACGCTTGCGGCAGATGCTGCGGCAAGGTCTGCGGCATATAGTGATGTGCCCGCGCATGGACGGCGGGCATCCGCAGCACCGCATATTGGCGGCCATCTTCATCATTGCGATAGGTCGCGCCCAACCGCGTCACGTCATAGCCAAGCTGGCGCAGTGCCCGCATCAGCGCCAGGGACGACAGGCAGATCAGCTCGGTGCCGCCCTGCTGCCGGGTAATATCAACCAACCCATCGACGATCAGCCGCAGGCATTCGCTGCGCTCAGCCGCCGTTGTCAACGCATCGGAAACAACCAGCCGGGTGCATTCCCAGACCTGCGGCGAAGCGATTTCCACGCTCATCACATGCGGCGGGATATGCGGCAGCTTGCCGGAATAGGCGTCACGCAGCATGTAGGTGTGGTCGCCCCAAACCGCCGTGGTCGCCATCGCCCGCGCCCCGCCCACCACCTTGCCGTGCCGCATCACCAAGGAATATTGCGCCAGCGGCGTATCATATTGATCCATCTCCACCGAGGCGTTGTGCGGAATGTCCCAGCCGAGTTGATCGACAAAGACTTGCTTGCGTAGGTCATGTTGACAAATGGCGGAGCCAGATGCGGATCGAGGTGATGTCGATGAAGCCCAGGAAGCTCTCTGCGGTTTTGTCGTAGCGGGTGGCGACGC
>WRPH01000012.1 GCA_009773375.1 Paracoccaceae bacterium
GTCCGACGCGCCACGTCATCACCATAGTGTCCACTATCAATGGTGGACACTATCCCACACTCTCACCCCGCGGCAGAGCGGTCAGGCCGGACGCTTACGAACCAAGAGACACGTAGCAATATACCGCTCTATCGACTTGATCTGAAGCCGATCAATGCACACGCTAACATGCTGTTCGGCAGCGATGACGTGAGCGGGCTGTTCTTCGAGGCGGGTGTCACGCATGAACATGATTTTCGAGACAGTTTGACCGCCGACGGTCAGCTGCGGAGCAAGTCTTGTGTGCAGGCTCGCCTTGTAATCGATCCGCCTCAAAATTTCGCTACCGCACTTGCAAGAGTGTGTAGTAGAATCAACATAATAAATGGTGGCGAAATGCCGCTCCCTCCAAGCCAAGGCAGCTTGTTTTGACCGTTTCTCTTGTTGATCAACAACTTACTCATAGAGTGGCGTTCGCTCTAGGTCGGATTGCGAGGTATCGCGATGCGGGGGAAAGGGTAATGATTGATCTTCCGGTTCTCTATCCTAGTGGTTCAACGGTCGTTGTTGAAATTGAGCAAAACGGCGACAAGATTTGGGTCTCGGACATGGGGCTTGGCCATACCGAGGCCGAACTTATGCACGCTACAGATTCTTACAAACGGCTTGCTGGTCAGAAGGCCAAAGAGTTTGGAGTGGACTATGACGGTCAAACGATGTTCGCACTTTGGGTGCCTGCAAGCCGGATTGAAGCCGCAATCGTGTGTGTGGCCAATGCTTCTGCACAAGCCGCGGCTGATGCCGTTCGTCACGCTTCCGAAGCGCATAATCGCGGTCAAGATGAAGCATTTTTCGAGAGAGTGCTTGGGATTTTCGGAAAGAAATTTGTTGCTCGCACTGCAGAGATAAGCGGTCAGCGAACATCTTGGGAGGCTCACAATGTGGTCGTGTTTCCGCACGGAAAGCGCGCCATTTTTGAGCCAATGAGCAAGCATCCGACCTCAGTTTCAAGCAAGTTCCTCATGTTTAGTGACATCAAGGCGACAAATACTCAGATTTCGCTGAACGTAGTAGTTTCGAGCATTGGGAGCCTAGATGCAAAGGCTCAGATGGTTGCTGATCTTGCGAATATCGTGCCAATAGACGCACCGGATACTGCGCTTAGAGATTTTGCGGAAGCATCGTAGCCGTTTGGTCGGCAACAGTTTGGTGTGAAGATCATCGACATTAGAAGTCAAGGAAACGATTTCTTTTGCCAGTTCCCATGGACGCATGGTCTAAGTCACCGCCAAAACCCTAACAAATTCTTAAATCCACCACCCCAACCCACTGATATCCCACAACAAAAAATGGTCCCGAGTTGGGACCCTACCCGATCCGCCCCCGAACCCCTCCGGTCTGGCCCCGGTCCAGCAGCAGATGGTCCAGCAGAACGCAGGCCATCATCGCCTCCCCCACCGGAACCGCGCGGATGCCGACACAGGGGTCGTGCCGCCCCTTGGTGATCAGGTCAATCTCGGCCCCCGCCGCCGTAATCGTCGCCCGCGGTGTCAGGATAGAAGAGGTCGGTTTCACCGCGAACCGCACCACCACCGGCTGCCCGGAAGATATCCCGCCCAAAATCCCGCCCGCATGGTTCGACAGAAACTCCGGCCCGTTGGCCCCCATCCGGATCTCATCCGCATTCTCAACCCCGGTCAAAGAAGCGGCGGCGAACCCGTCGCCGATCTCCACCCCTTTCACCGCGTTGATCGACATCATCGCGGCGGCCAGATCGGAATCCAGCTTGCCATACAGCGGTGCCCCCAGCCCCGCAGGCACCCCCGACGCCGTCACCTCGATCACCGCCCCCACCGAGTTGTGGGCCAGCCGCAGTTCATCCAGATAGATCGCCCACTCCGCCGCGGCGACCGGATCGGGACAGAAGAACGGGTTCGCCCCGATCTGCGCCGCATCGAACCGGCTGCGATCAATCCCGCGCGGCCCCATCTGCACCATATAGCCGCTGATCTGCAAATCCGGCACCAGCTGCGCCAGCACCGCCCGCGCCACGCCCCCCGCCGCGACCCGAGACGCCGTCTCACGCGCCGAGGACCGCCCGCCGCCACGATAATCCCGCACGCCGTATTTCTGATGGTAGGTGATGTCGGCATGCCCCGGCCGGAACGCCTGCGCGATATCGCCGTAATCCTTGCTGCGCTGGTCGGTGTTCTGGATCATCAGCGAGATCGGCGTGCCCGTCGTCAGCCCTTCGAACACGCCCGACAGGATACGCACCTCATCCGGTTCCTTCCGCTGGGTGGTGAACTTGCTGGTGCCCGGCTTACGCTGATCCAGCCACGGCTGCAGATCCGCCTCGGAAAGCCGCACTTCCGGAGGGCAGCCATCTACCGTGCAGCCAATCGCAGGCCCGTGGCTTTCGCCCCAGGTGGTGACGCGGAACAGGTGACCAAAGGTGTTCAGGCTCATGCGCGGGCTCCTCTTTGGCCCAGCCATAAGCCAACCACACCCGCCGATAAACCCCCGAAAGGCGCGGCACCGTGAATGGCAGCGGGATTGTTGCTGAACGCTGCGGGACAAGACCAGCATCCCTGCGACTGCACGCGATCGGCGTCGCGCATGAGCCAAAGTATCGGCAGCCAATTTGGCCTTGCAGCGATCGCGCACTTTTCGTCGCCCTTCGCCGGGTTATATCAGAGCAAAGAGGATGCCCCATGCTGTTGACCTTGCGCGAAGTGACAAAGACTTATCCGGGGGCCGAGGCACCGGTATTGCGAGGTGTTTCCTTTGACCTCGCCGCGGGCGAGATGCTGGCGCTGACCGGAGAGTCTGGGTCCGGCAAAAGCACGCTGCTGCATCTGGTGGGCGGGCTGGATACGGCGGACAGTGGCGTGGTGGCCATTGAGGGCACCGATCTGACCTTACTGGATGATGCGGACCGCGCAGCGCTGCGGCGGGGCACGGCCGGGGTGATTTTCCAGCAGTTCAACCTGATCCCGTCGTTGACGGTTGCGGCGAACATTGCCTTTCAGGCGCGGCTGGCGCGGCGACACGACCCGAAGCGCGCGCAGGTTCTGTCAGGGCGTCTGGGCCTGACCGAGCATCTGCACAAATACCCCGAGCAGTTGTCTGGGGGGCAGCAGCAGCGCGTGGCGATTGCGCGCACGCTGGCACCGCAGCCAAAGCTGGTCCTTGCCGATGAACCGACCGGGAACCTCGATGAGGCGACAGCAGACACTGTGTTTGCCTTGCTCTGCGAACTGGTCAGCGAAACCGGCGCGGGCCTGATCCTTGTCACGCATTCCGAGCGGTTGGCCGGACGGATGCGCCGCCGCCTGCACCTTCGTGCGGGGCAATTGACGTGAACGCGGCGATATTTTCCGCGTTGTTTGCGCATTGGCGCTGCAACCCTTTGCAACTGATCACGCTTCTGGCCGGGCTGGCCGTGGGGACGGCGCTTTGGTCGGGGGTGCAGGCGATCAATGCCGAGGCGCGGGCCAGCTATGACGCCGCAGCGGCGACGCTGGGCGAAGGCATGTATGGCCAGATCACCGCGCAAGACGGCGCACCGATACCCCAGCAGACCTATATCGCGTTGCGACGCGCTGGGTGGAACGTGTCACCTATTGTGGAGGGGAAGTTGGGGTCGGTGCGGCTCGTGGGGATTGATCCGCTGACCGCGCCGGGGGGTATTGGCCCGGTTTCGGTTGGCAGCGGCGCTGACCTGGCGGCATTTCTTTCCGGCGCGGGGCAGATCTTTGCGCGCGCCGATACGTTGCTGCATCTGCCTGTGACCGGCCTTCAGGGCATAGCTACTCCGGAGGTGGCACCGAATACGGCGATCACCGATATCGGGCTGGCGCAGCGTTTGCTGGGCAAAGGCGACCAGATCGACCGCCTGTTGGTGGCACCCGAGCAGCCGCTGACGCGCCGCCCGCTCGCCGAAGTTGCGCCTGATCTGATTGAAACTGACGCACAGGGCAGCAACGATGTCGCCCGGCTGACCGACAGTTTCCACCTGAACCTGACCGCCTTTGGCCTGCTGTCTTTTGCGGTGGGGCTGTTCATCGTACATGGCGCAATCGGCCTTGCGTTCGAACAACGCCGGGCAATGGTGCGCACGCTGCGGGCCTTGGGGGTGCCGCTGCGGCGGCTGATTGGCTTGATGGTGGTGGAGCTGGCGGTTCTGGCGCTGGTTGCAGGGGTGATCGGCGTTGCCTTGGGCTACGGAGTAGCGGCGGCGCTGTTGCCGGATGTGGCGGCAACCTTGCGCGGGCTTTACGGTGCTGATGTGTCGGGGCAGTTGGCGTTGCGACCGGTCTGGTGGCTGTCGGGGCTGGCGATTGCGATGGGGGGCACGGTTGTCGCGGCGGCTGGGGCGCTATGGTCACTGGCCCGCATGCCGCTTTTGGCCAGCGCTCAGCCGCGTGCCTGGGCGATGGCCCGCAGGCAGGGCAGGTTTGTCGCGGTGTCGCTTGGATTGCTGGCCGTCGCGGCGGGCATTGCCGTTTGGGGGCACGGGCTGATGGCGGGCTTCATCCTGCTGGGCGCGCTGCTGATCGGAGGGGCTTTGGCCTTGCCGCCGCTGCTTGGTCTGGTTCTGCGGCTGGGCGAGGGCTGGGCGCGCGGGCCGGTTGCGCAGTGGTTCTGGGCGGATAGCCGTCAACAATTGCCGGGCCTGTCGCTGGCGCTGATGGCGCTGCTTCTGGCGATGGCGGCGAATGTCGGCGTTTCAACAATGGTCTCATCGTTCCGGCTGACCTTCACCAGCTTTCTGGATCAGCGGCTGGCGTCGGAACTGTATGTCAGCGCCAGCACTGCAGAGCAGGCTGCGGCAATCACGGCGCTGGCACCGACGCGCGCCGATGCGGTGTTGCCGATCCTGTCAATCGACCAACAGATCGCAGGGCTGCCTGCAGAGATTTATGGCGCCCGCGATCACGCCACCTATCGCGACAACTGGCAGCTCTTGCGCGCTGTGCCGAATGCCTGGGAGGCTTTGGCGCAAGGCGGGGGCGTGCTGATCAACGAACAGTTGTTCCGCCGGGCGGGGCTGGATCTTGGTGCTGAGGTGACGATTGCGCCCGGCGTTAGCTTGCCGGTGCTTGGCATCTATGGCGATTATGGCAACCCGGTTGGTCAGGTGATCGTGACCGAAGCGGTGTTTCGTCGCCAGTTCCCCGCCGTTGTTGCCCTGCGGTTCGGCTTGCGGATAAACCCCGCACAGGTTGCCGCCCTGCGCGCAGGTCTGCGCGATCAGGGCGGCGTTACCGATAGCGCGATGGTTGATCAGGCGTCGATCAAGGCGCTGTCTTTGGAGGTGTTCGAGCGGACGTTTACCGTGACGACTGCGCTGAACATCCTGACCCTTGCCGTCGCAGGTTTTGCGATATTGATGAGCCTGCTGACGCTGGCGGCGATGCGTTTACCACAACTGGCTCCGGTCTGGGCGCTGGGGCTGACGCGGCGCAGGCTGGCGGCGCTGGATCTGCTGCGGGCGATGGTGCTGGCGGCGCTGACAGGAGCGCTTGCCCTGCCTTTGGGGCTGGCGCTGGCGTGGGCGCTATTGGCGGTGGTGAACGTCGAGGCGTTTGGCTGGCGGTTACCGATGTATCTGTTTCCGTTGGATTATCTGCGGCTGGGTGGGCTTGCCCTTTTGGCAGCCGCACTGGCCGCGCTGTGGCCCGCGTGGCGATTGTCGCGCATGCCACCAGCGCGACTTCTTGGGGTTTTCCGCCATGAACGTTAAAGCCTTGATCGTTGCGCTGTGTCTGCCGCTGCCAGCCTTGGCGCAGGGGTTTGCCGGGCTTGGCACTGATGCCGAAGAATTCGCCCAGCCCGCGCCCGCAACGGTGTTGCAGTTCCCGGCCGACCACGGCGCGCATCCGGCGTTTCGGATCGAGTGGTGGTATCTGACGGCGAACCTGACTGGCCCGGACGGCACCCCCTATGGCCTGCAGTGGACGCTGTTCCGTTCGGCTCTTGCGCCGCATGACGGGCAGGGCTGGCAGACGCCGCAGTTGTGGATGGGCCATGCCGCCGTGACGACGCCAAAAGCGCATTTTGTGGCGGAGCGGCTGGCGCGTGGCGGCATCGGGCAGGCGGGGGTGCAGGCCGCGCCGTTTTCGGCGTGGATCGACGATTGGGCCATGGAAGGGCAGGATCTTGAGCGCCTGCGTCTGACTGCCTCGGGCCGCGATTTCGCCTATGACGTGGGGCTGGACGCGACGGGGCCTTTGGTGCTGCACGGGCAGAACGGCTATTCGGTCAAATCCGCTGCAGGGCAGGCAAGCCATTATTATTCGCAGCCATTCTTTCAGGTATCCGGCAACCTGACCCTGCCCGACGGCACCATTCCTGTCACGGGTCGGGCTTGGCTTGACCGCGAGTGGTCGTCGCAGCCTCTGGCGCAGGATCAGACCGGGTGGGACTGGTTCTCGCTGTCGTTCGACAGTGGCGACAAGCTGATGGGCTTCGTGCTGCGTGGCACCAAGGATTTCACCGCAGCGACATGGATCGCGGCGGACGGCAGCGCTACGGCCTTGCCAGACGGAGCTTTTGTGGCCGTGCCATTGGCCCGGCGGGCGGTTGCGGGGCGCGAAGTGCCGGTCGAATGGCGCGTGCGCTTGGCCGAGCGGGGTGTTGATGTGACGGTGCAGGCGCTGAACCCGGAGGCGTGGATGGCAACCTCGGTGCCCTATTGGGAGGGGCCTGTGAGGATTTTTGGCAGCCATGCGGGCTTGGGCTATCTGGAGATGACCGGCTATGACGACTGATCCACAGCTCTGGGCCACCGGGCTGGAAACGCTTCATGCGCAGGTCTGGGCGAGGCTGGTGCGGGGTGTCAAAGACCGCCATGCCCCGGCGCGCCACCCAGGCTTTGCCACCGTGTCGCCAACGGGCTGGCCGGAAGTGCGGACGGTTGTGCTGCGCGCGGCCGATGTGATGGCGGGGACGCTGGATATCCACACGGATTTGCGATCCGACAAGGTTCTGGCATTGCAGCACAATCCGCGCGCAGCCCTGCATGTCTGGGATGCTCAGGCGCATTTGCAGACGCGGATCGAGGTGACCGTCACGGTATTGACGGGGGCTCAGGTTGCTGAAATCTGGGCGAAGGTGCCTGATCCATCGCGGCAAAGTTATGGGACAGATCCTGCCCCCGGCCTGCCGATTGCGTCTGCGCTTGCCTATGACAAGCGCCCGAATGCCGCATCTTTCGCAGTACTGCGCTGCACGATTGAGGCGATGGACATTCTGCACCTTGGCCAAGACCATCGGCGCGCCCGCTTTGAACGGGCCGATGGCTGGGCGGGGCAATGGCTGGCACCCTGAAACTGCCAGGCAGATTTGGCTATGTTGCCGTGTCAGGCCGAGATGAATTGATCAAGAATGCGCGGGATTTGCTGTTTTACCTTGAAGAAGCCCGCCGTGGCGTGAGGCCAGATCGCCCTGTCCCACGCGCGCTGCCATTCGGCAAGAATGATGCCCTTGGCCACGAGATACGGGGCCGCTTCTTGCAACCAATCATGGAGCGGACCGCGCGTGACATAGGGAGTGACGATCTGCGTGGCACCCACACCCGTCGCCCATCGGGCCAGAGCATCGGGATGATCGGCGCGCATTGGCATCGGCACCAGCCCCGCGCGTTGTGCGGTATCGGCAAGCGCTTGTTCTTCAAAGCGCCCGACCATTTCGGCAACTGGCAGAGACGAGCGCAGATGGCTTGCGCTTAGGGTGGCGGAGGCGCGGATATCCAGACTGGCAAGAGCGAAATCCTCGAACCGGCAATCTTCATCGGTGATCAGCACAGCCGTTGGCCGACCCGGCTGCGGCGTAATCAGCGCACGCAACGGCAGCACCGGGGGCAGCCCGTCTGGCTCGGTCGCCTCAAGCCCTTGCGTGACCTCATCGAGATCGCTGTGGCGCGGCGAGAAGCGCCCGCCTGTGAAGCTTGCGATGTTGTCGGCACGCGCGGGATAGGGCTTGCCGCGGGTATGCAGGCCAGCGACCCAGCGCCAGCCCAGCGTGTTGGAGGCCGCATCGCCATCCAGAAGGTGCCGGTAAAAGAAATCCGCAGCAAGCCGCCAAGGCAGCCCCAGCGTGAATATCCAGATTGAAGCAAACCACATCCGCGCGTGGTTGTGCAGATAGCCGGTTTCGACCAATTCAACGGCCCACGCATCAAAGCATGCCAACCCGGTCTGGCCGTCTTGCGCCCGCTCGACATCGCGACGCAGGCGGCGATCTCGATCAAGCGCCGCCAGATCGGCCTGCAGGCCTTGGCGATAGCTGGCCCAGACTTGTGGCCGCCGCTCCAGCCAGCCCTTGAAGTAGCTGCGCCAGATCACCTCCTGGATGAATTTCTCGGCGTTTTCGGGGCCATGCGCCGCAAGCGCCGCTGCCACCAGTTCTTGTTCCGTGATCAACCTGCGCCGGACATAGGGCGACAGCACCGACACCGCCTTGTGCTGACCCGGCCCGCGATCATAGTTGCGCCCGTTGGCATAGCGCGACCCCATCGCCGGGCTGAAGGCCTGCATTGCAGCCAATCCGGCGGCGCGGGTTGCGACAAGGGTCTTTGGCATGATCTGGGCTCCTGCGGGCAGGCTGCTAAACTGATGCGCAAAGCTGCGAAATCAACAGGATGCCGAAACATTCAGCGATATTGCTCGACCAGATTTCGCAGGCAAACCCGTGCCCGCAGCTTTGTTGCCAGCAGATACATGCCGCCAATCTTGCGGTGCAAAAACAGCGTCTCTGCCGGGGGAACGTGGGTCAGGTCGCGGTCATTGCCGATGGCAAGGCCCGTGGCGCGCAGGCGGTCCAACAGATCGGACGCGCCGAAATCAAAGGCCGTCTCTTGCCGCAGCGGTGCCATGGCAAGTTCGAACATCTGCTGGATCAAGGCTTGGTGGTGGGACGCGGTATCTGAGGCAAAATAGCCGATGTCGTGCATGGCGTGGCGGATTTGGTCAGGGTCGCCATCAAGCGCTGCGTTCAGCAACGTCCGGAAGGCCGAGGAAAGCGTTGAGTCCAAAATCCGCACGGCACCGAAATCCAGCAGGACCAGCCGGCCTGATGCCGGGTCAACACGGTAATTGGCAAGGTTCGGGTCGGTTTGCATGGCGTGAAAGGTGAATAACTCGCGCAGCACAAGGTCGATGAGGCGGGTTGCAGTCCGGTCGCGCAGCTCTTGCGAGGCATTCATCAGGGCATCTATCGGCTGGCTTTGCATGTAGGTCATCGAGATGACATGACCGGTGCTGAGATCCGGGTACAGTTCCGGCAACACAAAGGCATCGGATCCCGCCAGAACTGTGCCGAACCGGCGCAGGTGGCTGGCCTCGGCGAGGTAATCGGCTTCTTCATGCAGCTGCTGTTTGGCGGCGCGCAGCAAGGGGGCAATATCCATGCCGGTAGGCACAAGCCCCGGCAGGCGTAAAAGCGTGGCGATGTTATCGACATCGCTGTCGATGCTGGCCCGAATGCCCGGATACTGCACCTTGACCGCAAGCACCCGGCCGTCCAGCGTTTCGGCACGATGGACCTGTCCGATCGAAGCGGCCGCGAAAGGCCGGACGTCAAACTGCCGAAACTTGGCGCGCCAGCCTGTTCCCCATTCGGCATTCAGGACAGATTGCAGCTGCTTTGGCGGCATATGCCGGGCATCGTCCCGCAGGCTGGCAAGAATGCTGGTCAGTTCTGGCGACAGCAGAATGCCGCTGTCCATCGACAGCATCTGGCCGATTTTCAGCGCCGCGCCGCGCATGTGCGATAGCCCGGCAGTCAGGCGCATAGCATTCGCGGGAGTCAGCAGAAGGTTGGGCAAATCGGGCCGCTTGCCTTGCACCATCTGCCGAACGCCACCCGCTACAACATTGCTGGCGATTCCGGCGACGATACCTCCCATATGAAACAATCTGGCGCTGCGACCACTGGGCACCGGGGCTGACTTTTGATTGGAAACCGGGTCTGTCAAATTGAACCTGTGCGCTTGCGTTGCGCAACAGATGGAGCGCGTCCGGGCTTTGTAAAGCGCGCGATGTGTCTGGACGTTTCGGGCCGCCTGTTCCGCAGCTACGCAGCTTTCGGTGAAAGCGCCAGCCATTGCAGTCGCAATGCGGAAGCCCGCCCAGCGATCATGGCGTGATTGGTTGCGAGCCGTCCTGTGTGGTCAAATCAGGAAGCCGGGGTTTTGCCTATCCAGAACCTGCGGGCTCATTTTCTGCCGACCGCAGCCGCAACCCGCCATGTCGCACGATGAAATCGATGATCGCTGCAACACCGACATCTTGACGCAGTTGCGCCATGACATAGGGGCGCGCGGCGCGGGCATGAGCGGTATCTGCTTCCAGCAACACCGGATCAACACCCACATAGGGTGCAAGGTCGGTCTTGTTGACGATCAACAGGTCAGATTTCGTGACCCCCGGCCCGCGTTTGCGCGGGATGTCCTGACCTGCGGCGGTGTCGATGACATAGATCGTCAGGTCTGCCAGTTCGGGGCTGAAGGTGGCGGCCAGATTGTCGCCACCGGATTCGATCAGGATCAGGTCAAGGTCGGGGAAAGCGGCGTTCAGATCGGCAATGGCGGCAAGGTTGATCGAGGCATCCTCGCGGATCGCGGTATGCGGGCAGCCGCCGGTTTCGACGCCGCGAATGCGTTCGGCGGGCAGCACCTGGGCGCGCATCAAGGCCTCGGCGTCTTCACGGGTGTAGATGTCGTTGGTGATCACCGCCATCGACAGGCGCGGGGCCAGCGCGCGGGCGAGTTTCTCGGTCAGCGTGGTCTTGCCCGCGCCGACCGGGCCACCGATACCAACGCGCAAGGGGCCATGAGAACGAGCGTGGGTCATGTGCGGAAGATCCTTACATCCATGGTTTCGTGCTGAAGGGCGGCCAGATCGGCGGCGAGGGTGCAACTGCCCAGATCGTCAAGGCTGGCCCGGGCCGCCCGCAGGCCCAGTGCGTGAATCTCGGGCAAGAGGTGCGACAGGGTGGATTGGCCATCGGTCTGGCCCAAGGGCACATGGCGGGTGGCGATGGTGCAAAGATTGCCGATAAAGCCTTGCAGATAAAGCTGCGCCACCTCGGCGGGGGGCAGGCCCAGGGGGCGGGCGGCCTGACCCACGGCGATGGGCAGCAGTCGGGCGGGCAGATCGTGCCCAGTCAGGTTGGACACCATGCGCGCCAGGGCTGCACCCTGTTCGCGGCTTTCCTGCAGGCGTTCGGCGCTGGGTTGCAGCGCGTGGGCAAGGGCATCCAGCGCGTCATGGTCGGCATTAGGCCCAAGGGCTTGGGTCAGCAGAACAGCGTCTTGCCAGCCTGCGCCAAAGTGCAGGATGTTGCGCAGCCATACCAGCAGGCTGTCGGCGTCGGTCACGTCGCCCAGCGCGATCACCCGTTCCAGCCCGTGGCTATAGGCAAAGGCCCCGGTAGGAAATGCCGGGGAAAGCCATTGGATCAGGGTCAGATGCGCGGGGGTGAGCATCAGGTGTGGCTATGGCCCATGGTGCGACCGTGGCCATATGCCCCGCCTTCGGGCGTGAACGGCTGGGCGGCGCGGGTGATGGTGGCACCAAGGCCGCGCAGCATCGCCTCTAGCACATGATCTTCGCGGATGATCAGGCGGTCGGGCAGGATCTGGCAGGGCGTATGGCGGTTGCCGATGTGCCAGGCCAGACGCGGCAGATCACCAGTGATGACCAGAACCGCCTCATCCGCGGGCTGGATGCGGATATGGGCGTTATCGACGGCAAAGCCCCAGGCCTCGTCCAGATTGGTGACGGCGGGCAGATCGACCAGAAAGGCCGTGCCACCGGTGCTGGTCAGCAGTTTGCGGCGCAACAGCCGGGCGTCATAATCCAGAACCACGCTATCCTGCCAGTCGGAGAGCGGGGTTTTAAGCAGCTGCGCGGTGGGTGTGGCGTCGGTCATCGTGGCCTCTCAGAACAGGAAATAGCGCTGCGCCAACGGCAGTTCGGCGGCAGGCGCGCAGGTGAGGATCTCGCCGTCGGCGCGGACCTCATAGGTTTCGGGATGCACTTCGATCTGCGGCATGGCGTCGTTCAGCCGCATGTCGGCCTTGCCGATGTTGCGGGTGTTTTCAACGGCCACGGTGGATTTGCGCAGGCCCAGATCGGCGCGCAGGGTGCCGGCTTGCGCGGCAGCGGAGACGAACAGGATCGCGCCTTGTTCGACCGAGCGGCCAAAGCTGCCGAACATCGGGCGGGAATATACGGGTTGCGGGGTGGGAATGGAGGCGTTGGTATCGCCCATCTGGGCGCAGGCGATGGTGCCGCCGACCAGCACCATTTCCGGTTTCGCGCCAAAGAAGGCGGGCCACCACAGCACCAGATCGGCGCGCTTGCCGACCTCGATTGACCCGATGTGGCGCGACATGCCCTGAGCAATAGCGGGGTTGATGGTGTATTTTGCCACATAGCGGCGGGCGCGGATGTTGTCGTTGTCGCCCCGTTCTTCGGGCAGGCGGCCGCGCTGCACCTTCATCTTGTGGGCGGTTTGCCAGGTGCGGGTGATGACCTCGCCGACGCGGCCCATCGCCTGACTGTCAGAGGACAGGATCGAGAACGCCCCCATGTCATGCAGGATATCTTCGGCGGCAATGGTTTCGCGGCGGATACGGCTTTCGGCAAAGGCAACGTCTTCGGGGATGGCGCGGTCAAGGTGGTGGCAGACCATCAGCATGTCGAGATGCTCTTCGATGGTGTTCACCGTGTAGGGCATCGTCGGGTTGGTCGAGGACGGGATGACGTTGGGATTCGACACCACGCGCATGATGTCGGGGGCATGGCCGCCCCCTGCCCCTTCGGTGTGAAAGGCGTGGATGGTGCGGCCCTTGATGGCGGCCAGCGTGTTTTCGACAAAGCCGGACTCATTGAGCGTGTCGGTGTGGATCATCACCTGCACGTCCATCGCATCGGCCACGGTCAGGCAGCAATCAATCGCCGCCGGGGTGGTGCCCCAGTCTTCGTGCAGTTTCAGCGCGCAGGCCCCGGCGTTGACCATTTCCACCAGGGCTGCGGGCTGGCTGGCGTTGCCCTTGGCCGACAGGCCGAAGTTGATCGGGAAGGCGTCCAGCGCTTGCAACATGCGCCCGATGTGCCACGGGCCGGGAGTGCAGGTGGTGGCCAGCGTGCCATGTGCAGGCCCGGTGCCGCCGCCCAGCATGGTAGTGATGCCCGAATGCAGCGCGTCGTCGATCTGGCCGGGGGCGATGAAGTGGATATGAGCGTCAAAGCCGCCTGCGGTCAGGATTTTGCCTTCGCCCGCGATCACCTCGGTGCCGGGGCCGATGATGATGGTGACGCCGTTTTGGGTATCGGGGTTGCCTGCTTTGCCAAGGGCGTGGATCAACCCGCCCCGCAGGCCGACATCGGCCTTGTAGATGCCGGTATGGTCCAGGATCAGCGCGTTGGTAATGACGGTATCCACCGCCCCTTGGGCGCGTGACTGCTGCGATTGGCCCATGCCGTCGCGGATCACCTTGCCACCGCCGAACTTGACCTCATCGCCGTAGCTGGTCAGGTCGCGTTCGACCTCGATGATGATTTCGGTATCGCCCAGCCGAACGCGGTCACCGGTGGTGGGGCCATACATGGCGGCGTAATCGGGGCGGGCAATGCGGGTGGCCATATTACAAATCCCCCATCACATGGGCGTTAAAGCCAAAGACCCGCCGCGCGCCGGTATAAGGCACAAGGCGCACCTCGCGCGACTGTCCGGGTTCAAAGCGCACGGCGGTTCCGGCGGCGATATCCAGCCGTTGTCCATGCGCGGCGCGGCGGTCAAAGGCCAGCGCTGCGTTAGTTTCGGCAAAGTGGTAGTGGCTGCCAACTTGAACCGGGCGGTCGCCGGTGTTGGCGACCATCAGGGAGGTGACGGGAAGGCCCGCATTGATTTCAATCTCGCCGGGCGCGGCGAGGATTTCGCCGGGGATCATGGACGGGACCGCAGCTTGTAAGCAGTATAGACTACCAGCGCGACGCCAAGGGCGATCATCGCCAGATGGTCGGGTTCGCTGACCAGATGCACCAGATTGGCAAAGCGGTGGTCGCCGGGATGGGCCAAGGCGAGGGTAGGCGTGAGGGTCAGCAGGACAGCAAGGCGTTTCATGGGCCGGGCCTTTCAGCGGATGGGGTGGTGAACGGTGACGAGCTTGGTGCCGTCGGGAAAGGTCGCCTCGACCTGCACGGAATGGATCATCTCGGGGATGCCGGACATACACTGATCGGCGGAAATGACATGCGCGCCCGCCTCCATCAGATCGGCCACCGAACGCCCATCGCGCGCGCCCTCGACGACGAAATCGGTGATCAGGGCAATCGCCTCGGGGTGGTTCAGTTTCACACCCCGCGCCAGACGACTGCGGGCGACAATGGCGGCCATGCTGATCAACAGCTTGTCTTTTTCGCGTGGGGTCAGGTTCATGGGTGGCCCTTCCTATATCTGCCAGACGCGGGGCGGCGGGCCATCGCGCAAGATCGCCAACAGGCGCAAGATCTGGCGGCGCAGAGGCCAGCCATCCAGCGCCATCAGCCGGATCATCAGCCTGCCATCAAAACCGGACGCACCGGCGTTGACACCCGGCTCATCCAGCACGCGCCGCACCGGGCCGAGAGCCGCTTCGGCCCCCTGCCCCACCAGCGCCAGACTGGCAAAGGCGCGCGCGCCTTGCAGCACGCCCAGCCCCGCTGTCAGCGCGGCGCAGGTCAATCGCAGCGGCTCGAAAACCACCGGAACCCCATCCCGCGACACCGTGCGCTGGTCGCGAAAATCAATCTCTGTCAGCGTTTCGCCCATCGCGGTGCGGCCAAGAACCACAGCCTCTAGCAAAAGACACGACGCGGTTCCCGAAAGCGCCACCGTTGTGCGTCTGGTCATCGCCGCATGATCGAACAGGATGGTTTCCTGCGGCAACCAATCAAGGTGCGCGCCAGAGCCAAGTCGGTGGCAAATTTCAACCCGAGCAAGCCCAGCCGCGCTCCGATAGGCGCGCTCGGCAGTTTGGGTGGTGGCGGTCACGCGACAACGCTCCCCAAGATCCAGCGCATAACTCAGCGCGTCACCCCCGGTCATGCCGCCTGATGTGTTCAGGAAGACAACCTCGGGGCCTGCCACGTGGGGGTGGACGAATGCTTTGGCCGAGCCTGACTGATGCATCCGCACCAGTCGGCTCTGGCCATCGGCGCGGCAAAAGCTGAGCCGGGCCACGCCGTAGCTGCGTTGAAGCGAGGGGGACGGGCAAGCAGTCATCGGGCTCTCTCAAACGGTCAGTTCCGAACTAAGACCGTTGCCGCGCCTTGGTCATCGCCAATCCCCGTTTGCACCCGCCTCGGCTGTGGTGTTGCGGCATGAAATGTTCGAAAAATAGGCGCTTAGCCCAAGTTCAGATCACAAATGAGATCCCGCCCCTCGTTCACAGGAAGCGGGCGCGGACTTCGCTCGGCCATTGCGGGATGTATGGTCGCCCGTGCGCTGTGTGGGGTGATGAGGACCGGAGTTTTAAGTCCAGGAAGACGCCAAGCTGTGTTTGCCGTGGTGAGGCTAGACCCAAAGCCAGCGCCACATACGGCGCAAGCCATGGGGTGCCGCGCGAAAGCGCAGATCCACCGCATCTATCTGGCGTTGGGTTAAGCCATTGGATTGAATGAAGATATGGCCCATGGCAAGCTTTTCCTCGGTGCGGGTCAGGGCAAGGCCTGTCAACCGCCCGCACGGGACGATTGACAGGTGCAGGGCGAGGCGGGTTGGGATGGGGTCAGGCTTCGGCGACAAGGTGGCCGTCTTCTGCTGCCCAGTAAGTGAACAAGTCCTGACCGATTTCCAGCGGCAGTTCGGCCAGTTCGTCGTGGCCCTTCTGCACCCGGATTTCCTGACCCTGCGCAGTTTCCAGATATAGCGTGGCGGTGGCACCGACGAACTCTTCGCCGATCACCCGCACCGGCACCACGTTGGTCGAATTGGCCGGCCGGGTCAGGCTTAGCCGCATCTTGGTATCCAGCACGGTCAGCGTCGCGGCGCTGCCGGGGGGAGGAGCGGCGTTGGTGGTCAGCCGCAGCGGGCCGCTGGCGGTTTCCAGATCGACGCTGCCAGCGCCCGAGGCTGTGACCTTACCGCTGAAGATGTTCGACGAGCCAAGGAAATCGGCGACGAAGCGGGTGCGCGGGGTGCGGTAGATCTCTTGCGGGGTGCCGATCTGCTCGATCTTGCCACGGCTCATGATCACCACGCGGTCGGCCATCGAGAACGCCTCGGACTGGCTGTGGGTGACATAAACAAAGGTGATGCCGGTTTCGCGTTGCAGGTTTTTCAGCACCGACTGCATCCGCACCTTGAGCGCCGCATCCAGTGCCGACAGCGGTTCGTCCAGCAGCAGGATTTCGGGTTCGACCACCAAAGACCGGGCAAGGGCGACGCGCTGACGCTGGCCGCCGGAAAGCTGGGCGATGTTGCGGTCGGCAAATTCGGTGATCTGCATCCGGTCCAGCCAGTGTTCGGCACGCTTGCGGCGTTCGGATTTGCCGATGCCGCGCATTTTCAGAGCAAATTCAACGTTTTCCCGCACGTTCAGGAAGGGGAACAGCGCCAGGCTTTGCCACACCATCGGGGTGTCGCGGCTCCATGTGGGCAGGTGGTTGATCGGCTTGCCAGATAGGCGGATGACGCCTTCGGAAGGGGCCTCCAGCCCGGCCAGCATGCGTAGAGTCGTGGTTTTGCCGCAGCCTGACGACCCCATGATCGCCAGAAACTCGCCCTTACGGATTTCGAAATCCATCTTTTGCACGGCCAGATAGGTGCCGAAGCGCTTTACCACACCTTCAAAGGATACCAGTGTATCGCGTTGCATAGTTGCTCCTATTCGTCCGCGTCGGGGCGGGCTGTGGCATCACGACCCGACAGCAGCACTTGCGCCAGGATCACGAGCGTCATGGATGTGACAAAAACAAAGGTTCCGATGGCGTTGATCCGCGGGCTGACCTGACCTTGCAGGAAGCCCAGAACCTTGACCGGCAGGGTTTCATTCAGGCCAGAGACAAACCAGGCCACAGCGAATTCGTCGAACGACACCGCCATGGTGATGAACAGCGCGCCAAAGATCGCGGGTTTGGTGAAGGGCACGATGACGTGCCGCATGGTTTTCCATTCCGCAAGGTTCCAGGCGGCAGGCTCCAGCGCCGGGTCCATCTGCGAAAGGCGCAGCCGGATGATCGCCATGGCGAAGGGGGCGCAGACAACGACGTGGCTGATGATCACCGATAGCGCGTTGCCCGACAGGTTGATGCGCGACAGATAGGCCAGCATCGCAAGGCCAAGGATGATCACCGGGATCGTCGGCGGCAGCAGGGCAAGGGCCAGATAAATCTGTTTGCCGAAGAACTTGTAGCGATAGTCGGTATAGGCCGCGCCAAAGCCCAGCAGGGTAGACACCACCCCGGCAATCACCCCGACAAACAGCGTGTTGCGCAGGCCTTCCCAGACCAGCGGGTCCGATGCGACCGCCTGATACCATTCCAGCGAGAAATGCCCGAGCGGGATCGACGGAAAGCGATCAGAGTTGAAGGAAAACACGAAGCTGGCGGCGATCGGGGCGAAAACGAAGGCGTAGGCTGCGAAGATATACGCCTTCAGTGCCCAATCGACGGGTTTGCTGCGGTTGATGTCTTGTGCGCCGGTGTCGCTCATTTCGTGCGCCCCTTGTAGGCAAATTTGACGGCTGCGAAGGCAACCACCATCAGCGTGGCGATCATGGTCAGCGCGATCACGGCGGCGCGGGGCCATTGCTGGCCGGATTTGGTGGTATCGGTGATCAGGATCGACAGCGTGGTCGGGTCGCCGCCGCCCAGATAGATCGGGCTGACGAAATCGCCAAAGCTGAGGATGAAGCAGAACAGCGCCGCGATCACCAGACCAACGCGGCCCGAGGGGATGACGACGGCAAACACCGTGCGCAACCGACCGCAGCGCATGTTGTGGGCGGCTTCGATCAGAGTGCGGTCGATGAAAACCAGACTGAACAATTGCAGCAACACAACCAGCGGAAAGCTGAGCGTCAGGTAGCCGATCATCGTGGCCCCAATGCTGTTCAGCATCGAGTAGGGGCCAAGGCCGATCTGGCCCAGCATCACGTTGATGATCCCGGCATCCGACAGGAAGATCTGCCACGAATAGACCCGCACCAGATAGCTGGTGAAAAACGGGATCACCATCAGGAACACCAGCCAGCGGCGGGCGGTATCGGACAGTTTGAAGGCGATGGCGTAGGAACAAGGGAAGGCCAGCACCGAGGTCAACGTGGCGGCGGCGGCGGCCAGTGCAAAGGTGGTGCCGTAAGCCTGCCAGAACACCTTGCGGCTGAACATCGTCACCCAGTTGATGGTGTCGAAATCTGGGCGCATGGCGAAGTTTTTTACCGTCCAGAAGCTGAGCGCGACCAGAAACGCCAGCGGGAAGACAAAAAACAGCAGCTGCCAGATCAGCAGGGGCAGCGAAAAGGTCAGTCCGTAGAGAGAGACGTGGCGTCGCATGGGCCGCAGCACTCCGGCTTGGGTGAAAAAAAGGGCCGACGGGGAAACCGTCGGCCCATGGGGTCAGGCGCCTTTGTATTCCGACCAGAAGTCGTTCCATGCCTCTAGATCTTGTTGGATCGGCAGCTGGCGATACTTGATCTGCCCTGAACGGATCATATCCATCACGTTGGGCTGGCCGATCAGCATATTCTGGCGCTTGGCTTCATCCGGGTTTTCGGCGTTCAGCACCTCCCAGCCCTTCTGGTTCGGGATCAGCGCCGGGTAGGCCGCCATATTGGCCGATTTCGCCTGACCCTTGGCCGAGGTGACGTACTGGATCCATTTCTTCGCAAGATCGGCTTTGGTGGAACCCTTGCCGATCGAGAAAGATTCGGTCCATTGCAGGCCGCCTTCTTCCGGGATCACCGAGCGCACCTTGGCGCCGTTCTTTTCCAGCGTGCCGGTGATCCAGTCACCGATGCCGGCAAAGGCCAGCATTTGGCCATCGTTCAGCGACGAGAAGGTGCCACCGTAATCGAAGAAACCGCCGATCTGCGGCCGCAGCGACAGGGTCTTTTCCTGCACCGCCGCCCAAGCCGCTTCGTCAATGTCATAGGGCGAGGCGTTGCCGGCCAAAAGGCTCATCTGGCCCAGGTTCGGAAGGTGCCAATCGAAGTGGCCAACCTTGCCGGTCAGCTTTTCGTTCCAAAACACGTTGTAGGATTTCGCCTCGGCCTCGGTCAGCGCCTCGGTGTTGTAGGCGACGCCAAGGAAACCAAAGCGGGTGATCACCGAGAACAGCTTGCCGTCTTGCCAGTGGCCGGGAAACTGCTGGAATTCCGGGAAGAATTCATCAAACGCATAGTCGGCGGCGTCCATTTCCTCGATATAGCCGGCCGCGTTCAGCTGCTGGACATATTCGGCATCCGACAGGATCACATCGAAGGTGCCGGGCGGCGATTGCGAGATCAGACCCAGCATGTTGTCGCCGCCGGTATAGTATTTCGGCACGAACTTGACGTTATTTTCGGCCTCGAATTCCGCCACCATGTCGGGTTCGGCGTGGCCATACCACGCCAGCATGGTCATCTCGGTCGGCGCGGCAAATGCGCGGCGCGACAGCATCGGCATCGCCAGCGCAGCCCCGCCCATCGACAGAACCGCGCGGCGCGAGATACTCTTCAAAGTCATTCCACGGTTTTGCATTCTGAGGTTCCCATCCTGTTGTTCAAGTGTTTTGATTGCCTTCACGTTAGGGGAAAGCTTTTTCCAGACAAAATCGGTTATTGAAATCTTGCTATTTGCGCCGGTTATGCTGCCCGTTTTTGCATCAGTTTGGCAACGGGCGCACGCCAGAACCGACGCTTTCCAGACCAGCCACCAGATTGCTGACCAGTTGCAACCCGGCGGCAGACAGCCGGGGGTGCTTGTAGAACAGCCCGACCCGCAGCGGCTCCAGCCGGGGAAAGCCGTCGTCTTCGGTCAGGTGCCGCATCCCCGGCAGCATGGTCGCCTGCGTCAGCGCGGTGACGCACAGCCCGTTCATCACCGCGTTTTGCAGGCCGGAAATGCCGGGACCAGTGTAGACCATGCGCCAGCGCCGCTCGATGCCGTCCAGCGCCTCGATCATGCGCGAGCGGTAGTCGCAGCCCTCCAGATGCGCGCCAAGCGGCACCGGGCGGCTGGGATTGGGCACAAACGCCTCGGACGCGGCCCAGATCGGCTGTTCAACCCAAGCGCGGGAAAGATAGGGCATCCGCGCCGTCGGCATGGTGGCAACGATGACATCCAGATTTTCGGCGCGCAGATGCTGGTGCAATTCGCGGCTGAGATCGCAGAGGATTTCCAGCTCAACCTCGGGGTGGTCGTGGATGAAGGCGGTCAAGGTGTTTTGCAGGAAAGTCACGGCGTAATCGGTCGGCAACCCGATCCGCAGCACGCCCACCATGTCGGAACGGTGAAAATAGCTGACCGCCTCGTCGTTGATCCGAACCATTTCGCGGGCATAGCTGAGCAGCGCCTCGCCCGCCGGGGTGGGGGTGATGATGCGACCGACCTGCGCCAGCAACGGCGCGCGCACAAGGTCTTCAAGCCGCTGTATTTGCAAGGAAATGGCTGGCTGACTGCGGCCCAGAACCGCGCCGGCCTTGGAATGCCCGCCCAGTTCAACCACCGCGATGAAAGTGCGCAGCAAGTCGGTCGGCAGGTTGGTGATCACGCTCATGTATTTGCGCCTGCAATAGAGGGATTGTCACAATCTATTTTTCAAATCGAGTTACGGCAACATAAAACAGGGGAACATCCCTTGAAATCAGGTCTGCCATGCCCCGATCTGCCGCAAAACTGAGCACCGCCTTCGCCCACGAACTCACCTGGCCCGATTACGATGCCGCGGTGCGGACCGGGCAAACGCCGATCCTGATCCCGATCGGGTCGATGGAGCAGCACGGCCACCACATGCCGCTGCATGTCGATGTGCTGCTGCCCACCGAATTTGCCCGCCGCGTGGCGCTGGAGATCGGCGCGCTGGTCGCTCCGCCGTTCACCTATGGTTATAAGTCGCACCAGAAATCGGGTGGCGGCAACCATATGCCCGGCACCACCAGCCTTGATGGCGCGACGCTGGTTGCGGCGCTGAAGGATGTGATCAAGGAGTTTGCCCGCCACGGCGCGCGCAAGATTTGTCTGGTGAACGGCCATTTCGAAAATTCATGGTTCATCATCGAAGGCATTGATCTGGCGCTGCGCGAATTGCGTTGGGATGGCGTGACCGATATGAAAATCGTGGTGCTGTCTTATTGGGATTTTGTCGATAAGGCTGCGATTGCAAAGCTTTACCCGAATGGCTTCCCCGGATGGGATCTGGAACATGGCGGGGTGCTGGAAACCTCGCTGATGCTGGCGCTGCACCCGCAGCTGGTGCATCTGGATCGGGCGCTAGACGTGGCTCCGGCCAGCTTCCCGCCCTATGACGTTTACCCGGTCAAGCCGGAATGGACGCCGTGTTCCGGCACGCTGTCTTCGCCGAAAGAGGCTTCTGTCGAAAAGGGGCATATCCTGCTGGAGGTTTGCACCAACGGCATTCTGGCGGCTTTGCGGGCCGAATTCGGCTGATCTTTGCCACGCTCCCCAACTCGGGGCCGCTTGCGGCCCCTTTTTTATGCGCAATTCCCAGCAAAACGCCCGGCAGAACCGGGCGTTTTTCAATGGCAGAGTCTCAGTTGCAGATCACGTTATGCTCTGGCCCAAAGGGGAATCCGGTGATGTTTTCAGCCCCGTCTTCGGTGAGGATCAGAATATCGTGTTCGCGGTAGCCACCCGCGCCGGGGGTGCCTTCGGGCAGCATCACCATCGGCTCCATCGAAACCACCATGCCCGGTTGCAACACGGTTTCGATGTCTTCGCGCAGTTCTACCCCGGCTTCGCGGCCATAGTAGTGGCACAGCACGCCGAAGGAGTGGCCGTAGCCGAATGAGCGGTATTTCAGCAGATCCCACTGGCGATACATCTCGTTCAACTCGGTGGCGATTTCGTTGCATTTCGCGCCGGGCTTGATCAATTCCAGCCCGCGCCGATGCACGGCGACGTTCTTTTCCCAGATGTCCAGACTGGCCGCATCGACGCTATCGCAAAACAGCGTGCGTTCCAGTGCTGTGTAATAGCCAAAGATCATCGGGAAGCAGTTCAGCGACAGAATCTCGCCGGATTTGATCCGCTTGTTCGTCACCGGATTGTGCGCGCCATCGGTGTTGATGCCCGATTGAAACCATGTCCAGCTGTCCATCAGTTCGACGAAGGGAAACGACCCGGCAATTTCGCGCGTCATCGCATTGGTGGCGGCGATGGAGACCTCGTATTCCGGCACCCCCGCCTTGACCGCCGCCGCAACCGCCGCGCCGCCTACGTCACAAATCCGCGCGCCTTGCCGGATCAGCGCGTGCTCCTCTGCCGATTTGATCGCCCGCATCCACATCGACGCCTGCCCGACATCAACAAACTCGACCCCCGGCAGCGCCGATTCCAGTTGGCGGCGGAAATCCAGCGAGACCTGATCGAATTCGATACCAAGCCGCCGCACCCCCGGCGTCAGCTGCCGCACAGCGCGATAGTAGTTGTCGCGCCGCCAGTCTGTGTAGGTGAGGTTGTTGCCAAAACTGCGCCGCCACGGCTGGCCGCCGTCGATCCCGGCTGAAATGGTGGTGGCTTGGGTCTGCGTGATCACCATGCCGTATTTGCGGCCAAAGGCACAGTAAAGCCAGCCGGAATAGTAGGCGATGCAATGGAATGAGGTGAACAGCGCCGCGTCAACATCATTGCCGGCCATCCACTTGCGCAGATCATCCTGACGGCGCTGCATCTCGGCATCTGAAAACGGCGTAAACGCCTTGTCGCCGTTGTGCCACTCCATGACGTGAAGCATATCCTGGGTCATGTAACCTGTCCCTTGGCTGAATTGAAAAGCTGATCAGGACTTTATCGATCGGCGCGGGGGCATAGAAATTTGTTCTGAAAATCCTAGTATTAGCGGCGCTGTGGCAAAAGTCGGACGGGCCGATCAAACCCGTCAGGGCAAGGCGAAGGATGGCGAGTTGCCAAAAATTTCATCTCGGACGGAAATGGATAGCGCCGGGCTGTTGCTGAACGTCGTTACTTCCGACAGAATGCGTCTCAGACAAGGACAGGGATCAGATGAGCTTTGACTCTGATTAGCCGTGGCCATCACCCCGAGGGAGGCAGGATGCGATTTCACACGCCAAAGACCTTTGAAAATGCAGTCGCGATTGCGGCAGCCGCTTCAGGGCAAACACGGTTTCTAGCAGGCGGCACGGACGTGTTGGTGCAGTTGCGAGCGGCAATGGTCCTTCCTGATGATCTGATCGACCTAAAGCATATTCCCGGTGTCAAAGAGATTACCCGCACATCTGACGGGGGGTGGCGGATCGGCATTGCGGTGTCTGGGGCAGAGTTGGGGCGGCATGCCGGGATTGGGGCGGATTATCCGGGTGTGGTTGAAGGCATGCAACTGGTTGGATCAACGCAGGTGCAAGGCCGCGCGACGCTGGTGGGCAATCTGTGCAACGGCTCGCCCGCAGCTGACTCTGTGCCCGCCATGGTGGCCGCGGGGGCTTGGGTTTCGGTCATCGGGCCGCAAGGCGTGCGCGATGTGAAGGTAGAGGATATCCCCGCGGGGCCGGGGCGCACGACGCTGAAAGCCGGCGAGTTGATCACCGGCATCACCCTGCCCCCGCGTGGGGCGAACGCGGGTGACGCCTATCTACGGTTCATTCCGCGCACCGAAATGGATATCGCGGTTGTCGGCGTTGCCGTCAATCTGCGGCTGGATGGCGACCGGATTTCCGAGGCAAGGGTTGCACTTGGCGCTGTTGCCCCAAAGATTCTGCTGGTGCCTGCGGCGGCGCAAGCCATCATCGGCACAATGCTGGATGATGCGGCGCTGGATGATGCGGCGCTGGATGCGCTGGCGGCGGCGGCGATCGCCGCGAGCACGCCAATTTCCGACAAACGCGGCACCGCCGAGTTCCGCAAAGATATCGTTGGGGTTCTGGTCAAGCGTGCTGCACGCATTGCGCTGGACCGTGCGAAAGGAGCCACAAAATGAGCAAGGTTCATGTCAGCGCCACCGTCAACGGTGATCCGGTCGAATTTCTGGCCGATCCGCGCGATACGCTTCTGGATTGTCTGCGCGACCAGTTGGGTCTGACCGGCACGAAAGAGGGATGTGGCACCGGCGATTGCGGTGCCTGCTCGGTGCAGCTGGATGGGGTTTTGGTGTGTTCCTGCCTTGTGCTCGGGGTCGAAGCCGAGGGCAAGCGGGTTGAAACGGTGGAGGGCCTGTCCAGCGGCCAAGATCTGCACCCGCTGCAACGCAAATTCATCGAACATGCAGCGCTGCAATGTGGGTTCTGCACGCCGGGGATTCTGGTCGCGGCCAAGGCTTTGCTGGCGCAAAATCCCGATCCGACCGAAACCGAAGTGCGCTACTGGCTGGCGGGCAACCTGTGCCGCTGCACCGGATATGACAAGATCATTCGCGCTGTGATGGACGCAGGCGCCGAAATGCGGGGGGCGAACTGATGCCGAAGGATGATCTGAAAACCGGCTACCGTCTGGTCGGCACCCGCCCAAATCGCCCTGACGGGTTAGACAAAGTGACGGGACGTGCGCGCTATGGCGCCGATATTTCCGCGCCGGGGATGCTTCACGCGGCGGTGGTCCGTTCGCCCCATGCCCATGCCCGGATCATCCGGATCGATGCCAGCAAGGCGCTGGCGCTGGACGGGGTCAAGGCGGTGATCACGCGGGCGGATTTCCCCACCGGCCTGACTGGCGAAGACTGGAACCTGCAGGAAAACACCATTGCGGGCGATGTGGCGCTGTATGACGGCCATGCGGTTGCGGCGGTTGCGGCCACATCGAAACTGCTGGCGCAGGATGCGGCCAAGCTGATTGAAGTGGAATATGAGGTTCTGCCGCATGTCATCGACGTCGATGCGGCGATGCAGCCCGGCGCACCGGTGATCCGCGCGGGCACCGCTGACCATTCGGTGCCGGACGGCATGCATCCGAACGTGGTGAAATATATCGACTTCGGCCATGGCGATCTGGCGGCGGGCTTCGCCGCTGCCGATCTGGTTCGCGCGCAGAGCTACAAGACCGAGGCCACACACCAAGGCTATATCGAACCGCACGCTTGCCTTGGTCAGATGGGCGAGGACGGCAAAGGCGAGATGTGGGTTTGCACCCAGGGCCAATGGTATATCCGCCGGATGTGCTCGGCGGTGCTGGGCACTGATGCCTCGCAACTGCGGGTGACGCCTTCGGAAATCGGCGGCGGCTTTGGCGGCAAGACCACGATCTTCATGGAGCCGTTAGCGCTGGCGCTTTCGCGCAAGGCCGGTGGACGGCCCGTCAAGCTGGTGATGAGCCGGGCTGAAGTGTTGCGCGCCACTGGCCCCACGGCCTCGGCGTCGATGGATGTCAAACTGGGGATGAAGGCCGATGGCACCCTGACTGCAGCATCGGTCAATTTCCGCATGCAGGGCGGTGCTTTCCTTGGGTCGTCGCCGGTGGGCGAGGCGCTGTCTTGCGCGCTGGCCTGCTACAACATTCCGGCTGTGCATCACGAAGGCTATGAGGTGCTGGCCAACCGTCCCAAGGCCGCTGCCTATCGCGCGCCGGGATCGCCGATGGCGGCCTTTGCGGTGGAAAGCCTGCTGGACGAGATGTGCCGCGAGCTGGGCCTTGATCCGCTGGCGGTGCGGCTGAAAAACGCTGTGCATGAAGGGGTTAAATCCAGCTATGGGCCGACCTACAACCGCATCGGGCTGGTCGAAACACTGCAGGCGACGATGGCCCATGCCAACCTGACGGTGCCGCTTGGCCCCAATCAGGGCCGCGGGGTGGCTGCTGGATTCTGGTTCAACCATGGCGGGGAAACCTCTGTTTCGCTGGCGATTGGCGAGGATGGAACGGTGACGGTGTCGGTTGGCACGCCGGATATCGGCGGCAGCCGTGCGTCGCTGGGAATGATGACGGCGGAAACGCTGGGCATCGCCTACGAAGCTGTGCGGGTGAATATCGTCGAAACCGGCGCGCTGGGGGTGAATGAGCCCACCCACGGCAGCCGCGCGACCTTTGCCAGCGGGCTTGCGGCGGTTGAAGCGGCGAAGCAGGCCATCGCGCAGATGTGCGCCCGTGCCGCCGCCGAATGGGGGATTGAACCCGAAGCGGTTGAATGGCTCGACGGGGCTGCGGTTCCTGCCGGGCCGAACGCCGGAAAGTTCCCACCGATGACCATCGCCGAAATCGGCGCGAAGATGGGCAGCACCGGCGGCCCTATCTCGGGCCACCACGAGGTGACGGCGGGCGGCTTCGGCGCCAGCTTCGGTGCGCATGTTGTCGATGTTGAGGTAGATCCGGAAACCGGCCGGACCACCGTGCTGCGCTACCTGGTGGTGCAGGATGCCGGTTGCGCCATTCATCCGGCCTATGTTGAAGGCCAGTATCAGGGCGGGGCGGTGCAGGGCATCGGCTGGGCGTTGAACGAGGAATACGTCTATGGTGCGGATGGTCGGCTGCAAAACCCGGTGTTTCTGGATTACCGGATTCCGGTCGCATCAGACCTGCCGATGATCGACACGGTGATTGTCGAGGTGCCCAATCCCGGCCACCCTTACGGCGTGCGCGGTGTGGGCGAAACCGGCATCACCCCGCCGCTTCCGGCGCTGGCCAACGCGATTGCGGCGGCTACCGGCGCACGGCTGCGCAGCCTGCCGATGTCACCGCCCAAAGTGCTGGCAGCAATCAAGGCCAAGGCGCGTGGTTGAGGTCAACCTCTGGTCCGGCCTGCGCAGGTTCGCAGGCGACCAGACTGTGATTCCGGTCGAGGGCCGAACCGTGCGAGAGATGCTGGATGCGCTGACGGCGGCGCATCCAGCGTTGACCCCATTCATCAAGGCGGGTGTCTCTGTTGCAGTCAACGGCCAGATCGTCACCGATCTGAACGCCCCGGTCGATTCTGATGCCGAGGTCTATCTGATCCAGCGTATCAAGGGCGGCTGAGCCATGCGCGCGATGAACGGATGTGCGCCAAAGAAAGCTGTCATCCTGTTAAAGACGGCGCACCGAGTTTCCGCCGTCGATAATCTTGTCGATCAATGCTGCGACGGCTGCATGCGTTTCCGGGGAAATATCGCTCTTCGGTACATGCTTGTGGGCAGCTGCGGCGTCTTTGAGAACCCCTAAAATCTCCCTTTCGGGAAGGATTTTGCGATCGTTCAGGGCGAGCATCAGCGACTCGCAGATGGCGAGTGCTGCAAGCCCGGCAACGTCTGTGGGAACCGACATCAGGTGTAACTTTCTATACTCGGTCTGCAGGGCCATCACGCATGCGGCGCCCAAGCGGATATCCTTGCAGGTAAATCGAAAGCCGTGCTAACTTGAGTCAGTGTAGGCAGCCCTCGCATGCAGAATATGAGTTCGGGCGAAGTATTGGTCGGCGCAATGAGCCTAAAAGGGATGATCCATGCCAGAACGAAGTACGGGTCTGTCAATTGTTGATAGTCCGTTTGCCCGCAAGCTGGCAGCGTTTGTTCGTTTGTCGCAGGAAGATCTGTCTGTATTGTCAGATGTTTATCGTCGACGAAGCAACTTTCCAGCAGGCCGTGACATGATCCATCAGGGGCAAGTGGGCCACTCCGCCTATATTGTTGCATCGGGATGGGCCTGTTCTTACAAACTGCTGCCCAGTGGAAGCCGCCAGATCATCGGTTTCCAGATTCCCGGCGATTTTCTGGGATTGCGCGCGATCTTGTTTCGGACCGCTGATCACAATGTTGAACCAATCACGCGGGTTCAGGCATCAGAAGTCAAAGAAGACTTTCTTCTTGACGCTTTTACCCGCACGCCCCGCCTCGCCACGGCGGTGCTTTGGGCCGCCTCGCGCGATGAAGCAATGGTAGTGGAACATCTTGTCGATTTGGGTCGGCGGAATGCGGCGGAACGAATGGCGCATTTCTTGCTGGAACTGGGCGTGCGGCTTCGGCTTGTCGGGATGGGCGACCGCGAGGGTTATCTGTGTCCGCTGTCACAATATCTGCTAGCGGACGCGTTGGGGCTTAGCGCCGTCCATGTCAATCGCGTGCTACGCGAATTGCGCGAAGAAGGCATGCTGACCTTTCAAAAGGGCAAGGTTGTTTTTGATGACTACGACGCATTGGTAGAGTTCGCCGGCTTTCACCGCGCATATCTGGACCACGACGGGCCTTTGCTGCGCTAAGGCCGCTTTTGCTTTCATCTGCGAAACAGGTCAAAATTCGATTTCTCATGACGAGGAAATTGCGGCTCTTCCAGACGTTTTAGCCGACCAGTGCACAGGCATCCTTCGCGGCCCCCCGTAATGGCAAACTTCAGGTTGGTCTGAGCCACCCGCAGGGCATGTCGGTCACCACTTGGTTTGCTGTAGAAGCGCCGCCTACCGTGGCATAAGCTGGCGGGGCGCTGAGGAACCAAAACAAAATCCCCCAAGCTTGACGAGAGGACGTTCGCCTTGCCAGAGACTGTCTTGCTTGGACTTGGGCATGTCATGCCCTTCATCGACTTGGCTGCCGCCGTGGTTTTCGCAATCACTGGTGCGCTTGTCGCGTCGCGCAAGGAAATGGACTTCCTTGGGTTTCTGTGGCTCGGCGCGATTACGGGTGTTGGCGGCGGGACCGTTCGTGACCTGTTGCTGGGATTGCCGGTGTTCTGGGTGATTGATCCGACGCCGATCGCGCTTTGCCTGATTGCCGCAGGGGTCGTGCATTTTACGGCTCACCTTATCGCATCGCGCTATCGGTTGCTGCTGTGGCTGGATGCAATCGGCATGGCGTTGGTGACTGTTGTCGGTGCTGCCAAGGCCACAGACGCCGGCGCTGGTGCCTTGGTCGCCATCGTGATGGGCGTGGTAACGGCTTCAGTTGGCGGCATCATTCGCGATCTTCTGGGGCAGGAGCCTTCGATTATCCTGCGACGCGAAATCTACGTTACCGCATCCGCCGTTGGAGCAACGCTTTCAGTGGCAGCGCAGTCACTTGTCCTTTCGCAGCCTGCCGCAATGGTCTTCGGCGCAGTCATCGCGTTCACTATACGCAGTCTGGCAATCTCTTTGGATTGGGCGCTGCCCGTTTATCGCCCGAGACGCGGCAGAGACCCCGACGCCCTGTAGTCGGGCGGTTCAGCACACCCCTTTCGCCATTGTTATTGCAAGCACGATTTAAGACTTCATTCTGCGGCCTCCGGCAGTTTGAACCGGGTCAGCAGTCCGGCCAGTTCTGGGCGGCAGGAGCCGCAGGAAGTTCCTGCGCCCAGCGCCTCGCCCAGTGCCGCCAATGTCAGGGCCCGGCCTGATTGGATCGCCTCGCGGATAGTGTTGATGCCGACATTCAGGCAGGCGCAGACGGTGGCACCGGGGTCGGGCATGTCGGCGCGTGGGCGTCCGGCAAGGGCCGAGGTGTCATCAGCGTTCAGTCGGCTCGCCAGATGATCGCGGGCAACTGCAACCGGATTGGGGCTGGCAAACAGAGCGGCCTGCAAGCGGCCATCAGTGTGAAACACCACTCGCGCCAGCCCGCGTTGGGCATCGATCACGGTGGCGGCGGCAGCTTGGGGCAGATCGAACAGCAGCCGGGCATAGCCAACCCAGTCTTGCGGTGTATGCAGACCGGCAAGCTCGGCCCGCCAGCCGCCTGCGACGCGGGCGCACGCCCAGTATTCCGCCGTCGGATGCAAGTTTGCGGCGCTGACCGCAAAGCCGAACCATGCCGGGTTGAACCGCCGCGCGGACACGGCTGCAGCTTTGCTTTCCGGCTGGCCCGAAACCGGGTCGACGACGCTTGGCACCAGAGTATCAATCCGCGCGGCAGAGGCGGTTTCTCCTGTCCAGTGCATCGGCGCAAACAGTTGCCCCGGGGCTGCGGCATCGGTGATCAGCGCGCGCAGGATGGTGCGGCCAAGCGGGTTGGAAACCTCCACCAGATCATTGGCTTGCACCGCCAGACGCGCGGCATCCGCCGGGTGGATTTCCACGAAAGGTTCGGCCAGATGCTGACTGAGGCGGGGTGATTTCGCGCTACGGGTCATGGTGTGCCACTGGTCGCGGATGCGGCCCGTGTTCAGACGGAACGGCAGGTCCGGCGACAGGTCTTGCGGCGCGCGCGGGGTGATTGGCAGCATGCGGGCGCGGCCATCTGCAGTGTGAAACCGGCCATCCGCAAAGAACCTGCCGCCGCGTTGGCGTGGGTTTTGCGGCCAGGTGAATGGGATTAGCGCCTCATACCCGGTTTCAGAAATACTGGCGTGATCCGAGATGTCAAAATCGCTGCCCAGAGCCCCGGCCACGCCGGAAAGTGCGGCATATTCGGCGAAAATCTCGGCCTCGCTCCGCCAGTTGAAACCCTTGGCAAAGCCCATCCGCGCCGCGACCTGTGCCATTATCCACCAATCAGCGCGCGCGTTGCCGGGTCTGGGCAGGCTTGGCCGCTGGCGGCTGATGCTGCGATCTGAATTGGTGACGGTGCCGCTTTTCTCGCCCCAGGCAGCTGCGGGCAACAGCACATGCGCCAGCCGCGCCGTATCGGTTTGCGCCGTCACATCGCTGACCACCACGAAGGGGCAGTCGGCAAGCGCCGCCGCCACCGCATCAGCGTCGGGCATCGACACCACCGGGTTGGTGTGGATGATCCAGATTGCCTTGATGCGGCCATCGGCCACCGCGCGGAACATGTCTACCGCCTTCAGCCCCGGCCTGTCGGCCATTGCCGGGCTGTGCCAGAACCCCTGCACCGCCGCCCGGTGATCGGCGTTTTCCAGATCGAGATGACAGGCCAGCATATTCGCCAGCCCGCCGACCTCGCGCCCGCCCATCGCGTTGGGCTGGCCCGTAACCGAAAACGGCCCCATACCGGGGCGACCGATCCGCCCGGTGGCCAGATGGCAATTCAGGATCGCATTGACCTTGTCGCTGCCCGAGGAGGATTGGTTGATGCCTTGGGAATACACCGTCACCACGCGTTCCGTCGCAGTCCACAACCGCAGAAATTCCGCCAGATCGGCAAAGGGCAGGCCGGTGACTGCGGGGTCAGATGCACGCGCTGCGGCCAGTGCTGCGTCATAGCCGGTCACGCGGGTCAGATAATCGGCATCGGTAGCCCCCGCGTCGGCAATCGCCACCAGCACCGCGTTGAACAGCGCCGCATCGGACCCAGGCGCAATCGCCAGATGCAGATCGGCAATATCGCAAGTGGCGGTGCGGCGCGGGTCGATCACCACGACGCGCATTTCGGGCCGCGCGGCTTTGGCGGCGGCAAGGCGCTGATACAGCACCGGATGGCACCACGCGAGGTTTGATCCGGTCAGCACCACCAGATCGGCCAATTCCAGATCCTCATACAGCCCCGGCACGGTATCGGACCCGAAGGCCCGCCGGTGCCCCGCCACCGAAGATGCCATGCAAAGCCTTGAATTGGTGTCGATATTTGCCGACCCGATGAAACCCTTCATCAGCTTGTTGGCAACGTAGTAATCCTCGGTCAGCAACTGGCCCGAGACATAGAAGGCCACCGCATCCGGCCCGTGTTCAGCAATCACGCGGGCAAAGCGTTTGGCCACCAGTGCCAGAGCATCATCCCAGCCGACTTCTTGCCCAAAGACGCGCGGGGCCAGCAGGCGGCCCTCCAGCCCGACCGTTTCGCCCAAGGCGCTGCCCTTGGAACAAAGCCGGCCCTTGTTGGCCGGGTGATCGGGGTCGCCCTTCACGGTCAGGCCGCCCTTTCCGTCCGGTGTCGCAAGAATGCCGCAACCGACCCCGCAATAGGGGCAGGTGGTGCGCACGGGGCTTCGGACCAGCGCCGTTGTCATGCCGCAGCCCGCCGTGCCAGCCGCGAGGCATCCAGCAGGATGCGCCCGGCTTCGACCCGCGCCGGATAGCTGTTTACAGCGCCGGTGTCCGCGCCCTGCGCCATGCCGGTTTCCAGCGAAAACACCCAGGCATGCAGCGGGCAGGTGACAGAGCTGCCATGCACGATGCCTTCGGAAAGCGGACCGCCCTTGTGCGGGCAGGCATCGTCAATCGCAAACACCTGATCGTCGGCGGTGCGGAACACCGCCACACAGCCAGCGGCGGTTTTCACCACTCGCGCGCCTTGCTGCGGAATGTCGGTCAGCGCACCAATATCCATCCAAAGCGTCATTCTGCGGCCTCCAGCGAAAGATCAGCCATCGGCGCCCATTGCGCCAGCTGATCGGGTTGCGAAAGTTCGGCCCATGGGTCGGTTTGATAAACCGATTGCGACAGCATGAAGCGGTCATAAAGCGCACGCCGGGTGGCCGGGTCTTCGACCTGCGCGCGGCACCAATCCAGCCCTACCTTGGCGACCCATTTATAAATCCGATGCAGGTAGCGGCTGTTTTCGCGGTAAAGCTGCACAAAGGCGGCGATGATTTCCATCGCTTCGGCCTCGGTCCTGGCCTTGATCAGAAACTCGGTTTCGCGCACATCCATGCCGGCCGCACCCGCCACCGAAATCTCATAACCAGAGTCGACACAGATCACGCCGATATCCTTGCAGGTCGCCTCGGCACAGTTGCGCGGGCAACCGGAAACCCCCAGCTTGACCTTTGCAGGCGTCCACGACCCCCACAGCAGCTTTTCCAGCTTGATCCCCAGCCCAGTGGAATCCTGCGTGCCAAAGCGACAAAATTCGGACCCGACGCAGGTTTTCACCGTGCGCAGGCCCTTGGAATAGGCATGGCCCGACACCATCCCGGCGGCGTTCAGATCGGCCCACATCGCGGGCAGATCGGCCTTTTTGACGCCCAACAGGTCAATCCGCTGACCGCCCGTCACCTTCACCATCGGAACATCATATTTGTCGGCGGCATCCGCAATCGCGCGCAGCTCGGCGGGCGTCGTCACCCCGCCCCACATCCGCGGCACCACCGAATAAGTGCCGTCTTTCTGAATGTTGGCGTGGTTGCGTTCGTTGACAAAGCGGCTTTGGCGGTCATCCTGATATTCGGTCGGCCAATCCGCCAGCAAGTAATAGTTCAGCGCCGGACGGCAGCTTGCGCAGCCACCGACCGATTTCCAGCCCAGTTCCTGCATCACCGCCGGGATGGATTTCAGGCTGCCCGCCTTGATCAGACGGCGCACGTCTTCGTGGGTGTGGTCGGTGCATTTGCACATCGCCGGGTTGGCGTTGGCGGTAAAGCCATCGCCCAGCGTCACCGCCATCACCTGCTCCACCAGTCCGGTGCAGGTGCCACAAGACGCGCTGGCCTTGGTGGTGCTGCGCACCAGATCGAGCGTATTTGCCCCGGCCAGCACCGCCTCGACGATCTTGCCCTTGCAGACGCCGTTACAGCCACAAATCTCCGCGCTAGGCGGCAAGGCTGCAACGGCTGCCGTAGGGTCCGCAGTGGCCCCCCCCTGATAGGCTGGGCCAAAGATCAACGTTTCCCGCATGGTGGTAATATCGCTGCCGTCCTTGATCAGCCCGAAAAACCAGTTGCCGTCGGCGGTATCGCCATACATCACCGCGCCGATCAGCTTGTCGCCTTCGATCACCAGCCGCTTGTAAACGCCGCGCGCCGGATCGCGGAACACGATGTCTTCGCGCCCCGGCGCATCGGCAAAATCGCCAGCCGAGAACAGATCGCAGCCCGTCACCTTCAGCTTGGTTGCGGTTTGCACCGGGCGGAAGGCCGCCGCTTGCCCCAGCAGCGCCTGCGCCAGCACTTTCGCTTGATCATACAGCGGGGCGACAAGGCCAAACAACTGCTTGTCATGCTCCACGCATTCGCCCACGGCCCAGATTGCAGGGTCAGAGGTTTGCATCGCATCATTCACCGTGATGCCACGTCCGACATCCAGGTGCGCATCATTGGCAAGCCGCACTTCCGGACGGATGCCAACGGCCATGCAGACAATATCGGCGTCGTAAACCGTGCCATCCTCCAGCAGCACGGCTTCGACCCGATCCTTGCCCAGAATGGCCTTGGTGGCTCCCTTGCAATGGATCTTCATGCCGCGCTGTTCCAGCGATTTTTGCAGCAGATAGCCCGCCGCCGGGTCCAGCTGACGTTCCATCAAATGGCCCATCAGGTGGATCACGACCACCTCCATCCCACGCAGCTGCATGCCCGCCGCGGCCTCCAGCCCCAGCAGACCGCCACCGATCACCACAGCTTTCGCGCCGGGTTTTGCCGCCGCAATCATCGCGTTGGTGTCTTCGAGATCGCGGTAAGTCACCACGCCCGACAGCTTATGCCCCGGCACCGGAATGATGAACGGAGCCGAGCCGGTGGCGATGATCAGTTGGTCATAAGGCGTTTCTACCCCTGCGCTGGTCACGGTCTTGGCGGCGCGGTCGATCTTGGTCACCGCCTGCCCCAGAACGGTTTTCACCCCTCGGGCCGCATACCATGCGTCATCATGCGTGATGATTTCGACATAGGTCTTTTCGCCCGACAACACCGGCGACAGCATGATCCGGTTATAGTTCCCACGCGGCTCGGCGTTGAAAAGGGTGATGTCAAACGCGTCCGGCGCGGTTTCGGTCAGTTGTTCCAACACCCGACCCGAGGCCATGCCCGCCCCGATGACGACAAGTTTCTGTTTCATCACGCGACGTCCTTCTTCTTGTGGCCGTGTTCGTATTCTTCAAGGAAAGCCAGTACTTCGCTGCGGTAGCGGTAGTAATCCGGGTGTTCGAGCAGGCTGCGGCGGCTGCGCGGGCGGGGCAGTTTGACTTCGCTAATCTTGCCGATGGTGGCGTTCGGCCCGTTGGTCATCATCACCACGCGGTCGGCCAGCAGGATCGCCTCATCGACATCATGCGTGACGCAAACGGCGGTAACTTTGGTGCGGCTCCACACCTCCATCAGCACCTCTTGCAGCTCCCAGCGGGTCAGGCTGTCAAGCATCCCGAACGGCTCATCCAGCAGCAAAAGCTTCGGCGACAGCGCAAAAGCCCGCGCGATGCCCACGCGCTGCCGCATGCCATTCGACATATCCGCCGTGGGCCGGTCCATCGCATCGGCCAGCCCGACGCGCTCCAGGTAGTATTCCACCACCTCTTGCCGTTCGGCTTGCGTCGATTTCGGGTAAACCTTGTCCACCCCAATGGCGACGTTTTCCTTCGCGGTCAGCCACGGGAACAGGTTCGGTGACTGGAACACGACGGCGCGTTCGGGGTCGGCACCTTCAACGTGGGTGCCGTCCAACGTGATCGCACCCTTGGAAATGCGGTTCAGCCCCGCCGTCATCGTCAGCACGGTGGATTTGCCACAGCCGGAATGGCCGATCAGGCTGACAAATTCGCCCTTCTTCAAGGTCAGGTTGAAATCCTCCACGACCGTCAGCGGGCCTTTCGGCGTGGCGTAAACCTTGTGCAACTGGGAATAGCGCAGATAGCGGGTTTCGACCGGTGAGGCCGCCGCCGCGCTGTAGGCTTTCGGCAGCGCGTGACGCGGCGTCAGCGCCGGCAGTTGCCGGGTTTCCGGCAGCTTCGATTTGATGCCCACATCCATCAGATACGCGGTGACATCCGCCCGCAGCGCCTTGAAAGCGTCGTCCTCGTTCAACCCGTTACGCGCGCGCGGGCGGGAGAGGTTAACCACAAAATCCGCGCCCAAACTACCGTCGGGGTTCAGGCACAGAATGCGGTCGGCCAGCACCAAAGCCTCGTCCACATCATTGGTGATCAGCACGGCGGTACGCTTGTCGGCGGCCCAGATCGCCTCGATTTCCAAGGCGACATTGCCGCGCGTCAGCGCATCCAGCGCCGACAGAGGTTCGTCCATCAGCAGCACTTCGGGCTGCATCGCCAGCGCGCGGGCCACCGCCACCCGCTGCCGCATGCCCCCCGACAGTTCCGCCGGGCGACGGTCGGCAGCATGGGAAAGCCCGACCATCTGGATATACTTCTGCACCAACGCCGCGCGTTCAGCCTTGCTGCCTTTGCATACCGCATCCGCCGCCAGCCCGATGTTGCCAGCCACCGTCAGCCACGGCATCAGCGCATAGGATTGAAACACTAGCCCGCGTTCCGGCCCCGGCCCGGTAACAGCCGCACCCTTGAAACTGACCTCGCCACGATCCGGCAGGGTCAGTCCGGCCATCAGGTTGATCAGCGTGGTTTTCCCCGAGCCAGAAAAGCCCAGGATCGCCAGAAACTCGCCGTCCTGCACCTGAAACGTCAGGTTGCGCAGCACAGGGGTATCGCCGTAGCCCTTGGAAACATTGTTGAAATCCAGAATGCCCATGTCGATCACCGATTATTCGAGAAGGTGAGCAGCGATTGCAGCGCGAACATCACCCGATCCAGCAAGAAGCCGATGATACCGATGGTCAGCACTGCGACCATGATTTTCGCCAGGCTCTGCTCGGACCCGTTCTGGAACTCATCCCAGACAAATTTGCCAAGTCCCGGATTCTGCGCCAGCATTTCAGCCGCGATCAGCACCATCCAGCCCACGCCCAAAGATAGCCGCAACCCGGTGAAAATCAGCGGCAGCGCCGATGGCAGCACCAGCCGGGTGATCTTTTTCCACAACGACAGCTTCAGCACGCGGGAGACGTTAACCAAATCCTTGTCAATCGAGGCCACCCCAAGCGAGGTGTTGATCAGCGTCGGCCACAGCGAACATAAGGTCACGGTAAAGGCCGAAACGATGAAGCTTTTAGGCAGATCGCCGTCGGTATACAGCGCCGAAACCACCATCGTCACGATCGGCAGCCAAGCCAACGGCGACACCGGCTTGAAGATCTGCACCAGCGGATTGACTGCGGCGTTGGCGGTGGGCGACAGGCCCGCCAGAATACCCAGCGGCACCGCGATGATCGTGCCGACTACAAACCCGGCGAACACGGTTTTGATCGAGGTCCAGATCTGCGCGTAGTAGGTCGGCTTGCCGGTATAGGCGGGGGTTTTCACCTCGTCCGGCTTGCCTTCCGCCACCAAAGCGGCGTTTTTCGCGGCCTGTTTGGCGTAGAATTCCTGTTCTTTGATGCCCTCTGCCGCGGCACTTGCGTCCAGCGCAACCGCCTGTTCCCACACCTGCACCGGGCCGGGAATGGCCCCCAGCGAGGTTTGCACCAGCGGTGCAAGGCTGGCCCACAGCGCGAGGAAACCGGCAATCGCCAGCATCGGCACCACCGCCAGCCGCCAGATTTCCGGCAGCTGCCCGCGCGGATTATCCCCGGCCAGCAGCCGCCAGATCGGGGTGATCCACGCCAGCCCCAGCAGCCGGAACCATTTGTCACAGCTTCCGATCAGCCGATACAGCTGGTCCAGCCGCGCGGCACGGTCAGCCTTTGGTTCTTCGGGCAAGGCGGCGGGGTCAAGCAGGGTCATGTCAGTCTCCATCAGCCAGACCGCTGCCCGCGTTGGGCAGCGGCAAGTGCATTGATTCAGTTGATGATTTCGCCGCCAGATACGGTCTGCGCGCCTTTCAGCCCGATGGTCAGGCTGTCGATATAGGCGTTCGGTTTGGCGCCATCATAGGACACGCCGTCGATGAAATCGGCAGAAGGTGCGCGGTAGCCGTCGGCATCAAAATCAAACTGATCGGCGGTGGCCTTGCCTTCTGCGATCAACGCTTCGGCGGCGGCTTTATAGACATCGGGCTTGTAGACCGACTTGGCGATCTCGTCGAACCACGCGTCGGGCTTGGCCTCGCCGATCTGGCCCCAGCGGCGCATCTGCGTCAGATACCACACCGCATCCGAGTAATAGGGGAAGGTCGCGTTATAGCGGAAGAATACGTTGAAGTCGGGCGCCGGGCGCACATCGCCTTTTTCATATTCAAAGCTGCCGGTCATGGAGTTGGCCAGGATCGCCGCATCAGCGCCGACGTAATCCGGGCTGGACAGGATCGTCACCGCCTCAGCCCGATTGGCGTTGTCGTTTTCATCCAGCCAGATAGCGGCGCGGATCAGCGCCTTGGTCAGTGCCAAGGTCGTCTGCGGATTGGTTTGCACAAACTCGGCAGTCAGGCCGAACACCTTTTCCGGGTTGTTCTTCCAGATGTCATTATCGGTGATCACCGGCACGCCGATGCCCTTGGCAACCGCCGCCTGATTCCACGGCTCGCCCACCGAATAGCCGTCGATGGTGCCCGCCTCCAAGGTCGCCGGCATCTGCGGCGGCGGGGTGACAGAAATCAGGACATCGCCACCGATCTGGCCTGACACATCATCGGCAGAATAAACCCCGGGATTGATGCCGCCAGCCGCCAGCCAGTAGCGCAGTTCATAGTTATGCGTCGAAACCGGGAACACCATTCCAAGGTTGAACGGCTTGCCCTCGGCAGCATAGGCCTCGATCACCGGCTTCAGCGCGCTGGCGGAAATCGGATGCGCGGGCTTATCGCCCTCCATCGCCAACTCCGGCTTCATCGCCTCCCACACCGCGTTGGAAACCGTGATCGCGTTGCCGTTCAGGTCCATCGAAAACGGCGTCACCAAAGCGGCCTTGGTGCCGTAGCCGATGCTGGCGGCAATCGGCTGCCCCGCCAGCATATGTGCGCCGTCGAGTTCACCCGACACCACGCCATCCAGCAGCACCTTCCAGTTCGACTGCGCCACCAGCGTCACCGACAGGCCCTCGTCTTCGAAAAAGCCCTTTTCCTTGGCAATCGCCAGCGGGGCCATGTCGGTCAGCTTGATAAAGCCCAAGGTCAGTTCAGATTTCTCGATACCAGCGGTTTCGGCAAAGGCGGGCAGCGCAATCAGCGCGGTCGAGGCAAGCAGGGCGGTAAGACGTGTCATATCTGGTTCCCGGATGGCCCAATGGGGCGTTGAAATGCAAAAAGCCGCCAGATCCCGTGCCAGTGGAAGGCAGTGGATCGAGCGGCGGTGCTCGGCTTTTCCCAACTTTGGGGGCGGCGCGGCGAGGCTTCATTGCCTTTGCGCTTGGTTCAAGACTGCCCATGCCGCGGCGCAGCGTCAACGATTTCGCGGGAAATTCTGCAAGGCGGCAAGGGATTTTGCGGCTGCAGCATTCGTCTGCCGCTTTTTTCAGCGCAATGGCGCGCTGGGGTCGAAAATCCGGGCGTCAAAAAAGCGGTCGGCGGGCAGAATCATCTGGCCCCGCTCGCTGGCAACGGCGGTGGAGCTGGCCAGCGCGCCCTCCAGCTTTTCCGAAGCGGCGGGCAGATCGGTCCCGGTGCTGCGCAAATGCAGCCGATAGAGATCGCTGCGAAACACTGCGGCGGCGGTTTTGGATGTCTGCGCCACATCCAGCCCGTTACGCCGCGCCAAGGCCGCCCCAATCCATGCCGCCTGACTCCGCCAGGGGAAATTCGCCGCCCCGGCGTGGAACACGATCAAGCGGTCGGTCTGGCGTTCCTGCCCTTGCAGCGAAATCACCATCCGCCCGGTCAGCGCCCGCTCGATCAGGTCGGGCGAGACCGTCAAACGACCGGGCGAGGTCAGCAATTCAGACGCAACCGCATGGTTTTCCACAGCGTCCAGCCACCGCCCAGCCCGCCAGATCGCCCGCAGCAATGCGCCCGCCAGACCCGGCTCCGCCTCGGCCCAGCCCAGCCGGGTCGCCAGCACCTTTTCCGGCGCGCTGGCCCAGAGCGCCGCACCCGGCAGCAGCAACGCCCCTGCCCCGATCTCAACCGCGACCGATCCCCAAGGCTCGCCCACACAAAACGCGTCAATGTCGCCCGCCGCCAGCGCTGCAGCCATCTGCGGTGGCGGCACCGTGCGAATATCCAGCCGCGCCGGATCAGCTCCCAAGGCCGCCAGCCAATACTGCACCAATTCGCGGTGCATCGAGATCGCAAACGGCACGCCAATGCGCAATTGCCCCGCCGCCGCCAGCAAAGCCAGCCCGGCGCACCGCGGATCATCGAAGCCAAATTCATGCCCTTGGGCACGCATCCGCACCGCCAGATCCTGCGAGACTCCAATCACATTGCCGTTCAGGTTCAGCACCGACAGCGCCTCGAACCGGGTCGGACTGCGGCCCAGCCCCAAGGCCATGGCGACCGGAACCGGCGACAGCATCTGCGCCGCGTCAACCTGCGACAGTGCCAGCATGTCGCGCAGGCTGGCCCAGCTTGGAGCCGGGTGCAGGTTAAGGTGCAGCCCCTCTTCCTCCGCAAAACCCAGCGCCTCGGCCAAAAGCAGCGGTGCGGCATCCAGCAGCGGCACATAGCCAAGGCGCAGCGTTCTGGTCATTTCAGCAAATCCGCAGTCATCACCAGCGCCTGCGCCACTTCGGGCAACTTGCGGCCCTGATCCATCGCGGTTTTGCGCAGCAGGGCATAGGCCTGTTCCTCGCCAATCCCGCGCGCGCGCATCAAGATGCCCTTGGCCCGATCAATCACCTTGCGCTCTTCCAGCGCGCGCCGGGTTTCCGCCACCTCTATTCGCATCTTTTGCAGCATGTGAAACCGCGCAATCGCGGCATCAAGGATCGGCTTGATCCGGTCTGCCCGCAGGCCATCGACGACATAGGCAGACATCCCGGCCTCGATCGCGGCCTTGGTCATCGCGCCATCGCTTTGATCGACAAACATCGCCACCGGCCGCTGCATCGGGGCTGTGGCCAGCGTCAGTTCTTCCAGTACATCGCGCGATGGGTTGCCGGCGTCGATCAGCACCAGATCGGGGTTGCGCTGCGCAATGCGACGGGCAAGGCCGGTTTCTTCGGCGATGACCATCACGTCGAAATTGCCCGCATCGCGCAGACCATCGACGATCAACATCGCGCGTTCCCGGTCTTTTTCGACCACGACGATAGACAACCGCTGAGTCATATCCGCTGCAAAGCGGTATTCCGGCCAATTGAAAAGCCCCGAACGTCCGTGGGGCAAGCCCACCGCAGCGAACATCGCCAAAACGCCTAAATTTTGCGCAAATCACCCTGCGCCGCCCATTCAGGCAGCAATGCCAGCACCAGCGCCGTCAGAAATCCAAGCCCAGATCGAGCGCGCGCGCTGAATGGGTCAGTGCCCCAACCGAGATATAATCCACCCCGGTTGCTGCCACTTCCGCGATGCGCGGCAGCGCCATGTTGCCTGACGCTTCCGTCACCAGCCGCCCCGCCACCAGCTCAACCGCCCGGCCCAAGGTCGGAGTGTCCATGTTATCCAGCAACACCACATCCGCACCGCCCACCGCCAGCACCTCGGCCAGTTGCGCCAGCGTATCGACCTCGATTTCCACCTTCATCATGTGCGACACACTGGCTCGCGCCGATTTCAGCACCGCCGCAATGCCACCCGCCGCCGCAATGTGGTTATCCTTGATCAGGATCGCATCCGACAGGCCAAAGCGGTGGTTGAAGCCGCCGCCATGCAACACGGCAGCCTTTTCCACCATCCGCAAACCGGGCGTGGTCTTGCGGGTGCAGGTGATCCGGGTCGCGGTGCCAGCGGTCTGCGCCACAAACGCCGCCGTCAGCGTGGCGATACCGGAAAGCCGCCCGGCAAAGTTCAGCGCAATCCGTTCACCCGACAGGATCGAGGCCGCAGCACCCTCGATTTCCATCAGCACATCCCCCGGTGCGCAAGCGCTGCCATCGGCGCGGTGCAACGTTACCACAAGCGACGGGTCCACCAGCCGGAACGCAATCGCCGCCAGCTGCATCCCCGAAACCACGCCCGCCTCGCGCGCATTCAGCTGCGCACGATAGCGGGTGCTGGCCGGGATCACCGCGCGAGTGGTCACATCGCCGTTCGGGCCAAGATCCTCAATCAGCGCCGCCCGCACCAGGGGTTCCAGCAGCAGATCAGGCAGCAAGGCAAATCCGGTCATTCTGAGGTCTCCGTTACAGTCTGCCGCAGCGCCAATGCCTCGGCCAAGGTCAGGCGGCTGCGCTGCGCCAATTCGGGTTTGGCCTGCGGGAAATCGCTGCGACAATGCGCGCCGCGCGATTCTTGGCGCAGCAGGGCGGCAGCGGCGATCAGGGTGGCGGTGGCGGTCATGTTCACAAAGTTCGTATCGCCCGCCGCTTCCGCCTCCAGCGCCGCAATGTGTCGCAATGCGGTTTGCAGCCCGCGCGCATCGCGCACCACGCCGACATGATCGGTCATCACCTGTCGCAACTTGGCGACCAGATCGGGGGCAACCAATTGCCCACCCGGCGGCAGCGCCAAAGCCAGCTCTGGCTGTGCGGCATCGCCCAAACCCTGCGCAATATCCCGCGCGGCGCGGCGACCGTAAACCAGCGCCTCCAGCAGCCCATTCGAGGCCAGCCGGTTTGCGCCATGCAGCCCGGTTGCGCTGGCCTCGCCGCAAGCCCAAAGCCCGGCCAGACTGCTGCGGCCTTCCTTGGAAACCGCGATGCCGCCCATATGGTAATGCGCCGCCGCCGCCACCGGAATCGGCTGCGTTACCGGATCAATGCCGCCGCGCAGGCAAGCTTCGGCCACGGCGGGAAAGCGGTCGACAATCTCGGTGCCAAGCGCTGCCCGCGTATCAAGCATCGGGCGGCGACCGGCCTGCGTTTCGGCAAAGATCGCACGCGCCACCACATCGCGCGGCGCAAGTTCGGCATCGGGATGCACCGCCAGCATGAACCGCGCGCCATCGCTGTTGATCAGCACCGCGCCTTCGCCACGCAAAGCCTCGGTCGCCAAGGGGGCCGGGTCTTCGCCGATATCAATCGCGGTGGGATGGAACTGCACGAATTCAGCGTCGGCAATCACTGCTCCCGCGCGGGCCGCCATGCCGATCACCTGCCCCCGGATACGCGGCGGGTTGGTGGTCAGCGCATAAAGCCCACCTGATCCGCCTCCCGCCAGCAACACCGCCGCCCCACGCAGCATAACCGGAGCGCTGGAGCCATCCGCCGCAGCCACAGCAACGCCCGTGACCCGGCCCGATTCGGCCTGCAAACCGACCGCCATCACGCCTTCCAGCACCTGCACGGAAGGCGTGCGCGCAACTTCGGCAATCAGCGCCGCCATGATCTCGCGCCCGGCCTGATCGCCGCGCACCCGCACCACCCGCGCCAGCCCGTGCGCCGCCTCACGCGACAGAACATACCCCCCCTGCGCATCGCGATCAAACGGCGTGCCGATCGCGGTCAGGTCCAGAATATGCGCCTTGGCTTCGGCGGTCACGCTGGCCGCAACCTCGGCATCCACAGTGCCGGCTCCGGCGCGAACCGTGTCGGCGGCATGCGCTTCGGGGCTGTCCGTCGCAGCCATCGCGGCGGCAATCCCACCCTGCGCCCAGGCCGAGCTTGCGCCCTGCCCCAGCGGCTCGGGCGAGATCACCAGCACGCCACGCGGCGCAAGGTTCAGTGCTGCGTAAAGCGCACCCAATCCCGCGCCGACGATGATCACGCGGCCGGTATCAACCACAGGCATCTCCGCCTCGCCCACCGGATCAGGCCGCCACTTTACGGCTAATATCAATCATCCGCTGCACGGCACGGCGCGCGGGCTCTGCCACTGCCGGATCAATCTGCACCTGAGTCGTCATGCTGTGCAGCGCGTACAGGATCTTCTCCAGCGTGATCATCTTCATGTAGGGGCACATGTTGCAGGGCTTGGCGAATTCGACCTCGGGCAGCTCATCGGCGATATTTGCCGCCATCGAGCATTCCGTCACCAGCATAGCCTTGGCAGGCTTATGATCATGCACCCAGTCGATGATATCCTTGGTGGAGCCGGTGAAATCCGCCTCTGCCACCACTTCGGGCGTGCATTCGGGGTGGGCGATGATCTTCACGTCCGGGTCATGCTCGCGGTAGGCGCGCAGGTCTTCGGCGGTATAGCGTTCATGCACGATGCAAGAACCTTCCCACCAAACCACCCGCTTATGCGTCAACGCCGCCACGTTGCGCGCCAGATACTGATCCGGCGTCATGATCACGGTGTCGCCTTCCATCGCGTTGACGATCTGCAACGCATTGGCCGACGTGCAGCACACATCCGACACGGCTTTCACCTCGGCTGTGGTGTTGACGTAAGACACCACCGGCGCGCCGGGATACAGCGCGCGCATTTCGGCCACGCCCTTGGCGGTGATCGATTCCGCCAGCGAACAGCCCGCCGCCATATCCGGCATGAGCACGATCTTGCCAGGGTTCATGATTTTTGAGGTTTCGGCCATGAAATGCACGCCGCATTGCACGATCACATCGGCCTCGACTTCCGTTGCCTTGATCGCCAGTTGCAGGCTGTCACCGACGAAATCGGCAACGCCATGGTAGATTTCAGGCGTCATGTAGTTGTGACCCAAGATCACCGCGTTGCGTTCGGCCTTCAGCCGGTTGATCGCAATCACATAGGGCGCGAACATCGCCCAATCGGCCAGTGGCACCACGCGGTCCATCCGTTCATAGATGACACGCGTCGCCTCGGCGGCCTCCAGCGACGGGGAGAGATCATAGTGAGCAGCCAGTTCGGCGCGCAGCTTGGTGAGATCGGGCAAGGTGGCAATCCAGTTCATAGGGAAGGACACAGGCGCGTCAGGGCGCAAGACGCCTATAGTTGCTTTTGCAGGGGGTGCAAGTGCTTCATAAGCAGGCTTTTTTGACCGTTTGGTGAAAGCGTGCACTACAATCAGGCAGTAGCACCAGAGAAAACCTCAAACCCGGTGTCGATGTTGGTTTTGGTCGTGGGCCGATCCGGCGCAAGCAGGATCGCCTCTATCGCCTTCTGACCGATCAAAAAGCGGTTTGACCGCACCGTAGATAACGGCTGCGGCAGTTCGCGGCCGATATCCAGCCCGTTGAAGCCAAAGATCGCCAGTTGATCCGGCAGGCTGATCCCTGCACCCATGCAATGGAACACCCCGCCCACCGCCATGTCATCGTTGGAATAAACCGCCACATCGACCTGCGCCATTCGGCACAGTTGTTCGGTCTGGCTGCGCCCGGTGGCAACCGAGCTTGGCCCGTCGGCAATCGCATGCGCGGTGATCGAGACCCCAGCCTCTGCCAGCGCCTCGCACAACCCATCGTAACGCAGCCGCGCCCGCCGATCCGACCGCCAGTCGTGGCCGACATAGCCAAAGCGTCGATAGCCCTTGGCAATCAGATGTTGCCCCGCCGCGTAGCCCGCCCGCCTGTGCGACATGCCCACGGCCACGTCGATCGGGGCCGAGTCAATATCCATCATCTCGACCACCCGCACGCCGCTTTGGTCCAGCATCCGCCGCGTCGCCATGGTGTGATCAAAGCCAGTGATCAGGATCGCCGCCGGTTGCCAGGCCAGAATGCCGCGCACCAGCGTTTCCTCGCGGTCGATGTCATAATCGCTGATACTGATCACCGATTGATAATTGCTGGCTTTCAGCCCGGCGTTGATGCCCTGCAACACCTCGGGAAACACGATATTCGACAGCGACGGCACCACCACGCCCACCAGCTTGGAATCCATCGAGGCCAAAGACCCGGCGATGCGGTTGGGCACATACCCCAGCGCGCGCACGCTTTCCATCACCCTGGCGCGGGTCGCCTCGGCCACCAGACCTTCGTTGCGCATGATCCGAGACACCGTCGATTCGCTGACCCCGGCGTGGGCGGCAACCTCGTGGACGGTGATCTTGCTTTTCTTGTCTTGCAGCCGTTGCTTGGTCTTCAACACCGGAGTCCCCTTCGTGCCGCGTCATCCGATGGCCGCTGCGTCTGAAGGCCGTGATGCCACGGCCTTGGCGCGGTTGTATATGGGTTTTGCAGAGCCAGGGCAACGCCGCTGCATTGCCCCGGCTGATCAGATCAGGCTTTCACATAATTCCGCCACGGATGCGCTTCCTTGAAGCCCAGCACTTCGCGGATCTTGCGGTTGGAAAGCGGGCCTTCATGCGTGCCCATCGGCCGGGTGACAGGCGTGTTCGGCGCGTATTTCGCCAGAAACTCCGCCGTCGGCAGATTGGCGGTAATGGTGTCATTCACCGCGTTGAACACCTGATAGCCAAGGCCGTCCTTTTGCAGGCAAAGATGCACAATCTCGCCCAGATCGCGGGCGTCAATATAGCTCCAGGCGTTGCGCTTGCGGCTCATCGGGTCGGCCAGATAGCCGGGGAAGTTGGCGTATTCATGCGGCTCGATCACGTTGCCGATGCGCAGCGCGTAAACATCGGCACCGTAACGCATCGCAAAGGCGCGGCCGGTCTTCTCGTTGACCACTTTCGACAGGCCGTAGCTGTCCATCGGGTCGCTGTCGTAATCTTCCTCCAGCGGGAAGGAATGGTAATCCTTGTCACCTTCGGCAAAGCAGACGCCGTAGGTGGTCTCAGAGCTGGCGAAGATCACCTTCTTCACACCCAGCTTCATCGCCGCTTCCAGCACATTGTAAGTGCCAACAGTGTTCTGCGCGAAAGTGGTGTTGTCGGGGTTGATCATCACCCGCGGCACGGCGGCGAAATGCACGATGGCATCGGGTGCCTTCGGCGGCGCGCCTTCGTCATAGCCGTCAAAGCCGAAATGGGTGGTGAAGGCGTTGAACACCTGACCCGAATCGGTGATGTTGGTGATCAGCGTATTCACCCCCGGAAGGTCGAGCGGCTTCAGATCGACGTTCAGAATCTTGTAGCCCTTCGCCAAAAGGTGCGGCACGGCATGGCGACCGGCCTTGCCGGTGCCGCCGGTGAAAATGATGCGTTTGGTCATGAGACTCTCCGTTTCCTTGAATTCTTCCAATGCGTTGCTTAGCCCGTCGCGGCCAGCATCACCCGTTCCTGCGTGGCATCCGCGCGCGACAGAACCCCGGTGATGCGGCCCTCTTTCAGCACCACCACCCGGTCACTGATCGCCAGCACCTCCGGCAAATCCGACGACACCACGATAATCGACATGCCTTCCGACGCCAGCTTGTTCAACAGCGTATGCACCTCGGCCTTCGCCCCCACGTCAATGCCGCGGGTCGGTTCATCGACGATCAGAATCCGCGGACGCCGGGCGACCCATTTCGCAATCACCACCTTTTGCTGATTGCCGCCCGACAGGTTCAGCACCTTCTGTTCCGGCGATGGCGTCTTGATGCCCAGCGACTTGATATACTGCACGCAGGCATTGGTTTCGCGTTTGCGGTTCACCACGTCCATTTTGCAGTAATCCGACAGATGCGTCAGGCTGAAATTCTCGCGCACCGACATGCCCAGCACCAGCCCCAGTTCCTTGCGGTCTTCGGTGACAAAGCCGATGCCCTGTTCAATTGCCTGCGACGGTTCGCGGATGGTCACGGTTTTGCCGTCTATGCTGATCGTGCCAACACTGGCGCGGCTGCCGAAAATCATCTCCATGATCTCGGTGCGGCCAGAGCCGACAAGACCGAAAAAGCCCAAGACCTCGCCCTTGTGCAGATCAAAGCTGACATCCGAAACCCGCGCGCCCTGCACCGTGGGCCGCTTTAGCCCCAACCCCTTGACCGACATCAGAATCTGGTCGCTGGCATGTGAGGCATGTTCGCCAAACAGCTGCGACATCTCGCGGTCCACCATCTTGCGGATCAGGATTTCGCGGGTCATCTCGGCAATCGGGCGGCTGTCCACCGTCATGCCATCGCGCAGCACAGTCACCCGGTCGCCGATTTCAAAAATCTCATCCAGCCGGTGCGAGATATACACCACGCCGATATTCTGCGCCGTCAGCTTCTTCACCATCCGCATCAGAGTCGTCGCTTCGTGATGACTTAACGAGGCAGTAGGCTCATCCATGATGATCAGCTTGGAGCGATAGGAAATCGCCCGCGCGATCTCGACCATCTGCTTTTGCCCGATGCTCAGGCCGCCAACCAGCCGGGCGGGGTCAAGGTTCATCTCCAGCTCGGCCAGCACCGCCGCCGCATCGGCGTTCATCTTGCGCACGTCGATCATGCCAAGGTTGTTCAGCGGCTCGCGGGCCAGATAGATATTCTCGGCCACGGTCAGATTGTTCACAACTGCAAGTTCTTGATAAATAATGCTAATCCCAAGTGTCCGCGCGTGGACAGGGTCTTTGATCGTTACTTCTTGGCCATCGACCTTGATGACGCCACCCGGATCGGCTTTGTAAACCCCGGTCATGATCTTCATCAGGGTGCTTTTGCCGGCCCCGTTTTCGCCCGCCAGCACATGGACCTCGCCACGCGCCAGTTGCAGATCGACCCGGTTCAGCGCCTTGACCCCCGGAAAGGTCTTGGTGATCCCGTGCATTTCCAGAAAAAAGCTCATCGGCGCCTCGGCTGACAAAAGGAAAAAGGGGGCAAAGCGGGGAGTACGCCTTGCCCCCAGAGAGACAGCTTACTTGGTGTAGCTGCCCAGGTTGTCTGCGTTCACGACCGTAACGCCGGTATCGATGTCACCGCCGGCGGCTTCACCTTTGATCTGGGAAACCAGCTGCTCGACAGCCAGTTTGCCCATGGTGACGGGACGCTGCACCATGATGCCGTTGATGTAGCCGTCTTTCACGCCCTGAATGGTGTCGGGCAGATCGTCGAAAGCGAACACGGCAACCGCGCCTTTGCGGTCAGCAAATTCCTGCTGCGCCAGAACCTTGGCCACAGCCGGGCCACCGACTTGGCTCATGCCGAAGATGCCTGCCAGATCGGGGTTGCCGCGCAGGATGGCTTCGGTCACGGAAACCGCTTTGGCCAGATCGTCTTCGGTGCCTTCAGTGGCGACAATTTCGATATCCGGGAATGCTGCCAGCGCTTCTTTCACGCCGTCAATCCGCTCGTTCAGGTTGGAAGCGCCCAGCTGACCGGTGATGATGGCCACTTTGCCCTTGCCGCCCAGCTTTTCAGCCATGGAGTTACCCATGGTGACGCCTGCCTGCTTGTTGATCGTGCCGATATACAGGCTGCGGCCGGAATTGGCGCTGTCGGAATCGAAGGTCACAACCTTGATACCGGCATCCATCGCCTGCTTGATCACGCCTTCGACCGACTTCGGCTCATTCACCGAAATCGCGATGCCGCTGACCTGGCGAGCAATCAGGTCTTCCATGATCTTGACCTGAGTCGCGCCCTGCGTGTTCTGCGGCACAACCCACTGATAGCCCACGCCCAACGCTTCTGCTGCAGCCTGCGCGCCGGTGTTGCAATCGTCAAAGAACGGCACGGCCACTTTCGGGATAACCGCAATGGTGATGTCTTGTGCCACCGCAGCAGTGCCTGCCAGCATCGCCATGGTGATCATCGCCGCGCGGGCGGTCTTGATAAAGGTCTTCATCAGTCTCTCCTCCACTTCCGCTCGTCCTCCGAGACGGATTTTGTTGAACCTTCGTCCGTCCGGTGGAAACCGCCGCTCCTTCAGCTGTTTCCGCCGGAAAGTTTGTTGCGCAGGACATCCAGACTGACCGCGATCAGAATGACGCCGCCGGTAATGGCCTGCTGGGCATAGGTATTGATGTTCAAAAGCACGATGCCGTTGGCAATGACGCCGACCAGAGCTGCACCGATCACCGCACCGCTGACGCTGCCGACACCACCTGCAAGGCTGGCCCCGCCAATCGCCGCCGCCGCAATCACGTCCAGCTCGGACCCGAAGCCCGAGGCCGGTTCTGCCGAAAGATAGCGCGAAAACCCGATGATCCCGGCCAGCGAGGCAATCGTCGACGACAGCATATACACCGACAGCTTGACGCGATTGGTCTTCACCCCGCTCAGCCGTGCCGCATGTTCATTGCCGCCGGTGGCATAGACGTGGCGGCCAAACCGGGTGCGCCGCATGATCAGCGCAAACACCACCATCAGCACCAGCATGATCACCACCGGCACCGGCACAAAGCCGATATAACCCTGCCCCAGCTTGGAAAAGCTTTCCGGGGTGTCGGGCGTCACCGGCACACCATGCGTTACCATGTACATCAGGCCACGCCCGATGCTCAGTGTGCCAAGCGTGGCGATGAACGGCGGCAAGCCGATAGCCGTGATCAAAAGCCCGTTCACCAGACCAAAGGTGATCCCAACCGCGATGCCCGCGCTGATGCTGGCTGCCTGCGAAAACCCGGCATCAAACGCCAGTGCCGTCACCAAAGAGGCCAGCCCCATCGCCGACCCAACTGACAAATCAATCCCGCCGGTGATGATCACCATCACCATGCCGATGCTCATGATCGCGGTCAGCGAGAAGGCGCGGAACACACCCATCAGGTTGTTGGTGGTCAGAAAATACGGCGTGTAAAGGCTGATCAGCGCGCCAACGACGATCATCGCCACCAGCACGTTGACCTCGCGCACCTGCCGCAACTGCGCCAGCTGGCTCCAGACCGGCGAAGCGCTGGAAGTTGTCACCTTGTTCTCCGACGCGGCCATGCAGGTTCCTCTCATATTGCCATCGGCCCCGCTGCGGGCCTCGATTTTTTCGGCCCGTTTGCCCATCTGGGCATCTTGGGCGTCCGAAAGCTTAGATCATGCTGTGCCAGCGAATGACAGCGCTGTCATTTCTTGGGGGAATCGAGAAAGCTGTCAATCACCATTTTTGGGATAACAGCATCCAAAACCAGCATAAAGCATGCGGAAATCCGCAGCGCCTTTGCGTTTCCGTGCAAAACAGGCCGATTCCCCGTTGTATTGAACGGGGACAAAGATCAGCATTGGCAGCGCTGCCATACGCGCTTCTTAAGGAAAAACCGAACATGTCATCGTCAAATCCGGTCATTCCGCCCCAAATCGCCATGATCCACACCGTTTCCGGGCTGATCCCGCTGTTTGATGGGCTGGCAAAGCAACATTTGCCACACTGGCAGGGCTTCAACATGCTGGATGAAAGCTTGCTGCGCGGCACCATCCGCGATGGTGCGTTGTCGCAAACCACGATGTGGCGACTGGCGCAATTGGTCCGTTCGGCGGTCGAGGCCGGGGCCAGCGCCGTTGTGGTCACCTGTTCATCGCTCGGCCTCGCCGTCGATGCCACCAAACCATTCTGCCCGGTGCCGCTGTTCCGCATTGATGAAGGTATGGCGCAGGCGGCTGTCACTCTCGGGTCGCGAATCGGCGTTCTCGCAACCCTGCGCACCACGCTGGACCCGACCAGCGATCTGATTCGGCGCAGCGCCGCGCAGGCAGATCGCCCCTGCACCGTCATCGCCGAACTGGCCGAGGGTGCCTTTCAGAAACTCGGCTCCGGTGATACCGCCGGGCATGACGCGATGGTGGCGCAAAGCCTGCGCGAGCTTGCCCCGAAAGCCGATGTGATCGTGCTGGCGCAGGCGTCAATGGCGCGCGCCTTGGCCCTGGTGCAGAACGAATTGCCCCCGCTGCCCGTGCTGACCAGCCCGGAAATCGGCATGCAACATATCGCCCGTCAGCTTTCGGCCTGATGGTCCTAAACAGGAGAAAACAATGGAATATCGTACACTTGGCCGTTCAGGCCTTAAGGTTTCCGCCCTTACCATGGGCACGTTCACCTTTGGCGGCACCGGGCCTTTTGCCATGGTTGGCCAGCAAGGCGTGACCGAGGCGCGCCGCTTGGTTGATCTGTGCATCGACGCCGGGGTGAACCTGTTCGACACTGCCAACATGTATTCCACCGGCCTTGCAGAAGAGATTTTGGGCGAGGTTTTGGAGGGCCGTCGCGACGATGTACTAATCACCTCCAAGGCGCGGATGCGGATCGGCACCGGCCCGAATGACGAAGGTGTGTCGCGCTATCATCTGATTCGCGAGTGTGAACGCAGCCTGAAACGCCTGCGGACCGACCATATCGACATCTATTACATGCACGAATGGGATGGCTTGACGCCGGTTGACGAAAAGCTCGCCGCGCTCGATACCTTGGTGCAGCAGGGCAAGGTGCGCTACATCGGCTGCTCGAATTATTCCGGCTGGCACATCATGAAATCGTTGGCCGTGTCGGACCGCGACCGTCGCCCGCGCTTTGTCACTCAGCAGATTCACTACACGTTGGAGGCCCGCGAGGCCGAATACGAACTGCTGCCGATTTCGGTCGACCAGGGCCTTGGCGTTCTGGTATGGAGCCCGCTCGCCGCCGGCCTACTGTCGGGCAAGCACCGCCGCGGCGTTGCCACGCCCGAAGGCTCGCGCCAGTTCGCCGGCTGGACAGAACCGCCGATCCGAGACGTCGAAAAGCTGTGGAATATCGTGGATGTGCTTGTAAGCATTGGCGATTCGCGTGGTATTTCGGCGGCGCAGGTTGCTTTGGCGTGGTTGCTGACCCGCCCTGCCGTCAGCTCTCTGGTGTTCGGGGGGCGCACCGAGGCGCAGTTCCGCGACAATTTCGCGGCCGTTTCGTTGAAACTGACTGCGGAAGAAGTCGCGCGCCTGACCGAGGTCAGCACCATCCCGCTGATCTACCCCTACTGGCATCAGCGCAACTTCGCGACCGAGCGTTTTAGCCCAGCGGATCTGGCTTTGCATCAGGACTTTGCTGTAAAATGAATAGGTTGCGTCCGGCTTCGGTCGGGCGCCTCACCCCTTTTGGAATGCGTGCAACCAAGCCAAACCTGCAACTGTGCCCGCAGCCGGGCGGTATTCGCACCCGACAAAACCAGTGTATCCCAGATCATCCAGCGCTGACAGAATACGGAAATCGTCCAACTCACCGGTGCCAGGTTCATGCCGCAGCGGCACGGCGGCGATCTGAACGTGACCGATGATTGGCATCAGGGTTTTCAGCCCGGTCAACACATCGCCATGAATAATCTGGCGGTGGTAAATGTCGAACTGCAGCTTCAGGTTCGCCGCGCCTAGATCAGCGATCAGATCAGCTGCATAGTTGAAATCATTCAGAAAATACCCCGGCATGTCGCGTGCGTTGATCGGTTCGATCAGCACATCCAGCCCGACTTGCCCGGCCTGATCGCACAGATAGGCGACCGAATCGCGGTAGCAGACGCGGGCGACAGTATCGTCGCGGCGGGCGATGCCGCTCATCACATGTACCCGGCCCACGCCCGTTGCCGCCGCGTAGCGCAGGGCTGTTACCACAGATTTGCGAAAATCCGCCTTCCGGCTTGGCAGCGCTGCCAAACCGCGCTCTCCGGCCTGCCAATCCCCCGGAGGCAGGTTGAAAAGCGCCTGTGTCAGCTGATTCTCCTGCAGCGACCGGGCAATTTGCGACATATCGAAATCATACGGGAACAGATATTCAACAGCGTCAAAACCGGCAGCGGCAGCTTCCGCAAAACGATCCATGAAGGCGTGTTCCTGAAACATCATCGTCAGGTTGGCGGCAAAACGCGGCATGTTCAGCACTCCATTCCGGGCAGCTCAAGCCCCGCCAGACCCGCGATCATCCGCGCGACCGAGGCGTCGTCATCACGGCCCATTCCGGCGGCGGCGGTCATCACGAACATCTGCAATGCCATCGAGGCAATTGGCGTCGGGAACTTCAACCCGCGGCCAATGTCGGAAATGATACCCAGATCCTTGGTGAAAATGTCCACCGCACTGCGCGGCGCGTAATCGCCTTCCAGAATATGCGGCACCCGGTTTTCGAACATCCAGGAATTACCCGCCGAGGCGGTAATAACCTCATAAACCTTTGCAATGTCTAGATTCATTGCTTTGGCGAAAGTGATTGCCTCGCAGGCCGCAGCGATGTGAACCCCTGCCAGCAACTGGTTGACGATCTTGAAAGCCGCACCGGTACCCGCGTCGTCGCCCAGTTCGTAGACCTTGGCAGCGATGCTGTCCAACACCGGGCGAGCCCGCGTAAAAACCGCCGGTTTGCCCGAGGCCATGATCGTCAAGTCGCCAGCTGCGGCTCGCACCGCGCCGCCGCTGATCGGAGCATCCAGATAGCCCAAACCGCTGGCTTCTGCCCGGGCAGCAAAGTCACGGGCGGCATCGGGCGGCATCGTCGCGCAAGACAGGATCACCCCGCCCGGTGCCATCGCTTCGGCCGCACCACCTTGGCCAAACAGCGCCGTTTCGGTTTGCGCCGCGTTCACAACCACGCATAAAACGACATCGGCCCCGGCGGCCGCTTGGCTCAGATTTTGCACCGGTCTTCCGCCAAGCGCAACCAACCGAGCTACGGCTTCGGCATTTAAATCATAGCCGCTGACCGAAAAGCCATCCCGCAACAGCGAAGACGCCATTCCAAAGCCCATAGACCCCAACCCGATGACGCAAACGTTCAAAGTGGCCCCATTCTGCATGATATTCCTCGATTTCTTCGCTATTTCAGCGGGTTGGCGGAGTCTTTGGCAGCGGGCTTGCGTTGCAAAAGCGCGAATGATAGCGTTGCCATAAATATCGTTAGCGCATGACAGAAACGAAAAGCAAGGCCTTAGTTCGCTGACAGGATCCGTCGATCCTGTCACAAGCGCCGCTAGACCCGTGCTGATCGCTGATTTTCGGGAATGCCCCCCAAGGAAAGGACCAGCCATGCTGATTGGCGCAGTTGCAGATGACATCACCGGCGCGACCGATTTGTGCCTGATGCTGGCGCGCGAAGGTCTGCGCACGGTGCAGATCATCGGCCTGCCGGAACAGGGTAAGCTGCCCGAGGCCGATGCCATCGTTATCGCGCTGAAGTCGCGGTCGATCCCGGCAGCGCAGGCGGTGGAACTGTCAGTTGCTGCCGCCAATCTGCTGCGCGCGGGCGGGGCCGAACAACTGCTGTTCAAATACTGCTCCACCTTCGATTCGACCGACGAAGGCAATATCGGCCCGGTGGCCGAGGCGCTGCTGGCGGTGACCGGCGGCGATCTGACCATCGCTTGCCCGTCTTTCCCGGCGGCGGGGCGGACCACCTATCGCGGCCATCTGTTTGTCGGCGATGCGTTGCTGTCCGATAGCCCGCTGAAGGATCACCCGCTCAATCCGATGCACGATGCCAATCTGGTGCGAGTGTTGGGGCGGCAGACCGCGCTGCCGGTCGGGTTGGTGACGATTGACACCATCGCGCGGGGCGAGGCCGCCGTGCGGCAGGCTTTTGCTGCGCAGGCTGCAGCTGGCAAGCGCATTCTAATTGTTGATACGCTGCAAGACGCCGACCTGCGCACTATCGGCGCGGCCTGTTCCGACATGCCGCTGGTGACGGGCGGCTCGGGCATTGCTTTGGGGTTGGCTGCGAATTTCGTGCGCGCGGGCAAGGTTGCGCCGCGCCCTGCGCAGGCCCGGATGGTCGCGCCTCAGGGGCGCTCGGTCGTGCTGGCGGGGTCGTGCTCGATGGCGACGCGCGGACAGATTGCGGCGGCGCAGGCGGTCGGTTTGCCGACTCTGGCCTTGGATGTTGATGCGCTGCTGTCCGGCCAGCAAACCGCCGCCAGTCTGGCCGATTGGGCGGTGGCGCAGCCGCAAGACTCCATTCCCCTGATCTATTCCAGCGCCGATCCGGCAGTTTTGCACTCCATTCAGGCCCGCTTGGGGCAGCACGCTTCCGGCGCGCTGGTGGAAGCCACGCTGGCCGAGGTGGCCCGCCTTCTGCAAAGTACCGGGTTCAGCCGCTATCTGATTGCGGGCGGCGAAACTTCGGGTGCGGTGGTGGCGGCGCTTGGAGTTACCACGCTGGAGATCGGCCCCGAAATCGCTCCCGGTGTGCCGTGGACCCGCAGTATTTCCGGGCCGGATCTGGTATTGGCACTGAAATCGGGCAACTTTGGTGCCGAGGATTTCTTCCTGAAAGCCTGGACCCTGCTGGAGACGGAGCCTGCCGATGCCTGAAGAAACCCGCATCCGGGACGAGATTTGCCGGGTCGGCGCATCGCTGTTTGATCGCGGGCTGACGGCAGGCAGCAGCGGCAATATCTCGGTGCGGCTGGACGATGGCGGCTGGTTGATGACGCCGACCAATATTTCGCTGGGCGCGCTGGACCCTGCCAGGTTGTCGCGACTGGATAAGGCAGGGCGGCTGATGTCTGGTGATGCCCCCACGAAAGAGGCGTTTCTGCACCTGTCGATGTATGGCGAACGCAAGGATGCCGCGGCGGTGGTGCATCTGCACTCCAGCCATGCCACCGCCGTCAGTATTCTGCGCGATGTGGACCCAAATGATGTGCTGCCCGCACTGACTGCCTATTACGTCATGCGGGTCGGGCGGCTGCCGTTGGTGCCGTATTTCGCTCCCGGCGACCCCGATCTGGCGCATGCGGTGCGGGCTTTGGCCAGTGCGCATCATGCGGTTTTGCTGGCAAACCACGGCCCGGTGGTGGCCGGGACCAGCCTTGCCAATGCGCAATATGCCACGGAAGAACTGGAAGAAACCGCCAAGCTGTTTCTGATGCTGCAAAATCAAGCGCTGCGTTTGCTGACGCCCGAACAGATCGCCGATCTGCGCCGCCGCTTTAACTTATCCTGACACACCCGGAGAATGACTATGACGCAAGAAAAGGTTGGTTTTATTGGTCTTGGCCTGATGGGGCAAGGCATGGCGAAGAATATCGTTGAAAAAGGTTTTCAGTTGACCGTGGTGGCGCATCGCAAGCGCACGGCGGTCGATGATCTGGTGTCGCGCGGTGCGGTAGAAGCCGCCTCGGTGGAAGACCTTGCGCGCAACTGTACGGTGATCCTGATGTGCCTGACCGGCTCGCCCGAGGTTGCGGCGGCGGTTGCGGCGCTGAAACCCGGTCTAGCGCGCGGCACGGTGGTGGTAGATTGCTCCACCTCTGATCCGACCGTCAGTTTGCGTCTCGCGGCAGAACTGGCCGAGATCGGCGTTGATTTTGTCGATGCGCCGTTGTCGCGCACCCCGAAAGAGGCTTGGGCCGGCACGCTGGATTGCATGGTTGGTGCCAGCGACGCCACTTTTGCACGGGTGCAGCCGATCCTTGCTACCTGGGCCGCTAAGATCGTGCATATCGGCGCGGTCGGTGATGGTCACAAGATGAAGCTTCTGAACAACTTCCTGTCGCTGGGCTATGCCGCGCTCTATTCCGAGGCGCTGGCGCTGTCGCGCAAGGTCGGCATTCCGGTGGCTGAGTTTGACAAGGTCATTCGCGGCGGCCGGATGGATTGCGGCTTTTATCAAACCTTCATGGGCTATGCGCTGGAAGGAAACCGCGAGGCGCACAAGTTCACTTTGGGCAATGCTTACAAAGACATGCGCTATGTCGAATCCATGGCGAACGGCTCAACCGTTGCCACGCCGCTGGCAAGTGCAGTGAAAAACTCCTTCGCGCTGGCAATGGCGACGGGCGGCGATGGCCCGGAAGATTATGTGCCGCACCTGTCGGACTTTATCGCCAAAGCCAACGGACTTTGACGCATAAGCCGCGCCCGCGATCGCGCCGGGCGCGGCTTATGTCACCTTGCCGCGCGCCACCACCGGCCAGGTCGCAACGGCCACGCCCGCTTCCAGCACTTGCACCACATCAAACAGATTGCTGACCACGCAGGCATGGTTTGGCACGATGCGCAGCTTATCGCCCACCGCAAGCCTGATCGGCCCGGAGCTGATCAGCCGCCCGTGTTCCTCCGACAACTGATCGATCACAATGTCAGGTCGCCCCAACACATGCCCATAACCCGTCAGCCCCAGCAGATCCGAGGTCAGCGCCTTGCTGCCCGCGTCGATGATGGCGCGGTTGGCGCTTGGCACCGAAACCACGGTTGCCAGCACGGTCAGCGCGCAATCATCCCAATCGCAGGCCCCGCGCGCCACCAGCGAGCGGTCGTTGTAGGCATAGGTTCCGGGCCGGTATTCGGTGGCAACCGGGGCATCCCCCGCCTGCATCATCGACGGCGTGCCACCCGAGGACACCACCGTCACCGTCAACCCGCTAGCCTCGATCAACGCCTTGGCCTGCGTCATGAAGGCTTGCACCGCGGCGGCACCATTGGCGGGTGGGTAGGTCATCAGGCCCTGAAATTGCAAACCCGGCGCGCCGGCAATCCGGCAGGCCAGTGCCGCGGCTTCCTGTGGCGTAGCCACGCCGCAGCGATCCGCGCCGGTGTTGCATTCCACCAGCACCCGCAGCGGCGCTGTCGCATCGGCAAAAGCCGCCGACAGCCCGTCAATCACCACGGCATTATCCGCCACCACGGTCAGCCGCACCCGGCCTGCCAAATCCCGCAGATGCGCCAGCTTTTCTGCGCCAAGGATGTTGTAGGTGATCAGCACATCCGACAACCGGCTGTCTGCCGCCACCATCGCCTCGGCTTCCGAGATTTTCTGGCAGGTGATGCCAACCGCCCCTGCCTCCAGCTGCATCAGCGCGATCTGCGGCAGTTTGTGGGTCTTGATATGCGGCCGCACCGCCATGCCGATCTGGTCGGCATAGCTCTGAAATCGCGCGATATTGCGCCGGACCACGTCCAGATCCACCAGCACGGCCGGGGTATCAAGGGTCTGCAGCGCATTGGTGGTCTGGGTCATCCGGGTTTCTCCATGGCTGTGCGCGGTGGCACTGGCGGAAACTTTGGCGCGCGGGGCCGGTGCGGTCAATGCAACCCGATGCCCGAAGCAAAGGCTATGTCTGGCACGCATAAGCCTATTCGCGATGCAAACGCCCCCTGCGCTGCCATGCCGCGACGCGCCAGGTTGATTGTGTCGCCGTTCCGGCAGATCATCGGTGACAAGCAGGCCCGGCCCTTGCATCATGCCCCTGCCCCGCCGAACCAAATGACGCAACCGATGAAAGGAGGCGGATGGGATGGAAAGCCGTTGGCTTGAAGACTTTCTCAGCCTTGTTGATACCCGCAATTTTTCGCGCTCGGCACAGGCCCGCTATACCACGCAGCCTGCCTTCAGCCGCCGGATCAAAAGTCTGGAGGAATGGGTGGGTGCGCAGTTGTTCAACCGCGCCACGCAGCCGATCACGCTGACGCTCTCGGGCGAACGCTTTCGCCCAGTGGCCGAAGATGTGCTGCGTCGCTTGTATCAAGGCCGGGAAGAGGCGCGGCGGATTGGCGATGTCACGGCCAATACCATCCGCTTTGCCGCGACGCACAGCCTGTCGCTGAACTTCTTTCCCAGTTGGCTGCGGTCGCTGGAACTGCGCAGCCACAGCTTCAACACCCGGCTGGACACCAGCCAATTTCACGACTGCATCCACCTGCTGCAACGCGGCGACTGTCATTTTCTGATCAGCTACACCCATCCCGATATTCAGATGCACCTGCCGTTTGAACATTTTGTCTCCAAGCTGGTGCTGCGCGATGAACTGGTGCCGGTGACTTTGCCCGACAGCGCCGGTCAGCCGGTGGATCGTTTGCCCGGCACCGAAGATGATCCTGTGCATTATCTGGCCTATAGCGAAACCTCCGCGATCGGCCGGGTGGTGGATCAGATGATCAGCGCCGCCCCAGAACCTTTGCACCTGCGCCGGGTGTTCGTGTCGCACATGGCGGCGGTGCTGAAAGCGATGAGCTCGGAAGGCCGCGGCACCGCCTGGCTACCCGCAAGCCATCTGGCCCGCGAATTTGCCGATGGCTCGCTGGTGCCGGCGGGGGATGAACGCTGGAACATTCCGGTCGAGGTGCGGCTGATCCGGTCGCGTGATCCGCTGCCGGAAGTATCGGAAGAATTGTGGGCGCTGATCCCCACCGAAGAAGACACCACCTGGGGCTGATGCCGCGCTTGCATCGGGGCAGGCGCAAGCTGCATTGGCCGCGCCGGGCAGGCTTGGCTAAAAATAGCAAAGCCGTGCCTCCCGCGCGGGCCTTGCCCTTGATCGGAGCCTGCCATGACCCTGCTTTCCACGCTGGAAACCCCTTGCCTGATCCTTGATCGGTCCCGGCTTGCCCGCAATGCGGCGCGAATGACCGACCGATTTGCCAACAGCGGCGTGCAGTTACGTCCGCATATGAAGTCGGCCAAATCCATCGACGTGGCGCGGATTGCGCTGGCCGGGAACTTCGGCGGCGTGACGGTTTCAACCCTGAAAGAGGCCGAATATTTCGCCGATCACGGCATAGAGGATATCACCTATGCCGTCAGCGTCGTGCCGGAAAAGATGCCGCGCATTGCTGCCCTGATCAAGCGCGGTGTTAAGTTGGGGCTGATCACTGATCAGCTGGCCGTGGCGCAAGATCTTAGCCTGCGGGCGCAAGCCGAAGGCGTCACGCTGGATGTGCTGATCGAGCTGGATTCCGGCGAGCGTCGTGCCGGGTTGCTGGCGGGGGGTTCTGCCGTGGTCGATCTGGGGCGGGCGCTGCATGAATTGCCGGGGCTGCGGCTGACGGGGGTGCTGACCCATGCCGGCAATTCCTACCAATGCCGCGGCCTTGCCGATATTCAGCAGGTGGCCGAGGCTGAACGTCTGTCTGCCGTCACAGCTGCCACGCAACTGCGCGCGGCGGGGCTGCCCTGCCCGGTGGTCAGCGTCGGGTCTACCCCCACCGCCACGCATGGGCTTTCGTGGGAAGGGCTGACCGAAATGCGCTGCGGCGTCTATATGTTCGGCGATGTGTTCCAATCGGAAATCGGCTCGCACGGGCTGGAGGATATTGCGGTTTCAGTGCTGGCGACGGTGATCGGCCACCGCCCCGACATGAACAGCGCGCTGATTGATGCGGGCGGGCTGGCGTTGTCGAAAGACCGCAGCACCGGCGCGCCGGGTCTGGCGGAGGACATCGGCTTTGGCATGATCATGTCGGAAGATTGCAGGCGCCGCATCGGCTCGGTGCGGGTGGGGCATGTCTATCAGGAACACGGCATGCTGACCGCCGACGGCCCGTTCCCGTTTGATCAACTGCCGATCGGGTCGCGGGTGCGGGTTTTGCCGAACCACGTTTGCATGACCGCCGCGATGTATGATGGCTACCGGGTCGTCGATGCGGGCGCGGGGCCGGTGGTGGATCTGTGGTCGCGCATCAACGGCTGGTAAGGCTTCGGAAATGAAAAAGCCTGCCGGGTGGTCCCCGGCAGGCTTTTTTGTTGTGCCAAGACCTGCTTACAGCCGCGCGCCGGTTTCCACATCAAACAGGTGGATCTTGTCGGCAGGGAAATCCAGCCGGATGGTTTGCCCCGGCTTGAACTCATGCCGTTCGGCAAAGATCGCGCAGAACGGTGTGCCTGCAAGCTTGGTATAAACCTGAATATTCGCGCCAGTGGGTTCCACCACCTCGACTTGAACCGCGACACCTGCATCACCCTTCGCCAAAGCGCAATGTTCCGGTCGCGCACCGAACACCACCTTTTGCCCCGCCACGCCCGAAGCCATAGTCGGCACCGCCAAACGCACGCCTCCCGGCAGTTCCACAAACGCCCCGCCCGCATCGCGGCCCAGCACGCCTTCGATGAAGTTCATTGATGGTGATCCGATGAAACCTGCCACAAACAGATTGGCCGGGGTGTCATACAGTTCCAGCGGGCTGCCAATCTGTTCGATCTTGCCGCCGTTCATCACCACGATCCGGTCGGCCATGGTCATGGCTTCGATCTGGTCATGCGTGACATAAACCGAGGTGGTTTGCAGCCGCTGATGCAGCGCCTTGATTTCCGTCCGCATCACCACGCGCAGCTTGGCGTCAAGGTTCGACAACGGCTCGTCAAACAAGAACACCTGCGGATCGCGCACCAGCGCGCGGCCCATCGCCACCCGCTGCCGCTGCCCGCCCGACAACTGCCGGGGTGAGCGGTCGAGGAACTTGCCAAGGTTCAGAATCTCGGCGGCCTCGCGCACTTTGCGGTCGATCACTTCTTTCGCCTGCCGCCGCAGCCGCAGGCTGAAGCTCATGTTTTCGTAAACCGACATATGCGGGTAAAGCGCATAGTTCTGGAATACCATTGCGATATCGCGCGATTTGGCGGGCACGTCATTGACCACCTTGTCACCGATGATGATATCGCCGGACGACACGCTTTCCAGCCCGGCAATCATCCGCAGCAAGGTGGATTTGCCACAGCCCGAGGGCCCAACCAGCACGACAAATTCGCGGTCCCGGATTTCCAGATCGACGCCGTGCAACACCTGCATGGCCCCGTATCTTTTCTTCACGTCGCGGATAGTGACAGACGACATTTCTATTCCCCGTAATTCTGGCGGATCATTTCACCGCCCCAAGTGCCATGCCGCGGATCAGGTAGCGTTGCAGCCACGAGAACACGATTGCCACTGGCACCGTAGCCAGCACAGTTCCCGCCATCACATGATGCCATTCGACCTGATAACGCCCGGCCACCTGCGCATAGATCTGCACCGGCAGCGTGAAATCGTTGGAAGACCGCATCATCGTCAGCGCCAGCACAAATTCGTTCCAGCTGTTAATGAAGGTAAAGATCGCCGTCACCACCATCGCCGGCACCGCCAACGGCAAGAAGATGCGCACAAGGCTCGTCAGGTGGCTGGCACCATCCATCCAGGCTGCTTCCTCCAGATCACGCGGGATCGAGTTGAAATAGCTTTGCAGCATCCAGATGGTGAAGGCGAGGTTGAAGGCGGCATAGGTGATCACCAGCGAGTTCAGATCATTCACCAGCCCCAGTGTCATCATCAGCCGGAATAGCCCCAGCACCAGCACGATGGGCGACATCATCTGCGTCATCAGCAGAAAGATCCGGTACGCCCCCTTGCCGGCAAAGCGGTAGCGCGACATTGCGTAGGCCGACGGGATCGCCAGCAGCAAGGCCAGCGCGGTGGCGGTGATGCTAACATAAAGGCTGTTCATCAGCGCACCGCCGAAGTTGGTTTTCACCCACATCTCGCTGAAGTTTTCCCAGCGGAACTCGCTGAAGCCCCAGGTTGGCGGGTAAACGAACAGCTCATCCCGCGGGCGGACGGCGGTGACGAACATCACCGCAAAGGGGAAGATATTGACCACCGCCAAGGGCAGCAGCAAGACCCAGTAAAAGATGCTTTTGCGCAGCTTAGTGTTCATCATCAACCTCGGCTTCCGGAGCGGCATCATCTGCGTCGTTGCGGCTGATCAGGGCGACATAAAGGATGGTGAAGATCAGCAGCACGCCAAACATTACCAGCGAAATCGCGGCGGCCTTGCCAAGCTGGCCAAAGCGGAACGCCAGTTTGTAAAGGTAGGTCACCAGAATATCTGTGCCATTGGCCGGACCACCTTCGGTCATCACCCAGATGATCGGCAGCGAGTTGAAGACGTAGATCACGTTCAGCACGATGGCGATGTTGATGAACGGCTTCATCAGCGGCAGGGTGATATAGCGGAACTGGTGCCAACCGGTCGCGCCATCAACCACCGCCGCCTCGTAGGCGTCTTGCGGCATTGACGACAGGCCACCCAACAGAATGGTGGTGGTAAACGGGATAGACACCAGAATCCCGACCAGAATTTCAACGATAAAGGCGGTGCCTGCGGTGGCAAGCCATTCTATCGGCTGATCAATGATCCCGGCTTGCATCAGCGTCGCGTTCAGCAGGCCGGACCGCCCGTTCAGCGCCCAACGCCAGACCACGGCTGTCATCGTCAGTGAGATCGCCCAGGGCAGCATCACGATCACCCGTGCCACGCCGCGGCCATAGAAGTCGTCGTTCAGGATCATCGCGACCGGCATGGAGATCACCAGCGTTCCGGCCACAACGGCCAGCGTCCAGATGCCGGTGCGGGACAGCGATTCCCAGAACAGCGGATCGGCGAACACTTCGGCAAAATTTCCCCAGCCGATGAAGCCGATCAGTTTGCCAAAACGGCTGACCTCCTGGCTGGATGTCCAGGCGAGATCAAGGATCGGGTAGCCTATGATCAGCACCGCCAGAAGCAGGCTGGGCAAGATCATCAGCATGGGCACGGATTTCTGGATGCGGTTGGCCATCTTACCCCACGCCCCGGCTTTCGGGGCTGTCATGTGGCTACAAGGGCAAAGAGCGGCGGCGTGCCGCTCTTTGCGTTCGGTTCAGATCACAGACCGCGGATCTTGTTGATCGCGGCGGCGGCGGCCTTCAGACCATCTTCCGGGGTGACTTCACCCAGATAGATTTGCTGCATGGTGCGCACGGTGACATCCGCGATTTCTTCCCAGTTGGCGATGACGGGCGCGAACTTGGCATAAGGCAGGCCAGCCGCGAAACCGGCAACATCCGGATCTTCGGTGAAGTAAGGCAGCGCCGCGACGTTCTTGGTCACCGGCAGGAAGCCTTCGCCCAGATCAAACTTTTCGCGGTATTGATCCTGATAGGCGAATTCGATGAACTTCCAGGACGCTTCTTTTGCATCGGAATCCGCGAACATCATCATGGTGTCGGTCACGCCATAGGTGGCCTTGGCGCCGGCTTCCGGGAAGGGAAGGATCTTGTACTTCAGGTTCGGCGCTTCTTCCTTGATCTGCGGGATCAGCATAGGGAAGGTGAAGATGGTGCCGACTTTGCCCTGCTTGAACAGGTTGAACACGTCTTCACGGTTGTAGTTGGTCGGCGACGGCTGCGTCAGGCCTTCGTCGATCATCTGCTTGTACAGCTTGGCCGAGGTGATCGCCGCATCGCTGGCCAGGCCAGAGGTGCCGTCGGCGTTCAGAATCTCGCCGCCGTGCGTCCACAGGTTATAGTAGAAATAGGCGTCGGTCTCGATTTCCTTGCCTTGCAGGCCGAAGGCAAAGGTATCGGGCAGCGCCGCGATTTTCTTCGACGCCTCATAGAGCTCATCCCAGGTGGTGGGCGGCGTGGCACCGGCTGCGTCGTAGAGATCCATGTTGACCATCATCGCGCGGGCCGAAGCTGCCACTGGCAGACCCATGATCTTGCCGTCGATGATGCCGGGGCCCATGAAGGTGTCGATGAAGGTGGATTTGAATTCCGGCGTCAGATAGCTGTCAACCGGCTCGGCCACGCCCTGCGAGGCAAAGTCCAGCAGCCAGCGGGTCCCGATGATCGAGATGTCGGGGGCGGAACCGCCCGCAACGTCAGTGGTCAGCCGCTGCAGCAGGGTATCCCACGGCACGACTTCGATGTTGATCTTGATGTCGGGGTTGGCGGCCTCGAACGCGGTAGCGACCTCTTGGAAATAGGGGCCGGTCTTGGCACTGTATTCGGCAACGGTGAAGTCAACGACGGTCTGCGCCATTGCCGCCGGGGCGAAGGCATACATGCCCACGCCAAGCGCCATTACCGCGGTGGATGTACGAAACGAATAGGTCATAGGGAGTCGCTCCTGTTGTATCATAGTTACGCTAGGGAAGTCGCAGGCTGGCTTCGTGCGGCCAACTTTGGTGAAACCATACTGTGTTGCGCGCGCTCAGAATTGAAATTGAATTAACGCATCATGGTATGTGGCGGCTGCATAGCCCGTTTGTTGGCGGGCAAGCGCAGAATCAAAAGGACGCCCGGTCTGCGGTCCGGGCGCCCTTGGTGCGAGTGCAAAGATGGCCGTAGGGAGTCGGTCAGCCCCGCGCTTCGCGCCATGAGTATTCCGGTTCATAGCCCAGCACGCGGCGGGCTTTTTCGATGCTCAGCAGGGTCTGGGTGCCGCTGACCGCGCCGCGCACAGGCACGTTCGGAAACACCTCGGCCATCAGATCGGCGCTGGGACGGGTCATCACGCTGTCGGCGTTGGCGATGATGAAGTGATCTGCGCCAACCAGATCAACATGCAGCGCCCGGCGCACCGCCTGCGCACAGTCGCGCGCGTCGATATAGCTCCACAGGTTCCATTCGCGGAAATGCGGCGTGTCTTGCCAACTGGCAAAGCGGGCGTAGTCGCGCGACTCCATCACGTTGGACAGCCGCAGGCCGATAAAGCTGCTGCCGGGGTTCCAGCGCGCCATCTGCCGGGCCATTTCCTCGCCCAGGTCCTTCGACAGCGAATAACCGCTTTCGGGCCGCATCGGGTGATCTTCGTCCACCGGCGCATAAGCGGGCGGGTTTTCCGGGCTGAACGGCAGGCCCAGCGTGGTTTCCGACGAGGCCCAGACGATGCGTCGCACCCCTGCCCGCAACGCGGCGTCAAACACGTTATAGGTAGAGATGATATTGGTGCGGAAGGTTACTTCCTCGGGTTGCAGGTCGGGTGCGGGAATGGCGGCGAAATGCACCACTGCATCCGGGGTGCGGAATTTGCGGAACGGGTGATCCTTGCCGCCGCTCCACTGCATCGCGTCCATCACCTGCGCGAAATCAGTCAGATCGACCTTCAGCATCGGGCAAACCGGGTCGGAGGACGGCAGCATGTCGATGTTCAGCACGTTGTAGCCGCGTTCGACCAGATGGCGGCACACCGCCCGCCCGGCCTTGCCGCTGCCCCCGGTGACGATGATGTTTTTCATGTTTCATATTCCTTGGCATGCCTGCTTGCAGTGAGGCTACCGCAAAGCGGCGGCGCAAGGCGAATACGAATCCTGAATGCAGCCATGCCCGCACGGCATTGGTGACTTGCGGCGCGCAAGCCTATCCAAAGGCAGAACCAAGTTGGCAAGGGGCTGTGATGCGGCGCGGCATGTATGTTTATGCGTGGGATCTGTGGCAGGAAGGCACCGCTGCGGTGGCCGGGCGGCTGCGTGATGCCGGGCTGAACGCGGTGTCGCTGGCAACCGCCTATCACGCTGGCAAGTTCCTGCGCCCGCATGCTCCCGGTGGCAAAGTGTGGTTTCCCGAGGATGGCACGGTGTATTTCCGCCCCCATCCGGCCCGCTATGGCCGGTTGCAGCCGCAGGCGGCGGCGATGGTGGCAGAGTATGACGCCCTGCCCGCGCTGGCCCGTGAGGCGGACGATTTTCATGTGACCAGCTGGACGGTGGGCTTGCACAACTCGCGGCTTGGCGCGCTGCACCCGGATCTGTGCTGCCAGACGCCGTTTGGCGATTCGCTGATCAACGCGCTGTGCCCGTCGCAACCCGAGGTGCGGCAATATCTGACCGCGCTGTGTCTGGATACCGCAGCGCAACCCGGCATCGGTGAAATTGCCATCGAGGCGCCGGGGTTTCAAACCTATCGCCACGGCCACCACCATGAATTTGAACTGATTAAGCTGCCAGAGGCGGTGGAAACGCTGCTGGGCACCTGCTTTTGCGCCGCCTGTCTTGTCCGCGCCAAGGCAGTGGGTCTGGACTGTGACGCGCTCGCCGATCAGGCGCGGCGTGATCTGGCGGCGTTCTTTGCCGATGGCGCAGCGCCAGTGCTGAACCCGCAGTCCGATCCTGATTGGCGGGCGTTGCAAGCGTGTCGTGCCGATACCGTTACCTCGCTTGTGGCAGAGGTGCGGGCGGCGCTGGACCCGGTAGTCAGCCTTGCGGTGATTCCATCGGTGCAGACGCCGAACGCGCTGTGCTGGCGCGAAGGCAGCGACCTTGCCGCGCTGGCAAAGGTGGCCGACCGGCTGGAGGTGCCTGCCTATCAGACTGGCCCTGCCGCGATTGCGCAGGATATGGATCAGGTCCGCGCGGCGGCGGGAGAGGCTGCCGCTATCGGCTTTATCCTGCGCCCGACCTGGCCGCATGTGACCGGCCCCGACGATCTTGCCGCCTGCGTGGCCTCGGCCCGCGCGGCAGGGGCGGCGCAGCTTTCGTTCTACAATTACGGCCATATGCGGTTGCAGTCGCTTGACTGGATCGCCGCCGCCCTTTGACCGCCACCCGGAGACTGATATGCCCAAACACAGCAGCACCATCGCCCTTGTGACCGGAGCCGCCCACGGCATCGGCCGTGCCATCGCCCTGCATCTGGCGCGCGAAGGCGCTGCGGTGGCGGTGATTGATCTGGACGCCGCAGGGGCCGCAGCCACGGCGGCCCTGTTGACCGCAGAGGGCCACCGCGCTTTTGCCACCAGTGCCGATATTACCGATATGGCCGGGCTGACCACGGCGATTGACGCCTGCGAGGCTGCGCTTGGCGCGATCACCTTGCTGGTCAACAATGCCGCCTTCACCGATGCGGGCAATCTGGGCGGCATCGGGCTGGAGGCGTGGCACCGCGAGGTCGATGTCAACCTGAACGGCAGTTATCATTGCCTGCGGGCGCTGTTGCCACGGATGCAGGCGCGCGGGGCGGGGGTGGTGGTCAATATCGCCTCGGTCAACGGGCTGCGCTATTTTGGCAATCCGGCCTATAGTGCTGCGAAAGCCGGGCTGATCAACCTGACGCAATCGGTCGCTTCGGAATATGGCCGCTATGGCATCCGCTGCAATGCGGTGCTGCCGGGGTCGGTTCGGACGGAAAATGCCTCGTGGCAAATCCGCCAGCAGAAAGACCCGGCGGTGTTTGAGAAACTGGCGCGCTGGTATCCGATGGGCCGGGTGGCCGAGCCCGAAGACGTGGCGAAGGCGGTGTCGTTTCTGGCCTCGGATGATGCCAGCTATATCACGGGTGTCGCGCTGCCGGTCGATGGCGGCTTGCTGGCGGGCATGAACGTGATGATCGGCGAATTTATTCTGGAATCCTGACAGGTTGGTAAGGACACACATATGTTGATCATCTCGGAATCGCTGGCACAGGATCTTGTCAGCATCGAAGACGCGATAGAGGCGGTTGCGGCGACGTTTATCGCCATGGCGCAGGGTAAGGCGCGCAATTATCCGGTGGTGCGCGAGGTGGTGGGCCATGCCGATGCCGTCTATGGCGTGAAGGCGGGCGGCGATATTTCGGCTCCGTTTCTGGGGCTGAAGGCCGGGGGCTATTGGCCGCATAACCTGCCGCGTGGGCTGACCAACCACCAATCCTCGACGCTGATGTTTGATCCCGAAACCGGGCGGGCTTCGGGGCTGGTCAGTGCAAACTATCTGACCGGGGTGCGGACGGGGGCGGCCTCGGCGCTGGCGACGCGGGCGCTGTCGCGTGCCGATGCGACGGTGCTGGGCATCATCGGCACCGGCGGGCAATCGGTGCATCAGCTGCGCGCCACCGCCAAGGTGCGCGGGCTGACGCGGGTGCATGCCTGGGACCCGATGCCGGAAAACGTGGCGCGTTTCGCGGCGGCGGTAACGGCGTTGGGGCTGGAGTATGTGGCCGAAACCAGCCCGCAAGCGGTAGCCGAGACGGCAGAGATCATCGTCACAGTGACGCCTTCGCAAAAGCCGATTCTGCTGAAAGACTGGATCCGCCCCGGCACCCATATCAGCGCGATGGGGGCGGATACCAAGGGCAAGCAAGAGCTTGATCCGGCTCTGGTCGCCGCCGCGCGGGTGTTCGTGGATGAAGCGGCGCAGGCGATCAGCATCGGCGAATGTCAGCACGCCTATGCGCAAGGCATGATTGGCGCGGCCGACCTCACCGCTCTGGGGGCGGTGTTGGAAGGTCGCGCCGAGGGGCGGCGGTCGGAGGCCGATATTACCCTGTTCGACGGCACCGGTGTTGCGCTGCAAGATCTGGTGGTGGCCGATCTGGCGATGCGCCGGGCGATTGAAGCCGGGCGTGGCGTGGTGGTGGATTACTGAGGCGTTACAGAAAGGCAAAAGGGGCCGGGATCATCCGGCCCCTTTTCAATGCGGTATAGAGATGTTCTTAGCCGCGCGGCCATTCGGCTTGCAGATCAATCGGAAACACCGGGCGCGGCAGGTTCTTGAAATCGAACCGGGTCAGCACTGGCGAGGTCAGGCCGGGGGCGTCGACCTCGATCACCTGCGCGGGCGGGAAGAATTCGTCAAACCCGGCGCGGAAATGGCCGCGCGATTTCACCACCACGGCGCGGGCGGCGGCGATGTTCAGGCCCATCATCTCCAGGAAGATCGGGTCGGCGCATTGGGTGCGGATGGAAATCACCACCACCTGAATGCCGCCCAGATCGAGCAGGGCCGACGCGCCAAGGTTCATCCGCCGTCCGGCATAAAAGCCGCGCCGCCCGACGCAATCGCCATCGCGCAGGGTGACAACGCGGGCGTCGGCCTCGAACCGCTGTGAAAGTTCGTCCGGCGGCACCCGGTTGAACACCGCGCGGAACCGAGCGCCCTGCCCCAGCCGATGCGCCTCGGCGGCCAACGCCGGGTCGGTGATCACGCCGACAATCACGCCGCTTGCGCCGCGCCCGAGCAGCGCCTGCAATATCCACATGGTATTGCCATTGCCACCGCCGCCGGGGTTATCAGCAACATCGGCCAGAATGACGGCGGGCAGGCTTGGGTCGGCGGCAACCTGCGCCACCTGTTCCACGGCATCCTCAAGCGCGGTCAGCCGCGGCACAAAGCGCAGATGTTCGCCCCATGCCATGCGGGCAATTTTATCGGCCACCGCCTGCGCGCTGCCGTTGGCCACCCGCGCGGTGACGATGATCGCCATGCCGTTTTTCGGCGTATCGCTATAGGCAAAGCCGCCAAGGATCGAGACATTGACGATATCGCCGCTGACCAGCGACTGGCCGTAGTTCATGATATCGGCGTAGGGTCCGGCCTCGGTCAGCAGGGTGACGGTGGGCGGCACCAGCGGCAGGCGGATGAAGGCGACATCGGGCCTCATCCCGGCCCAAAGCTCGTGCAGGATCATCGCGGCATCGCGGCCACGGTCCAGCATATCGACATGCGGGTTGGTCTGATAGGCGATCAGGGCATCGGCAAGCCGCACCATGCGATCCGACACGTTGCCATGCAGATCAAGTGTCGCCACGACAGGCACGGCTGGCCCGACGATATCGCGCACCGCCTGAAATATTTCGCCATCTGGGTCGGCGTTCTGCGTGGTGATCATCGCGCCGTGGTTGGAGATATAGACCGCATCCAACGGTCCTGCCGCCTGCAACCGCCTGCGGATTTCCTGCATCGCGGTTTCAAAGAAGCCGTGGTCCAGCGGCCCGCCCGCCTCGACCAGACCGACGAGGATCGGCACCGGCTGCCATTCGCCGCGCTGATCCATCTCGGCGGCAAAGCCCCTGATCTCGGTCGGTAATTTCGGGTCGGCGCTGTGCAGGTCTTCGAGAATTTCTTCGCCCGCCAAGTAGACGCGCTTGAGGTAGTCTTCTTCGGTGATCACCGGGGCAAAGCGATTGCTTTCCAGCATCAGACCCAGAATCGCCACACGTTGAGTTTTTGCTACCGACATCTGCCTGGCCCCCTTGACTGCATGGGTCACGATAGCCCGCTAAGGGAAGGCGTCGCCAATGCAAGGAAGGTCTAGCCTGATGCGCCTTCGGCATGGTCGCGGCGGCGGGGCTGCTACATGCGTTTGCGGCATGGCATCATTGGATTTCTGTATTCGTCTCTGCGATGGCAAGATGAAATACTGCGGTGGAAAATCCGGCTTGCTGCCGGAGCAAGCGAGGATGCGATGACCCACGGTATCAGGCCCTATTGGCAGAACTTCATCGGCGGGGAATGGGTTGATGGCGGCGATGGGGGCCGCATCACCGTGACCGATCCCGCCACCGGCCAGCCGATTGCCGAGGTGGCGCGCGGCACAGCCGCCGATATTGACCGCGCCGTGGCAAGCGCTCGTGCCTGTTTCAACAGCCGGGTGCTGCGCGATCTGCGCCCGCACAAGCGCGGCGATCTGGTGCTGGCGGTGGCGCGCGAGCTGGACGCCTGTGTTGAGGAAATCGCGCTGCTGGAGTGCCATGACAACGGAAAAACGCTTGCGGCGGGGCGGGCAGAGGTGGCGCTGACCCAGCGCTATCTGACCTATTATGCGGGCTTGGCCGACAAGCTGGAGGGGCGGCAGATTCCGCTGGGCGATGGCTATATCGATTACACCCTGCATGAACCTTACGGCGTTTCGGCGCAGATCGTGCCGTGGAACGGGCCGTTGCCGGTGGGGGCACGCTCGATTGCCTGCGCCATGATCACCGGCAATACCGTGGTGCTGAAATCGCCCGAGGATTCGCCGTTAAGCCTGTTCGTGCTGGCTGAAGCTTGCCAGCGCGCCGGAGTGCCTGCGGGGGCGGTGAATATCGTTTGTGGTTATGGCCATGATGCGGGGGCGGCGCTGGCTGCACACCGTGATATTGACCAGATCGTGTTTACCGGATCGGTTGCCACCGGCCAATCGGTGTTACGCGCGGCGGTGGAACGCGTGGTGCCTTGCGTGATGGAACTGGGCGGCAAATCTGGCGCGATTGTCTATGCCGATGCCGATCTGGACCGCACGGCGGCCAGTGCGGTGCGCGGGATTTTCAACCATGCCGGGCAGATATGCTCGGCCGGGTCACGGCTGATCGTGCATCGGTCGATCCACGATAATCTGATGGCGCGGGTGCAGGAACTGGCCGCCAAGCGCAGTGTTGGCCCCGGTGTTGCCGGCTTTGACATGGGGCCGCTGATCAACGCCCGGCAGTTGGAGCGGGTCGAAGCGCTGTGCAGTGCCGGGGTGGCGGAAGGGGCGACGCTGCTGATGGGCGGCGCGCGGGTGCCGGGGCTGGCGGGGCATTTCATGGCTCCGACGATCTTTACCAACGTGCGCCCGGATATGCGGATTGCGCAGGAAGAATTCTTTGGTCCGGTGCTGGTGGTGCTGCCGTTCGATACGCCGGAAGAGGCCATCGCTATCGCCAACGGCACCGATTTCGGCCTTGCCGCCGGGGTTTACACCCGCGATCTGAAGCTGGCGCATTGGACGGCGGATCGGCTTGTGGCAGGGCAGATCTATGTCAACGAATGGTGGGCGGGCGGCATTGAGACGCCGTTCGGCGGCATGAAACGATCCGGCTATGGCCGCGAAAAGGGGCAAGAGGCGCTGCTGGGCTATGTACAAACCAAGAATGTGGCGATCCGTCTGTGACGGTAGGGAAGGACGGGGCTGATGTATGATCTGCTGTTGAAGGGCGGACGGGTGATCGACCCGGCGCAAGGGCTGGATGGCGTGCTGGATGTGGCATTTCAGGATGGCTTGGTCGCGGCCATCGGGGCCGATCTTGGCGACGTGGCGCGGCAGGTACGCAATGTGGCCGGGCGGATCGTCACGCCGGGGCTGATCGACATGCATGCCCATGTCTATTGGGGCGCGACCTCGCTGGGGGTGGATGCCGAAACCATCGCCAAGCGTAGCGGCACCACGACGTTTGTGGATGCGGGCAGTGCCGGGGCGGGTAACTTTGCGGGGCTGCGCAAGTTCATCGTTGAACCGGCAGCACCGCGGATTCTGGCCTATCTGAACATCTCTTTCCCCGGCATCTTTGGTTTCTCCAAGACTGTCATGGTCGGCGAGTGTGAGGATTTGCGGCTGCTGGACAGCCGGGAATGTCTGGCGCTGGCCGAGAAGAACCTGGACCTGATCGTTGGCATCAAGGCGCGGGTGGGGGCGAAGGCGGGCGGCAGTTCGGGCCTCGCGCCGCTGTTGCTGGCGATTGAGGTGGCGGAAGAACTTGACCTGCCGGTGATGGCGCATATCGACTTTCCGCCGCCCGGTCGCAAAGAAGTGCTGGAGGCGCTGCGCCCCGGCGATGTGCTGACGCATTGCTTCCGACCGTTCCCGAATGCGCCGGTGACGCGCGGCAACCGCATCCGCGAGGATATTCTGGAGGCGCATCGGCGCGGCATCATTTTTGATATTGGCCACGGCTTTGGCGGCTTTGCCTTCAAATCGGCGCGGGCAATGCTGGCGGAAGGCATCATGCCGGATGTGATCTCCAGCGATGTGCATGTGCTGTGCTGCGATGGCCCGGCCTTTGATGTTCTGGCGGTGATGTCGAAATTCATGGCGCTGGGGATGCCGATGGTCGAGGTGATCCGCAGCGCCACGCAAAACCCCGCCCGCGCGCTGCGGCGGCCCGAACTGGGGTCGCTGACCCCCGGCACGCCGGGGGATGCGACGATTTTGCAGCAGGTTGAGGGCCGGTTTGAACATGTGGATGTGTCAAACGAGGTGGTAGTGGCCGACACCCGGCTCGAAAGCCGGGGGATCGTGCTGCGCGGGGCCTGGTGGGCCGAGGGGGGCGAGGGCTAAAGACAGGTATAGCCACCGTCGATCACCAGCGACGCGCCCGTCATGTAGCGGGCGGCGTCGCTGGCCAGATAGACCGCCAAAGCGCCCAGATCTTCGGGATCGCCCAGCTTGCCCATCGGAATGGTCTGCACATAGGCGTCGATGATCTCGGGGTTCTTTTGCGCCCAAAGCTTGTTCGGCGCGGTGGCGAAGATGCCGGGGCAGATGGCGTTGACGGTGATGCCGTATTGCGCCCAATCGACGGCCAGACTGCGGGTCAGCATCAGCACGGCGGCCTTGGCGGCCTCATAGTGGCGGCCCTGAATGTTGCGCCCGGCCACCATGGCATTGATCGAGGCCAGATTAATCACCCGCCCCCCTGTCCCGCGCGCAATCATCGCGCCGCCGATCTGCTTGCTGCACAGGAAGGTCGAGGTCAGGTTGAGGTCGATCAGGCTTTGCCACTGATCCAGCGGCATGTCTTGCAGTGCGACATTGGCGCGGCGGCCGCCGATGTTGTTGACCAGAATGTCAAACGCGCCGTGATCGGCCAAGGCCTGCTGACAGACGGTTTCGCAGGTGGTGGGGTCGGCCATATCGGCCACGATCATCGTGGCGCGGCGACCCACAGCGCGCACATCGGCGGCGGTGTCTTCCAAACTTTCGGCGGTGCGGCCGACCATTGTGATATCTGCCCCGGCCTCGGCCAGCGCCAACACCATTTCACGCCCCAAGCCGCGGCTCCCGCCGGTGATGAAGACGCTTTTGCCGTTCAATCGAAACCTGTCGAAAACACCCATCGCGCTGCTCCTGCTAATGCGGCCCAAAGTTGGGCCACCTCTCGTGGTAAAGGGATTGCCGGGGATTGTTGAATGCCAAGCGTGGATACGGTGATGCAGCGAAGGCATAGTGCCCGCAGCCCTGTGAAACGCGGCAACAGCGGTTTACAGCTGGGTGGTAAAAACACAGACCAGTCGCAGAGCGCGCATTGACGCCTTAATTGCGCAGGGAAACACCGCCCCATCAAAGACGTGCGGCTTGCGGGTAATCCCCCCATTCCTAACGGGGTGCATTCGTAGAACTTACGCGGCCATCTTCAGTTTCTGTGCGGGTGTTATGCCGCCGATGCCCCATTGCCCGCCAATGGTTTGCCTGCAAACCACGAAAGAGATGTTCGGTTCCGGCTCGCAATAGATGCGGTAAACCCGTTTGTGGTTCCATGGGTACAGTCTGACATTGCGAAGGTGCAGAAAACACAGCCCGAACCCACAGGCCTTGCGGGCATCCGTCAGACCGACCAGCAAATCGGCGATCTCCTCGTTCTCTGCACGCAACTTCGGGCCATGGCGATAGCAGGTCTCGCTGACCCCAAAGGTCCGGCAGGCCAAGGCTATGCTGACCCCGCGTCGCGCCACCGCATTCCCGGCCATCTTGCGGCGTTGAGCCTGTCGCGGTTTGCACGCAAACCACTGCCGGGCAACGGATGGCCGAACTATTTTTTTGAGAGCCTCCTTGAGTTGGGGCTGTTGACGTTCACCGTGTTTGAATGAGGGTTGCCGCAATAGCTACGAAGGCTTTGAAGCTCAGGTCTGTCTTGCAGGATCGCATCGCTATTCCTCTGTTTTCTTTCAGTTTACCGAAATAATTTTTGATCGGATGCCGCCATTTGTAGGTTTCCTTGTCGAGCTCTGCCGGAAACTTCCTGTTCGATTTGGGTGGTATGACAGGGATGATGCTGCGTTCTATCAGGTCATTGCGCAGCCAATCCGCATCAAAGGCCCTGTCCGTTGCCCTCTCATGGTTTGTTTTCAAACCATGAGAGGGGGCCAGCAGGTGCCCGGCGGATAGGCCGTGGATCAGCGTCGCCGTCTCGCGTAAATCGTGAGCCTGTCCCGGCATCAGGCGAAAGTCGACGAGGTTTCCGAGTGCATCCGTCAGAGCCAGTATCTTTGTCGTTATGCCGCCGCGAGAGCGGCCAATGGCCTGGCAATGAGTCCCCCTTTTGCGCCCTGACCCGAGCGGTAGACTTTGACGATGGTGCCATCAACCATGGCGTATTTCAGGTCGGCATCTGCCGCTAACACTCTGAACATGTTATAGAACACATCCGCGTTGACCCACATGCGGCACCGTTTGAATACAGAGTTCCACTTGCCAAACTCACTCGGCAACTCACGCCACTGCGCCCCGGTGCGCACGATCCACAAGACCGCTTCCACGAGCAGCCGGGGATCGCGCCCGGTCTGTCCCGGATCGGATGGCTTCCCAAGGCAATACGGTTCAACGGCTGCCCACTGGACATCGTTCAAAACTCTGCGCGTCAAGGCTGCTCTCCTGTGTTTGCAACCTTGAACCAGAAGTCAGATGATTTGGGAATCTTGAACGTCAACAGCCCCCAGTTCTTTTTGCATGCTCAACTCGGCGAACATCTCTTCAGCCGTCGGTTCTCTTCCTCAATGGCCTTCGTCTGGGCACTCATCGACGCATCCATGCCCCCATACTTTGCCCGCCATTTGATGAGATGGAGGTTTTTCCCACCAGCGGCAACGCTGGCCAAGAGATGCTTCCAACATAGGAGGAAAGGATGGCGATTGCATTCATGGTATCGCCTTGGCGAAGATCGTGTTCCAGTTTTACGGGGCTGATGCTAGAGGTCGGCGGATGATCAGCAAGCGTTTGCGACGGGATCGGTTGTTAGCTGAACTGGCGAAGCTGCCGCCTTGCGTGATCGGGATCGAAGCCTGCATTGTGCCCGCACCCGTCTGGTGAACCATCGCACGGCGCTCGTCAGCCAGATGCGCGGCCTCCGGTTGAACAGCGGGGTCACCATCGGCGTCTCGATCAGCCGAGCTCGGCGCGCCATCCCAATGATTTTCGCTGATCTTACGAACGGTCTGACGGGGATGAAGCGCGAAATCACTGCCGAACTCTACGCGTTCCTTGGCCAGATTGATCTGCGGATCAAGGCTTTCGACCGCTGCATTGAGGTGGTCTTCCGGGCAAATGCCGCCTGCCAACGGATTGCGCGAATCTGCGGTGTTGGCCCCGAAACCGCAACGGCCATGAACGCCGCAGTAGGCGAGGGTGCCGAGTTCAAGAACAGCAGACACCTTGCTGCCTAGATGGGTCTCGTCCCTAGGCAGCATTCAAGCGGGAACCGACAGATCCTGATGGGCATCAGCAAGCGCGGGGATCAGCACCTGCGAACTTTGCTGGTGCACGGGGCCAGATCCGTCGTGCGGGTTCCCGCAGGCAAGACTGATGCGCTCAACCGATGGATCAATTCGCTGCGCGAGCGAGGCGGCGTCAACCGCGCAATCGTAGCCGTGGCAAACAAGAACGACCGGATCATCTGGGCGATGCTGCGAAAAGGCATGGAATTCCAGTCGACAGCACAGGTTGGAATAAGGATTGCACGGAGATCAAGAAATGTGACCGGCCGACAATATCCGGTGCGTGAGGGACCTGGCTTTTATAATGGCCCGCCGTGGCCGACCACTTGTCGAGGCTCACCATGCGGAATTCCCATTTGGGCGCACCGATATCCGGTGACGCCGGATAGATGTTCGAAACCTGGGAAAAGCGGTCAGATCGGCTCAAAGAAAATCTTGCAACGGAAAGGACGCCCATAGATGTTGAATGTGGCGTTGCTCATGGCATGCGCGCGGCACAACTCGGCCACCGGCACACCGCCTTCAGTGTGCCGCAGGATCGCGATGATCTGCGGCTCAGTGTGTCTGCTTGTCTTCATTCAGAATCTCCTCATGCATCTTGCCGAGAAAATTCTACTTATGTAGCCCCTTACTTTCGGGGGATTACAGTGCATCCGTCGCCCCGAAAGTCCCCTTGCCGTGCATCACCGATGCGAAAACTGCGCTGGACAAGAACGAGGCCCGCGACCTCACTTGGTTGATGGATTGGCCGAAGCGCGACGGCCGCAGTTTGAGCGATCCGGGCAAGAACCTCTGGTGCGGCGATTTCGTGGAAACCTGCATTCGCATAGGGCTGCCCGATGAACCGCTTCTGAGCGCGCTGGGCACAAATCCCTATTGGGCTCGCAACTGGCTGCTGGTCGGGCAGAAGGTGCAGCCGATCCCCGGCGCCGTTCTGATCTTCGAACGCGGATCAGGTGGCCATGTCAGTGTCGCCATTGGCCAAACCGATACGCATTTCTTCGTCCTCGGCGGCAACCAGTCCGACGCCATCACCATCGCCCGCATCGCCAAATCCCGCCTCCTCGGCGCGCGCAGGCCCGCACCTTACCCGCCCCGCCTGCTTCGCCTGCCGACCATGAATCCGGGCAAATCCTCACCACTACCAATGAAAAGTGAACTGGAGTATACTGCACTGAGGCCTGCAATCCTCTACCGCACTGAGGCCTGCAATCCTCGCCCTGATCCGCCAAATCCTGACCGTCTCTGGCACTGCGCTGGTCGCCAAGCGTTTGGTCCAGGCCTCCGACATCGAACCGCTCATCGGGGCATGACTGACCATCGAATCGGCGATGTGGTCGGTGGCAGACAAGCGAGGCAGGTAGGCCGCTGGCTGGTCTTCAAAACTTGCGCGTCGCTTCCATCAGCTTTCGGGCATTAGCGTGACGGAAATGATCATGCGATTTTCGGACCAAGCCGATTAGCAGTGAGGTTGGCATTTCCCTGAAAGGTCGATAAGTGCCTCGAAGCGAACATGGAGCCGGGTGCGATTCCCGGCTGGCTCTTCCGGCCGCCGATCCGCCGGACAACCGTCAGACAGACCTTTGACTTTATCGATGCGACGCGTGGCGCCGGATCGGTCTGGAACGGATTTTACATGATTTCGATGACTGCTTACCGCGACCAATGGTTCGGCAATATCAAGGCGGACCTGTTGTCCGGCCTTGTCGTGGCGCTGGCCCTGATCCCCGAGGCGATTGCCTTTTCCATCATTGCCGGGGTGGACCCGAAAGTCGGGCTTTACGCCAGCTTTTCCATCGCCGTCATCACCGCGATTGCGGGCGGGCGGCCGGGCATGATCTCGGCGGCCACAGCGGCCACGGCGGTGCTGATGGTGACCTTGGTCAAGGATCACGGGCTGCAATACCTGCTGGCGGCGACTGTTCTGGCAGGGCTTTTGCAGATTGGCATGGGGCTGCTGAAGCTGGGCTTTGTGATGCGCTATGTCTCGAAATCGGTGATGACCGGCTTCGTCAACGCGCTGGCGATCCTGATCTTCATGGCGCAATTGCCGGAACTGGACCCGAGCAAGGTCACCGCCCTGACCTTTGTTCTGGTCGCGGCCGGTTTGGCGATCATCTACCTGTTTCCCTACATCACGAAGGCGATCCCGTCGCCCCTTGTAACTATCATCGTGCTGACTGGGTTGACGATGGCCTTTGGCTGGGATGTGCGCACGGTGGGCGACATGGGCGCTTTGCCCGATACGCTGCCAGTGTTCCTGATCCCCGACATCCCGCTGAACATGGCAACCTTGCAGATCATCTTCCCTTACGCGCTTGCCGTGGCTGTGGTTGGCCTGTTGGAAAGCCTGATGACCCAGACGCTGGTCGATGACCTGACCGACACCAAATCCAGCCGCAATCAGGAGTGTATCGGCCAGGGTCTGGCCAATACCGCGACTGGCTTCATCGGCGGCATGGCAGGCTGTGCGATGATCGGGCAAAGCATGATCAATGTGAAATCCGGCGGGCGGGGGCGGCTGTCCTGCGGCTTTGCCGGGGTGATGCTGCTGCTCTTCTGCGTGGCCTTGGGAAAGTGGGTCAGCCAGATCCCGATGCCTGCGCTGGTGGCGATCATGATCATGGTCTCGGTCGGCACCTTCTCGTGGTCGTCGATCAAGAACCTGCGCACCCATCCGCGCTCGTCCTCGGTGGTGATGCTCGCCACGGTGGCGGCGGTGGTGTATACTCATAACCTTGCCATCGGCGTGCTGTTGGGCGTGCTGCTGTCAGGCATCTTCTTCGCTGGAAAGATCGCGCAACTGTTCGCTGTGACCAGCACAGTCAGCGATGATGGACGGGTGCGGACCTATCGGGTGGAGGGGCAGCTCTTCTACGGCTCGGTCGAGGATTTCATGGCGTCCTTTGACTTCAAGGAAGCACTGGACCGCGTGATTATTGACGTGTCTGCCGCGCATATCTGGGACATCTCCTCGGTGCAGGCGCTTGACATGGCGGTGCTGAAGTTCCGCCGCGACGGGGCCGAGGTCGAGATTGTGGGTATGAACGCCGCATCCGAAACCATCGTCGACAAGCTGGCGATACACGACAAACCAGGCGCTGCCGACAAACTGCTGGCGCATTGAGGGGGAATGGACATGACCACCAAGATTCTGGCCCTTGTTGACGGGTCCACCTATGCCACCTCTGTTTGTCATGCGGCGGCCTGGATTGCCAAGAGTCTGGGCGGCGGCGTGGACCTGCTGCACATTCTGCCCGACACCCATTCCAAAGGCAGCGGTGATCTCTCTGGCGCCCTGAAGTTGGGCGCGCGGACGGCGCTGCTGGAGGAGCTGGTGTCATTGGACGCGCAGCGCGCCAAGCTGGCAGCGGCGCAGGGCCATGCCATTTTGGACGACGCCAAGGTGCTGATCGAGGCCGATGGCATAGCCCCCATTGGTCTGAAACTGCGCCACGGTGATCTGATCGAGACGTTGACCGCCCTGCAACCCGAGGCCCGTGCGCTGGTGGTCGGCAAGCGCGGCGAGGGCAGCGCCGGGGCGTTTGAACATCTGGGTTCAAACTTGGAACGCATCATTCGAAGCGCCACGGTTCCGGTATTTGTCGCCGCGCGCGAGTCCCGCCTGATCACATCGGTGCTGATCGCCTATGACGGCAGCGCCAGTGCAGATCGCGCGGTGGAGCGCATGACGCAAAGCCCAGTCTTTGGCGGGCTCGCGGCGGTGCTGGCCTATGTCGGAGCCGACACACCGGCCATCCGTCACCAAATGGAGGCCGCACAGGCTCGCCTGATCGCTGCGGGCTTGCACGTCACCATCGCAGTTGAGACAGGCGAGCCGGATGTGACTCTGCAGCGCAAAATTTCTGCCGAAGGGTTCGATCTTCTGGTGATGGGTGCCTATGGCCATTCGCGAATCCGCAACCTGATCATCGGATCAACCACCACGGCAATGATCCGTGCCTGCAAGGTGCCGGTGCTGATCTATCGGTAGGACACGGGGCGATGGACCTTGCTCAGCACACCTTGCGCGGTGCTGAGCATATACGCGGCTGCTTGCGGACGCTTGCCGTGTGTAGCTCGGCCGTCGGCTTCGAGCCGTGAGCATGGCGCTGACTATTGAAGTGTCATGGACTGCAGGAAGTCATCGGTATCGAGCTTCAATGCATTGCGCCAAAGCGGCGTCTTGAAAACGTGGTGGGTGCGCTTTCCCTGGCTCTCTGCCCCGGTCTGGACCGCCACCCTGCCCATTCAGGCGGTTGCAACACGCAAGAAGAGATGGCAGCCATCTCGCGCATTCGGCCTTGTCCCAATCATGATCCTCACCATAGAACGCCGCAAACAGCGCCCGCTCTGACGAGGCCTAGTCGGCCTCGACGTTGATGACATTCACCAACCTGCCCAGCCTCCGGTCAGCCCGACGGGAAATGTATAGCACATCTCTGCGACACATGGTGCGTGGGGCGACAGGCGGACCGATGCGGCTGTAGCGATGTCCCCACTGTAACCTGCGAAAGCGGACATTGGGTGCTTACGACAGCCAACGTTGGTTGTCCCAAGCTGTCACCGACCTGATCGAACAGGGTGCTCCAGCATTCGAGGCGGCAGTGCCGATCTTGTCCCAACTTCTAAAGGCGGAACTGGCCGAACGCGAAGTCCGGTCGATCGCCTATCACATGAAGTCAGCGCGCTTCCCCGCCTATAAAGATCTGTCTGGCTTCGACTTCGCAACCAGCGAGATCAACGAGGCCACTGTCAGGACCCTACATCGCTGTGAGTTCATGGACGGGGCGCAGAACGTGGTCCTGATCGGCGGCCCGGGCACCGGCAAAACCCACGTCGCAACGGCCATCGGTGTTCAAGCCATTGAACATCATCGCCGCAAGGTCCGCTTCTTCTCGACCATCGAGTTGGTCAACGCCCTTGAACAGGAAAAGGCCAAGGGCAAGGCAGGCCAGATCGCCGAGGCTATGACCAAACTCGACCTCGTGATCCTCGATGAGCTGGGATGCTTGCCGTTCAGCGGTAAGCGGTGCGCCCGACCCGTGGTTTCGGCATGATGTGAGTTCGGGCATGCCGTCGTGCAACTGAGTTTGCAGGAGGCTGGCGGTGGAGCACCAAAA
>WRPH01000061.1 GCA_009773375.1 Paracoccaceae bacterium
TGTCGGCGCGGGCGCGCTGGCCATGGCGTATGTGGCGCAATTCGGCTTCGGGCTGGAACCGTGCATCTTGTGCCTCTATCAGCGCATTCCCTATGCCATCGTGGCGATTTTGGGCTTTAGCGCCATGCGCTGGCCGCATCTGCTGCGCCCCGCGTTGGCGCTGGCATTGGGGGTGTTTTTGATCGGAATGAGCATCGCCTTTTACCATGTGGGCGTCGAACAGCATTGGTGGGCTTCGGCCACCGGCTGCACCGGCAATAACCTTTCCGCCGCCATCACCACCGCCGACTTGCTCAAAAGCCTGGAAGCGCCGCCGCCCAAACCTTGCGACGCGGTGGATTGGACGCTGTTGGGCGTTTCCATGGCGGGGTGGAATAGTGTATTCTCGCTGTTCTCGGCGGGAGCATGCGCATATGCCCTGCGCCGCTTAAGGGAGCGATAACATGAGCGCCGCAAAAACCACCACCCCCGTCGGCGGGCGTATGCCGGGAGACCCCACCCGCGAAGAACTGATCGAGCGCATCATCCGCGTCGATCAAGCGGGAGAATACGGCGCAGTGCGCATTTACCAAGGCCAGTTGGCGGTGCTGGGCAACGGCCCCAAGGGCGACATGATCCGCCACATGAAACAGCAAGAGGACGTGCATCTCGACACGTTTTCGAAAATGGTCTCCGAACGCCGCGTGCGCCCCACCGCCTTGATGCCGATCTGGCACGTGGCCGGCTTCATGCTGGGCGCGGGCACGGCGCTGCTGGGTGAAAAAGCGGCCATGGCGTGCACGGTGGCGGTCGAAGAAACCATCGACGAACACTATCAAGCGCAGATCAAAAAACTCGGCGACGATGAAAAAGAGTTGCGCGAAACCTGTTCCAAGTTCCGCGACGAAGAAATCGAACACCGCGACATCGGTTACGCGCACGGCGCCGAAAACGCCGTTGCTTACCCACTATTGAGCCGCGCCATCAAATTCGGCACCAAACTGGCGATCAATCTGTCGGAAAAGATTTAGGCTTCAGCTTTTGCGCTTCGTCACCAAGCCCGCGATCACGCCGCGCAGGGTGCGCACTTCCTGGTCGGTCATGCGCGCGCGCTGAAACATATTGCGTAGATTACGGACCATGGTGGGGCGTTTGTCGGGCAGGCCCAAAAAACCGCAATCGTCCAATTCGCCTTCAAGATGTTCAAACAGGCCGAGCAGCTCTTCCTTCGTGGCAAGGCGGGTATCTAGGCGCACCTCGAAGCTGGTGGGGGGCTGGGCGGTGGC
>WRPH01000013.1 GCA_009773375.1 Paracoccaceae bacterium
GTCGCCACCCGCTACGACAAAACCGCAGAGAGCTTCCTGGGCTTCATCGACATCACCTCGATCCGCATCTGGCTCCGCCATTTGTCAACATGACCTAGGACGGGATACCGCAAGGCCTGGGCAACTATCTGCAAAGCCGCTGGGATAGAATATCTTGGCGCACACGAAGCTACAGCGACATGCCGACGCCATCGTGCCAGAGGATCTTGATCAGACAGCCCTTGCGGCCTCGGAAGCAAAAGATCTCACCCCCGTGCGGGTCGCGACCAAGCCCCTGCTGCACCTTCAGGGCCAGGCTGTTCATCCCACACCGCATGTCCGTCACGCCGCCCGCGATCCAGACCTTCGCCCCAGCCGGAAACGCGATCATCTGCTGACAACCAAGCCGTTCAGCAACCGCGCGGCGGCCTCCATGTCGAAACCTGCCGGTATCGTGACGCGATACCGCTCGCCCAGATCAATGGTCATCGCAGGCGGTGGCGGCGTGGTCGAGGACAGCACATCATCCGTTTGGGTGCCACAGTCCATCGGAACAAGCCGCATGAAAGGCACCGGAGCACCAGGCAGCCCAAGTTTGTGCCGATAACGCCAATTATAAAGCATCGACCGCGAAATCTCATGTCGCCGCGCCACCTCGGCCAGTGTCATGCCTTCGCGATGGCTTTCCTCGACAATCCGGATCTTCTCATCAGCCGTCCACCGGCGACGGCGACCCGGATAGGAAACCGACAAAACCTGAATGCGGGGGGTGTCTTCGTGTGCGTCCAAGACGGCCGCCGCCGGAGGCTTACCATATGCCACTCCGGAGCCCATTGTAGCTGCTGCTTAAGGTGAAACATGGCGCAGCAGACAGAAGCAGCGTTGGCGGATCATGGGACGGTGATCTCGGTCAGGCCTTCGGCGCAAGCGGAAACGCCGCTACCGCAATTCCATCCGCAGATATTGCTCGCGTACTTCGGCTGGCGGCAGGCCGTAGCCGGATTTGAACTGCGCGTAAAACTGGCTGACCGAGGAAAACCCCGATGCCTCGGCCACCGCCGAAATTGCCATCGAACTTTCCACCAGCAAGGCCCGCGCCCGCATCAGCCGCATGCGGATGACAAACTGCTTTAGCGGCGCACGCATCACCCGGCTGAACAGCGACAGCGCATAGTTTTCATGCAACCCCGTCACCGTGGTAATATCGGAATTGCGCAGCGGCTTGTCGAGGTTTTCCAGAACATGCCGCACCATGGCGATCACATGCCGGATATGCGCCGAACTCAGCGCGCGGTCACCCTCGATCTGGTGACCGGGCGGGCGCAGGTATTCCGGCTGCCCCAGCGACGCACGGCGCAGCAGCGCATTCATCTCCATCTTGATCACTTCCGCGCGCTCAAAGTCGCCCGAGCGATAGTCGCCATACCAACGCCGCATCTGATCGGCAGAGCACAGGTTTTCCGGCAGGATCACCATACCGCCGCCCAGCAAAGACACTTGCAGCGGTGCGATGTAGTGCATGATCAGAAAGGCATCCAACGGCAGATAGATGTTGCACAGCTTGTGCGGCCCGCCGTCCAGCTTGCGCACCTCGGTCAGCTGATGCGGAATTCCCGCCCAGAACAGCACCAGCCGATTGGCCGGCACGGTCAGGCCGTGGCCATCGACATCATAGACCATCTCGAAATCAATCGCGAAATTCGCCTCGATATGGCCGTGCCAATGCGGTTGATCCATCACCACCGGTTCAAAGATGCGCATGCCAAAGCGGCCGAAGGCGCGGTTGGCGGCGTAGAAATGCCGCTCGTGGCTTGGGGTGGGGGTGCTGGGGCGGGCTGGCTGCGCGGGCTTCATCGGCTCCCCCAAGGGTTGATCTTAGAAAACCAGAAAACAATCTGCCAAACCGATATTGTTGTAAAGCCTCTGCATGGCGCACAGTCACCGAACCCCCGGCTGCGGAATCGCGGAGCGGCCAGCGGGTCCGCGAAAAGAAACGTGATCTTAACCCGACAGTAACCCGGCCGCCCGGCGGCCAAGGGAGGAACGATGACCAAACCATTCCGGCGCGCTGCTTTGGCAGCGCTATTGCTGGGTGTGTCCGCTGTGGCAGTGCAGGCCGAGATGATGGCCCCCACCGCCCCGCCGGAAGCGCCCAAGTTTGATGCGCAGGGCGAACCGATCTACGTCAACCGCGCCGATATATACGAATTCAAGGCACTGCCCGCCTATTCCGAACCGGCTTGGGTCAAGGCCTTTGTCGATGCGGGCAAGCTGCCGCCCGTGGCCGAACGCTTGCCGAAAGAGCCGCTGGTCTACAAGACCGCCAATATGCCCGACGGCAACGGCGTTTACGGCGATGTGATGCGTCACGTCATCGGCGGCCGCCCTGAAGGCTGGAACTTCTGGGCCGGGCAATCCTATGGCTGGGGCGGCATCGATATCGGTCTGGTCGAATGCCTCACCCGCACCGGCCCGCTGTTCCAGGTCAACGCCGCCGATCTGCAACCGCTGCCCAACCTTGCCAGATCATGGGAATGGGCTGCGGACGGCAAATCGCTGACCGTGCATTTGATCGAGGGTGCCAAGTGGTCCGATGGTGACCCCTTTGATACCGAAGACATTGATTTCTATTGGAATGACATCGTGATGGATCCCGATGCCACCCCGCTGATGGGCGCGTCGCAGGAAACTTACGGTGCCGGTACCACGCTGGACATCATCGACGCCTACACCTTCAAGATGAACTTCCAGACCGCCTTCCCCGAGTCGGTGCTGTATGCGATGGCCTACGGCAACTTCTGCCCCGGCCCCGCCCATGTGCTGAAACCCGCGCATCCGAAATATGGCGGCAAGGATTACCAATCCTTCCACGATGCCTTCCCCGCCGACATGATGAACTTCCCCACCATGGGGGCTTGGGCCGTGGTCGAACACCGCCCAGATGATATCGTCGTCACCCGCCGCAACGCCTATTACTGGAAGGTGGACGAGGCCGGTCAGCAGCTGCCCTATCTGGATGAAGTCCACTTCCGCCTTTCTACCTGGGGCGACCGCGACGTGCAGGCTGTGGCAGGCACGGGCGATTTCTCCAACCTTGAACAGCCGGAAAACTTCGTCGAAAGCCTGAAGAAAGCCGCCGAAGAGGCAAGCCCCGCGCGTCTGGCCTTTGGTCCGCGCTCGATTGGCTATCAGCTGTTCTTCAACCTGTCGGGCAACGGCTGGGGCGAACCGGATGCACGCGGCCAAGCGGTGCGCGAGCTGAACCGCAGCCTCGATTTCCGCAAGGCCGTGACCTATGCCATCGACCGCCAGCGCATCGGCGATTCCTTGGTCAAAGGCCCGTTTACCTCGCAATATGCCGGCGGTTTGCTGACCTCGACCTCGTATTATGATGCAGGCTCGACGGTGTTCTACCCGTTCTCGACCGAAAGCGCGAAAGAGGCGCTGGCGGCGGCAGGGCTGACCGACAGCGACGGCAACGGCTTTGTCAATCTGGCCGGGGGCGACGATCTGAACGTCACCCTGCTGACCAACGCCGACTACGCTACCGACAAGAACATCGCCGAAGGTGTGGTGGCGATGATGGCCGATGTCGGCGTCAAGGTGACGCTGAACAGCCTTGGCGGCAAAGACTATGACAACGCCCGCGAAAGCGGCAAGCACGACTGGTATATCCGCCGCAACGATCAGGAGTTCGTTTCGGTGGTGCAGGGTGTGAACCGTCTGGCCCCGACTGGCCCGGCGATTTCAACTTGGCACTATGCCAACGCGGCTGGCGAACTGGACCTGCTGCCCTATGAACAGCAGATGGTTGACGCCATCGCTGCCTTCAACGGCACGCAGGATGCAGCGGTGCGCGGCGATGCGATGAAGGCCTATCAAAAGACCTTCACCGAAAACGTCAACGCCGTCGGCCTGACCGCCTATCCCGGTGCGCTGATCATCAACAAGCGTTTCGCCAATATCCCGGCGGGGGCTCCGATCTTCATGTACAACTGGGCCGAAGACAACATCATCCGCGAGCGCGTCTATGTGCCCGCAGATAAACAGATCGGTGCTGAACTGCATCCGGGTGAGCTGCCCGGCAAGCTGGGCGAAGCAACCGTGAAGGCCGAATAAGGCCAATCCTCCCCGGTGGGCAGGCACGCCCTGCCCACCGGACCCGCCCCCCTTCCCTTTCAGGTGCATCCCCATGCTGCGTTTCCTTGCGACCCGCATTTTGCAGGCGATTCCGGTGCTGATCGTGATGAGCATCATCACCTTTGCGATCATTCAGGCCCCACCGGGGGATTACGGCGATTTCATCCGCGCCAACATGATCGTGCAGGGCAATGCCAGCCCCGAAGCCGCCAGCGCCGCCGCCGAAGCCTACCGCGAGGCCAACGGGCTGAACGATCCGATGATCGTGCAATATGGGGCTTGGGTCTGGGGCATCGTCGCGCATGGCGATTTCGGCATGTCCTACGCCTATAACAAGCCGGTGGCCGAGGTGGTGATGCAGCGCCTGCCTGCCACCATTGCCATCGCGCTGACCTGCCACATTCTGGCATCCTTGTTCGGGATTTCCTTCGGCATTCTGGCCGCGGTGCGGCAATACACCTGGGTCGATACCATCCTGTCGTTCATCTCATTCCTTGGCATGACCATCCCGCGGTTTCTGCTGGCGCTGATCATCCTTTACCTTTTGGCCTACAAACTGAACGTGCAGGAAATCGGCAGCTTCTATTCCTCGAAGTTCGGCGGCCAGCCCTATTGGCTTGGCTTCATGGATTTCAACTGGGCCAAGCTGGGCAACCTGATCCAGCATATCTGGCCGGTGATCGCCGTCGCCACCATTGGTGGGCTGGCCTATAACATGCGGGTGATGCGGGCCAATCTGCTGGATACCCTGAACGCGCAATACGTTGAAACCGCGCGGGCCAAGGGGCTTGGTGAGGGTGCAGTGATCCTCCGCCATGCGGTGCCGAACGCGCTGCATCCGCTGATCGCCTATCAGGGCGTGGTGCTGCCCTACATGCTGACCGGCGAGATCGAGGTCGCCATCGTCTTCGGCCTTGCCACCATTGGCCCCGCCATCGTCGGGTCGATGGCGATCGGCGATGTCTATGTCACCGCAACCCTGCTGCTGGTGCTGGGGGCGACGCTGATCATCGGCAATATCATCGCCGATGTGCTGCTGGTCGCCCTTGATCCGCGTATCCGCGTAGGAGCCGACGCATGAGCATCCATGAAGGCGAAGCCGCCGACGACCGGCTCTCCACGGTTTCCTCTACCTCGCAAAGCTACCCGGCACTGGTCTGGCGCAGATTCCGCAAATCCGTCCCCGGCATGTTCGGGCTGACGCTGGTGTCTGGCCTGCTGGTGATTGCGCTGTTTGCCAATTTCTTCGCGCCGATGAACCCGAACGCCAACACCGCCTCTTTCGCGCCGCCCGACCATCTGTCGTTTTTCACCAAGGACGGCTTTACGCTGTGGCCGGTGGCCTATTCGATCACCGAAAGCGCCGAGCTGGACCCGATCACCTATCAGCCGTTGATGGGGCCGGATATGGACAATCCGCGCCCGCTGGTGCTGTTCGCCAAGGGTTGGGACTACAAGGTGTTCGGCCTGATCCCGATGGACCGGCATTTCATCGGGCTGGCAGACGGATCGCCGCTGCACCTTTTGGGCACCGACAAGCTGGGCCGCGATATCCTGTCGCGCGGCATTGTCGGCAGCCGGATCACCCTGATGATCGCGCTGACCTCGATCACCCTGATCACCATCATCGGCACGCTGGCAGGCATCACCTCGGGCTACCTGGGGGGCCGGTTTGATCTGTGGTTTCAACGCTTTGTGGAAATCATCCTCGCCTTCCCGCAACTGCCCTTGTATCTGGCGCTGACCACGCTGATCCCGGTGACGGCGCCGTCCTACATCTTCCTGTCCTTCGTCATCCTCGTCATCGTCGGCCTCGGCTGGGCGCAACTTTCCCGCGAAGTGCGCGGCAAGACGATGGCGATGGCGCGCGTCGATTACGTCCGCGCCGCGATGGCGGTTGGCGCATCAGACCGCCGCATCATCACCCGCCACATCCTGCCCAACGTGATGAGCCACGTCATCGTCGCCGTCACCCTTGGCATCCCGACGATCATCTTGCTGGAAAGCTTCCTCGGCTTCCTTGGCTTTGCCGTAAAGCCGCCGCTGATTTCCTGGGGCCTGATGCTGCAAGACGCCGGAACCTTCAACGTGATCGGCTCTTACCCGTGGATCCTGTCGCCCGTCGGCTTTGTGCTGCTTGCCGTGTTCGCCTTCAACGCGCTGGGTGACGGCTTGCGCGATGCCATTGACCCCTATTGAGGCCGAAATGACCCAGAACATCGCCATTCAGGCCAACAATATCGGTGTCAGCTTCAAGGTTGACGGCGGTATGATCGAGGCTGTCAAAGACGTCTCTTTCACCCTGCACAAAGGCCAAACCATTGCTTTGGTGGGTGAATCCGGCTCGGGAAAATCCGTCACTGCCCGCGCCATCATGAAACTTCTGTCGAAACGGGCGACGGTAGCGGCGAAAACCGAAATCCTCTACGGCGGCAAGAACATGGCCCGGCTGTCGGATCGCGAGATGCGCCGTCTGCGCGGCAACCGCCTGACGATGATCTTTCAGGAACCGATGTCGTCGCTGAACCCGGTCTACACCATCGGCACGCAACTGGCCGAGGTGCTGCGCATCCACCAGAAGATCAGCAAAGCCGACGCGCTGAAACGCGCCGTGGCATTACTGGCCGAGGTGCAAATCCCCGACCCCGAGGCGCGCGTCCGGCAATATCCGCACCAGCTTTCCGGCGGGCAACGCCAGCGGGTGATGATCGCCATGGCCCTTGCCAACAACCCCGATGTGCTGATCGCAGATGAACCCACCACCGCACTGGATGTAACAGTGCAGGCCGAGATTCTGAACCTGATCAAAGCCTTGCAGCAAAAGAACGGCATGGCGGTGATCCTGATCACCCATGATCTGACCGTGGTGCGCCAGTTCGCTGACCACGTCTACGTCATGCAGCACGGCCTTGTGCGCGAAGAAGGCCCGACCGAAACCGTGTTCTCCGACCCGCAGCACCCCTACACGCGGCGTCTGCTGTCGTCCGAACCCAAAGGCAGCGCCAACCCGCTGGAGGGCAACCCCGAAACCGTGCTGGCAGGTCGCAATATCCGCGTCACCTACCATCTGCGCAAGGGCGGTGCCTTCCGTGGCACCATGTATGATTTGCAGGCGGTGGACGGCCTTTCGCTGAACCTGAAACGCGGTGAAACCCTTGGTCTGGTGGGCGAATCGGGCTCTGGCAAGACCACCTTCGGTCAGGCCCTGTTGCGGCTGAACAAGCTGACGGCGGGCGAGGTCGATTTTCTTGGTCACCGCATCGACAGCCTCGACCGCCAAGGCATGAAACCCTTCCGCCAGCGGATGCAGATCGTGTTTCAGGACCCGTTCAGCAGCCTCAACCCGCGCATGTCGGTGCGGCAACTGATCGAGGAAGGCTTGATCGTCAACGGCATCGGCAAGACCCGCGCCGACCGGATCGAGCGGGTCAAACAAGCCCTGCGCGACGCCGGCCTGCCCGATACCATCCTGTCGCGCTTCCCGCATGAATTTTCCGGCGGTCAGCGCCAGCGCCTCGCCATCGCCCGCGCCATCGCACTGGAGCCGGAATTCATCCTGCTGGATGAACCCACTTCGGCGCTGGACCTGTCGGTTCAGGCGCAAATCATTGAACTGCTTCGCAAACTTCAGCGCGACAAGGGTCTGTCTTACCTGTTCATCAGCCACGATCTGAAGGTCGTGCGCGCCCTGTGTCACCGCGTCATCGTCATGCAACAAGGCCAGATCGTTGAACAAGGCCCGGTCGCTGACGTGCTGGAAAACCCGCAAACCGCCTATACCCGCCGCCTTGTGCGCGCGGCTTTCGAAATCGCAACCTGAGGATATCATGGCAAAACCCGTCATCACCTTCATCGGCGCAGGCTCCGCCGTCTTTACCAAGAACATCGCAGGCGACATCTTGCAGCGCCCTGCCCTCGCCCATGCCGAAGTCCGGCTGATGGACATCAACCCGGAACGGCTGGCAGAATCGGAAATCATTGTCGGCAAACTGGCGCAAGCGCTTGGCGGCAAAGCCACAATCAAGACCTACACCAACCAGCGCCGCGCCTTGGAAGGCAGCGATTTCGTCGTCTGCTGCTTCCAGGTCGGCGGCTATGAACCTTGCACCGTGACCGATTTTGAGGTGCCGAAAACCTACGGCCTGCGCCAGACCATCGCCGACACGCTGGGCATTGGCGGCATCATGCGGGGCTTGCGTACCGTGCCGGTGCTGTGGGGCATCTGCGAAGACCTGCTCGCCGTGGCCCCCAATGCGATCATGCTGCAATACGTCAACCCGATGGCGATCAACACCTGGGCCATCGCTGCAAAATACCCCACGATCCGACAGGTTGGCCTGTGCCATTCGGTGCAAGGCACCGCATGGGAGCTGGCCCGCGATCTGGATATTCCGGTCGAAGACATCCGCTACCGCGCCGGCGGTATCAACCACATGGCCTTCTACCTGAACTTCGAACACCGCCAGCCCGACGGCAGCTATATCGACCTCTACCCGGCACTGAAAAAGGGCTATGCTGAAGGCCGCTTCCCAAAACCGTCGCATTGGAATCCGCGCTGCCCCAACAAGGTGCGCTACGAAATGCTGACCAGGCTGGGCTATTTCGTCACCGAATCCAGCGAGCATTTCGCCGAATACACCCCGTGGTTCATCAAGCGCGACCGCCCCGACCTGATCGAGAAATTCGGCATCCCGCTGGACGAATACCCCAAGCGCTGTGTCGAACAGATCGCCCGCTGGAAGAAAGAGGCCGCCCAACTGAAATCTGCCACCACGGTTGATCTGAAAGAAAGCCACGAATACGCCAGCCAGATCGTCAATTCGGTGGTGACGGGCGAGCCTTCGGTGATCTACGGCAATATCGCCAATCGCGGTTTCATCCCGCAACTGCCCGAAGGCTGTGCGGTGGAAGTGCCGACGCTGGTTGATGCCAACGGCCTGCAACCCACTGTAGTCAAAGACATTCCGCCGCAGCTGATCGGGTTGATGCGCACCAATATCAACGTGCAGGAACTGACCGTCGCAGCGCTTGTCAGCGAAAACCCCGAACACATCTATCACGCCGCCATGCTCGATCCGCACACTGGCGCAGAGCTTGATCTCGACCAGATCTGGAACCTGACCCACGATCTGCTGGCCGCCCACGGCGACTGGCTGCCGGAATGGGCGCGGGTTTCGGCGCGGAAGGCCGGATAAGATGTGGCCGCGTCGCATCGTTATCGTCGGCGGCGGCACGGCGGGCTGGCTTGCCGCGCTGATGCTGGGCGACAGCGCCAGACGCGGGGGCCACGCCTGCGAGATCACCGTCGTGGAATCTTCAAAAATCGGCACCATCGGTGTCGGCGAAGGCACCACGGCGGTGTTCCGGCAGATGCTGCATCACTTCCAGATCGACGAGATGGAGTTTCTCGCCGCCACCGGGGCGACGATCAAATACGGCATCCGCCACAAGGATTGGCGGCGGTTGGGCCACCACTACGATGGCCCGATCGACGATCCGCATCGGGTGGCAGGCCAACCGGGCCAGCCAAATTTTCTCGACCAATATCTTGTTTCGCAAGGCAAACCCGTTGGTGAAAGCCACCTGTTCCAGCACCTGATCACCCACAACCGCGCGCCCTATGCCCGCCAGGGCGGCAAGCTTGTCGCCGCTGGCCCGCATCACCACGCCTTCCACTTCGATCAGGCCTTGGCCGGGAAATTCCTGCGCAGCAAGGCCAGGGGCGTGACCGTCCTCGACGATCAGGTCACCAGCCTGCACCGCCATCCCGACACCGGCGACCTGACCGCCATCGGCCTTGAAGGTGGCAAAACCCTGCACGCCGATTTCTTCATTGATTGCACAGGCTTCCGCCGCCGCCTGATCGGTGAAATGGGCGCCAGTTGGACCAGCTACGGCGATATCCTGCCAGTCAACCGCGCCATGCCGTTCTGGGTCGATCTGAAACCCGGCGAGGAAATCGCCCCCGTCACCCTGGCTTGGGCGCAGAAAAACGGCTGGCTGTGGAAGATCCCGACCAGCGAACGCTACGGCATGGGCTACGTCTACTCCGACGCCCACACCACGCCCGACACCGCCAAGGCCGAAATCGAAGCCGCCCTCGGCCATGAAATTCATCCCCGCAACGACATCAGGATCGACGCAGGCCGCCTTGCGCAAAACTGGGTCGGAAATTGCGTCGCACTTGGCCTGTCCTCCAGCTTTCTGGAGCCGTTGGAGGCGACCTCAATCCACGGCACCGTGGTGCAACTGATGCTCTTGACCTCGCTGCTGCCCGACCCGAACCCACGCGGCCGCGACGCCTATAACGCCGCCTGCGCTACGCAAGTCGATGATTTCCGTGATTTTATCCGCCTGCACTACGTCAGCGAACGCCGTGACAGCCGGTTCTGGCAAGATGTCGCCAGCAGCCACCCACCCGCCGTAACCGACCGGCTGGCCGACTGGGCAAGCCGCGTGCCCGGCCCTGCCGACTTCAAGCCCTTCCCGATGGGCCTGCCCCACGTCAGCCACGAGTTGCATGTGCCGGTGCTGGATGGGCTTGGCCTGCTGTCGCCTGCCCGCGCCAAAGCCTGGCTGGCAGGCCGCCCCACCCTGCGCAGCCTCGCCCGCAAGACCACGCTTGCCAGCCACAAAGACCACCTGCAAGCCGCCAACCGCTGCCTGCCCCACCGCGCTTTTCTCGTCTCTCTTCAGAAGGAACCCACCGCATGACCTTCAAGATCGCCATCATCGGCGCAGGCTCTGTCGGCTTCACCAAGAAGCTCTGCTCTGACATCCTGAAAGTGCCCGAGTTCAGCAATATCGAAATCGCCCTCACCGACATCAACGCGCATAACCTTGAAATGGTAGAACAAATCATTTCACGCATCGTGAAAGTGAACAGCCTGCCCACCCGCGTCACCGCCACCACCGACCGCCGCGCCGCGCTGAAAGACGCCCGCTACATCATGAATGTCGTGCGCATCGGCGGGCTGGAGGCCTTTGCCGACGATATCCGCATCCCGCTGAAATACGGCGTCGATCAATGCGTCGGTGATACGATCTGCGCCGGCGGCATCATGTATGCCCAGCGCGGCATTCCTGCGATGCTGGAATTCTGCCAAGATATCCGCGCGGTTTCCGAACCCGGCGCGCTGCTGTTGAACTACGCCAACCCGATGGCGATGATGACCTGGGCCGCCATCGACCACGGCGGCGTCAACACCGTAGGCCTCTGCCACGGCGTGCAGAACGGCCACCGCCAGATTGCCGCTGCCCTTCGGGTGCCGATGGCCGAAGTGGATGTGGTCTGCTCGGGCATCAACCACCAGACCTGGTATCTCGACATCCGCCACCTTGGCCGCAAAATTCCCAAAGCCGAACTGCTGGCCGCGTTCGAAACCCACCCGGCGTTTTCGAAACAGGAAAAAGTTCGCATCGACGTGCTGAAACGCTTCGGTTTCTATTCCACCGAAAGCAACGGCCATCTGTCGGAATACCTGCCGTGGTATCGCAAGCGCCCCGAGGAAATCCAGAACTGGATCAGCATGGACGATTGGATTCATGGCGAAACCGGCGGCTACCTGCGCTACACGACTGAAAACCGCAACTGGTTCGAAACCGATTTCCCGCAGTTTCTGGCCGAGACGGACAAGCCGCTGTCGGCCTACGACCGCACCGACGAACACGCCTCGCATATCCTTGAAGCGCTGGAAACCGGGCGCACCTATCGCGGCCATTTCAATATCAAGAATGGTGGCATTATCAAGAACTTGCCTGCAGATTGCATCATCGAAAGCCCCGGCTTCGTTGATCGCTTCGGCATCAATATGGTCGAGGGCGTTACCCTGCCCGATGCCTGCGCCGCCACCTGCAATGTCTCGGTTTCGGTGCAGCGGATGGGGATGAAAGCCGCGATCAGCGGTGATGTCGATCTGCTGAAACAGGCCGTGCTGCACGACCCGCTTGTCGGCGCGATCTGCACGCCCGACGAGGTCTGGCAGATGGTCGATGAACTGCTGGTGGCGCAAGCGAAATGGCTGCCGCAATACGCTCACGCGATCCCGGCAGCCATCGAACGACTGCAAACCCCAATGGTGAAAACCCGCGACTGGGCCGGGGCTGCGCGCCAGCAAGTGCGCTCGGTCGAAGACCTGCGGGCGGGCGCGAAAACCAAAGCCGCCGAGGGGCACGGTCTTGGCACCAAGCTGATGGGATAAGTCGCTAAAACTTATCTAAAATTGCCATCCTCTCTGCACAAATATCCCACGGGGGAGTCTGATTTCCCCGTGGGGAAATCAGACGGGGGTGTGAAACCCCCTACTTTCAGTCGGCAATCACATCCTGCCGCTGCTGGCCCAGACCGTCGATGCCCAATTCCACCACATCCCCCGCCTTCAGATATTGCGGCGGCTTCATCCCCAGCCCAACACCCGGAGGCGTGCCGGTGGAAATCACATCGCCCGGATGCAGCGTCATGAACTGGCTCAGGTAGCTCACAAGGTATTTTACCCCGTAAACCATTGTTTTCGTGGACCCGTTCTGCATTTTCTTGCCATTGACCGTCAGCCACATCGGCAGGTTCTGCGGGTCGGCCACCTCGTCGCGCGTCACCAGCCACGGGCCAATCTGGCCGAAGTTGTCGCAGGATTTGCCCTTGGTCCACTGGCCCGCGCGTTCCGTCTGGAAGGCGCGTTCCGACACGTCATTGGTCACCGCGTAACCCGCGACATAATCCATCGCATCGGCTTCGCTGACGTATTTCGCCTTTTTGCCAATGATCACCGCCAGCTCCACTTCCCAATCGGTCTTTTCCGAGGTGCGGGGAATGATGATCGGGTCGTTCGGCCCGACAATCGCGCTGGTGGCCTTCATGAAGATAATCGGCTCTGGCGGAACCGTGGCCCCGGTTTCGGCGGCATGATCCGAGTAATTCAGCCCGATGCAGATGAATTTGCCGGTGCCCGCAACGCAAGGCCCCAGCCGCGCGCCTGTCACAATCGGCAGTCGTGCCGGGTCCAGCGCCCGAATGCTTGCCAGCCCGGCATCCGACAGCACATCGCCGCCAATATCCGATACCACCGCCGAAAGATCGCGCACGGTGCCGTCACTGTGCAGAATTCCGGGTTTTTCAGCCCCCGCAGGGCCATGTCGCAGCAGTTTCATGTTCTATCCTTATGCATTGGCCCAACCACCGTCGATCACATGCGCGACCCCGGTGGTATAGGCGGATTCGTCCGAAGCCAGATAAGTCACCAAAGCCGCGATTTCCTCGGCTTTGCCAATCCGGCCAATGGGTTGGCGGGCGATGAAGGCAGCCTTCGCCGCCTCGTAATCGCCAGTTGCGCGCAGGCGCTCCTCCAGCGACGGGCTTTCCACCGTGCCGGGGCAGATCGCATTGCAGCGGATGCCCTTGCTGATGAAATCCACCGCGATGGATTTCGAAAGCCCGATCACCCCGGCCTTGCTGGCCCCATAAACAAAGCGATTGGGCGCTGCGATCACCGAGGAGGCCACCGAAGCCATGTTGATGATCGACCCGCCGCCGTTTTCGATCATGCCGGGCAGAAAAGCCTTACACATCCGATACATCGCCGTCATGTTCAGATCGAGGCTGAAGGCCCACTGATCCTCGTCACAGTCCAGAATCGACCCCGCCGCCACAAAGCCCGCGCAGTTGAACAGCACGTCAAACGGCCCCAATGCCGCCGCTGCCGCAATCGCCTCCCGGTCGCGCACGTTCAAGACCCGCGTTTCAATGCCTTCGGCAGCCAGCTCCGCCAGCGCCGCCTCATTCACATCGGTGGCCAGCACCTTCGCCCCTTCGCGCGCCATCATCAGCGCCGAAGCCCGCCCGATCCCCTGCCCCGCCGCCGTGATCAGCGCGCGTTTTCCACTCAGCCGTCCCATTCCGTCCTCCGCTTTTACTGCAAACCATGCCCCGTTCAGGCGGGCAGGTCCATCATCTTGGTGAAGATTTCCTGCCGCACATCCAGCAGCACCTCGTCCACCGCCCGCGCCTCTGCCCCGCACATCCATGCCAGCACCGAGGCCGGAACCGCCGGACGCACCAGCTTTTCTTGCGGGATTTTCGAAATCGGGTTGAGGCCAGCGCTGCGTATCACACCCTGCATCGCGGTATCGGTGGGCGGAATGCCGACGAAAAAGCTTTTCACATCCGGGGCCAGTTCCATAGCCATCATCTGTGTCAGCATCCGCATCGCCGCTTTGGTCGAACAATACACCGTCCACCCCTCCATCGGCGTGGTGGCAGCACCAGTGCCTGCATTGACGATCACCCCCTGCGAGGCCCGCAACATCGGCAGCGCCGCAAGCGCCATTCGGTGCACTCCCATCACATTCACCGCAAAGGCCGGGGCGAGTGCATCGGTCGCAAGTTCGGCCAGCGGCCCAATCGGCGCGATCATCCCGGCGTTGTTCACCAACACATCCAGCCGCCCCGATTCGGCGCGCACCTGCGCCAAAGCGGCGTCGACATCGGCCTGTTTCGTCACATCCAGTCGCAGCACCGTGGCCGCCGCAGGCAGATCCTCCGCCGCCTCGCCGGGGAAGACGCCCGCGTAAACCGTGGCCCCGTTAGCCACGAGAATCCTTACCAATTCCGCGCCGATGCCCTTCCCGGCCCCGGTCACAAGAACCACGCGGCCGGTCAGGTCTGACACGGGAACAGGAGCGAGATTGAACATTTTTCTTGACCTCAGATTGCTAAGCGTTGTTAATTGGCCTTACCAATTATTAAAGTATCGCGATCTGGCAACCAAAGTCAAAGACAAAGCCAAACGCGGCAAGGGGGGAACAATGACGAAAATTGCGCGGATCGAGCCGATCCCGATCGAATACCCCGATCCGAATGATTTCGGCACCATCCGCCGCACGGTGCTGGTGCGGGTGGAAACCAGCGATGGCGTGGTCGGCTGGGGCGAAAGCATCGCGATGTGGCCCGAAGCTTGCAAGGCAACGGCGCTGGTTATCCGCGAGGGGCTGGCCCCGATCCTGCTGGGCGAAGCCCTTGATATTGAAACGCTTTGGGTGAAAATGCGCCGCCATGTCTGGTGGTATGGCGAAGGCGGCATTGCCAGCCTTGCGATCTCGGGCATCGACATGGCGCTGTGGGATATCAAGGGCAAACTGGCGGGCAAACCGCTGTATGAACTGTTCGGCGGGCTGAAGCACGACCGGCTTCTGGCCAATGCCTCCAGCCATGTGAACAAGAAGGGCGAGGCGGCTTGCGTCGCCGATGTCGAAGGGTTTTTCGCGGCGGGCTTCCGGTCTACCAAGCTGGGTTTTGCGAAAAAGGGCGAAAGCAACATCGGCGGCGATCCGGATATCGATGTGTCTTTCATCCGCGCGCTGCGCTCCGCCCTTGGCCCCGATGCCGGGATTCTGGTCGATATCGGCAACGGCGTGCGCTGGGATGTCGATACCGCGATCAGCGTCGCCAACCGGATGCACGATCTGGGCATCGGCTGGTATGAGGAACCGCTCTATGTCACCGACGACGCTGGCTATCGCAAACTGCGCGCCAATACGAAAGTCAGGCTGGCCTCGGGTGAACGTGAATTCACCGAAGCGGGCTACCGTCGCCAGATGGAATTCGTGCAGGCGATTGACGTTTACGGCGTCGATCCGGCGCGGGTCGAAGGCATCACCGGCTTCCGCCGCGTCGATGCGCTGGCCACGCAATATGGCAAGACCGTCAACGCCCATGCCTGGTCTACCGCGATCACCACCGCCGCCAGCCTGCATCTGTCGCTGGCCTCTGCCAACACCGAAGTCTTTGAATTCAAACCCTTCCCGGTGATCGTACAAGATGAACTGGTCGCCGAAAAGATCTGGCACAAAGACGGTTGGGCCTACCCGATCCACGCCCCCGGCCTTGGCATCGAGGTGCAAGAAGACGTCGTGCGCCGGATTGCGATGCAATGACGCCCCGAAACACCCATTTGAGGCCCCCCACCGAGGATGACATCCGGCGCGGCGGCTTTTCAACGCCGTGGGATGCCCCGATGATTCCGCCGTTTCCGTTCCGCTTTCGCAACGCCGAGATTCTGACCGTCTATTGGCGCACCGACCCGGCAGCGATGGCTTTCCTGTTGCCGCCGCCCTTGCGTCCCGAGGGCGACATCGCCTGCGCCCACATCTACAAGATGAACGATACCGATTGGCTTGGCCCCTATACCGAGGCCAACGTCATGTTCGGCGCGTCGCTTGGCGACCGTCACGGTGCTTATTCGCCCTATCTGGTGCTGTCTTCGGATATTGGCGTGGCGCATGGCCGCGAGATTCATGGCCAGCCGAAAAAACTGGGAAAGCCAACACTTGAGGCGCGCGGCGATCTGTTGGTCGGCGGGGTGGAGCGCAACGGCATTGAGGTGCTGACCGCCACCCTGCCCTACAAGCAGCGCGCTTGCGATCCGGCGGCGTTGAAACCGCACTTCGATTTTGCCACCAACCTCAACCTGAAAGCCATCGACCATATCGACGGCACGCCCGCCATCCGCCAGCTGACCTCGCGCCGCCTTGCCGACGTGACGGTTCACGAATGCTGGCAAGGCCCCTGCACGGTGGAACTGCGCCCGAACGCACAACTGCCGATCTTCCGCCTGCCGGTGCTGGAGCCGTTACAGGGCTTTTACTGGCGCGCCGATTTCACCCTCGTCCCCGGCGAGATCATTCACGATTACCTGAAGGGCACGCCATGAAAGTCGTCGTTACCGATTACACCTTCCCCGCGCTGGATCAGGAATCTGCCGCCGCACAAGCCGCCGGAGCAGAGTTCAGCGTCCATCAATGCAAATCCGCCGAGGATGTCGCCGCCGCTGTGGCTGGTGCCGACGTCGCGGTGGTGCAATTTGCCAGCTTTGGCCCCGCCGCCGCAGCCGCCGTTAAACCGGGGGCCACGGTGATCCGCTACGGTGTTGGCTATAACAATATTGATCTGGCCGCCTGCGCCGCGCATGGGTTGAGGGTCGGTTACGTCCCCGACTATTGCGCAGATGAGGTCGCCGACCACACCGCCGCCGCCGCCCTGACGCTGCTGCGCAAGCTGATGCCGATGGATGCCTCCGTGCGGCGCGGTGAATGGGCAGCGGTCAAGATCGCCAAGCCGATGAAACCGTTCAACAAAACTGCCTTCGGCTTCTTCGGCCTTGGCAATATTGGCCGCGCGGTGCATGCCCGGCTGCAAGGCTTCGGCTTTCAATTCCTTGCCGCCGATCCCGGCCTGACCGAGGCGCAGGCGGCTGCGATGGGCGTGCGCAAAGTCACGCCAGAGGCGCTGTTGCGCGAGGCCGACATCATCAGCCTGCACGCCCCCGCCACCGCTGAAACCACCGAATATTTCAACGCCGCCCGGCTGAAAACCATGCAGGCGCACGCCATGCTGGTCAATTCCGCCCGTGGTCAGCTGATCAACGAGGCCGATCTGGCCGCAGCCCTGACCGCAGGCACCATCGCCGCCGCCGCGCTCGACGTCTTTCACGTTGAACCGCTGCCGGAAACCAGCCCGCTGCGCACAGCCCCGAACCTGCTGCTGACCCCGCACGCCGCCTGGTATTCCGAGGCCGCGATCCATCAGCTGCAATATCTGGTGGCGCAAGACATCACCCGCGCCCTGGCCGGCATGGGGCCACGCAAACCCGTTCCCTGAACCAGGAACAGGCCAAACCAACCCATGGGAAACCAAGGGAAATAACCCGGCACGGGGTTCGTGCCAACCATCTGGGAGGATACAATGAAACATCTGATTATGGGCGCGGCTGCCGCGCTGATGCTGACCACCGCCAACTTTGCCTATGCCGAAGCCATCAAGCTGGAGGGCGGCAAGGCCACCAACATGGTGCTGCTGCCGAAATTCCTTGGCATTCTGGTGTTCGATCAGGCCAACGAGGGCGCACAAGAAGCCCACAAGGAACTGGCGAACTCGGGCGAGCTGCAATTTGTCGGCCCCACCCCGGAAAACTCGGTCGCCGGTCAGATTGAAATCATGACCACCTCTGGAACCCAAGGTGTTGGCGCGATCATGCTGTCGAACAACGCAGGCGACCAGATCACCCCCTCGGCAGAAGCCGCGCAAAAGGCTGGCGCAAAAGTGGTGACGTGGGATAGCCCGATCCCCGGCGGCAAGGGCGAAGACGTCTTCGTCGCTCAGGTCGATTTCGGCTCGATCGGCGTCGTGATGGCCGATATGGCGCATTCCATCCTTGGCGGCAAAGGCAAGATGGCGGTGCTGTCGGCCTCGGCGGATGCCTCGAACCAGAACGCCTGGATCGACGCGATGAAGGCGGCTCTGGCTGCCGACCCGAAATATGCCGATATCGAACTGGTCGATGTCGTCTATGGTGATGATCAGGCCGAAGTGTCCTACAACCGTGCGCTGGCACTGGTCGATAAATACCCGGATCTGGGCCTGATCATGTCGCCGACCACCGTCGGCATTCAGGCCTCGGCCAAGGCGATGCAGGATGAGGGCCTGTGCGACAAGGTCAAGGTATCTGGCCTTGGGCTGCCGTCGGAAATGGTCAGTTACACCATGAACGGCTGCGCGCCGGAATTCGCGCTGTGGGATTTCCGCGATCTGGGCTACCTCACCTATATGACCGCCTACGGTCTGGCCACGGGTCAGTTGAAGGGCGAGATTGGCGAGACCTTCACCGCAGGCCGGATGGGCGATTACAGCATCGAGGCCGATCCGGGCCGTGAAGGGGCAAAGCGCATCCTGATGGGGCCGTTCACCATCTATAACAAAGACAACGTCGAAGCCGCCGCGAAGTAAGCAGCGTCCCGAAGGGCGTGGCCGGTGCTCCCCCGGCTGCGCCCACCCTTCAATACCGGATACCGCCATGCCCACCGCCCCAACCCTTGCGTTGCGGGGTGTCTCGAAGAATTTCGGGATGACCGCCGCCCTGACCGATATGACGCTGTCGCTGTTTCCCGGCGAGGTGCACGCCATCGTCGGCGAAAACGGCGCGGGCAAATCCACCATGATCAAGATCATGACTGGCATTCACCAACCCTCGTCTGGCGTGCTGGAAATAGACGGCGCGCCGGTCAGCCTGAACGGATCGAAAGCCGCCCGTCTGCGCGGGGTGGCGGCGATCTATCAGGAACCGATGGTGTTTCCCGATCTGGACGTCACCGAAAACATCTTCATTTCCGCCACTTCCGGGCTGTTTCTGAACCGCCCCGCGATGCGCCGAGCCGCCCGCGATCTGATCGCCCGCATCGGCATGACGCTGGACGTGGACCGCATCGCCTCTGGCCTGACCCTCGCCGAACAGCAAGCCGTCGAAATCGCCCGCGCTCTATCCCAAGACGTGCGCGTGCTGATCATGGATGAGCCCACCGCCAGCCTTTCCGCGCATGAGGCGACCGAACTGCGCCGCATCGCCCGGCACCTCGCCAATGATGGCGTGTCGGTGGTCTATATCTCGCACCGTCTGGAAGAGGTCTTCGAACTGGCCGACCGGGTGTCGGTGATCCGCGACGGGCGACATATCTCAACCAAACTGGTGGGCGAGACCGACCCGCAAACCATGATCGCCGAAATGGTCGGGCGCGAGGTCGGCAACTATTTCACCAAGATGCCCTCGACCGCCACGACAGAAACCCTGCTGTCGGTTCACGGCCTGAGCGTTGACGGTGTGTTTGAAGACATCTCTTTCGACATCAAGCGCGGCGAAATCGTCGCCATGGCGGGGCTGATCGGCGCACGCCGCACCGATGTCGGGCTGGCGCTGTTCGGCATGCTGAAACCCACCGCCGGGGCGATCACCTACAAGGGCCAACCGTTGAAAATCACCTCCTCGCGTGAGGCGATTGACGCCGGCATCGCCTATGTTTCCGAAGACCGCCGCAAGCTGGGCCTTGCGATGGCGTTGCCGATCCGCTGGAACATCAGCCTTGCCACGCTGGATAAATTCCTGTCGCCGCTGGGGTTGATCAACACCGGGGCCGAGATAGCAACCGCTTGGGGCTACAAGCAAAAACTGAACATCCGCACCCCCAACACCGAAATCGTCGTCGGCAATCTGTCGGGCGGCAATCAGCAAAAGGTGATGCTGGCGAAATGGTTGAACATGGCCCCCGACCTGTTGATCGTCGATGAACCCACCCGCGGCATCGACGTGGGTGCCAAGGCCGAGGTCCACGCCCTGATCCGCGCCTTTGTCGCGGCAGGCGGGGCCGCGCTGGTGATTTCCTCTGATCTGCCCGAAGTGCTGGCGATGGGCGACCGCATTCTGGTGATGCGCGAGGGTCGCCAGATGGCGATCCTGAACCACGACGCCGCCAGCCAGCAAACCATCATGGCGCTTGCCACCGGACAAAAGGACGCTGCCTGATGGGCCTGCTGCACCGCCTCTCCCCCGCCGCCCTGCGCATTCTGGCCCTGCTGGCCGTGCTCGCCGTCGTCATCCTGTTCTTCAGCATGCAGATTGAGGGCTACCTCAATGGCCGCCTGTTCAACCGGATTTCATCTTCCGTCGCCATCATGGCGCTGATCGCCACCGGCCAGACGCTGGTGATCCTGACCCGTAACATCGACCTGTCGGTCGGGTCGATCGTTGGCTTTTCCGCCTTCGCCACCGGATCATTGATCAGCAACAATCCAGACCTTAACCCCTTGCTGTTGCTTCTGTATTCCGCCGCCGTCGGCGCCGGCTTCGGCATGATCAACGGCGCACTCGTCGCCTATGCCCGCGTTCCGTCGATCATCGTCACCCTCGCCAGCATGGCGCTGTTCCGCTCGGCATTGGTCGAATATTCCAACGCCAAATCCATCACCACCGAAACCCTGCCCGCCTGGCTGACCGATTTCCCCAACATGCCGGTGCTGTCCATCGGCACGCTGGAGGTTCGCGCCGGTTTTGCCGCCTCGTTGTTCGTGGTCATCCTCGTTCACCTCTGCCTGACCCGGCTACGTCCGGCCCGCGCGCTGTTCGCCGTGGGGTCCAACCCCGAGGCGGCCGACATGGCCGGGATCGACGCCAAGCGCGTGGTCTTCGCCGCCTTCGCGCTGTCGGGGCTGATGGCGGGGCTGGCCGGTTTCATGTTCCTCGCCCGCTTTGGCAATATCACCGTCGTTGCGGGCCTTGGCTTCGAGCTGAAATCCGTCGCCTCCTCGGTCGTCGGCGGCGTCAATATCTTCGGCGGCTCCGGCTCGGTGATCGGCGCATTCCTCGGTGCGATCCTTGTCGATCTGCTGGAAACCAGCCTCGTCCGCTGGGCCGTCGTTTCGGAATTCTGGCGTGAGGCCGTGCTCGGCGCACTGATCCTGCTGGCCGTCACCACCGACACCCTGCTATCGCGCCGCCTCACCAAACTGCGCGCCAAGAAATCGAAGGAGGCCGCCAAATGAGCCGCTTGCAAAGCTGGGAGGGCTTCCTCCTCGTCTGCCTGATCGTGATCTTCGGCTTCAACGCCGTCCTCACCCCTGAGTTTCTAGGAATAGGCAATCAGATCAACCTGTTCCAACTGTCGATTGAGAAAATCATCCTCGCGCTGGTGATGACCTTCATCATCATCAACGCCGAAATTGACCTGTCGATCGGCTCGATGATGGGCCTGTCGGCCTGCAGCTTCGGCTATCTTCTACAACTGGGCACGCCCGCGCCGCTGGCGATCCTGATCTGTCTTGGCGTCGGCATCGCGGGCGGCTTCCTGAACGGCTGGTTCGTTGCCCGGCTTGGCCTGCCCAGCCTTGTCGTCACCCTCGCCACCCTGATCGGGTTTCGCGGTCTGGCCCGCGTCATGGTCGAAGACCGCGGCATCGGCGACTTTCCTGAATGGTTCGACGCACTTGGCCAACAAGGCCTGATCGGCCCGATCCCCTTCGCGCTGATCGCCTTCGTCGTGCTGTTCGTGCTGCTATACGTCCTGCTGGAACGCTCGGGTTTTGGCCGCAAAACCTATGTCATCGGATCGAACCGCGACGTGGCCGACTTTGCCGGCATCGACACCGCGCGGCACAAGATCATCCTGTTTACCATGTCGGGCACCGCCGCCGCCTTCGCGGGCCTGCTTTACGCCGCCCGCGTCGGGGCCGTGCGCGGCGACGTCGCCGCAGGGTTCGAACTGGACGTGATCACCATCGTCCTGTTGGGCGGCGTCAGCATCTTTGGCGGCAAGGGCACGCTGGTCGGCACACTGCTGTCGATCCTGATCGTGCTGAACTTGCGCAACGGCATGGCCTTGCTGAACATCACCGGCCATATTCAAACCGGGGTTATTGGCCTGCTGCTGATCGCATCAGTAGTGATTCCGCGACTGAAACTCGCTAAACCTAGGGCAATCAAGCCAGAGGCCACCGCATGACCGATCCCGTCCGCATCGAATTCGACACGCCCATTCAGCGTGAATCCGTCGCCGAAATGGTGGTGCGCCGCATCCTGGATATGGTCAAGGCCGGGGTGCTGAAGGCAGGCGACGCCTTGCCGCCCGAACGCGATCTGGCGCTTTCACTGGATGTCTCGCGCCCATCCGTGCGCGAGGCGATGCGCGGGCTGGCTGTTCTGGGCGTGGTAAAATCGCGGCAGGGCGGTGGGGCCTATATCTCGGATCTTGGCCCCGACGCGCTGCTTGGCCCGATCCAGTTCTACCTGTCGCTTGAATCTATGAACATCCGCGAGCTTTACGACGCCCGCAGCCTGATCGAATCCGATGTCGCCCGCCGCGCCGCCGTCAATATCACCGACGCCGATCTGGCCCGGCTTGAAACCGTGTTGGCGACGCAGCATGACACCATCGGCGACCCGCTGGCCTTCCGCAAATCCGATTTCGAATTTCATGAAATCATCTGGATCGGCTCGGGCAACGCCTTCCTGAAGCGCATCGGCGAAAGCCTGAACGTGCTGGGTCTGGAATTTCGCAAGCGCGCCTCTGAACGCCCCGGCGTGTTGGAACAAAGCCTGCAAGACCATCGCCGCCTGCTGGATGCACTGAAAGCGCGCGACCCTGCCGCTGCCGCTGCGGCTGCCGAGGCGCATATGCAAAACGTCTACCAATCTACCATCGCACAAGAGGATTAACATGGCCAAAATCGGAGTCGTCGGCATTGGCTGGTGGGCCTGTTTCAATCACATACCTACCCTGCAAGCCTCTCAGGATGTTACGAAAATCGCCATTTGCGATCTGGACACGGCCCGGCTGCAGCAGGTGGGCGATCAGTTTGGCATCGCCGCGCGCTACACCGATGTCGCCGAAATGATCAACGCCGAGCAGCTTGACGGCGTGATCATTTCTACTCCGCATGTCGCCCACACCCGCCCCGCCATCGCCGCCCTGCAAGCCGGCGCGCATGTGCTGGTCGAAAAACCGATGGCCACAACCGCCGCCGACGGCCGCGCGATTGCCGCCGCAGGTGTTGCTGCGGGCCGCGAAGTGGTGGTTTCAACCGGCCTCAACTTCACCAAATTCACCGCACAGGCGGCAGATTGGGTCCGCGCGGGCAAGATCGGCCAGATCCGCCATGCCGTCTGCCAGATGGGCAGCGCGCTGGACGATCTGATGGCGGGCGAGCCGATGCTAGAAACCGCCAACCATCTGTTCCGTCCCCCCGCCTCGACCTGGTCCGACCCTGCCAAGGCGGGGGGCTATGCCTGGGGGCAGATGAGCCATGCGCTGGGCTGGTTGTGCCATGTTGCCGATCTGAAATTCCAATCCATCTATTGCCTTGATGGCAAATCCAAAACCGGCGTCGATTACTATGACGCAGCCGTTGGCCGCTGCACAAACGGTGCTACTGTGTCGCTGTCGGGGTCATCGACAGTGCCAAAACAGCGCGGCATGCACACCGATATCCGGCTTTACGGCACCGAGGGTGTGATCTGGTTCGATTGCGAATCCGGTCGTGCCCGGCTGGAACTGTCGCGCCTTGATGGCAGCAACGAAGTCTACCAGATGGCCCCCGGCGAAGCGGATTATGACGGTGCCCTGCCAGTTACGCACTTCGCAGCCCTTTGCGCCGGAAAGCCGGTAGGCAACCCGGCAAACGGCGAAAATGGTGCCCGCGTAACCGAAGCCATCGCCGCGATGTATACCTCCGCCGCCGCTGGCAGCCCCGTCAGCATCGAGGCTTAAGATGAAACTGTCACTTACGGCATGGTCGTTCCCCGCTTGCACGTTAGAAGAATGCGCCGCCATCAGTCGCGCTTTGGGCATCGGCGCGCTGGACGTAGGCTTGTTCTACCGCTCAGCTCTTAACAAATCGGAAATCCTGTCAGACCCGGCGGCTGCGGCGGAACGCCTGAAGCCTTTGGGGGTCGCCCTGCCGAACTATTACCATCTTTTCGGCGAAGGGCTGGGCGGGCAAAACCTGTCGCTGCCTGGAACTATTTCTCAAAATATCAAAGACATGTCGCAAGTGCTGACCTTTGCCGACGCCGCCAACATCGGGTCGGTTTTCATCTTGCCCGGCATCATCAACCCCGGCCAATCCCGCGAACAAGCCGCACAACACTCCGCCGAATCGCTGCACGCCCTGCTGGAAGTCGCCTCGCACCACCGCGCGAAACTCTGCATCGAGCCACATGTGCAAAGCTGGGCCGAATCGCCCAGCCTCGTGCAGCGCCTGATTGACCAGACTGGCATCGGATTGGCCTTGGATTACAGCCACTTCGCATGTCTCGGCTATCGCCAGGAAGAGGTTGACCCGCTGGCCAAACATGCCATCCACGTCCACTTGCGCCAAGCCAAAATGGGCCATTTGCAGGCGAAGTTCGCCCAAGGCACGCTGAACTTTCCGGCCATGTTCGCCACCCTGCACGATGCGGGCTATCGGGGCCACCTCGCGCTTGAAGCCGTGCATCAAGACTACATGAATACGCTCACCGAAGACGTTCTGACTGAAACCATCTCTTTGCGCGATTGTTTCCAAAACTGGAGAGGCTAGCCACATGCCCGGATACGCTTGGGTGCTCGAAGTCCGCCCCGGATACGAGACGGAATACCTCAAACGCCACGATGAAATCTGGCCTGAAATGCTCGAAGCCTTGCGCGCAGCGGGCATCCGAAACTACAATATCTTCCGCCACGGCCTGACCCTGTTCGGCTATTTCGAAACCGATGACCTGGAGGCGACAAAAGCCGCCCTGCGCGCCTCGCCAGTTGACAAGCGCTGGTCAGAATGGATGGCGCCCATCATGAAAATCGACGTCGACCCTACCACGCAATTCCCCTATTTGCTGCCGAAGCAATTCTACATGGCTTAACACTTGTCGATGTTTGGCAGTGCCGTTAGCGTTAACAAAGTCGCGAGGAACGCCACACCATGACCCAATTCGACCACCTCCGCACCGCGCCTTTTCATTTGGACGATGCGGGGGTGGCCTGGGTCCGCGACACGCTTGGCGCAATGACGCCTGCGCAAAAAGCCGGACAGTTGTTTGTGCATTCCTCGATGGGCAAAGACCCGGACGAACTTGCCCGTCTCGCGGCGCTGCACCCGGCTGGCATTACCAGATTCTATACGCCTGATCTCACATATGAGATTGATTTCATATATAATCCAAGAACAAAGCCCCGTCCCCCTGCTGATTTCCGCCGATCTGGAAGGCTCGCGGATGAGCCTGCCTTTTGGCACCGAGGTTCCCAATCCGCTTGCCTTGGCCGCGATCAACGACACCGCCGCTACCCGCAAAATCAGCCAGATCATGGCCGAAGAGGCGCGCGCCATCGGCATCAACTGGAGCTTCACCCCCGTCCTCGATATCAATGCCGCCTTTCGCAGCGCCATCGTCGCCACGCGTGGCTTCGGCTCTGATCCCGCCACGATCAAGGCTCATGCGTTAACCCAGATCAAGGTGTTTCAAGACGCCGGAATTGCCGCAACCGTCAAGCATTGGCCCGGCGAAGGCCATGACGACCGCGACCAACATCTGGTCACCACCATCAACCCGCTTTCGCTGCAAGATTGGGAGGAAACCCACGGTCAACTTTACCGCGCCGCGATCAACGCAGGCGTGCTTTCCGTGATGTCGGCGCATATCGCCTTCCCTGCGTTTGTGCGTTCCATCGACCCGACCGTCGGGCTGGAGGCGTTCCGCCCTGCCTCGGTCAGCCGTCTGTTGACACATCATTTGCTGCGGGAAAAATTGGGATTCAACGGGCTTATTGTTTCCGATGCGACTCCAATGGCGGGGTTTGGGGCATGGGGTCCGCGCGCAGACATGCTGCCTGACTGTGTGAATGCGGGCTGTGACATCATCTTGTTTTCGCACGATCCCGCCGCTGATTACGCGTCGATTGAGAGGGCTATAGCCGACGGTCGCATTTCGGAAGCTCGGCTCAACGAAGCCATCAGCCGCACGCTTGGTCTCAAGGCCGCACTTGGCCTGCACAGGGCGCAGCCAACGGCTGATCCCGTTGCCCTTGGCACCGAAGCCAGCCAGGCCAGCGCCCGAAAGATAGTCCTGCGCGTGCCGACATTAGTGAAGGATGCGCAACAGTTACTGCCGCTGTCACCTGCCAAGCACCGCCGCTTGCTGATCGCATCAGGCGGCATCGTTTCGCCGATTCACGGCACCAGCGCCTTCTCCTTGCCTGAAATGCTCGCCGCAGAAGGCTTTGAGATTACGCTTGCCACCCCAGAGCATGACCCCAAAGATTTCGACGCCATGCTCTATCTGTTCGGCGAGGAAACCCTGCTCACCCGCAGCCGCATCTTCCTTGATTGGGCGAAAATCGCTGGAAATTTCCACGCTGCAATGGATCGCCACTGGCATGATGTGCCCACGGCGATGATTTCGTTCGGCTATCCCTACTACCTTTACGATGCGCCGCGCGTGCCGACCTACATCAACGCCTACGCCACGATGGAGACGATGCAAGCTGCTGTTTTGGAATGCCTTTTAGGTCGCAACCCCTGGAACACCACCAGCCCGCATGATCCATTTTGCGGCCTTGAAGACGCGCACTATTAACGCTTCATCCTGACAAAAACACGCCCGCCGGGGGCTCCGGCGGGTCAGCAAAAGCCACCTCGTGCAGTTTCAGGCCTTCACCCGCGCGTGGGTCGGATCATAAAGCGCGCCCAGATGCAGTTGCGCCGGAACACGTTCCGACGCCACCTCCAGCTCATAGCTTCCGTTGGTCATGAACGCCTCGTCTACCCCATCGCAGCGAATGAAGCCATAACCGATCGGCTTGTCAACCGTATGGCCAAAGCCACCCGAAGACAGCCAGCCGACCCGTTCGCCATTGCGATAAATTGTTTCCCGCCCGAGCAAAATCACCGAAGGATCATCGACAGTAAATCCCGCTAGCCGCTTCTTTACCCCTCCCGCCAATTGCGCCGCGATGGCCGCACGGCCGATGAAGTCAGCGTCCGATTTCATTTTGCAGGCCCATGCCAAACCCGCCTCCACCGGCGTATGATCCGGGCCAATATCCGCGCCCCAGGCCCGATAGCCCTTCTCCAGCCGCAGCGTTTCGATGGCCCGATAGCCCGCGTTGTGCAGCCCCAAGCCCGCGCCCGCTGTCATCAATGCCTCATAAACCGTCACCGCCACGTCGGTTGGCATGTGCAATTCCCAGCCCAATTCGCCAACATAAGTCACCCGCAGCGCCAGAACCGGGCAGCCCGCGACCGAAATCCGCCGCGCCGTCCCGAATGGAAAGCCTGCGTTCGTCAGATCATCGGTGCAAACCCGGCCAAGGATTTCCCGCGCCTGCGGCCCCATCAACGACAGCACCGCCGAACCAGAGGTCACATCGACCAACTGACAGTTTCCAGTCAGATTGCGTGAGATCCAGTCAAAATCATGCGTCGCAAAGCCGGTGCCGGTGACGATATAGAACTCATCGCAGGCTGTGCGCGCCACCGTCACATCCGCCTCGATACCGCCGCGCGCGTTCAGCATTTGCGTGTAGGTCAACGATCCAACAGCGCGATCCACATTGCCAGCGGCAATATAGTTCAACGCCTTGGCGGCGTCTGGCCCCTTCAGGGTAAACTTCGCAAACGAACTTTGGTCGATCAGGACAGCCGCCTCGCGACACGCGAAATGTTCCCGCCGCACTTGGTCCCACCAGCCCGGTCGCTGGTAGGAATAGCGATCCCCCGGCACTTCGCCAACTGACAGATCGGCAAACCAGTTCGGTCGCTCCCAGCCCAATTTCTCGCCAAAACACGCCCCCGCTGCCTTCAGATGACCATACAAAGCCGAGCGCCGCGTTGGTCGCGCCGACTGCATTTCTTCCGACGGCCAGGCGATGGTGTAGTGCTTGCCATAGGCCTCCAGCGTCCGCGTCCGCACCCAATCGGTCGATTGATGCACCTTTCCAAAGCGCCGAATATCCACCGGCCACAGGTCATAGGGTGCCTCGCCCTTGGTCGCCCACTCCGCCAAAGCCATCCCCGCGCCACCGCCCGAGGCGATGCCAAAGGCGTTAAATCCCGCCCCCACAAAGAAATTCCGCAGCTCCGGCGCCTCGCCCAGAATGAAATTCCCATCCGGCGTAAAGCTTTCCGGTCCGTTCAAAAGCTGCTTCACCCCCGCAGTCGCCAAGGCAGGCACCCGCGCAATCGCATCGGCCATGAACTGGCTGTAGTGATCAAAATCCGAGGTCAGCAGGTCGAAATGAAATCCCTCCGGGATGCCCTTGATCGCCCAGGGCTTCGGGTTCGGCTCATAGCCACCCCAGACCAGCCCGCCGACGTCTTCCTTCCAATAGGTCAGCCGGTCCGGGTCGCGCAGCGTCGGCAACCCTGGCGTAACCCCTTCGATTTTCTCGGTAATCATATATTGATGCTCAACCGAGACCAGCGGCACATTCACCCCCACCGACGCCGCGAGGCTGCGCGTCCATTGCCCGGCGCAGCAGATCACCTTCTCGCATTCCACCACCCCGAACGGCGTTTCCACGCCCCGCATCCGGCCATCTTCCACGATCACCCGCGTGACGGGCGTATCTTCAAAGATTTTCACCCCTGCCATCCGCGCGCCTTTTGCCAGCGACTGCGTGATGTCCGACGGGTTCGCCTGCCCGTCGGTCGGCAGATAAGCCGCACCGACCAAGTCCTCAATCGTCATCAGCGGCCACAAATCCTGCGCCTCTTTCGGGGTCAGCAGGTGCATTTCCAGCCCGAAGGAATGTGCGGTGGTCGCCTGCCGCTTCACCTCTGTCCAGCGTTCCGCATTGCACGCCAGACGCAGGCCGCCGTTCATCTTCCAGCCGGTCTGCAAACCGGTTTCCGCCTCAAGACGTTTGTACAACTCAACGGAATAGCCCAGCAACTGCGTGATATTAGCCGAAGTTCGCAGCTGCCCGACCAGCCCTGCGGCGTGAAATGTCGTGCCCGACGTCAGCTTGTTCTTTTCCAGCAAAATCGTGTCGGTCCAGCCAAGTTTGCCCATATGATAGGCCGTCGAACAGCCAATGATACCGCCGCCAATGATAACTGCGCGGGCGGTGGAAGGTAGATCGGCCATGGGAACCTCAGGAGTTTTCAAAGGCAGCAAATGCGGCCCGATAAGTGGAAAGATTGCTTGCCGTATAGGCGGCATAGTCGAAATCGAGTTCGGAATGCGCCTCGGAAACCATGCTCCACAGCGTTTCGCGCAGCGCCGCCGCTGCCTTCATCGCCCGATAGCGCCGCCACAGCCCCGCATCCGGGGCACGGTCAAAATAGCTGCCCAACATCCGTGCCTCTTGCGTCTCGGTCAGGCCGTTGTTCGCCGCCAGGCCGCCCAGATCAAACAGCGGTGAATTGAAGCCGGCATAATCCCAGTCAATCAGCCACATGCGCGCGCCATCGTGGATAAAGTTGGCAGGCAACAGGTCATTGTGGCCGAAAACCAGATCAATTGCGCCGACCGCTGCCTCCAACCGCGCCGCTTCGGACAGCAGGCCCGGCAGCGCCGTCGCATAGGTCGAGCCGCCATCGCGCAGGGTTCCGGCATAGTCGCGCAGCACATGAAACACCCAAAAGGTTAACGCAGGGCCACGCAAAAAATGCGGAATATCGCGGTGTGCCCGCGCCACCAGATCCAGCGCCTGATCCAGCACGGCATCATCGGCAAAATCCGCCGGAGTCTGGGTTTTGCCCTCGATATAGTCGATCACCAGTACCCCCGGCTGATGGTATATCACCGCAGGCGACACCCCGGCCCCATGGGCAGCGCGGCTGGCAGAAAGTTCATTGAAGCGCAAAATCTGATGCACCGGAATGTCGTCGCCGATCCGCACCACCAGTTTGCGCTGCGCGTCTTGCGCCACAAAATTGACATTGGTGATGCCGCCGCCCAGTGGCTCCACCCTGACCTTCCCTTGCCAGATCGGCAAGCTTTCTACCAGTTGCTGCGGCGTCATCAACCACCCCTAGCGTTTGCCGTAATACAACCCTACCACATGTTCCGCTTCGGCAAAGAACAACCAGCGCGCGGCAAGGGCGCCGATCAGGTGGCAAACCGCTGCCAACCCAGCACCCCAGATCCCCGGCAGCAGCAACAAAACCGCTGGAACACCTGTCGCCAGTACCAGCGCAATCCCCCGCAGCTTGACGGCATGTCTACGCCCGACCACATAAATCATTTCGCGCAGCAGGTAATTCCCGGCGGTATGCGCCTGTTCAAATACCGTCACCTCGCCAATCACGCCCAGCCCGGTGGCACTGCCCAAGGTTTGCGCGCGGCGGGCAAACTGGCCGTCGCCAATACGATAAACTGCCAGCATCACCCCCAAAAGCAGCCCGCAAAGCAGCTGGGCCAGCCCGTTCTGCCCCGCCAAAATCGCGCCGCCGGTCAGCGCAAAGGTTAAGAACATCAGCGGCGTGATCCAATGGTGCCAGCGCGGCACTGCCTTGATTTGCGTGTAGATCATCGCGGTGGTGAACACCGTGATCAGCGCGCAAACGCCGCCCAACACGCCAAAGCTGCGCGGCAGGTCCAAGCTCAGCCAATCCGACAGCGCCATCGGCGCGCATGACAGCAAGGTCGCAACCGAAGCCCAAGCCTCGCGGCTCAGCCAACTGCTGCGCCACTGGCTGAACGCCCGCCACGCCCGCCACGGATTGCCAAGGTGAAAGGTTGATGCAAAAAGCCCAATAATCGCAAGGCCATAACCCAAACCCCACCACAGAAATGCCAACCATCCGTACAGATGTACAAAGCCAAAACCAAGGTAGGCCAGCAGGCCAAACCCCGCCCCGGACAGCACCGAAAACAGAATGACCGAAGGTGCCGGATGCATCAGATTTTCCCCAACACGCGATCAAGCCAGCCGGCAAAGCCACTGGCCCTGATGTCCAGAAGCGGCGCCAGCACGCTGGCCTCGCTCCGCTGATCTTTCTTGCGCGGCGGCAAATAGCGGTTGACCGGCTTGGTGCCCAGATCGGGCATCAGCGCATAGCCGCCGCGTTCGGCGCTCAGTCGGCTGACCTTGCTGTCAGGGTCGGCAAAGTCGCCGAAATGCCGCGCGCCGGTCGGACAGCCGCGCACGCAGGCAGGTTCGCGGTCTTCCTCGGGCAGGTTTTCGTTGTAGATCCGGTCAACGCAGAGCGTGCATTTCTTCATCACCCCCGCCGCCGCATCCATTTCCCGCGCGCCATAAGGGCAGGCCCAGGCGCATAACCCGCAGCCGATACAGGCATCTTCATTGACCAGAACGATGCCATCCTCGGCCCGTTTATAGCTGGCCCCGGTCGGACAAACCGGCACACAGGGTGCATCCTCGCAGTGCAGGCAGCTGCGCGGGAAGTTGATGGTTTGTGCAAGCCCGTCAATGGGTTGCACGGCATAGCTGTGAACGCGGTTCAGGAAAGTGCCCGAAGGTTCCGCCCCGTAAGGCGACTGATCCGACAAGGGCGCGCCATAACCCTGATCGTTCCAGCCCTTGCAGGCGGTCACGCAAGCCTGGCAGCCGACACAGGTGTCCAGATCAATCGCCAGCCCGAGTTTCTTCTGCGTCGTCACCGGCAAACAGGTCATGCCCGATCCCTCCCCTGCGGCACCACCCGAGGGATGGGCGCAAAGGCCGGTTCCGACTGCGCCTTCGGCCCCACACGTTCAATCTTCACCCGCAGATCAAACCACGCCGCTTGACCAGTGACCGGATCAGAATTTGCCACCCGCCCCGGCCCCGCCTTCAACTCCGAGATCAGGTGGTTCATCAGGAACCCGGTCTGCGCCTCGGACGCGCCGTCATCCAGCGCCCAGGCCGCCTTGCGTTTACCGATGGCATTCCACGTCCAGACCGTGTTGTCGTTCAGCGCCGCCATATGCGCTACCGGCACCACGATTTCGCCGTTCGACGAGCTGACCCGTGCATAATCACCTTCTCTAAACCCTTGTTCTGTCCAGATTTTCGTCGGCACATACAAAAAGTTCGTCCCCCGGATCTGCCGCAACCACGCATTCTGGCTACCCCAAGAATGATACATATCCATCGGCCGCTGCGTCAGCGCATGCACCGAAAAACCGTCCTCGGCATAGGGTGAATACCAGATCGGCAGCGGGTCCATCGCCTGTTTCAACTGCGCGCGCAGATGATCCGGCGGCTGGTAGGGCCCAAGCCCTTCCGCCGCCATCTGGAATTTCCGCATCGGTTCCGACCAGATCGAAAACAGATAGGGTTGCGGCGACTCGTAGAACGAGGTCGCCACCGCCCAATCCTGATAGGCGGCGTTCCAGGGCTTGTAGAACGCGGCTTCCTGCGGCACATGGGCTTGATAAAACCCGCCATTTTCGATGTAACGCGCCATCTGGTCGGGGTTGGCATCACCGCGCCCCTCTGCCGTGCCATCGCCGCGAAAGCCGATCAGCGGCCCCACCCCCGGCCTCCGAATGTGGTTCACGATATAATCAGCATAATCACGATAGCGCGGTGAGCCGTCTTCCTTCACCATCGGTGCCAGCCCCAGCCGCGCGCCCAGATCCAGCAGCACCGATTGGAACGGCCGCACATCGCGATCCGGCTCCACCACCGGCCAGCGAATGGAATCCCCCGCCGCGTCCGGTTCAGAAATCGGCCGGTCCAGCAGGCTGATGCAATCGTGCCGCTCCAGATAGGTGGTGTCGGGCAGGATCAGGTCGGCATAGGCCACCATCTCGGACGCATAGGCATCAGAATAGATAATGCGCGGGATCACATATGCGCCGCTATCCTCTTGATCTGTCAGCATTTCCAGCACCTTCGATGTGTTCATCGAAGAATTCCACGCCATGTTTGCCATATACAGAAACAGCGTATCAATCCGGTAAGGATCGCCCGCATGCGCGTTGGGGATCAGCATATGCATCAGCCCATGCGCCGAAAACGGGTTCTCCCAGCTGAACGCCTTGTCGATCCGCGCCGGGCTGCCGTCTTCTTTCAAGGCCAGATTCTCCGGCCCGCGCACATAGCCCAGATGCGGCCCAGACAGTGGCTTGCCGGGCACGCTGACGAAATGCGGCGTCGGATGCGCCTCCATCGGTTTCGGATAGGGCGGTTTCAGCCGATAGCCGCCCGGCACCTCGACCGTGCCCAGCACGATTTGCAGCAGATGCAGCGCGCGCGCGGTCTGAAAGCCGTTGGAATGCGCCGAAATCCCGCGCATCGCGTGAAAAGACACTGGCCGCCCCGGCATGGTTGCGTGGAAATCACCGCGGAAATCCGTCCAGGATTGGTTAATCTCGATCGCCTCGTCAAAGGCCACCCGCGCCAGTTCCGCAGCCAACGCGTGGATCCGCGCAGCCGGTATCCCGCAGCGATCCGCCACCGCCTCGGGCGCATAATCCGGCGACAGATAGCGCTCGGCCATATGCTGAAATACCGTGCGGTTGCCCTGATAGACCGCGCCCAGATCGGGCTGCACGCCCTTGCCATCCCAAGGCGCAGGCGCGCCGGTTCTGCGATCAATCACAAAGGGTTGGCTTTCGGCATTCTTCAGGATCAGCCCCTTTTCCGGGCCGTCTTCGACCACCAGCAAGGGCGCATTGGTGAACTTCGCCAGATACTCCAGATCGACCTTGCCCGCCACCAGCAAACAGTGGATCAGGCTCAGGATCAGCAGCCCGTCGGTGCCCGGCGTGATGCCCAGCCAGTCATCCGCCACCGCATTATAGCCAGTGCGAATAGGGTTAACGCCGATCACCCTTGCGCCGCGCGCCTTCAGCTTGCCAAGGCCGATCTTGATCGGGTTGCTGTCATGGTCTTCCGCCACGCCGAACAGGATGAACAGCTTGGTGCGCTCCCAATCCGGCTGGCCAAATTCCCAGAACGCGCCGCCGATGGTATAAATCCCGCCCGCCGCCATGTTGACCGAGCAAAACCCGCCATGTGCGGCATAATTCGGCGTGCCAAACGCCTGCGCCCACCAGCCGGTGAAGCTTTGCGACTGATCGCGCCCGGTGAAAAACGCCAGCTTTTCCGGCGCAGTTTCGCGCAGCGGCTTCATCCACGAAACCGCCAACTCCAGCGCCTCATCCCAGGAAATTTCCTCGAACGCGCCTGACCCGCGCGGCCCGACCCGGCGCAGCGGCGCGCGCAACCGGCTGGGTGCCGTCACCTGCATGATACCGCTGGCACCCTTGGCGCACAGCACGCCCTTGTTGATCGGATGGTCGCGGTTGCCCTCGATATACGACACTTTACCCGATTTCAGATGCACATTTATGCCGCAACGGCAGGCGCACATATAGCAGGTGGTCTTGCGGATTTCGTCCGAAACGGCGGGCGAGGTGTCGATCTTCGGCTGAACGGTCATAGTCCCCTCATCCACCCGGTTTCCGGGCTTTTCAACAGTCTGGACGGAAGTTTTTCACCAAACAAGCCGGATTCTGCCACAAGGTTACGACCTGAGCGCCAAATCAGGAAAATCTTCCGTATACGCGCGGCCCAGCAGGGAGGAACCACTATCGCCATGTTCTCAGGCCCCGCCTGCCATCAACGCCATTGCCTCGGCTGCAATGGTGCGCTCCTCCTCGGCGGGCACGATATGCACCGGCACCTGGCCCGCCCAAAGCAGACCTTCCACAATCTTCGCCCGGACCTGCGCGTCATTTTCGCCAATGCCGCCGGTGAAAGCGATCGCATCCACCCCGCCCATCGCCGCAATCATGCTGCCCGCGTGGCGCACCGCCCAATAGCAGAAATGCTCCAGCGCAAACACAGCCTCAGGCGTGCCCGCCGCGTGCAAAGCCCGCATGTCGCTATGGCCGCCAAGCCCCAGCAGCCCGCTTTCCCGGTTCAGGATACGCCCCGCCCCGTTGATGCCATGCAACTCAGCCAACCGCAGCACCGCATTACCGTCGACCCCGCCCGACCGCGTGCCCATGGTGATGCCATCCAGCGGTGAATAGCCCATCGTCGTCGCCACCGAAGCACCATCCCGGATCGCGCAGAGCGAGGCCCCATTGCCCAAATGAAACGCCAAAAGCCGTTCTGGCAGCGGATTCTGGCTACTTTCTTGCAGTTTTCGAACAATCCCGGCATAGCTGATGCCATGAAAGCCATAACGGCGCAGCCCGCGGTCCCGTTCAGCAAAAGGCAGCGCATAGGTCACCGCCACCTCAGGATTGGTGGCATGAAACGCGGTGTCAAAGCTGACAAACTGCGGCAAATCCGAAGCAAGATCCTGCAACGCCCGGATCGCCGTCAGGTTGGCCGGGTTGTGCAACGGCGCCAGCGGCACGCAAGCCTCGATCCCTGCAATCACCGCCGCCGTCACCCGCGCCGGACGCACCAGCGCAGCCCCACCATGCACCACCCGATGCGCCGCAGCCGTCAGATCGGCCACCGCCACGCCCAGCCCCTCCAGCGCCAGGCCCAGCGCCGCCCGATGATCCGCGGCCGCGCAATCCTGCGCCACTCCCGCCACCACCAGCCGCCCCGCGCCGCCGATCTCGGTCACACTTGCCGCCAGCACCTGCGCCAACCCGGCATCAAACACCGCCAGCTTGATCGAGGACGACCCCGCGTTGACCACCAGCAGCATTCACAACACCGACTTCAGCAGGCCGAGCGTGGCAAGAAGTGCCAGTAACCCAATGGCAAACTTACGAAAATCCTGTGGATCGGTGTTCAGGAAATGCCGGCTGCCCAGCCAGTTACCCAAGAACACCATCGGCAGCGCCAGCAGCGACGCCCAGAGCGTATCCCAACTGACCAACCCACTGTAGAAATACAGCGGGGCCGCATAAATATCCAACAGTGGGAAATACGCCACCAAAGTCGCGCGAAACACATTCGCCTGCATGCTTTGCGCCGCAAAGAACGCCACCACCGGCAGCCCGCCCATCCCCGGCGCATTCGCCAGCCCCGAGGCAATGCCCGCCCAGAAATTCGCTGGCCCGCGCAGTTCCCGTCCCAACCGCCAGCCCGCCAGCAAGATCAGACACATCAGCAGCACATAGCCCGAAATCACCGCCCTTGCCGCATCTTCGGAAATCGAGGTCAGCGCCCACAGCCCCAGCGGCATCCCCACCGCAGCTCCGGCCAGCAGCAGCCACACCCTGCGCCAATCGACAAACGCGCCAATGCCGCGCCACGCCTGCACCGACATCAGCGCCTCGCACAGCACCACCACGGCGACGAAATGCAGCGGATTTGTCACCAGACCCGAGGCCGAAATCACCAGCGCCGAAAATCCAAACCCGGAATAGCCGCGCACAAACGCCGACAGCAGGATCGCCACGGCCATATAGGCCGCAGCACCGACTCCCATCTCGAACGGTAGCGTCATACCACTTGCTTGCGCATGTCGGCGGCGGAAATCCCCGCCACTTCCACCGGCTTTTTCATCGCATCGCGGCGGAACGGCTCGCCCAACTCCTGATTGATCATCGCTTCGATCAGCGTGGTCTTGCCCGCCTTCTGGTCGGCAATCGCCTTGGTCAACGCCGCGCGCAATTCATCCATCGTGCGCGCCACCACGCCTTGCAAGCCGCAAGCCTTTGCAATCCCTGCATAAGACACCTGCGTATCCAATTCAGTGCCAACGAAATTGTCATCATACCACAGCGTCGAGTTGCGCTTTTCCGCGCCCCACTGATAGTTGCGGAACACCACTTGCGTGATCGCGGGCCACTCGCCGCGGCCAATCGCGGTCAGTTCCGTCACCGCAATGCCAAACGCGCCGTCGCCGGAAAATCCCACCACCGGCACATCCGGGCAGCCGATTTTCGCGCCCACCACTGCAGGCAGCCCATAGCCGCAAGGCCCGAACAGGCCCGGTGCCAGATACTTCCGCCCCGCCTCAAACGTCGGATAGGCGTTGCCGATCGCGCAGTTGTTGCCGATATCGCTCGAGATGATCGCATCTTTCGGCAAGGCCGCCTGAATTGCCCGCCACGCCATCCGCGGGCTCATCCAATCCGGTTTGTCCGCCCGCGCCCGCGCGTTCCAGCTGGTGCCCTCGTCATCATCTTCATGATCCATCGAAGACAGCGCCTGCGCCCAAGCCGATTTTGTCTGCGCTATCGTGGCTTTGCGTTCCGACCGCGCACGATCACCCGCGGTAGAGGCCAAGCGCGCCAAAACCGCCTCGGCGACCTTCTTAGCGTCGCCGACAATGCCAACAGTAACCTTCTTGGTCAGCCCGATCCGATCCGGGTTGATGTCGACTTGGATAATTTTGGCCTGTTTGGGCCAATAGTCCAGCGCGTATCCCGGAAGTGTTGAAAACGGGTTCAATCGGGTACCAAGACAGAATACCACATCTGCCTTGGAAATCAACTCCATTGCGGCCTTGCTGCCATTATAGCCCAACGGCCCGGCAAACAGCGGGTGCGAGCCGGGAAACGCGTCGTTGTGCTGATAGCCGACGCAGACCGGCGCATCCAAGCGTTCCGCCAGCGCCATGCTGGCCGGAATGGCCCCGCCCAGCACCACACCGGCACCGTTCAAGATCACCGGAAACTTCGCCGAAGACAGCAGGTCAGCCGCCGCCTTGACCGCCTCTTCACCGCCCGAGGGCCGCTCGAATTCCACAATCGCCGGCAGATCAATATCAATCACCTGCGTCCAGTAATCGCGCGGCATGTTGATCTGCGCCGGGGCCGAGGCCCGCTTGGCATTGATGATCACCCGGTTCAGCACTTCGGCGACGCGCGACGGGTCACGCACCTCTTCCTGATAGGCGACCATATCCTGAAACAGCGCCATCTGTTCGACTTCCTGAAAGCCGCCCATGCCAATGGTCTTGTTCGCCGCCTGCGGAGTCACCAGCAACAGCGGCGTATGGTTCCAATAGGCCGTCTTCACCGCCGTCACAAAGTTGGTAATCCCCGGCCCGTTCTGCGCGATCATCATGCTCATCTTGCCGCTCGCGCGGGTGTAGCCATCCGCCATCATCCCGCCCGAGCCTTCGTGCGCGCAATCCCAGAACGTAATCCCTGCGCGCGGAAACAGATCGGAAATCGGCATGAACGCCGAGCCGATGATGCCGAACGCATGTTCAATGCCATGCATTTGCAGCACTTTGACAAAGGCTTCTTCCGTGGTCATCCGCATCGCAGCACTCCTCAAATCCGTGGTTACATCCGTTCTAGCCGTCACACCGGGGCGACCTTAGGGCCAGAAGCAAGACCGTGATAGTGCCAGTCGTCATTTCATCTGTCTCTAAATATCCCGGGGTCCGGGGCAGCGCCCCGGCTTGGCGGCATTGTTTAACAAACCCTAAAGACGAAGCCGCAACCCCTTGATTTATTTGATGCAGAAACCTGTCCACACGCGGACACCACTTCACGCCGCGCGGATCGCCCGCCCAATCCGCGCGATCCCTTCCGGAATCTTCGCCGGAGAAATTGAAGAATAGCCCAGCCGATAGAAGTTGCGCGGTGCCTGTGCCGGGTCAAAAAACGCCCGCCCCGGCTCGATCAGCACCCCCTCGGCCCGCAACGCCTCGGCCAGCTTTTCGGTATCCACCCCGGCAGGCGCCCGCATCCAGAAGCTCGACCCGCCAAAACCGCCCTGCCCCGCCACAACCAGACCATTGTCGCGGATCGCCTCCTCCATCACCTGCCGTCGCCGCCGGTAAGCATTCCTCATCCGATTGATCAGCGCATCATAATGTCCAAGGCTGAGGAAATACGCGACCGTGCGCTGAATATGCCCCGGCGGGTGCCGCAACATCATCAACCGCAACGCCCGCGCCTCGCGGATGAAACTGGCAGGCCCCACCAGATAGCCCAGCCGCATCCCCGGAAACACCGACTTGCTGAACGACCCGGCATAAATCACCCGCCCCTCGCTATCCAAGGATTTCAAAGCGGGCGACACCGGCTTCAGAAACGACATCTCGAATTCATAATCATCTTCCACAATCACAAACCCCTCCCGCGACGCCGCCTCCAGCAGCGCGATGCGGCGTTCCAGCGGCATGGTGGCGTTGGTCGGGCATTGATGCGAGGCGGTGGTGAACACCACATCCACCCCACGCGGCACCGCATCCGGCGGCAATCCATCCGCATCGACATCCACCGAGATCACTTCCGCTCCCGACGGCTCCAGAATCCCCCGCAACCCCGAATAGCCCGGATTCTCCACCACCGCCCGCCGTCCCGGCCCCAGCAGCGTCGCCACCGTGATCCACAACGCATTCTGCGCGCCCAACGTCAGCAGAACCTCATCCTCCCGCGCCGCAATACCCCGCCGCGGCAGGATCGACCGCAACAGATGCTCGATCAGCAAGGGATCATCGCGGTCATACATATCCGAGGTCAGCGCCGCGAAATCCTTCCGCCCCAAAGCCCGCAACGCACACAACCGCCAGTTCTGATGATCGAACAGACTGGCATCCGCCTGGCCATAAATGAACGGATAGGGATAATTCTCCCAATCCAACGGCCGCTTGACCGTGGCCAGACCGGAAAACCGCTCACCGGTCAGCCGCGCGAAATCCACCCCCTCGGCCCGAGGTGCGCGGGCAGGCAATTCCGGCGCACGCGGCGCATTCTCGCTGATGAAATACCCAGACCGCCCCCGTGCCATCAGATAATCGGCACTGACCAACTCGGCATAGGCAAGCGTCACGGTGATCCGGCTGATGCCCAGATGCTCGGCCAAGCCGCGCGAAGACGGCATCTTCTGCCCGGCACGAAACCGCCCCGACAAGACCCCCTCGGTCACCATCTGCCGGATACGCTGCTGCAAAGTCCCCCGCCCCGCAGGCGGCAACACAAAGGCTTCGGCTGGGATCGACATTCTGGCCTCATTCCGGCGGCTTGGCTGGACTTATAGGCCGATCCCTCCCCGGCAAAGTCAAGCGCCTCTGGCTGCAGCGGGAGCCTCCGGCGGGAGTATTTTTCACCAAGATGAAGTGATTTCACCTTGGCTCAAATACTCAACCCGCCTTGCCTGCGCGCCCTTGGCGCGCGGGCAAGTTAAAAACAATGCCGCCAAGCCCCCTGGGCTTGGCGGCACAATTTTGTTACCGTTGGAAAGGCTCAGCCGAAGACCTTCGTCAAAGCCTTGTCGATCGCACCAGTGATCTGGTCGATATCGTCCGTCGTCGCAATCAGTGCGGGTGACAGGCAGAGCGTGTTGTTCAGCCCCGGCAAGCTGCGGTTGGTCATGCCGATGATCACGCCTTGCGCGTTGCAATCTGCAACGACGGCGGCAACCTTCTTCTCGTCCATTGGCTCTTTCGTCACCCGGTCAGCCACCAGTTCCGCGCCGCAGAACAAGCCCTTGCCGCGCACATCGCCAATCACCTTGTGCTTTTCCATCAACGCGTTGAGGTTATCCAGCACCCGCGCACCCATCTTCAGGGTGTTCTCCAGCAAGCCCTCATCCTCGATGATCCGCATGTTTTCCAGCGCCGCCGCCGGACCCGCCGTGCAGCCGCCGAAGGTGGAAATATCGCGGAAATAGCTCATCGGATCGCCTGCGTCCTTGAACATCGAGAACACTTCCTCGGTGGTCACGGTGCAGGAAATCGCCGCATAGCCCGAGGCGACGCCTTTGGCCATGGTCACGAAATCCGGCTTGATGCCGTAGTGCTGATAGCCAAACCAGGTGCCGGTGCGGCCCAAGCCGCAAACCACTTCATCAATGTGGAGCAAGACGTTGTATTTTTTGCAGATTTCCTGCACCCGCTCCCAATAGCCGGTCGGTGGTACGATCACGCCACCACCCGCGGTCACCGGCTCCAGCACGATGGCACCCACGCTATCGGGGCCTTCACGCAGGATCACTTCTTCAATCGCGTCCGCCGCACGCTCGCCGTAGTTCTCGACATCCCACTGCTTCCGGTATTCCAGACAGTGCGGCACCATCACGAAACCATCGGGGTAGGGGCCATACTGCATCGCGCGTTCCGCCTGACCCGAGGTCGCAAGCGCGCCAATGGTGGTGCCGTGGTAGTCGCGCTCGCGATACAGGATCTTCCACTTCTTGCCGCCATGATGCTTGTGCGCGATCTGGCGCACCATCTTGTAGACCTTCTCATTTGCTTCCGACCCCGAGTTCGAATAGTAAACCCGGCTCAGGCCCGGCATCTTCGAGATCAACCGTTCAGCGAACAGCGCACCGGGGATAGAGCCGCCAACGCCTGCAAAATAGTTCATTTTCAACAGCGTATCGCGCACCGCGTTGGCGATGCTTTCCCGGCCATAGCCCACGTTCACCGTCCAGACAGCACCCGACACCGCGTCGATATATTCCTTGCCGCGCGCGTCCCAGACCCGCAGGCCCTTGCCTTCAACGATGATGCGCGGGTCAACTTCCGGGGATTCGTAGCCCTTGTGCTGGCTCAGATGGTGCCAGACGTGCGCTTTGTCAGCCGCAACGACTGCGCTGATATCATTGGCGTTTGTGTAGCCTTCCATGGCCGACCCTCTTCATGTCCAGATGCCGCCCAACGCGGCCTGATTTGCTGACGGCATCATCCGGGAAAGCCGGGTTTCTTCTTATGTCCAGACGGTGCGGGCCGATAAGGCCAGTCTTCACCCCTCCGAACCCGCGTCCCTTTCGGCTGTCTTTTCAACCCCTTGTGGCCGTCGTTCCAGCCAGCCACGAAACACCTGCAACGGCGGATACCAGTCGCGCCCGCGCGGCCAGACCAGATAGTAGCCCCCCGCCCCCATCTGCGGCGGCCCCCAGGCGACCAGCCGCCGCTCGGTCAATTCCTTTTCCGCCATGAAATCCGGCACCAGCGCCACGCCCAAGCCATGCACCGCCGCCTCGACCATCGGCGCAAACTGGTCAAACAGCATGCCCTGCGGCAGCGGGCCGTGATAGCCCTGCCGCGCGAACCAATCCGCCCACGCCTTTGGCCGGGTTTCCAGTTGCAACAATGGTCTGGCGGCAAGATCGGCAAGACTGCCGCCAAGCCTGCCCGGTGCGGCGACCACCACCAGAGCCTCGTCAAACAGCTTCAGATGAAGCGCGTTAGGCCAGTTTTCCGCGCCATGGTGAATGGCGGCATCGAAGCCTTCCGCCTCCAGATCAAACTGCTCCAGCCTTGTGCCCATGTTGATGGTAACACCTTGATGTGCCGCCAGAAATGCGGGCAACCGCGCCGCCAGCCAGCGGGTGCCAAAGCCGGGCAGCACCGCCAGCGCCAGCGTGCCGCCGCTGGTGGTGGACCGCGCCCGTTGCGCGCCACGGCTGACCAGATCCAGAGCCCGTGCCACGTCGCGGGCAAAGGCCTGCGCCGCTTCGGTCGGCACCAGAGACCGGCCTTCGCGCAAGAACAGTGCCACGCCCAACTGCGCCTCCAGCGCGTGGATCAGCTTGGAAACCGCGCCCTGCGTCAGGCTAAGATCCGCCGCCGCCGCAAGCGTGGACCCGGTGCGGCAGACCGCCTCGAACCCGGCCAACTGCCCCATCGAGGGCAGCAATCTGCGCGCCTGTGCCATCCGCCACCTATTCCCTTATGGAATATATCCCGGCCACTATATCGGTTTCTTGCCCTGCGGCAATCGGTTAGGATTCCATAAAAAAGAGGAATGCCATGGGCCGCTCTGTCATCGTTCACGAAAATTTCCTGCGCCGCGTCGCTGCCCGCGAGTTCCCTGCCGGCACCGCGCCGTCCGGCCCGCTGGATGCCGAGACCGCCGTGGCGATCTACCGCGCCGCCTGCCTGTCGCGGGCGCTGGACCGCACCTCGCGCGAGATGCAGCGACAGGGTCAGGGGTTTTATACCATCGGGTCTTCCGGGCACGAAGGTTTGGCAGCGGTGGCCCGCGCACTGCGGCCCACCGACATGGCCTTCCTGCACTACCGCGATGCCGCTTTCCAAATCGCCCGCGCCGATCAGGTGCCGGGCCAGACCATCGCCTATGACATGCTTCTGTCCTTCGCGGCCTCTGCCGAAGACCCGATTTCAGGCGGGCGGCACAAGGTGCTGGGCAGCAAGGCGCTGAACATTCCGCCGCAAACCTCGACCATCGCCAGCCATCTGCCGAAAGCGGTTGGCGCGGCCTATGCCATTGGCGCAGCGAAGAAAAACCGCCCCGAACATGCTCAACTTCCCGATGATGCCATCGTCTATTGCAGCTTTGGCGACGCCAGCGCCAACCACTCCACCGCGCAGGGCGCGTTCAACGCGGCGGGCTGGACCAGCTATCAATCGCTGCCGCTGCCCTTACTGTTTGTCTGCGAAGATAACGGCATCGGCATTTCCACCAAGACCCCGACCGGCTGGATCGCCAACAGCTTTCAGCACCGCCCCGGCCTGAAATATTTCCATGCCAACGGGCTGGACATTTATGAGACATACCGGGTGGCACAAGAGGCCGCCGATTACGTCCGCAGCCGCCGCAAACCTGCGTTTTTGCACTTGAAAACCATCCGGCTTTATGGCCACGCCGGAGCCGACATGCCCACCACCTACCTGCCGCGCGAAGAGGTAGAGGCGGAAGAGGCACAAGACCCGCTGCTGCATTGCGTGCGCCTGCTGGATCAATCCGGGGCGCTTCCCGCTGACCAAGCCCTTGCAATCTATAATGAAACCAACGCCCGTGTGACCCGCATCGCCGCCGAAGCCATCACCCGCCCGCGCCTGAAAACCGCGTCCGAGGTGATGGCCTCGATCATCCCGCCGCACCGCCCCTGCAAGCCGACGAACGGCCCCAGCGCCGAGGCCCGCGCCGCCGCTTTCGGGTCGGACCTGAAAGCGATGGACGAGCCGCAGATCATGTCGCGGCTGATCAACTGGGCACTGACCGACCTGATGCTGACTCACAGCGAAATCGTGATGATGGGCGAGGACGTCGGCCGCAAAGGTGGCGTTTACGGAGTGACGCAAAAGCTGACCAGCCGCTTTGGCCCGGCCCGAATGATCGACACGCTGCTGGATGAACAATCCATCCTTGGCCTTGCCATCGGCATGGCGCAAAACGGTTTTCTGCCGATGCCCGAAATCCAGTTTCTGGCCTATCTGCACAACGCCGAGGACCAATTGCGCGGCGAGGCGGCGACGCTGCCGTTCTTCTCCAACGGCCAATATACCAACCCGATGGTGCTGCGCATCGCGGGTCTGGGTTATCAGAAAGGCTTCGGCGGGCATTTCCACAATGATAACTCGGTCGCGGTGCTGCGCGACATTCCGGGGCTGATCCTGGCGGTGCCGTCGAACGGTGCCGATGCCGCCAAGATGCTGCGCGAATGCGTGCGGCTGGCACGCGAAGAACAGCGGCTGGTGGTCTTCCTTGAACCGATCGCCTTGTATCCGATGCGCGATCTGCACACCGACAAGGATGGCGCATGGATGCAGACCTACCCCGCGCCGGATCAGACCATTGCCTTCGGTGAAGTTGGCGTGCATGGCGCGGGCCAAGACCTTGCCATCGTTACCTTCGGCAACGGGAATTACCTGTCGCAACAGGCACTTCCGGGGATCGAGGCCGCTGGGATCAAGACCCGCATCATCGACACCCGCTGGCTGTCACCGCTGCCGGTCGAAGCGCTGATCGCCGCCACCAAGGGTTGCAAGAACATCCTGATCGTCGATGAAACCCGCCAGTCCGGTGGCGTCGCCGAGGCCCTGATGGCGCTGTTCCACGAAGGCAGCAATGCCAAACTTGCCCGACTGACCGCGACCGATAGTTTCATCGCCACCGGCCCGGCCTATGCCGCCACCATGCCAAGCGCCGCCAGCATCACCACCGCCGCACTGGAGCTGTGCAAATGAAAAAAGCCGTCCTGATCTGCCCTGGCCGTGGCACCTATACCAAGACCGAGCTTGGCAGCCTCGCCCGCTTTCCCGACCGCAGCCTTCTGGACAGCTTTGATGCCCGCCGCGCCGCTTTGGGGCAGGAAACTCTGACTGCGCTGGACGCTGCCGCCAGCTATTCAGTGGCGAAACACACCCGCGGCGATAACGCCTCGGCGCTGATCTATGCCTGCACGCTGGGCGATGCGCTTTCGCTGCAAAGCGTTGAAATCGTGGCAGTTACCGGCAATTCGATGGGCTGGTATTCGGCGCTGGCCTGTGCCGGCGCGTTGACCGCGCAGAACGGCTTCGAGGTGGTCAACACCATGGGCACGCTGATGCAGGAACAGCTGATCGGCGGCCAGATCCTGCATCCGTTCATGGATGAAAACTGGCAACCCAACCCGGCGCGGCGGGCCGAACTGCTCGCACTTGCTGCGGAAATCAGCACAAAGCCAGGGCATGTGCTGGCGCTGTCGATTGATCTGGGCGGCATGCTGGTGCTGGCGGGCAACGAGGCTGGCCTCAAGGCATTTGAGGCCGCCGTCCCACCCGAGCAAGGCCGCTTCCCGATGCGGCTGGCAAACCACGCCGCCTTTCATACCGCGCTACAAGCGCCGGTGGCGGCGATGGGCCGGGCAAAACTGTCCGCCAGCCTGTTCCAGCAGCCGCAAAAACCGCTGATCGACGGGCGCGGCGCGATCTGGTGGCCGGGGGCGAGCGATACCGCCAACCTGTACGGCTATACCCTTGGCCATCAGGTGACCGAGGCTTACGATTTCACTGCCGCCATCCGCACCGCCGCGCGCGAATTCGCGCCCGACCTGTTCATCATTCCCGGCCCCGGCACCACGCTGGGCGGCGCGGTGGCGCAAAGCCTGATCCTGGCGCATTGGCAAGGGCTTGGCTCAAAACAGGATTTCCAGACCCGGCAGGCGGCCAACCCGCTGCTGATCTCGATGGGCCTGCCCGAACAGCGCGCGCAGGTGACCTGAAAGCCAGAGGTTAGCCCTACCCTAACCAGACCTGCGGAACTGCTTACTTTCCCCCAAAGCCAAACCGGATATTCTGCGGCAAGTTCACCAAAGGAACCACGATGATCCGCACCGGCGCACATCACTGCTTGATCCGGGCCGGGCGCGGTGGCTCTGTAAGCGCGACCGCTTTTTGCGGCGGCTTGAAGCTTCCTTCCATGTATCGCGTCAAAGCTCCGACAGCAGCAGAGTAAGCCATGACAAAACACCAAGCCCTTTCGCCTGCGGCCGAATTGCACGCCAACGTCTCGGTTCCGTTCACTTCGGCCCGCGCCATGCCGAAATCGGTCTACACCAGCGCGGATTTTCTGGCACAGGAACAAAAGCACGTCTTCGCGCATGATTGGCTCTGCGCGGGTCGTGCCGAAACCCTGCCCAATCCCGGCGATTATCTGACGCTGCAAATCGCCGCCGAGCCGGTGCTGGTTCTGCGCGACCGCGATGGCGAAATCCGTGCGATGTCAAACGTTTGCCGTCACCGCATGTCAACCCTGCTGCACGGGCGCGGCAATGCCCGCAGCATCGTCTGCCCCTACCACGCCTGGACCTACAACCTCGACGGATCGCTGCGTGGTGCCCCGGCGATGACGCTGAACGACGGTTTTTGCAAGGATCAGCTGACGCTGCCGAAAATCCGCTGCAAGGTCTGGCAGGGCTGGATCATGGTCACGCTGAACCCCGACGCCCCGGAACCCGAGGTGGCACTCAAGGGCGTGCGCGATCTGATCCCCAATCTCGATATGTCCACCTATACCGAAACCTATCAGGAAAGCTTCAACTGGGCGACCAACTGGAAGGTTCTGGCCGAAAACTTCATGGAATCCTACCACCTGCCGATGTGCCATGCAGGCACCATAGGTGGCGCGTCGAAGCTGGAGGAAATGATCTGCCCCGAGGGCGACGCCGCCTTCAACTATCACTGGATTCTGAAGAACGACTCCGTGCCGCTGGCGCTTGCCCACCCGTCCAACACCACGCTGCAGGGCGATGACCGCCGCAAGACCTGGCTTCTGGCGATTTACCCGTCGCTTCTGATCACGCTGACGCCGGGCTATTTCTGGTATCTGTCGCTGACCCCCGACGGGCCGGGCCGCGTCAACGTCACCTTCGGCATGGGGATGAGCGCGGATTGGCTGGCCGACCCCGCCGCCCAGGACCATCTCGCCAGCGTCAAAGCCCTGCTGGATCACGTCAACGTCGAAGACAAGGGCTGCACCGAAAAGGTCTATCGCGGCCTGCTGTCTGGCATGGCGGAGCCCGGCCCGCTCAGCCATCTGGAACGCCCGAACTTCGAATTCGCGCAATACCTCGCCCGTCGCATCCCGGCATAACCGCGCCAGCCCATCTTCACCGATCAGGAACCGCAATGACCATCACCCGCTACCGCAAATTCAACACCAAAGTCACCTACCCCGAGCAGAACCTCGACAATGATCTGTGCCATCTGGTCGCCACCCGCGGCGGTACCACGCTGTATTTCCGCGGCGCTTGCCCGCAGGATCTGGATACCGCCGAGAACCTCGGCAGCCACGACCCGGTGGAACAAACTCACAAGGTCATGAGCAATATCAAACAGTTGATCGAAGAAGCCGGCGGGCGGATGGAACATCTGGTCAAGCTGGTGGTCTACCTGACCGACGTGCGCCACCGCGAGCCGGTGTATCGGACGATGGGCGAATACATCAAAGGCGTGCATCCGGTCTGCACCGGGCTGACCGTCGTTGCGCTTGCCCGCCCCGATTGGCTGGTTGAAATCGACGCGACTGCCGTGATCCCGGACTAAGCATATGACAAGGCTTCGCTTCTTTGCCCTTTTCCGGAGGCGTATAGCCCTCGGACCTTGCCAACAAGGCCCACTATGACCTTCTCGCTGATCGCCCGCTGCGCAAAAACCGGCCAATTCGGCATGGTGATTTCGTCGTCCTCGCCGGCCGTTGCCGCACGCTGCGCCCATGTCCGCGCGAGTGTCGGTGCCGTGGCGAGCCAGAACATCACAGACCCTGCTTTGGGTCCGCTGCTGCTGGATGAATTGGCAAAGGGGATGCCCGCCGATCGGGCGTTGCTAGCCGTCACTGATGGCAGGCAACATATTGATTACAGGCAACTTCTTGTCATAGATGCCTTGGGGCGCACCGCCATCCATTCGGGTCGGCAAGTGCTTGGCATCTGGGCCGAGGCGCAGGGGAAAGACTGTGCTTCCGGCGGCAATCTGCTGGCCAATCCCGGCATCCCCGCCGCGATGATCGCCGGGTTTGAAACCGCGAAAGGCCATCTGGGTGACAGGCTGATAGCCGCGCTGAAGGCCGGTCTCGCCGCCGGGGGCGAGGCAGGGCCGGTGCATTCCGCAGGCCTGAAGATCGCTGACAAACTGGATTGGCCGCTGGTCGATCTGCGCATCGACTGGTCGGATAGCCCCATCGAAGCGCTTGAAACCGCTTGGAAAATCTACCGCCCGCAAATGTCCGCCTACGTTCAGCGCGCGCAAGACCCAACCGAGGCACCGTCTTACGGCGTGCCGGGCGACGAATAGCTTGGCGCGACCGGGCCTTTCAGTTAGGATCACCCTAACCCAAAGCCCGGAGCCACGCCCGATGCCCCTGCGCTATACCCTGCGCCAGCTGGAATATCTTGTCGCGGTCGGCGAATGCGGCTCGATCGTGCTTGCGGCTGAAAAGGTTAACGTTTCCAGCCCGTCGATTTCGGCCGCAATCTCGCAGTTGGAGGCTGAATTTGGTCTGGCGCTGTTCGTGCGCAAACACGCGCATGGCCTGTCGCTGACCCAAGGCGGCAAGCAGTTTGTGGCGCAGGCAAAGCGGGTGCTGGCCGAGGCGGGCAAGTTGAGCGAACTCGCCAATCAGATCACCGGCAAGGTGCGCGGCCCGCTGTCGGTCGGCTGCCTCGTCACCTTTGCGCAAATGGTGCTGCCACAACTGCGCCGCAGCTTTGCCGACCAGTTTCCCGAGGTCAGCTTCAACCAGATCGAGTTGAATCAGGTCGAGATTTTCGCCGGACTGCGCAACGCCAATCTGGATATTGCGCTGACCTATGATCTTGATATTCCATCAGATCTGGCTTTCGTTCCGCTCGTGACCCTGCCACCCTACGCGGTGATGGAGCCATCGCATCCGCTGGCGGACAGAGAAAGCGTCAGCCCGCGGGAATTGGCGCAGTATCCGATGATCCTGCTGGATCTTCCGTTGTCGGCAGACTATTTCCTGTCGCATTTCACCTCGATCGGGCTGCGGCCGAATATCGCCGAACGCACCCGCGATATGGGGGTGATGCGGTCGATGGTGGCGAATGGGTTTGGCTATTCCATCGCCAATATCCGCCCGCTGACCGATGCCGCCCCCGATGGCGGTCGTCTGCGCTATATCCCGCTGAACGGCCCGGTGCGGCCGATGAAACTGGGGTTGGTGCTTGCCGATGGCGCCGGGGTTTCATTAACGGTTCAGGCCTTCATCGACCATTGCCGCACCCAGATCACCCTCGATTCCACTCCCGGCCTGCACCTGAAAGTGCCCGGCCCAGCGTGAAGTTTTGATTAGGCCACCCCTAAGCCACGCTTTACCTTTGCTTCATTTACGCCAAGGACCAGCCCGCCAAACGGCGGCAAATTCTCGAAAGGCCTAGCCCGTGCGCGATCCCCGTTATGACATCCTGTTTCAACCGCAGAAAATCGGCCCGCTGACCGCCAAGAACCGGTTTTATCAGGTGCCACACTGCAACGGTGCGGGCTATCGCGATCCGTCCGCCGCCGCGGCGATGCGCGGTATCAAGGCCGAAGGTGGATGGGGCGTGATCTTCACCGAACAGACCGAAATGCATCACAGCTCGGAAATCACCCCGTTTATCGAGCTTCGACTGTGGGAAGATCAGGACATTCCGGCGATTGCCAAGACGGCGCAGGCGATGAAAACCCATGGCGGGCTGGCAGGGATTCAGCTGGCCTATTCCGGTATCAACGGGCCGAATTTCTACACCAAAGAAGTGCCAATGGCGGTCTCGCCGGGGCCGATCCGCACCTTTACCAACGATCCGGTGCAGGCGCGCGGCTTGGATAAAACCGATATTCGTAACTTACGGCGCTGGTTTGTGAATGCCGCAAAACGTTCGAAAACAGCAGGTTTTGATCTGATCTGTCTTTACGGCGCACATGGATTTGGCATTTTTCAACATTTCCTGTCGCGCGCCACCAATCAGCGCAGCGATGAATATGGCGGCAGCCTGGAAAACCGCTCACGCTTTGCCCGCGAGGTTCTGGCCGACATGCGCGACGCGGTGGGCGATACGATGGCGCTGACGCTGCGGGTCAGTCTGGATGAACAGATCGGGCGGCTTGGCTTTTCCAACGCCGAATTGCGCGAGTTCATCGAGATGAACGGCGATCTGCCTGACCTGTGGGATCTGGCGCAGGGGACGTGGGAGGATTGCTCGGGGCCAAGCCGGTTCAAGGACGAGGCGGCGCAGGAAACCCTGGTGAAGGGCATCCGCGAACTGACCAGCCGGCCTGTGGTGGGCGTTGGTCGATTTACCAGCCCGGACGTGATGGCGCGGATGGTGCGGCAAGGCACGCTGGATTTCATCGGCTGCGCCCGCCCGTCAATTGCCGATCCGTTTCTGCCGCAGAAGATTGAACAGGGCCGGATCGATGACATCCGCGAATGTATCGGCTGCAATATCTGCATCACCGGCGACATGACGCAAAGCATCAGCCGCTGCACGCAGAACCCGACCTTCATGGAGGAATGGCGCAAGGGCTGGCATCCGGAAAAGATGAATCCGCAGGGCGCGAGCCAGTCGGTGCTGATCGTTGGCAGCGGTCCGGCAGGGCTGGAGGCGGCGCGGGCGCTGGCGGTGCGCGGATATGATGTGGCGCTGGCCGAGGCGGAGAAGGTGCTGGGCGGGCGGGTGGCGAAGGAGCGGCTGTTGCCGGGGCTGTCGGCATGGGGGCGGGTGGCGGATTACCGCGCCTATCAGATCGGCAAGCGGGCGAATGTGCAGACCTATTTCGACAGCCACCTGACGGTTGATGATATCCTTGGCTTTGGCTTTCAGAATATCTGCATCGCCACCGGGGCGCGGTGGCGGGCGGATGGTGTGGCGCGGCTGCATGTGGAGCCGATCCAGAATGCGGGGCTGCCGGTGTTCACCCCGGATGATCTGATGACGGGGCGGTTGCCGGCTGGCCGGGTCGTCGTGTTTGATGACGACCACTATTATATGGGCGGCGTGCTGGCGGAACTTCTGGCGCAGCGGGGGGCGGAAGTGGTGCTGGTGACACCCTCGGCGTACGTTTCGGACTGGACGCTGAACACGTTGGAGCAGGCGGCGATCCATCGGCGGCTGGCGGCGGCGGGGGTGAAGATCGTGCTGAATACGGGGGTGACGGCGCTGACCGCCGCCGGGGTGGAGACGGCTTGCATCTATACCGGGGCTGCGGGCGAGATTGGCTGCGATGCGGTGGTGATGGTGGCCAGCCGGGTTTCGGATGATCAGCTTTACCGCGATTTGCTGGCGCGGCAGCAGGAATGGGCGGATGCGGGGATCTTGTCGGTCAAGGTGATCGGCGATGCCTGCGCGCCGGGGCCGATTGCCTGGGCCACCTATGCAGGGCACCGCTATGCCCGCGAGCTGGACATGCCCGATCTGGGCGATGCCCTGCCGTTCCGGCGCGAGGTGACGGGGCTGCAAGATTGACGGTCCCGGCTCGGGACCTTTTTTAAGCTACATGAAATCAGATAGATAGCGTTGCGTCTTCAGGAAATCTTAACGATTGCGCCCGCTTCAGGGCGCAGTCGGGGACGACAGCACCTGATCGGCAACGGCGGTGGATCGCAGCATATCGGCCAAGGTCAGCGAGTCGATGATCACCAGATACGACCAGAAAATATCGGCAAACACCTTGCGGATGCGGCAGGTTTCTTCATCGGCGCAATCTTCGCAGCGCTGATAGGCGCGGCGCGACAGGCAGGGCAGCGGCGCAATCGGGCCATCAATCAGCCGCAGCAGTTCGGAAATCGACACCTCTGCCGGGGGTTTGATCAGCTGATAACCGCCCGAGCGGCCACGGGTGGAGGCGATGATGCCGGCATTGCGGACCTCCAGCAGGATATGTTCCAAAAACCGCTTCGGCGTTCCCGAACGTTTGGCAATAACCTCGATCGTCAGCGCCTCGGGCACCGGCTTGGCGGCCTCGTCTGCCAAGGCCAGCAGCGCCTTCAGGGCGTATTTCATCTTCTGCGTAATCATGGACCAGACCTAGCCGCGACGGAAAAAGGAATCAATCAGCCCAGTGACCAATTGGGGGCCAATCGGGAAAAAACATCGGCAGGTCACGGCCCGCCAGCCGACGTGGCAAACAACCGCCGAGCGAAAAGTGACGCCGAAAGCGGCGAAAACCAAGGGGAATTTGCGATGCGGCGCTGCAGAAACACCTGATTCTTGCAATCACGATATATTTGATAGATTAAAGGGGCTATGCCGATTCACCAAAGTTTGTTATCAATGCAACACGACCCATCCGAAGCTGCACAGGATGCTGACATGACACGAAGCCTGACAGAGCGCGCGCCACGGCGCACAGCCTACGGCGCATTGGTTCTTTTCGGTCTGGCCTATCTGGGCGTGCTCGCCATCATCTTCGCCCCCGAGGGCAGCCTTTCCAGCCGATCCTCGCTGACGGCGATGGAACAGGGCGAGTAGGACTTTAGGCCAGATCATTGCGATTTTATGGGAGCGGGCGGGTTGCAAGACCTGCCCGCTTTTGTGTGCAATTGTGAGGTGTCGTTGGAAGATGGGACCCGAACCGAAAGAAAACGCTCCGGGGGAGCGGTTTCCGGTTCGTTGCTCAATAGGCCGGAGGCCGGTTGAGCAAGGGGGTTTGTTCCGCAAACTTGCGTTTGACAATCGGGGCGCGGCTGCCTGGGCGGGCGCGGCTTCGCGCCTGCCGTGGGGTGATGAGGGATAAGAAAAGGTCCAGTGGACCTTTTCCCCGAAGAACGCCCGCCCCGTGGGCGGGCCGGGTGGCAGGCGCGACCCGATTTGTTTGAAAACAAATCGGGTAAAGAAGCAGCTCTGCTCTTACTGCGCCGCAATCTCGCGCGGGGCGGTCAGGATGCGTTCGGTGACGGAAGACAGCGCCAGCACGGCAGCGCCGTTGGCCCACATCAGATCCCCCCAGGCGTGAATCTCGATCGGCGGGCGCGGCCGACCGGTGTTGATCACCAGATTATCCATCTCGGCCAGCGTTTCGGCGGCGTAGAGGTAGTCGAATTTCAACCTCTCCCCCGACAGGATGATCAGCGCCGGATCGAACAGATTGACGACATTTGCCAACCCAACCGCCAGATAGCGCCCTGCCCGCCGGAAGATGCTGCGCGCGGTGACATCACCGGATTTTGCGTGTTCATACAGGCTTTCCAGCAGCACCGAGGTCGGCTGGCCATCGCGGTGGCCCCAGTTCAGCGCGGTGGTGGCCTCGCGCGCAAGGGCGTAATCGGCGACGTACGCCTCCAGACAACCGCGCTGACCGCAGCGGCACAAGGCACCGTCGAGCTGCACCTTGGTATGGCCCAGCTCCATCCCCAAGCGTTGCGCGCCGCGATAAATGCGGTGGTTCATCACAAAGCCCATGCCGACGCCGTGTTCAAAGGTGACAACGGCGAAATCACCGAGACTGCGCCCGGCACCGAACCACAGCTCGGCGAGGGCGACAAGGTTGGCGTCGTTGTCGATGGTGACAGGCAGGTTCAGCCGGGCAGTGGCCGCCTCGGCCAAGGCCACGGCGCGATCGTTCAGGGTGGAGGACCACAGCACGACGCCCTCGGCGTGATCGACAAACCCCGGCAGACCGATACCGACGGCCGAAAGTGCGGTGCGCGCGATGCCCGCCTTCTGGCAGACCCGGTGCAGCAACGTATCAATCGCATCCAGCATTTCCGGCAGCGGCATCGGGCCGGGGCGGCGCGGGATGACCTCATCAGCCAGCAGATTACCGGCGAAATCGACGATGACGGCAGACTGTTCGCGGTCTGACATCTTCATGCCCGCGACAAGGTGGGCCTGCGCCCGCACGCCCAACGCCACCGCAGGGCGACCACGACCGATATCGGTTTCGCGCGGGGCGGCGACCTCTTTGATCAGCCCGGCCTCGATCAGTTCCGAGGTGATGGTGGTGACGGTGGCGGGCGAGACGCCAAGGTCTTTCGCCAACTGCACCCGCGCCACCAGCCCCGAGGCGCGCACGCGTTCGAACACCTGCTGGCGCAGCGGGCGCATGGATTCGGACAGCGGTGGAATCAGCGGGCCGCACCCCATGATGCCCGGTTCTGCCTCTGCTGCACCGCCAAAGGCTGCCATTTATTTGATCCCCGAACAAAAACTGGTCAAAATCATCCCTGCACGACCTATTATTGCTGCAATGCAGCGTAATATTGCGAGATATTCCGGCAGACTTGTTTTCACCTGTTATTTTTATTTTGACAACTGAAATTATTCGCGGCACTTTTCGCGAAGTTCCAGCGAATCTGCGGAACTGGTCATACGCTGACCAAATCCATAGGGAGGATAAAAATGCGTAAGGTCATTATGCTTGCGGTCATCGCCGCAGCGGGTTTCTCGTCGGCTGCGTTGGCTGAGGGCAAGAAAATTGGCGTGTCCTGGGCGCAATTCCAGGAAGAGCGTTGGAAGATCGATGAAGCGGCGATGAAAGCGGCGATCGAAGCCAATGGCGACGAGTATATCTCGGCGGACGCGCAGTCGTCGGCTGAAAAGCAGCTGTCGGACATCGACGCGCTGATCGCGCAGGGTGTGGACGCGCTGATCATCAACGCGTGGGACAAGGACGCCATCGGTCCGGCCATTGAAAAGGCCGCTGCTGAAGGCATTCCGATGGTCGGCTACGACCGTCTGATCGAAGACGCGCGCACCTTCTATCTGACCTTCGACAACAAGGGCGTTGGCAAGATCATTGCGCAAGAAGTCACCAAGGTGAAGCCGGATGGCAACTATGCGATCATCCTGGGCGACCCCGGCGATCCGAACGCGGCTTTCCTGCGTGAAGGCATGGAAGAAGTGATCGGCGAGGCGGTGAAAGCCGGCACCATCAAGATCGTCGGCGAGGCCAGCACCGATGGCTGGAAGCCGGAGAATGCTCAGAAAAACATGGAGCAGATCCTGACCGCCAACAACAACGCGGTTGACGCGGTTCTGGCGGAAAATGACGGCATGGCGGGCGGCGTTGTGGCAGCTTTGTCGGCTCAGGGTCTGGTGATCCCGGTCGGCGGCCAGGACGGCGATCTGGCGGCGATCAACCGCGTGGCGCGTGGCAGCCAGACCGTTTCGGTGTGGAAAGACTCGCGTCAGCTGGGTGATGCAGCGGGCAAAATCGCCTCGGCACTGGCCAATGGCGCGGCTCTGGACGCCATCGAGGGCGCGAGCAAGTTCACCGGCGGCGCCAAGGGCGTCGAGATGAACGCGATCCTGCTGACCCCCACCGCGATCACCAAGGACACACTGAACCTGGCAATCGAAGGTGGTCACATCACCAAGGAACAGGCTTGCGAGGGCGCCATGGAAGGCGTTGCGGCCTGCCAGTAAGGCTTGACGTTGCGGCGGCGGCCTTCGGGCCGTCGCCACCCCTTTCCCATGACACGGCAATTTGGATGCAGACCGCGGATGCGGTCTTTTGCATAAGTCGCGGACATTTGATTGCGCGGTCCGGCCGTCTCATCCCCGCTCTCACATGCTGGACGAGGACATGACAGATACCCCAACCCACGCCCCTCAGGGCAACGACGCCAAACTTGGGCCCGTCGCGCGGTTTATCCGCGACACCGAACTTGATACCCGCATGCTTGGCATGGTCGGCGCGCTGCTGCTGATCTGGTTCAGCTTTCACCTTTACGGCGCACTGATCAACGGCGAGGGCGTGTTCCTGACGCCGCGCAACCTGTGGAACCTGTCGGTGCAAACATCGATGACGGGGATCATGGCCACCGGCATGGTGCTGGTCATCATCACCCGCAACATCGACCTGTCGGTCGGGTCGATCGTTGGCGTCACCGGCATGGTGATGGGCTTGATGCAGGTAGAGATTTTGCCGCAATATCTTGGGCTTGGCAATCCGGCGACCTGGATGATCACCGTGGTCGCGGGCTTGATCGCCGGCACCGCAATCGGGGCGTTCCATGGCTGGCTGATCGCCTATCGCGGCATCCCGTCGTTCATCGTCACGCTTGGCGGCCTGATGGTGTGGCGCGGTGTGGCGTTCCTGTCGGCAGGCGGGCGCACCATTTCACCGGTGGATGAAACCTTCGCGCTGCTGGGAGGCGGTCCGAAAGGCTCCATCGGGGCGATGGGCAGCTGGCTGGTCGGGCTGCTGGGCTGTGCTGCGATCCTGTGGATCCTGCGGTCGGGTCGTGCCGCGCGCAAGAAGCATGGTTTTGCGCTGCGCCCGATGTGGGCGGAATATGCGCTGGCCGCGATTGGCTGCGGTGCCTTGCTGGGCGCGGTGCTGGTGGTGAACGCCTACCCGTGGCCGAAGGGCATCCTGAAGCAGATGAACCTGCCGGAAGATACCTTTGTATCGCACGGCTTTGCGTTTCCGGTGCTGATTTTGGCGGTGGTCGGCATTCTGATGACCATCCTGATGACCCGCACCCGCTTTGGCCGCTATGTGTTCGCGATTGGCGGCAACCCCGAGGCGGCCGCCCTTTCCGGCATCAACACCCGCTGGGTGACGCTGAAAATCTTCGCGCTGATGGGGATGCTGGCGGCGCTGGCGGCGGTTGTGGCGTCGGCGCGCCTGAACTCGGCCACCAACGCCTTGGGTGATCTGGACGAACTTTATGTCATCGCGTCAGCCGTGGTCGGCGGCACGTCTTTGGCGGGCGGTGTTGGCACGATTTATGGCGCGATCATCGGCGCGCTGGTGATGCAAAGCTTGCAGACCGGCATGGTGCTGATCGGCTTTGGCGACGGGTCTTACCGCAAGATCGTGGTCGGCGTGGCGCTGGTTCTGGCCGTGTATCTGGACAATCTCTATCGCAAGAAAACCAAGTGAGGGGTGCAAGCAATGACTAATACTGGAACTCCTCTGGTCGAGCTGAAGGATATCTCGATTGCGTTCGGCGGCATCAAGGCGGTGGATCATGTCTCGATCGATCTGTATCCCGGCGAGGTCGTCGGCCTGCTGGGCCACAACGGCGCGGGCAAATCGACGCTGATCAAATGCCTGTCGGGGGCTTACCGCGCCGATGCGGGCGAAATCCATATCAACGGCGAGCGGGCCGAGATTGCCAACCCGCGTGACGCCCGCCACTACAACATCGAGACGATCTACCAGACGCTGGCCTTGGCCGACAACCTGAACGCGGCCTCGAACCTGTTTCTGGGGCGTGAAATCGTCGGCGCGGGCGGCTTTCTGGACGACAGCGCGATGGAGGCGGAAACCCGCAAGATCATGGCGCGGCTGAACCCGAACTTTCGCAAGTTCAACGTGCCGGTTTCGGCGCTGTCGGGCGGGCAACGCCAGTCGGTCGCCATCGCGCGGGCGGTGTATTTCAACGCCAAGATCCTGATCATGGATGAACCGACCGCCGCCTTGGGCCCGCATGAAACCCAGATGGTGGCCGAGCTTATTCAGGAATTGAAAAAGCAGGGCATCGGGATTTTCCTGATCGAGCATGATATTCATGCGGTGATGGATCTGTGCGACCGCGCCGTGGTGATGAAAAACGGTCAGCGCGTCGGCACGGTGAACGTGAACGAGGTGACAGACGAGGACATCCTCGGCATGATCATCATGGGCAAGAAACCACCGCAAGCCGTGTAAGACTAGGCGCGGGGGCAACCTCGCGCCCTTTTGCTTTTGGGAGAAGATGATGCAGCGCCGCCAGTTTCTTGCCCTGACCGGGGCGTCTGTTTTCGCCAGCGCCCTGCCCGCCTGGGCTGCGACCGACCCGCGCGCGGTGCTGTTCAACTGGCACAAGCTGGTGCTGGAACTGGTGCGCCACACCGCCACCTATTCGCCGCCAGTCGCCGCGCGGTCGTTCGGCTATCTCGGCGTGGCGGGCTATGAGGCGGTGGCTTCGGGTGCGGGCTTGCGGTCTTTGGCGGGGCAAGTGAACGGGCTGCAGCCGCTGCCCGCCCGCGACGCCGGGGCGTATGATGAAGGCGTCGTGCTGCATGCGGTGCTGTCCGAAGCGGTGCAGGTGTTTTTCGGCAATACCGGCCCGACCGGCCAGCGCGCGATGGCGGCGATGCGCGACAAGCTGGGCGCGCGGATGCGGGACGGCGTGGCAGCGGATGTGGTGGCGCGGTCCGAAGCCTACGGGCTGGCGGTGGCGCAACATATCGAGGCATGGAGCCAGTCCGATGGCGGTGCTTTGGTGAAAAACATGGGCTTTCCACGCGACTGGACCTTGGGCAAAGGCCCAGAGCATTGGCAACCAACCAGCCTGATCGTGCAGCAACAAGCGCCGCTGTTGCCGGGTTGGGGCAACAATCGCGGCTTTGCGATGCCGGTGGGGATGATCCCCGGCGCGGGCGAGCCGCCCGCCTATTCCGAGGACCCGGACTCTGATTTCTACAAACAGGCGCTGGAGGTCTATGAGACTTCGAAAACCCTGACCGACGAGCAGAAAGTGATCGCGCGGTTCTGGTCGGATGATCCGATGCTGTCACCCACCCCGCCCGGTCATTGGGTCTCGGTCACACTGGAGATTTTGCAGCGCGACGGCAGCGATCTGGCGCACAGCGCCGACGCGCTGGCGCGGATTGGCATGGGCGTGGCGGATGCCTTCATCGCCTGCTGGCATGACAAATTCGTCTACGACCGCGTCCGCCCCTACACCTATATCCGCCGGGTGATTGATCCCAAATGGGAGACTCTGCTGATCACGCCGCCGTTCCCGGAATACCCCTCGGGCCATTCCACCCAATCGGGGGCGGCGGCGCAGGTGTTGACGGCGATGTTTGGTGACACCTTCAGCTTTGACGATGCCACCCATGTCGATGACGGCATTCCGGCACGGCATTTCGGCAGTTTCTGGGCGGCGGCGGAAGAGGCGGCGGTGTCGCGGCTATATGGCGGCATCCATTTCCGCGCCGCGAATGACAACGGGCTGAAACAGGGGGCGGCGGTGGGCGACTATATCAACGCCTTGAAAACACTGTGAAAGCCGCGTTTCTGGGTCTTTGCCTGACCGCCCTGCCTGTGGGGGCAGAAGTGCTGGTGCCGCAGTTTGCCGAGGAAACTGCGACGGCGGGGGTCAACCAGATCTATGCAGGCGAATGGGAATACATGGTGGGCGGTGGCGCTGCGACGCTGGATTGCAACGCCGACGCACGCGCCGATCTGATCTTGGCGGGCGGGACCAATCCGGCAAAACTGTTCGTGAACCAAAGCCCGAAGGGCGGCGCGTTGGCTTTTGCCGAAGCCGCAAGCGGGCTGGAACAGCCCGGCGTGCTGGGCGTCTATGCGCTGGATATCGACAGCGACGGGGTCAGCGATGTGGTGCTGCTGCGGCAGGGCGAAAATCTGGCGATGCGCGGCTTGGGCAACTGCAAATTTGAGCGCGCCAACGAGGTCTGGGGCTTTGACGGCGGTGACGCGTGGTCTTCGGCCTTCAGTGCCACTTGGGAACAGGGTCAAAGCTGGCCAACGCTGGCGGTGGGCGACTATATCGACCGCAAGGAAGACATGTTTCCGTGGGGGTCTTGCACCGACAACTGGCTGCACCGCCCGGATGGGTTGAAATTCGGTGCCCCGCTGCCGCTGACCCCCAGCTTTTGCGCGCTGTCGATGCTGTTCACCGACTGGAACCGATCTGGCACGCCCAGCCTGCGGGTGTCGAACGACCGCGAGTATTACAAGGGCGGGCAGGAGCAGCTGTGGCATCTGGAGCCGGGGCAACCGCCACGGCTTTTCACCGAAGCGGAAGGCTGGAAACGCCTGCGCATCTGGGGCATGGGGATTGCCAGTCAGGATCTGAATTTCGACGGCTTCCCCGAGTATTTTCTAACCTCGATGGCGGATAACAAGCTGCAAACATTGGCGGAAATCCCGGCAGATGGCGGGCCGAAGCCAGTGTTTTCGGACGTGGCCTTTGCCAGACATGCAATTGCGCAGCGGCCCTATATCGGGGACGATCTGAATCCTTCCACCGGCTGGCACGCGCAGTTTGAGGATGTGAACAACGATGGTCTGACGGATCTGTTCATCGCCAAGGGCAATGTCGATGCCATGCCGGATTTCGCGCTGAAAGACCCGAACAACCTGCTGTTGCAGCGCGAGGATGGCAGCTTTGAAGAGGCCGGCGACCGCGCCGGGGTGGCGGCGATGGGCCTGTCGCGCGGTGCGGCCTTGGCAGATTTCAACGCCGACGGGCTGATCGATCTGGTGGTGGTGAACCGCCGCGAACCGGCGCAACTCTGGCGCAACACCACGCAGGCGGCGGGGCATTGGCTGTCGGTGCAACTGACGCAAGACGGGGTGAACCGCGACGCAATCGGTGCCTGGGTCGAGGTGGACATGGGCAGCCATATCCAGCGGCGCGAGATCACCTTGGGCGGCGGCCATGCCGGTGGTATTCTGGGCGCGCGGCATTTCGGCTTGGGCGGGCTGGCATCGGTGCCGGTGCGGGTGATCTGGCCGGACGGCACGGCGGGGGCATGGCAGGACATGGCCGCCGACAGTACTTATGTGATCAGCCCGTCGGCGGTGCGGGCGGTGCCTTAGGGCGTGATTGTATTGTCAGATGTAAAGTTAGGGCCTTGCCCGATTTGTCACACGACAAATCGGGCCGCGCCTGCCAAGTCAGGCGCGCCCCGATTTTCCAGCATTCGTTTGCGGCATGAACGCCCTCGCTCAATGGCCTTTGGCCTTATGAACAACGAACCGAAAAACTCTGCCCCGCAGAGTTTTCTTTCGGTCCGAAGCGTTGGTCTTAAGGCGCGGTCAGCGCCTGCACCTGCGCGCCGTCTGACAGGCTGGCGCTGGGATAGGCGATGATCGTGTCACCTTCGGCCAGACCGTTCAGGATTTCAACGGTTTGATCCTGCGCCTGCCCGATCTGCACCGGGGTCAGAACCGCTTTGTCCTGCAGCACCCGGTAGACCGCCCAGCCGTCCTGATGCCGGATCAGCGCGCTTTGCGGGGCTTGCAGCACGGCATCGGCAGACCAGACCGCGATGCGGACAAAGACGCGGTATTGGTCGCCCAGACCCTGCCGCGCCTCGGGCGGGCTGTCGATATCCAGATGCACGCGGACGCGCTGTTCTTCGATGCCCAGCGCCGAGGTGCGGGCAAATCCGGCCGGATCGACGCGGGTGACATGGGCTTGCAGCGGCTCTGGCCTGCCCCAGCGTTCCACCGTCGCCCGCGCGCCGGGCTGCACCCGCACCGCGTCGGATGACAGAAGGTCGGTTTCAATCTTCAGTTGCGCAAGGTCGCCCACGGTCAGCAAGGGTTCGCCCGCCTGCACCAGACGCGCATCTATATCATTGATTTCAATCACAACCCCATCCAAGGGCGCAGCCAGTTCGACGCAGCATTTGCTTTGATCGACCGAGACGGCGGCATCGGGCGTGCGCAGTTGCGCCTGCATCCGGGCCAGCGTGGCGCGGTGCAGGTCTATCTCAAACCGGGCAGAGTCCAGCGCCGACGCCGCTTCCGACATCCGCCGTTCGCTGTCTTCCAGCGCGCGTTGCGGGATGGTGCCGCGTTCAGCCAGCGCGCGGTTGCGGCTGGCTTGCGATTGCGCATAGGCCAGATCGGATTCTGCGCGGGCCAGATTGACCTCGGCCAGCCGGACGGCGGCTTCGGCCTCGACCACTGCCGCCTCGGCCTGAGCGCGGGCGCGGGCATCAAGGAAAGCAGGTTCAGCGGGGCGGATCACCGCCACGGTGGTTTCACCACGCTTGACGGCATCACCGACCTGCACCGGCGAGCGGGCGACGGTGCCGGTCAGCGGGGCTGTCACCGTCCACGGGTCGCGGATGCGGGTGACGCCTTCGGCGCTGACGCTGACCTGCATCGCGCCGCGGCGGATGGTGGTGATTTCCACCAGCAGCGGTTGCGGCAGAAAGGCCCAGACCAGCGCGGCGATAGCAGCCAGCAGGATGGCGATCAGGGCGGCGAGTTTGGCAAAACGCATCGGATTAATCCTTTTGCTTCAACGCGCTGACCAGATCGACATGATCCAGACGGCGGCGGACGACAAGGGCAGTGATCAGCGCTGTGGTCAGCACGATCACGGTGGCAAAACCGAAGGTAGCGCGGTTGACCACCAGCGGCATGGTGATCAGATCAGACGACAGGCCAGTGGTGATCAGCGCGGCAAAGCCATAGCCCGCAGCCCAGCCCAAGGGCAGCGCCAGCAGGGTCAAGAGCATCAACTCGCCCACCAGCACGAAGCCGACCTCGGCGCGGGTGAAGCCCAGCACGCGCAGACTGGCGAGTTCATGCGCGCGTTCGGCCAGCTGGATGCGGGCGGCGTTGTAGATCACCCCCAGCGTGATCAGCACACCCAGAAAGGTATAGGTCAGCGTCATGCTGATCAGGTTCTCGCGGATGCTGGCGTCAAACCCGGCGCGGACGCGGGTGAAATCGACCAGCCCGGCAATGGCGGGGGTGGCTTTGACGGCGGTATGCAGCGCGGGCAGACTCGGCGTATCGACCAGCAGATTGACCGTGTTGACCTGCGGCGGCGTGCGCATCAGCGCGAACAGCGGCTCGGCGCGCATATGCACATCCTGCCCCATGCTTTGCCGGATGATCGAGGTCACGCGCAGATCAAGGCTTTCGCGTGGCGGGGTCAGCAGATCGAGCGTGACCAGATCGCCGGGCGTGATGTTCAGGCTTTCGGCCAGACTTTCGGGGATGGCTAGGCCCTCGGGCGGCAGGGTCAGCGGGGTGCCGTCGGTGGCCAGAAGCCGCGACAACTGCGTTGCATCGAAATGGGCTTGCAGCGCCAACAGGCGGCTTGATCCGGCATGGCGCAGCCGCACCGGCACGGCATAGGCGGGTTCGGCTTGCCGCACGCCGGGCAGCGCAAGCGCAGCGCTGACTGCGGACAGATCGCGCGGGCTGGCAAGGGCAAGGCTGACGTTCTGGCGGTTGCTGCGTTCAAAGATATCAGCCATCACCAGATCGATCACGTCGAAGGTGAAGTAAGATCCGATCAGCACCGCAATCGAAGCCGCCACCCCCACCACGGCGGAACAACGGCGGCGCGGGCGGCGACATTGCCACCGCCGGGGCCAGCCGGGCCGAGCCCAGAACCGCCCGCAGCGCCCCCAGACTGACCGTGACCACCCCCAAAACCCCTGAAATCACAAAGGATTGCAGCCCCGGCACATAGATCAGGAACGGGAAGCGGAAGAAGCGCACATACATCTGGTTCACCCCCTGCCCCAGCAGCCAGCCCCCCGCCCAGCCCAGCAAGATGCCCGCCGCACCGATGCCAAGGCTCATCTTCAGGTAATGCCCGACGATGGCCGCCGTCGAATAGCCCACGGCTTTCAACAGACCGATCTGCTGCCGCTCCAGCCGGATCAGCCGGCCCAGCACCATATTGACCAGAAACGCCGAGACGATCAGGAACACCGGCGGCAGAAACACCGCCATTGCGCGCAGTTGGGTGAACTCATTTTCCAGAAACGCGTTGGAAACCTGCCGGTCGCGGCCATAAGCGCCGCTGCCGCCGTAAGGGGCCAGCAGCGCATCCAGCCGCACGATCACATCGGCGGCGCGGGTCTTGTCAGACAGGGTCAGGCTGACATCGTTGAACGCGCCTTGCAGATCGAAGGCGGCGGCGAGTGCGGCCTCGCCCATCCAGATCAGCGCATAATGCTTGTCGTCGGGCATCATCGAGCCGGGCGACAGGGTGTAGATAAACTCGGGCGACAGCACGGTGCCGGTCAGCACCAGATCGCGGCGTTGACCGTTGATCACCGCCGCCAGCCGGTCGCCGGGGCGCAAGCCATTGGCCTGCGCAAACGGCTCGGCTACGGCGATTTCATCCGGCCGGGTCGGGTCCGGCATCCGGCCAGTGCGCAGCAAGGGTTGATTCAGCAGCGGATCATGGGCTGCGGGCAACGACATCAGCCGGGCGGTGGCGGCCTCGACCAGCCTCGGCAGATCGAGCACGGCAACGCCGATCACCCGGCCTTCGACCTGCGCCACGCCGTCCATCGCGGCAATCTCGGCCAGCAGCGTTTGCGGCGCGCGGGTGGCCCCGGCGAACACTTCGGCAAAGCGCTGGCGGTCGTAATAGGCGTCGCGGGTCTGCACCAGGGATCGTTGCGTGCCGGTGGCCATCACCAGCACCATGATGCCGCAGGCCAGCACAGCGGCAATCGCCAGAATTTGCGGCCCCAAACGGCGCAGATCGCGCAGCAATTTGCGATCCAGCGCGGTTACCATGTGACCTCGGACGGAGGGATGCGGGTGGCGTTGATTTCCTCGCGCTGGATCAGGCCATCAGCCATATACACCACACGATGGGCAATTTTGCGGATCGCCGCGTTATGGGTGATCAGCGCCGTGGCGGTGCCAAGTTCAGTGTTCACCTGCACCAGCGCCTCCAGCACGGTGCGGCCGGTGGCACTGTCCAGCGCGCCGGTGGGTTCATCGCACAGCAAAAGGTCGGGGCGCTTGGCGATGGCGCGGGCAATGGCGACGCGTTGCTGTTCGCCGCCCGACAGCTCTGCCGGGAAGTGATCGAGCCTGTGCTGCATACCGACCATGGCGAGGGCATCTTCGGGGCGCATCGGGCGGGCGGCGATTTCGGTGACCAGCGCCACGTTTTCGCGCGCGGTCAAGGATGGCACGAGGTTGTAGAACTGGAACACAAAGCCGACGTGATCGCGGCGGAACGCGGTCAGCGCGCGTTCGGAAGCGCCGGTCAGGCGGTGATCCAGGAAGCTGATCTCACCGCTGGTGGGGGTATCCAGCGCGCCAAGGATATTCAGCAGGGTGGATTTGCCAGACCCGGAAGCGCCCAGCAGCACCAGCATTTCGCCTGCCGCCAGCGTCAGCGACACGCCACGCAGCGCCTGCACCTCGACGCTGCCGGTGCGGTAAATCTTGGTCAGGTCGCGGGCGCGCAGCACGATTTCGGGGTTTGTGTCCATGGCCTGACCCTGTGGCAATCGCGGGCAGGATGCCTTGATCTGACCCCAAAGCCAAAGGATTTGTGGCCGGTCTGGGCGGCGGGGGTCAGGTCAGCGGGCTACGCCACCGGTGCTGTGTCTGCAACGATGCGGCCATCTTCCAGCGTGATCACCCGGTCGGCCTGTTCGGCGATGCGGTTGTCATGCGTGACCATCACCGTGGTGGTGCCGCGCGTCGCCCCCAGCTTTTTCAGCAGGCCAACCACGGTCAGGCCGCTGGCCAGATCGAGGGCGGCGGTGGGTTCGTCGGCGAAGATCACCTCGGGGTTGCCGACCAGCGCCCGCGCCACCGCGACGCGCTGTTTCTGGCCACCCGACAGGTTGGCGGGCAGGTAGTCCAGGCGTTCGCCCAAGCCAAGCAGGCGCAGGATATGTTGGGCAGCGGCGTCTTGCTGCTGCCGGTCGCCCGGCCCGTGCACTTGCAGCCCCATCAGCACGTTTTGCTGCGCGGTCAGGCTTTCATGCAGGTTATGGGCCTGAAAGATGAAGCCAAGCCTGCGTCGCAGGCTTTCTAGCAGCGCAGGGGCCGCGCCGTTCAACTGATGCGCCAGCAGTTTGACCGAGCCGTCCTGCACCTCACGCAGGCAGCCCACCAGCGTCAGCACCGTGGTCTTGCCCGAGCCAGAGGGGCCTTGCAGCACGGTCAGGCTGCCGCGTCTGATCTGGACAGACACGTCGAAAATTGCCTGTTTGCGCGCCTCGCCACTGCCGAAGGCGTGGTTCAGGTGGGCAACGTCGATGGGGAAATCTATGCTCATGCGCGCCTCAGAACAGATCGGCAGGGTCGGCCGAGGCCAGCTTGCGGGTGGCAATCGCGCCAGAGATCGAACAGGCCGCCAGCGTGCCGAAGAACACCATCACCGCCACCGTCGGCGTCATCGCCAGCGGCAAGGTGGTGGCAGCTTTCATCCCGGCCAACAGGCCGGTCGCGACAATGACACCGGGGAGAAAGCCCAAAACCGCCAGGATCAGCGCCTGTTCAAACACAATGCCCAGGAAAAATCGCTGCCGGTAGCCCATCGCCTTGAAGGTGGCATATTCGCCCAGATGATCGGCAACATCGGTGGACAGCACCTGATACACGATCACGATGCCGACCAGCACGCCGATGATCACGCCAAAGCCGAAGATGATCCCGGTCGGGCGTTTGGTTTGCTGATAGTTCAGATCATCCGCCGCCGCCTGCGCGAAGGACCGCACCCGCAGGGTCTTGTCGGAAAGCTGATCGCGCAACCGTGCTGCCACCACATCCGGGTCAGCACCGGGGGCTGTTTGCAGCAGGATATGGTCTGGCGCGGCAGAGCTGCGGGCGGGAAACAGGGTCAGAAAGGTCTGGTCCGACACCATCATATAGCCATCGCCGCCAAAGCCGCCGCCGCCCGCGAAAGTGTCATACAGCGTCAGCGTGGTGCCAGACACCTCGAACGAAAGCGGGCTTTGTGGCCGGATCGACGCCGCCAGGTCGCGCGGCAGGCCGCGGCTATACATATCCAGCAGCCCCGCGCTTTGCAGCTGCAATGTATCGACCTTGCGCGCCATCACTGGTGACAGAAAGCCCGGCAGCGTGGGATCAACGCCAAAGGTGGTCAGCCCCAGCGTCTTGCCATCGCGCGCCCAAGACACGTTGCCGACAAAAATCCCGGTGCCCGCGATGACATCCGGATCAGCCAGCGCCTGAAACAACCATTGCCGCGCCACGTTGTCGCCTTCGGCCAGCGCGTTGGCATCCGATGCGGAGATCATGATGTCGGCCTGAAAAAACCCGTAGGGCTTCATCGTCGCCGTCGCCATCGAATTCATGATGCCAAGCTGCACGAACACCAGCACATTGGCAAAGGCCACCCCGGCCAGTGCGGCGGCAAAGCGTGGGCGGTTGTGGGTCAGTTGCAGCCAGCCGATCGGCAGACGGCCAAACAACCATTGCAGCAGCCGGGTCATGGCGTGGCTTTCGACCCGGTGGCAGCAACCGCGCGGGTGTCGATGCGGGCGACGACCTCCAGATTGGTGAACCGCGCAGCCACAGCGGACGAGGCGGCATCCAGCGCCACCAGCACGGTGATCACCCGCGCATCGGTATTGGCGGCGGTGTCTTCCGAAACCAGCCCCTGCCGCCCCACCGTCAGGCCAATCGCCTGCACCTTGCCTTGCAGCGTGCGGCCCAGCGCGCCTGCGGCCAGTTCCACCGGCTGACCGACGGCGACGGCACCGATACGGTCCTGATAAATCTCAACCTCTGCCATCATCTGATCGGTATCGCCGATTTCCATGATGCCGTCTTGTGCGGGGGGGCGTTCACCAGCGCGGGCGTGGATATCCAGCACCACGCCACTGATCGGAGCCAGCACGGCGGCGCGGGTCAGATCGCGGCGGGCGCGGGTCAGATCGGCCTCGGCGGCCTCAAGGTTGCGGGTGGCGACGATCACGTCGGGCTGTTGATCAACCACGGCACTGGCAAAGCGCGCCAGCGTGGCCTGCGCCTTTTCCACCGCCAAAGCCGCCTGCCGCGCCGCAGCTGTGACATTATCCAGCGCGGCCTGGGTGGTGACGCCGCGCGCGAACAGTTCGGTTTCACGGGTCAGCTGCGCCTGCGCCTCGGCGGCGGCGGATTGCGCCTGATCGACCCCGGCGCGCGCCTCGTCGAGCGAGTTCTGCACCGCCGCCCGCGTCTGCACCAAAGCCGCCTGCCGCACCGCGACATTGGCCTCGGCCAGCAGAACCGCGCTTTCCAGCTGACCCTGATTGTCGAGCCGCGCCACTATGTCGCCCTGCTGAACGCGATCACCGATCGCCACCAGCACCTCGGCCATGCGGGCGTCGCCTGCACCGTAGGGGGGCGCGACGATGGAGACATCATCGCGCGGCATCAGCCGGGCAAGCCCGACCACATCGGTCACCTGCATGGTTTCGACCATCTCGGGCGGCAGGATGATCTCGGGCGGCAGCGCAATCGGTGCGCTGGCACCGCCGCCCGGCTGCAATCCGGTCGCCGCGTAAAACGCTTTCAGGCCAAAGGGTTGGAAATACATCCCCATCACCGCGCCAGAAAACATCAGCACCGGGATCAGCAGTACCAGCAGATAGCGCGGGCGAAACCGCAGGCGGCTGGGGGCCGGCGTGGCCTCGGGCGTGCGTTGGATCACGTCAAGCGGCAGATCGGAATCAGCAGGAGCGGTCACAGCGGCCTCGCAGGTTGTTTGGCGACACGTTACGCCCCTGTTTGGGTTTTTGCACGGGGTCTTACAAGTAATATTCCACTTTCTATATATATGAGGTAGAGCGTGTTGCGTTCAACAGGACACAGGTATTCAGCCGCGCCTGCGAGGCAGCGTTTGCTTTGCAGATGCGGTCGCAGACACGGCTGAATGCACTGCAACGCGACACGTTCGAAGCGTCCGCACCCCGCCGAAGGATCACCGCATGCGCCCCAGCTTTTCGCACTATCTGCCGATCCTCGACTGGGGGCGCAGCTATGACCGCCGCGCGCTGTCGAATGACCTGATGGCGGCGCTGATCGTCACCATCATGCTGATCCCGCAATCGCTGGCCTATGCGCTGCTGGCGGGGTTGCCGCCCGAGATGGGGCTCTACGCCTCGATCGCGCCGATCATCGCCTATGCGGTGTTTGGCAGTTCACGCGCGCTGGCGGTGGGGCCGGTGGCGGTGGTATCGCTGATGACGGCGGCGGCGATTGGCAACGTGGCCGAGGCCGGAACGGCGGGCTATATCGCCGCCGCGATCACGCTGGCGTTTCTGTCGGGGGCGATGCTGCTGGTGATGGGGCTGTTCCGGCTGGGGTTTATCGCCAATTTCCTGTCGCATCCGGTGATTGCGGGCTTCATCACCGCTTCTGGCGTGCTGATTGCCGCCAGCCAGCTGGCCGGGCTGCTGGGGATCAAGGCCGAAGGGCATACGTTGATCCTGCTGCTGGTGTCGCTGGTGCAGGGGCTGGGGCAAATCAACCCGATCACGGCGGGGATCGGCCTCGCGGTGCTGGCGTTTCTGTTCTGGGTGCGGCGCGGGCTGAAACCGGCACTGCGGCGGCTTGGCGCGGGGCCGAAACTGGCCGAGGTGCTGACCAAAGCCGGGCCGGTTTTCGCCGTGGTCGCCTCGACTGCGCTGGTCTGGGGGCTGCGGCTGGATCAATCGGGCGTGGCGGTGGTGGGGGTGGTGCCGCAGGGGTTGCCGCCGTTCAGCCTGCCGGACTTCAATCTGGATCTGCTGCGAGCGCTGGCGCTGCCGGCGCTGCTGATCTCGGTGATCGGCTTTGTCGAATCGGTGTCGGTGGCGCAGACGCTGGCGGCGAAAAAGCGTCAGCGCATCCAGCCGGATCAAGAGCTGATCGGACTGGGGGCGGCCAATATCGCGGCAGCCTTTACCGGCGGCTTTCCGGTGACGGGTGGTTTTGCGCGGTCGGTGGTGAATTATGACGCCGGGGCGGAAACCCCGGCGGCGGGGGCGTTTACCGCCATCGGCCTTGCCCTCGCGGCGCTGGCGCTGACGCCGCTGATCTTCTTCCTGCCAAAAGCCACGCTGGCCGCCACCATCATCGTCGCGGTGCTGAGCCTGGTCGATTTCAGCATTCTGACCAAGACCTGGGCCTATTCGAAAGCCGATTTCGCCGCCGTTGCTGCGACGATTCTGCTGACGCTGGGGGCGGGGGTGGAGGTTGGCGTGTCGGCGGGCGTGCTGCTGTCAATTGCGCTGTTTCTTTACAAAACCTCGCGCCCGCATGTGGCCGAAGTTGGCCTGCTGCCCGGCACCCAGCATTTCCGCAACATCCTGCGCTACAAGGTGCAGACCGACCCCAGCCTGCTGACGTTGCGGGTGGATGAAAGCCTGTATTTCGCCAACAGCCGGTTTCTGGAGGATTACATCCACGCCCGCGTCACCGGCGACAGCGCGCTGCAAAATGTGGTGCTGCAATGCACGGCGGTGAACGAAATCGACATGAGCGCGCTGGAATCGCTGGAGGCGATCAACCTGCGCCTGCACGAAATGGGCATCCGCTTTCACCTGTCCGAGGTCAAAGGTCCGGTGATGGACCGGCTGAAGCGCGTGCATTTTCTGGATGCGCTGACCGGTCAGGTATTTCTGAGCCAATACGAGGCGATGCAGGCGCTTGCGCCTGATCTGGCCCCTGAGCTGGCCAGAGACTTGGCCCGCGACGTGGCCCGCGACGTGGCCCCGCCGATGACCGCCTAAGCGCTGAAATCGGTGATCACCGCCACGCCGGGTGGCATCGGTGCGTTGAACATCCGCAATTCCGCGCTGGCCTGCGACAAGGCCACCTGCCGCGCCACGATCGGGCGCACGTCGATGCGGCCGGTTTCGATCATCGACAACAGCGACGGGTAACGCCAGCTGGGCATGCCGCGCGTGCCATAAAGCGCCAGTTGCTTCATGTAGACGGCGTTCATGTTGATTTGCATCCGCGCGGTGTGGCCAGTGGGCAGGCCAACCTGCACATGCCGCCCCAACGGCCGCAGGCATTCAATCGAGCCGTTGGTGGTGGCTTCGATCCCCAACGCCTCGACGCTGACATGCGCACCGCCTTGCGTCAGGTCGACAATCTGCGCCGCCGCATCACCGCCGCGGGCATCAATCGCCGCCTCTGCCCCCAGGGACAGCGCGTGTTGCAGGCGCTCCGGCACCACATCCACCACGACCACCCGCGCGCCCAGCGCCTTGCCGATCAGCAGCACCGACAGGCCAATACCGCCCGTGCCATGCACCGCCAGCCATTCGCCCGCCTGCAAACCCGCGCGCCCGGTCAGCGCATGCCACGCGGTTGTCACCCGACAGCCCAGACCCGCCGCCAGCGCCGGCGTCAAGCTTTCGGGCAAACGCGCGAGGTTGTGCGCATGCGGCGCGCTGACATATTCGGCATAGGCCCCCGGCTCGCCAAAGCCCGGCACGCGCTGGTTCTTGCAGATGGTGGTCTGGCCGGACTGGCATTCGGGGCAAGACCCGCAAGACAGGATGAACGGCGCAATCACCCGGTCGCCCACCCGCCATTTTGCCAAGGGGCCAGCCTGCACCACCTCGCCACAATATTCATGGCCGGGAATTGCACCCGGCTTCACCTTTGCATGCTCACCGACCCAGCCGTGCCAGTCTGACCGGCAAATACCGCAGGCCAACACCTTCAGCACCACGCCATCCGGCTCGCAGCGCGGATCAGCGACGGTTTCAAGACTCAGATCGGCATTGTAGTGGCGAATGACAGCGGCGCGCATCGGGGACTCCATTTTGCCGCCATCAACACCGTTGCATCAAGCCCGGTCAAGCCCGCGATGCAGCCGACAAAATTCTGTGACAGAATTTTGGCACGAATTTTGACAAAATTCGTCCGCCCGCGACCAGCTGCGTTACAGGATTTCGACGCGGTAGCTTTCGATCACGGTATTCGACAGCAGCTTTTCGCACATGGTTTTCACCGCAGCTTCTGCTGCCGCGCTGTCGGTCTCGGCCAGATCAAGCTCGATCACCTTACCCTGCCGCACGCCATTCACCCCGGCAAAGCCCAGCGTGCCCAGCGCGTGGCGCACGGCCTCGCCCTGCACATCCAGAACGCCAGATTTCAGCATGACCGTTACGCGCGCTTTCATAGCAATCCCCTCAAGACTGGCGGTGGTGCCGCCCGATAAACCCGCGCGCCCGTTCGGGCAAGGGGTCAATTGATCAATGTCGGTTTCACCGCATGCGTCACGTTCGACGGCAACACCCCAAGACGCCGGGCAAGTTCGGTGTAAACATCCGGCAGCGGCCCCGGTTCCGGGATCGGCTGGCCATCGCCGCGATCGACCAGCCCGCGCAGATCCCACAAGCGGCAGCTGTCGGGGCTGATTTCATCGGCCACGATCAGGCGCATGTAATCGCCCTCCCAGATCCGGCCAACCTCGATGCGGAAATCGGCAAGACGAATACCCACGCCCATCATCACGCCCGACATGAAGTCATTCACCCGCAGCGCAAGGGCGATGATATCATCCAGATCCTGCTGGGTTGCCCAGCCAAACGCGACGATATGCTCTTCCGCCACCATCGGCAGCGAAAGCCGGTCGTCTTTCAGGTAATATTCCACGATCGGGCGCGGCAGCGGCGTGCCTTCCGGGATGCCCAGCCGGGTCGAAATCTCACCGGCGGCAAAATTGCGCACCACCACTTCCAGCGGGATGATCTCGGCCATCCGCACCAGTTGTTCGCGCATGTTGACCCGGCGGATGAAATGCGTCGGCACGCCCACCGAGTTCAGCCCCGACATGAAGAATTCCGACAGCCGGTTGTTCAGCACGCCCTTGCCTTCGACCGCAGCCGGGGTGGCCTCGGTCGGAGTCGGCGCCGTATCGTCTTTGAAATACTGGATCAGAGTGCCCGGTTCCGGCCCTTCATACAGGATCTTCGCCTTGCCCTCGTAAACCTTCTTCCTGCGCGCCATGGATGCTCCGATGCCATACGGACACGGGGGCGGCAAACGCCACCCCTGCCCTTTTGATCGCCTATAAGCCAAGCCGCCTTGCGGGGCAAGCCAAGCGGGGCAAGCCGAGGCCCGGATTGCGCCTTTGCACCGCCAAGCCGATCCGCCGCAGCGCGCAGATGGCTTTTTATCTTGAAGCGCGGGCGCGGGATGGGCATATGGATGGTAACTTTCCATGACCCAGAGGGCCAGCCATGACCACGTTTGACGACCGCGAAAACGCCTTTGAAGCCAAACATGCCCACGATTCCGAAATGCTGTTCCGCGCCGAGGCGCGCCGCAACAAGCTGCTCGGGCTGTGGGCGGCAGAGTTGCTGGGCAAATCCGGCGACGCTGCGAATGACTACGCGATGAGCGTGGTTTCCGCTGATTTCGAGGAAGCCGGCATCGAAGACGTCGTGCGCAAGGTGGCCGCCGATCTGGGCGACAAGGCCAGCCCCGATGCGATCCGCGCCAAGATGGCTGAATTTCTGGCTGTGGCCAAAACCCAGCTGATGAACGAATTCTGATTTCGTCCGTTTGTGAACAAGGGGCCGTGCCAGCTGTGGCGCGGCCCTTTTTCTTTGCCCTATGCTGACGTTTTCCGCTGTATGAGCGGTCTTGGCAGCGGGTAAAATCGTTAAAATTTTATCCGTTAAACCCGCCTCCACCTTCGGGCCGTAGTCTGGCCGAAGTCATGGAAAAGGTGGGGTATGCCAGACAGCAATCGCAACAGCCGGGCGATTTCCGTATCTGCGGCACCTGTGGTGCTGGCTTGGCCCAAACTGCTGGCGCGGGCGCTGCTGTCGCTGGGGCTGTGCGGCGCGTGTCTCTGGCTGCTGTTACAACGGCTGGCGCATCTGGATCTGGCAGAAATGCGCACGGCTTTCGGCAGCGTCTCTGCCGCGCATTGGCTGGCTGCCGTGGTGCTGACCGGGGTCAGCTTCTGGGCGGTGGGGCGTTATGATGCCGTGCTGCATCGGCATTTCGCCACTGGCCTGCCCGAAAGCATCACCCGCCGCGCCGGGATATGCGCCATCGCGGTCAGTCAGACGCTGGGGCTGGGGGTGATCACCGGGGCGATTCTGCGCTGGCGGATGCTGCCGGGGCAATCGCTGTGGCTGGCAACCCGGCTGACCGCCGCCGTGGCACTGTCTTTTCTGGCCGGATGGGCGGTTGTCACTGCAAGCGTGCTGCTGGCGCTGCCCGCTGCGCCGTTCAAGCCGCAAGCTGCAGCGGTGCTGGCCCTTGCAGTGGCGCTGGTAGCGCTGGCCATCGTGGCACCGCGCGTGCCGTTTCGCTGGCCAAACGCCTTTACCTTGTCGCGCCTGCTTGGTCTTGCCGCGCTGGACACGCTCGCCGCCGCCGCCGCCTTCTACATGCTGTGCCCCGGGCCGCTGGCGCTGCCGTTTGCGGTGATGATACCTGCCTTTCTGCTGGCGCTTGGTGCCGGTCTGGCCTCGGGCACACCGGGCGGCGTCGGCCCGTTTGAGATTACCCTGCTGGCGCTGCTGCCCGACGAGCCGCAGGCCGCGCTGCTGGCTGCGGTGCTGGCCTGGCGCGGCTGCTACTATGCCCTGCCCGCCCTGCTGGGCGCGGCCTTGGCGATCAAGGGTCCCGGCGTGATATCATCTGCCAAAGCCCCGGCCCCGGCGCTGCTGGCCCAAGCCCCGCGCGCCGAAGCCGGGCTGTGGCATCAGGGCCAGCATGACCTGATCGGCGCAGGCTCGGCCACATTGCTGGCCGCGCGCACGCCGCATTTGCTGGTCGCGCTGTTCGACCCGGTCACAGGCTCCGCAAACGACAGCCTGCCCGCGCTGCATCAGGCGGCGCGCGCCGAATCCCGCCTGCCTGTGCTGTATAAATGCAGCGCCCGCACCGCCGTTTGCGCCCGCAGACACGGCCTGCTGCCCCTGCTGATCGCGCAAGAGGCGTGGCTCGATCCGCGCAGTTTTCGGCTATGCACCTCGTCCCGCGCTGGTCTGCGCCGCAAACTGCGCCGGGCCGAGGCGGCAGGCGTGCGCATCAGCGGCCCGGCCTCGCCGCGCACCTGCCCTTGGCCTGCGCTCGACGATATTGCGGCAAGCTGGGCCCGCGCCCATGGCGGCGAGCGTGGTTTTTCAATGGGCCGCTACGCCCGAGGCTATCTGGCGCGGCAACGCGTCTACATCGCCTGGCAAGACGACCTGCCGATTGCCTTTGTCAGCTTTCACCAGACGGCGCAGGAATGGACGCTGGACCTGATGCGGCACGGCACCAATCTGCCCGATGGCACCATGCACCTGCTGATCCAGACTGCGATCAGCGATGCTGCACGGCTAGGCCTGCCCCGGCTGTCGCTGGCCGCCGTGCCCAGCCTTGCGCCGCATCCCAGCCGCGCCCTGCGGCTGATCCGCGCCGCGCTGGATGATTGCGCCGGGCTTGCCCGCTTCAAATCCAGCTTTGCGCCGCAGTGGCAACCGCTTTATCTGCTTGCCCCCAACCGCGCCACGCTGGCACTTGCTGCTGCCGAAATCGCCCGCGCCGTGCTGCGGCCCCAGCCCTTGCCAGCCACTGCAGCCAGTGAAATCGAACATCATCATGACAAATATGAAATTGCCTCAGCCCGCCCGCCGTGGCAGAGACATGCCAAGGATTTGTCTGACGAGGTAGGCCATGGACGCGCTTTCGAAACTGCTCTCCACCCGGGATTGGCTGATGGCTGACGGGGCCACCGGCACCAACCTGTTCAACATGGGCCTGTCGTCGGGTGAACCACCAGAGTTCTGGAACACTGACAAGCCGGACAATATCCGCACGCTCTACCGCTCGGCTGTGAATGCCGGGTCGGATATTTTCCTGACCAACACCTTCGGCGGCAATGCCAGCCGCCTGAAACTGCACGGCGCGCAAGGCCGCGTGCACGAGCTGAACCGCATCGGCGCCAGCCTTGGCCGCGAAATTGCTGACGCCTGCGGGCGCACGGTGGTGGTGGCAGGCTCGATGGGCCCGACCGGTGAGATTTTCGAACCGATGGGCACGCTGACCCACGCTGCGGCGGTGGAAATGTTCCACGAACAGGCCGAGGGTCTGAAGGCAGGCGGCGCCGATGTGCTGTGGGTGGAAACCATTTCCGCGCCCGAAGAATACAAGGCCGCCGCCGAAGCTGCCGCTTTGGCCGGCATGCCGTGGTGCGGCACCATGAGCTTTGACACCGCCGGGCGCACCATGATGGGGATGACCTCGTCCGCGATGGCGGAAATGGTGGAAAAGCTGGTGAACCCGCCGATTGCCTATGGTGCGAATTGCGGCGTCGGCGCGTCGGATCTGATGCGCACCGTGCTGGGCTTTGCCGCTGTCGGATCGCCCCGCCCGCTGATCGCCAAGGGCAACGCCGGGATTCCGAAATACCATGACGGCCATATCCACTATGATGGCACGCCCGAGCTGATGGCCGAATATGCGGTGCTGGCCCGCGATGCCGGTGTGCGGATCATCGGCGGCTGCTGCGGCACCATGCCGGAACATCTGGCCGCGATGCGGGCGGCACTTGAGCAGCGCCCAAAGGGTCCGGTGCCGACGCTGGAAGACATCAGTGCCAAGCTGGGGGGGTTTTCATCGGCCTCGGATGGCACTGGCGATACCTCCGGCGACCCCAAGCGCGAACGCCGCAACCGCCGCGGCTAAAGCAGCCATACGTCAGCGCAGCAGACCGGAATTCGCACGAATTCCGGCCCGATTTCCGTGCGAAAATCGCGGCGGTGGTGTTCAGAACAGGCTCAACTGGTCCCCTGCCCGCGCGGGCGGGGCAAACAGATCGCAGCGCAGCCCCGGCAGTTTCACCGCGAGGCCCAGTCGCGCCACCGCCAGCTTGAACCGCCGCGCCAGCAATTCTGCCCAGATGCCTTCGCCAAACATCCGCTTGCCAAAGGCGGCATCATAATCTTGCCCGCCGTGCAATTCGCGCACCCGCGCCATCACCTTCGCCGCCCGGTCCGGCACATGTTCCACCAACCAATCCTGAAACAGCGCCGAAACCTCGCGCGGCAATCGCAGCGCGATGTAGCTGGCAGCGACCGCGCCCGCGTCGCGCGCAGATTGCAAGATCGGCTCCAGCTCATGGTCGGTCAGCCCCGGCACTACCGGGGCCACCATCACCCGCACCGGCACCCCGGCGCGCGATAACCGCTCAATCACCTGCAGCCGCCGCTTTGGGGCTGCCGCGCGCGGCTCCATCCGCCGCGACAAGCCTGGGTCCAGCGTGGTGATCGAAACCCCCACCCGCAGCAGCCCCTGCCCGGCCAGTTCGGTCAGAATATCCAGATCGCGTTCAATCAGGGTGCCCTTGGTGGTGATCGCCACCGGATGCCGGAACGCGGCCAAGACCGCCAACACCTCGCGCATCACGCCATACTCGGCCTCGATCGGCTGATAGGGGTCGGTGTTGGTGCCGATCGCCACCGGTTGCACGGCGTAGGACTTCGCCCGCAATTCCCGCTCCAGCACCGCACCAATCCCCGGCCTTGCGATCAGTCTGGTTTCAAAATCCAACCCCGGCGACAGGTTCAGGAACGCATGGCTGGGCCGGGCGAAGCAATAGATGCAGCCATGTTCGCAGCCGCGATAGGGGTTGATCGAACGATCAAACGGCAGATCGGGCGATCGGTTGAAGCTGAGCGCCGAACGCGGCACCTCAAGGCGGACTTCGGTGCGCAACACCCGGTCTTCTGGCGGGGCCCAGCCATCTTCAAACGCCTCGCGCGCGGTGCCTTCAAACCGCCCCACCGCGTTGCCCAAAGCCCCGCGCCCACGCGGCCTGACCCCCGGCAAAATCGTGCTGTGTTTCGGCTCCATGCCGCACAATAGAACAAAACAGAAACACACCCAAGCGTTATTTGCTTTACGGCAGGCTTGAAGTCGGCTTTCAATCGGGTCATGTCGCAATTCGAAAAGTGTCTTGCCGCCTTTGGCCCCATCACACTGACAACTGCCCAAGGAGTTCCCAGATGGCCGACGACGAAATCATCCTTGCTGATCTTTCCGACGACGAACTTGTGCTGCAAATGCACGACGACCTGTATGACGGCCTGAAGGAAGAGATCGAGGATGGCGTCAACATCCTGATCGCGCGCGGCTGGACGCCCTATGACGTGCTGACCAAGGCGCTTGTCGCGGGCATGACCATCGTCGGCGCAGACTTCCGTGACGGCATCCTGTTCGTGCCCGAAGTGCTGCTGGCCGCCAACGCGATGAAGGGTGGCATGTTCATCCTCAAGCCGCTGCTGGCCGAAACCGGCGCGCCGCGCATGGGCAAGATGGTGATCGGCACCGTCAAGGGCGACATCCACGACATCGGCAAGAACCTTGTCGGCATGATGATGGAAGGCGCTGGCTTTGAAGTGCGCGACCTTGGCATCAACAACTCGGTAGAGAAATATCTGGAGGCGCTGGAAGCAGAGCAGCCCGATATCCTTGGCATGTCGGCACTGCTGACCACCACCATGCCCTACATGAAAGTCGTGATCGACACGATGAAGGAAAAGGGCCTGCGCGAGGATTACATCGTTCTGGTCGGTGGCGCGCCGCTGAACGAAGAATTCAGCAAAGCTATCGGTGCCGACGCCTATTGCCGCGATGCCGCCGTTGCGGTTGAAACCGCCAAGGCTCTGGTGCTGCGCAAGCACAACCAATTGAACGCCTAAGACCGCTTTGCGGGTCAACCGCACAGCGTTTTCCTCCTCCACAGGCGTTCATATAGCCTCGGGGTCTTGCCCCGGGGCTTTTTCATAGCCACATTTGTCAGAACACGGGAGGATGCCATGCCGCTACCGACATTCCTGATCCTGATTGTCAGCGTGATCTTCGCCGCCGGGGCCTCTATCGCCGTGGTGCAACTGGCCGGGCTGTCACTGGTCTGGCTGGGTCTTGTCGCCCTTGGCCTCGCCCTGTTCGCCCGGAGCCTGCGGTGGCATTGATCAGCGACGACACGCTGACCGAACAGGGCCTGCCGCCCACACATCAGGGCCGGATTCTGCTGATCGCCTGCGGGGCTTTGGCGCATGAGGTTCTGGCGCTGAAGCGGCAAAATCGGTGGGATCATCTGGATCTGCAATGCCTGCCCGCCAACCTGCATCTTTGGCCCGACCGCATCACCGAAGCGGTAGCCAAGACGGTGACGGCGCAGCGCGGCAATTATGACAGCATGTTTGTACTCTATGCCGATTGCGGCACCGGTGGGCAATTGTTGGCAAAGTGCAACGAACTGGGCGTCGAGATGATCGAAGGCCCGCATTGCTATTCGTTTTTTGAAGGCAATGATACCTTTGCAGCCCACGCCGACACCGAATTCACCGCGTTTTACCTGACTGATTTTCTGGTGCGCCAGTTTGATGCGTTTGTGTGGAAACCGATGGGCCTCGACCGTCACCCAGACCTGCGCGACATGTATTTCGGCAATTACACCAAGCTGGTCTATCAGGCGCAAACCAATGATCCCGCGCTGGATGTGAAGGCCGAAGACTGCGCCCGCCGTCTGGGGTTGGCTTACGAGCGCCGCTTTACCGGCTATGGTGATCTGGCCACAACCATGGCGCGCGCAGCGCAAGGCTGACGCCACACAGGTTGCAATTAACCAAGATAATGCGGCAGCTTGACCTGCTGCCGATTGGCAAGCTGCCCACAAGGCCCTAATCTGTGATCATGCTGCTGCCCCAGACTCTGTCCGAGTCCCTTACCGATTTGCGTGCCCTGTTGGGCGAACGGCTGAGCACGGCTCCGGCGGTGCTGATGCAGCACGGCCAAAGCGAAAGCCATATCCGCACCCGGCTGCCCGATGCGGTGGCCTTCCCGCAAGACACCGCCGAAGTCGCCCGCATTGCCAGCATTTGCGCCCGCCACCGGATGCCGATCATCGGCTGGGGCGCGGGCACCTCGCTGGAGGGTCATGCGCTGGCGGTGCATGGCGGGCTGACGGTAGATTTCCGACTGATGCACAAGGTGCTTGCGATCTACCCCGAAGACATGCTGGCCGTGGTGCAGCCCGGCATCAGCCGCGAACGGTTGAATGAAGACCTGCGCGAAACCGGCCTGTTCTTTCCGGTCGATCCCGGTGCCAATGCCAGCCTTGGCGGCATGGCGGCGACGCGGGCCAGCGGCACCACCGCCGTGCGCTACGGCACCATGCGCGACAATGTGCTGGGGCTGGAGGTGGTGCTGGCCGGTGGCCGGGTGATCCGCACCGGCAGCTCGGCCCCGAAATCGGCGGCGGGCTATGATCTGACCGGGCTGATGGTCGGCTCCGAAGGCACGCTGGGCCTGATCACCGAACTGACACTGCGGCTGCAAGGCCAGCCCGAGGCGGTGTCGGCGGCGACCTGCGCTTTCCCGTCCATCGCGGCGGCGGTGGATTGCGTGATTGCCACCATCCAGACCGGCCTGCCGATGGCGCGGATCGAGTTTCTCGATCAGGCCACGGTCGCCGCCTGCAACGACTATTCCGGCACAGCACTGCCGCTGGCGCCGCAGCTGATGGTGGAATTTCACGGCAGCCCGGCTGGCGTGCAGGAACAATCCGAACGCTTTGGCGCGATTGCGCGCGAATTTGGCAGCAAGGGTTTTGCCTGGGCGCGCGCGCAGGAAGACCGCAGCCGGCTGTGGCGGATGCGGCATCAGGCCTATCCGGCGATTTTGGCAACGCGGCCGGGGGCGACGGCGATTGTGACCGATGTCTGCGTGCCGATCTCGGCGCTGGCGCAGGCGGTGCTGGAAACCCAGGCCGATATCGCCGCCTCGTCGATTCCGGGGCCGATTCTGGGCCATGTCGGCGATGGCAATTTTCACGCGATTCTGTTGGTCGCACGGGAAGACCCGGCTGAACACGCAACCGCACAACGTCTGGCGGGGCGGATGGCAGAGCGCGCGCTGCGTCTGGGCGGCACGGTGACGGGCGAACATGGCATCGGCCTTGGCAAGCTGCATCTGATGGCCGCCGAACACGGCGCGGGCTGGACGGTGATGGGCCAGATCAAGCGGGCGCTGGACCCGCACAACCTGATGAACCCCGGCAAACTGGTGCAGCAGAAATGAGTCTGGAAGATTTCCCCCGGCGCTTCTCCACCGCGTTTGGCGCGCAAGATGTGGCAGGGCTGGCGGCGCTGATCACCGCCGATGGCTGCCTGCAAAGCCTGACCGGGCTTTGGGCCGACACGCCGGAGGCGGTGGAAAGCGCCTTTGCCGCCGAGGCTGCCGGCATCTTCGCCCGCGCCCGGCTGGTCACGGGCAAGGGTCAGATCCGCCCGCTGGGGCCGGACACCGCGCTGTTGCGGCAGCGGTTTACCGTTTCTGGCGCGCTGGATGAAGCCGGGGCAGAACTGCCGCGCTTTGGGGCGATGCTGATCGCCGTGCTGGAACAACGGCCAAGCGGATGGCAAGCGTTGAGCCTGACCTTCACCGCCCTGCCCTGACCCCAGAACCGATTTCTACACCAGCAAAGCGCGGGCCGCTTCGCGGGCGGCTTCGGTCACCTTGTCACCGGCCAGCATGCGGGCGATTTCCTCAATGCGCTCGTCGGCACCCAAGGCGATCACGGTAGACAGCGTCTGCCCCTTGGCCACCCGCTTTTCCACCCGCCAGTGATGCCCGCCCAAGGCGGCAACCTGCGGGCTGTGGGTGACGACCAGCACCTGCGCCGAGGTCGCCAGCGCCTTCAACCGCCGCCCCACCGCATCCGCCGTAGCGCCACCGACACCGCGGTCGATCTCGTCAAAGATCATCGTCAGGCCGGGGGTATTCGCGGTCAGGCAGACCTTCAGCGCCAACAGGAACCGCGACAACTCGCCGCCCGAAGCGATCTTGTTCAGCGCCCCCGCCGGAGCACCGGGGTTGGTCGCCACGGTGAATTGCACCGCATCAACCCCATCCGGCCCGGCGTCCCCCGCGGCGATCTCGGTGGTGAACACCGCGCGTTCCATCTTCAGCGGTGCCAGTTCCGCCGCCATCGCGCGGTCAAGCCGCCCCGCCGCCGCCTTGCGCGCCGTGGTCAGCGCCATCGCCTCGCGCTGATAGCCGCGTTCGGCATCGGCCAGCGCCTGTTCCAGCTTGGCAATGCCCGCAGCCCCGCCATCAATCGCCGCCAGCCGCGCCCGCAGGGTTTCGGCGAAGTTGCCCAGATCATCGGCCAGAACGCTGTGCTTGCGCGCCAAGGCCCGGATCGCGAACAGCCGTTCTTCCAGGGCGTCCAACTCACCGGGGTTGAAATCCAGCTGGCGCAGGCAGTCTTCAACGCCGGATTCCGCCTCGCCCAATTCACTCAAGGCCCGGCCCAACGCCGCCAGCGCGCCATCGAGCTTGCCTTCGGCCTTGTCCGCCGCCGATTCCAGCCAGCGCAACGCGTCGCTGATCGCACCTTCGGCCCCTTCAGCCAGCGCCGAATGCGCGCGCTGAATATCGACGCGGATCCGTTCTGCCGATTGCATGGTGCGCCGCCGCGCGTCCAAGGTCGCCTCTTCGCCCGGTTGCGGGTCCAGCTTGTCCAGTTCGGCAACCGCATGGCGCAGATAGTCTTCTTCGACCTGCGCACGGTCCAGCGCGCTGCGGGCGGCGTCCAACGCATCGCGGGCCTGTGCCTGTGCCCGCCACAGCGCGCGGCAGGCCGTCACATCCACCCCGGCAAAACTATCCAGCAAGTTGCGGTGGCCGCGCGGGTTCAGCAAGCCGCGATCATCATGCTGGCCGTGCAGTTCCACCAGCGTATCGGACAGATCGCGCAACACCTCGCCCGACACCCGGCGATCATTGACAAAAGCGGTCTTGCGGCCATCGGCGGTGTTCACCCGGCGCAGGATCAATTCATCACTGTCCTGAAACCCGGCCTCGATCAGCACGGCGCGCGCAGCATGACCGGGGGCCAGATCGAACGCCGCCACCACCTCGCCCTGCGCCGCCCCGGCGCGCACCAGTTCCGCCCGGCCGCGCCAGCCCAGCACGAACCCCAAGGCATCCAGCAAGATCGACTTGCCCGCCCCGGTTTCGCCGGTCAGCACGTTCAGGCCCGGAGCAAACTCCAGACTGAGCCTGTCGATGATCAGCACATCGCGGATATCAAGACTGCGCAGCATGACCCACACCGTCCGCCGCGCCAAACCTGCGCAGCAAGATCACAACCATTCGCCCTTGATCATCTGGCGATACACCGTCGAAAGCCAGTTGGTGCCCTTGGCCTCGGGGGCCAGACCGCGTTCCTTCAGCAGCCGGAAGCTGTCGTCATAGAACGGGCTGGACTGATAGTTGTAGCCCAGGATCGCGCCTGCCGTCTGCGCCTCGTCGGTCAGACCCAACGCCAGATAAGCCTCGACCAGCCGGTGCAGCGCCTCGGCGGTGTGGCTGGTGGTCTGGAAATCCTGCACCACGGCGCGGAAGCGGTTGATCGCCGCCGCATAATTGCCGCGCTTCAGGTAATAGCGCCCGATCTCCATATCCTTCGCCGCCAGATGGTCGAAGGCCATGTCGAATTTCAGCATCGCCGATTTGGCATATTCGCTGTCGGGATATTGTTCGATCACCACCCGCAGCGCCTGCAGGGCCTGATAGGTCAGGCCCTGATCGCGGCCCACCTCGTCGATCTGGTCATAATACGACAGCGCCAGCAGGTACGACGCATAGGCCGCGTCCTCGTCGCCGGGATAGAAATCAAGGAAGCGCTGCGCCGCGATGCGGGCTTCTTCGTATTTCTTGTATTTGTGCAGGGTGAAGGCTTGCATGATCAGCGCGCGCTTGGCCCATTCGGAATAGGGATACAGCCGCTCGACTTCCTGAAAATACACCAAGGCCTCGTCTTTCTTGGCCTTCTTGTTTTCCAGCGCCAGTTCGCCGCGCTTGTAGATCTGTTCGGCTGTCAGGGTATCAAGTGCTGCGGTTTCGTCCTGCTGCCCGCCACCGCAAGCCGTCAGCGTGCCAACCAACACCACCATTCCCAACATCCGCAGCGATTTGCCCGCCCAGCCCAACTGATCCGACTGTCCGCCTGCCATCTTCCGCCTACCCCATGTGCCGCGCCGAGCCCCCCCAGACCGGGGCCGCGTTCACCGCGCTTTGGCCTCTCGTAGCACAGAAAAATCCAAGGCGCAAAACGGCTTTCGCGCCTTTGGCCGTGGTTTTACGCCCGAGCAGGCAGATCGCCCTGATGCACACCGATGCCGGGCAGCTTTCCGCCCGCAAGGCCGGTGCAATCTTGCTCCATCCAGGCCCCCGGCGTGGCGAACAGCGCCCGCAACAGCTTGTTGGTCAGCGCGTGGCCAGCGCGGATGCCGGTATAGCGGCCAAGGATCGGCGCACCTGCCAAGGCCAGATCGCCCAAAGCGTCCAGCATCTTGTGGCGCACCGGCTCATCCGCATGGCGCAGGCCACCCGGCGTCAGCACTTTCGCGCCTTCGAACACCACCGCGTTTTCCAGCGTGCCGCCCAAGGCCAGCCCACGTTCGCGCATCGCAATCACGTCGGCATTGCGGCAGAAGGTGCGGCTGTCGGACAATTCGCGCACAAACGCACCATTGGCCATATTCAGCGTCTTCGCCTGACGGCCAATCGCGGCATCGGCAAAGTCGATCTTGAAGTCAATTTCCAGCATGTCAGACGGTTCCAGCCGCGCCACCGCCGCGCCGTCGCGCACCTCTACCGCGCGCAGCACCCGGATCGCGGTGACAGGTGCCGCCTGCTGCACGATGCCAGCCTGCAGGAAACCCGCCACAAACGGTGCCGACGAGCCGTCAAGGATCGGCACTTCCGGCCCGTCGATTTCGATCAGCGCATTGCTGATCGCCGACCCCGCCAGCGCCGCCATCACATGTTCAATCGTCGAAACGCTGGCCCCGGCGGCATTGGCCACCAGTGTGCACAGCTTGGACGGAACCACCGCATCCCAAAGCGCCGGAATGCGCGCGTCGGTGCCGGTCAGATCCGAACGCAGGAACCAGATGCCATGCCCGATCAGCGCCGGATGCACGCGCATGGTGACAGCCGCACCCGAGTGCAAGCCGAAGCCAGTAAACACCGCCGTGGTTTTCAGGGTATTCTGCACTGAAACTCTCCGAACCGTCCAAATTCAACGCCAGCCCGGATTACGGGCCGCCTGTTTACCTAAGGCGGCTGGGCGGCGATCTCAACTCACAGTTTGTAACGGAGTGTGACAGGAAATTAACCGCGCAACTGCTTGATCCGGCATGAAAAAAGCCCCGATTGCTCGGGGCCTGTTTCATGCGGTGTTATCCGACTCAGTTGGCCTGACGGCGCAGGAAAGCCGGAATTTCGATGCGTTCCTGATCGGCAGACAGTTCTTGTTCGTCGTCATAGGCGGTCACAGGCGGCTGTTGGCGGCCTGCCTGCGGACGATCCTGTGCCGCTTCGGCGTGACCACCCGCCATGCGGTTGATCAGGCTACCGATGCCAAAACGCGGCCGTTCTGCCGGTTTTGCGGCCGGGGCAGCTGCACGCTGCGGCTGCTGTTGCACCGGCTGGCGAGCAGCAGCGGCTTGCTGGGCAGGTGATTTCGACACGGCAGCTTGCAGCCGGGCCAAAGCTTCGGGCGACGGCGTGCCAGCGGCGCGCGGACGCGGTGCGACAAAGCTGCCCGCATCGGCATCCAGCGACAGCGGGGCTTGCGCGCGCGGCTGCTGGGCGAAACCCTGCTGAACCGGCGCTTGCTGCATCTGCGGCTGCTGCGGTGCCGGGCGATATACCGGCGGCGGCAGATCGTCGTCCATCGCCAACTCGGCTTCGGGTTGCTGGTAGGTCGGCTGCTGATAGGCCGGTTGCGTCTGGAACAGATCCTTGGCCGGAGCCTGCGGCGCTGCCGCAACCGGGGTTGCCACCGGCGACACCGTCAGCTTCGGCTCTGGCGCGGGCTTCAGCGGTTCGGCCATCGAGCGGCGGGTCGCAGGCTGTTCGGCGCGGCTTTGGCCCACGTCGATGCCGGTCGCCACCACGGAAACCCGCAGCGTGCCTTCCATCGAGGTATCCAGCGTGGAACCCACGATGATATTCGCGTCCGGATCAACCTTTTCGCGGATGATGTTCGCAGCCTCGTCCAGTTCGAACAGGGTCAGATCATAGCCGCCGGTGATGTTGATCAGCACACCCTTGGCGCCATGCAACGAGATTTCATCCAAGAGCGGGTTCGCAATGGCCTTTTCGGCAGCTTCCACGGCGCGGTTGTCGCCGGTGGCTTCGCCGGTGCCCATCATCGCCTTGCCCATCTCGTCCATCACCGCGCGCACGTCGGCGAAGTCGAGGTTGATCAGGCCGGGGCGCACCATCAGATCGGTGACGCCCTTGACGCCCTGATACAGCACATCATCGGCCATCGCGAACGCATCGGTGAAGGTGGTGCGTTCATTGGCCAAGCGGAACAGGTTCTGGTTGGGGATGATGATCAGCGTATCGACCACCTTTTGCAGCGCCGTGATGCCTTCCTCGGCCTGCTTCATCCGCTTGTTGCCTTCAAACTGGAACGGCTTGGTGACAACGCCCACGGTCAGCACACCCAGCTCGCGCGCGGCCTGCGCGATGATCGGGGCCGCCCCGGTGCCGGTGCCGCCGCCCATGCCAGCGGTGATGAAGCACATATGTGCGCCTGCCAGATGATCAACGATTTCTTCGATGGTTTCTTCGGCAGCTGCGGCCCCCACGGTCGGGCGCGCGCCTGCCCCCAGACCTTCGGTCACTTTCAGACCCATCTGGATCTTCGACACCGCCCGCGACTGCTGCAACGCCTGCGCGTCGGTATTGGCAACGACGAACTCGACCCCTTCCAGGTTCTTGTCGATCATGTTGTTGACCGCGTTACCGCCCGCGCCACCGACGCCGAACACGGTGATGCGCGGCTTCAGCTCTTCGCGCTGCGAGGTCATGATCAGGTTCAATGCCATTTTTATCCGCCTGTTCTTATACGCGGGTTACCGCCGCCGGTTTGCCGTATCAGTCTGCCCACACCTGTCCCGAAGCATGGAATGCCGATTTATCCTCGATTCTATCCACAGACAGAGCCGAGGTCACGCAAAAAAGACACAATCGCCACAAAATATGGGGCGATCGTGGCTTTGCTCAGCGGTATATTGCCAATTGCGCTTGATTTAGCGGATTACCAGTTGTCCTTGAACCACCGGAAGGCCCGTTTCAGCGATCGCGCCGGATACCGCTCGGTCGGAATGTCGAAATCCCACCATTCATCTTGCGGATGTGCAGCGAACAGGCAAAGCCCGACCGCGCTGGAAAAAGCCGACCCGTTCGCCGCTTGCGGCAGGCCCTGCACACGCAGCGGGCGACCCATGCGCACGCGCTGGCCAAGGATACGGCTGGCCAGACCATCCAGACCGGGGATCTGAGCCGCGCCGCCGGTGATCACGATCTGCTGGCACGGCAGGCTGTCAAACGCCGCCGCATCCAGCCTTGCGCGCACCTCTTCCAGAATTTCTTCCACCCGAGGCCGCATGATGCCAATCAACTCGGTGCGGCTGATCTGGCGGCGGTCTTTCTCCCAATCGCCCGAATCGCCACCCATCTCGATCATCTCGCGGTCATCCTGCCCCGTCGCATAGACGCCGCCATGCTTGGTCTTGATCCGCTCGGCCACCACCAGCGGCACCTGCAGGCCCTTGGAGATATCCGAGGTCACATGATCGCCGCCCATCCGCACCGAATCCGAATAGATCATGTGCTTTTTCATGAAGATCGAAATCCCGGTGGCACCGCCGCCCATATCAATGCAGGCCGCCCCCAGTTCCTGTTCATCTTCGACAAGGCTGGAAATGCCCGAGACATAGGCCGACGACGCAATCCCCGCCAATTCAAGATCGCAGCGCTTGATGCAATACAGCAGGTTCTGCACCACCGACGCATCCACCGACAGCATATGCATGTCGCAGGCCAGCCGGTTGCCGATCTGGCCGCGCGGATCGCCAAGGCCGCTGCGATGGTCCAGCGCAAAGTTCACCGGCTGGGCGTGCAAGATCTCGCGGCCGTCGCCGAAATCGGGGGTGTCGCAGGCGGCCAGCACGCGGGCCACGTCCTGTTCCGTCACCACGGAATCCTGCAACTGCCACTCACCCGCCAGCCCGTAGCTGCGCGGATCGCCGCCCGAGAAACAGGCAATCACATGATCCACCCGCACGTTGGCCATTTTCTGCGCCGCCTGAACGGCGGTGCGAATGGCCCGCTCGGTTTCGTTCATCACCGCAATTTCGCCAAAGCGCACGCCGCGCGACCGCGTGGTTGCCGCCCCGATCACCCGGAAATTCGACTGCCCCGCCATCGGCCCGACGCCATCGCTGTCGCGATCCGGATCAACCGCATCAAACCGCAGCACGAGGCAGGCGATTTTCGAGGTGCCGACATCCAGAATAGCCACCACCCCGCGCTGCATCGCCGCACGACGCATGTTCCGCATGGCCCGTTGGGATTGATACAGGTCGGTCATAGGTCACTCTCCGCGGCAGGGACCAACCCTTGCGCCTTGCGCAGCTCGTTCATCGCGAACGGAGCCAGCCGCAGGGCGGGGCGATCCTGATTTCTAAGGTCAATCGAAAGAATATCGCGATCGAGCAGCTTTTCGGCCTGATCCAGCGCCAAAAGCCGTTCCACCGCCGCCACCGGGTTTTCCGATGGCAACAGGATGCGCTGGTCACGGTCCAGCACCAGATCCCAGCGCCGCTCGCCCATCCGCACCAGCCCGCGCAAACGGGTTGCAACCGGCTGTGCCGCATCCAGAATGGCCAGCGCTTCGGGCATCGCCGCATCCGCGCCCTGCCCCGCCACCAGCGGCAAATCCGCCCGGTCCGCCCGCGCCAGCAGCCCGGCCACCCGGTGCCCGGTGGCGTCCAGCAGCACCAGCCCGGCGTCAGTCCGCCAGATCGCGGCCGGATCGCGCTCGGTCACGACCACCTGCAACACCCCACCGGCCCGCACCCGCAGTTCCGCCGAGGCCACCGCATCCATGCTTTCCGCCTTCTGCCGCAGCGCGTCCATATTCAGATCGAACGAGGATTGCGGCAGCTTCAACGCCAGCTTGGCGCGCACCGCATCGGTCAGATCGCGCGAGGCACCCTCTACCGACAGCAGGCTGACCCGGAATTCCGGGCGCTGTTCGAACTTGGTGCGCAGATCGGCAAAGCTTTGCCCGATAGCCGCGCGGCGGGCATCGCTCTGCAACACAGCCGTGGTGATGCCGCCCACCACCAGCAGCGGCAAGCCGACCCGGAACAGCACGCGGAACAACGGCGTCAGCCACAGCCGCTGCATGCGGTATTGCCAGCGGCTCGGTGCCGGATCGCGGCGCGGGCCATCTGCCCGTGGCAGCGGGCGGCCTAGCGATTGCATGACGCGTCCTCCACCATCCAGGCGCAAAGATCGGGGAAGGACATCCCGCAATACGCCGCTTGTTCCGGGGCCAGCGAGGTCGGCGTCATCCCCGGCTGCGTATTCGTCTCCAGCAGGATCAACCCGGCCAGACCGCGCGGCTCGTCCCAGCGGAAATCGGTGCGACTGACACCCCGGCAACCCAAGGCACGATGCGCGCGCAGGGCATAATCCAGACAGGCTTCGGTAATCTCGGCAGGCAGCACCGCCGGCACCACATGCCGCGAACCGCCGGTCTTGTATTTCGCGTCGAAATCATACCAGCCCTCGGTGATGATATCGGTGACGCACAGCGCCCGATCCCCCATCACCGTAACCGTCATCTCCCGCCCCGGCGCGTAGGTTTCCACCATCACCGTATCGGGCATGCTATCGGCCAGCCGCGGCGCATTGCTGCCCGGATGCACGATATAAACCCCCACCGATGAGCCTTCGTTGTTCGGCTTCACCACATAGGGCGGCGGCAGCACATGGCCCTTCGCCACATCCTCGCGTCGCGCCAGCACCGATTGCACGATCGGCAAACCAGCGGCGGTGTAAACTTCCTTGGCCTTCGCCTTGTCCATCGCCAAAGCCGAGGCCAGAACCCCGGAATGCGTATAGGGAATGCGCAGCCATTCCAGAATGCCCTGCACGCAGCCATCTTCACCCCAACGGCCATGCAGCGCGTTGAAGCAGACATCGGGTTTGAGTTCAGCCAGCCGTGCGGGCAGATCGTGGCCACAATCGACCTCGACCACCGTGTATCCCGCCTCCCGCAACGCTGCGGCGCATGCGCGCCCAGAGACAAGCGACACCTCCCGCTCTGCGGAAGGCCCCCCCATCAACACCGCTACTGTGGAGGCTGCTCTGCTCGAACCGCCTGCCATTTACTGCCTCATCCAGACCTTTTTCGGCCCGTGATCTTATTTATTAGCGGTTCGTTCACCGACCCGCATGATTTCCCACTCTAACGTGATACCGCTCTGTTGGAAAACCCTTTTTCGCACCTCTTCGCCTAAATCTTCGAGGTCGGCAGCGCTCGCCCCGCCAACATTGATCAGGAAATTCGAATGCATCGGCGACATTTGGGCGCCCCCCAGCGTAAAGCCGCGCATGCCCGCATCGTCGATCACTTTCCACGCTTTCAGCGCGTGGCTGTCATCGGCGCGGCCCGTGCTGGAATGGCCGACCGGATTGCGAAACGTCGATCCCGCCGAGCGGTCTTTCGTCGGCTGGCTGGCATCGCGTTTGGCGATCTGATCCGCCATCCGCGCCTCCAAAGCCGCCGGATCGCCTGGGCCCGCCCGGAAGGTCGCGGCAATGATCACCCAGCCCTCGGGCAACTGGCTTTGCCGATACGCCAGCTGCAGATCGGCAGCCGCCAGTTCCACCACCGCCCCGGCGCGACTGACACAGCGCACCGAAACCAGATGATCCGCCACATAAGACCCATAGCAGCCCGCGTTCATCCGCACAGCACCACCAATGCTGCCCGGAATTGTGCGCAAGAACGTCAGGTCCAACCCCGCTACCGCCGCCCGCCGCGCCACATGCGCATCCAGCGCCGCCGCCCCCGCCGTCACCGTGTCGCCGTCGCAGGAAATCGCGTTGAAGCCACGCCCCAGCCGGATCACCACCGCCCGCAGACCGCCATCGCGCACGATCAGATTGCTGCCCACCCCCATCGGAAACACCGCAATATCCGCAGGCAAGGCCGCCAGAAACGCGCATAAATCCGCTTCATCGGCAGGCTGAAACAGCCAATCCGCAGGCCCGCCAACGCGCAACCACGTCAGGTCCGCCAAAGCGCGATGCGGGGTCAAGGTGCCGCGCACCGCAGGAAGTTCAATCGTCATCGCGCCTCACTTCCCCCCAACACTCCCGCCACCGCGCAAGACATTCATCTCCGCGTCAGCCGCGCCTTAATCCACCGCCACGCATAAATCAAAGGCCAGCGCAGCACCGATCCTGCGGCAAGGACAAACGCCAGCCCCCACCACGGCCCGTTTTCAGCAACCAGCCAGACCAGCAACGGCACCGCCAGCGCGATCAACAGATAGGCGTTGCGCCAATGGTGATCCTTGCTCGGCAGCATCCCGATCACATTCGCCGCAACCAGCCAGACCAGCGCCGCCACCAGAGACACACTCATTCGCGCATCTCGGGCGGCACCTCGGGCAACTGCCCCAAGGCGCGGCGGGCGAAATACAACAGCGGGCGGCGAAACATCGACAGGAACGCAAACAGCCCGAAGGCCACCCACAGCCAGCCATGCACCAGCCCGATCCAGATCAGCAGCAGCGGAGCCGCAACCAGCAACACCAGCCCCGGCGCGAACTGCCGCCGCATCGGCAAGAACGCCACCGCCGTTGCCGCCAACACCCAGACCGCGCCGAACACCAAAGGAGTCACGCCCGCCCCCCAAACCGGAAAACGCAGGTTTTCCGTGCCGATTTCCGCGCGGAAATCGCCCGGATCAAGCCGACGCACCCTTCAAAGCCGCAGGCAGGCCATTGGCCCAAGTCGAGATCGTGCCCGCCCCAAGGCAAACCACCATATCGCCCGGCTGTGCCTGCTCTTTCACCAGCCGCAGCAGATCGGCCTCGTCGGTGATGGCGCGGGCATGGCGGTGGCCGTGGGCGATCAGCCCTGCCACCAGATCATCGCGGCTGGCACCTGCAATCGGCTCTTCGCCCGCCGCGTACACCTCGGCAATCGCCACCACATCCGCCTCGTTGAAGCAGGTGCAGAAATCTTCGAACAGGTTCGACAGCCGGGTATAACGGTGCGGCTGATGCACCGCGATCACCCGGCCCTTGGTGGCTTGCCGTGCGGCTTTCAGCACGGCGGCGATTTCAACCGGATGGTGGCCGTAATCGTCGATGATGGTGACGCCGTTCACCTCGCCCACGCGGGTAAAGCGCCGGTTCACCCCGGCAAAGCTGGCCAGCGCCTCGCGGATTTCCGCCTGCTTCATGCCCAGATGCCGCGCCACCGCTATCGCCGACAAGGCGTTGGAAACGTTGTGATCCCCCGGCATCGGCAGGGTGCAGCCTTCAATCACCACGCCCTTGCCTTGGGCGTCGCGGCCCTCGCCCTGAAGCGCCACATCAAAATGCGCCACGCCGTTTTCATAGCGCAGATTGATCGCCCGCACATCGGCCTGTGCGTTGAAGCCAAACGTCACCACCCGCCGGTCGGTGATCTTGCCAACCAGCACCTGCACTTCCGGATGGTCAGTGCAGCACACCGCCAGCCCGTAGAACGGCACGTTGGATACGAAATCGTAAAAGCCTTTGCGCAACGCATCAAAGGTGCCCCAATGCTCCATATGCTCGGGGTCGATATTGGTCACGATGGCAATCGTCGCGGGCAGCCGGTTGAAAGACCCGTCGGATTCGTCGGCCTCCACCACCATCCACTCGCCCTCACCGGCGCGGGCGTTGGACCCGTAAGCATGGATGACGCCGCCGTTGATCACGGTCGGATCAAAGCCGCCCTTGTCCAGCAGCGTCGCCACCATCGTGGTGGTGGTGGTCTTGCCATGCGTGCCGGCAATGGCAATGTTCGACCGCAGCCGCATCAGTTCGGCCAGCATTTCCGCACGCCGCACCACTGGCAGGCCGCGCTTGCGGGCCTCTTCCAGCTCGGGGTTGCCCTTCTTGATCGCGGACGAAATCACCACCACCGCCGCATCACCGATATTCTCGGCGCGCTGGCCTTCGTGAAACACCGCCCCCAGCGACACCAGCCGGTCAGTGATCTTGCTGGCCTTGGCATCCGACCCCTGCACCCGGAATCCCTGCGTCATCAGCACTTCGGCGATGCCCGACATGCCAATCCCGCCGATGCCCACAAAGTGGATCGGCCCCAGTTCCATCGGCAGTTTCGTCGCGTTCATCGGTATTCCTTACCCCACCAAAGCCTCTACCAAGGCCACCAGACGCGCGGTTGCATCCGGCTTGCCCTGAGCTTGCGCATTGCGCGCCATCTGCGCCGCCGCTTGCGGATTGCCCAGAACCGCCGCCATCTGCTCTGCCAGAGTGGCCGCGTCAAGCCGATTTTCCGGGATCAGGATCGCCGCCTGCGCCTCGACCAGCCCGCGCGCATTGGCGGTCTGATGATCGCCCGTCGCCTGCGCGAACGGCACCAGGATCGACGGCCGCCCGATCACCGCAATATCCGCCACCGACGAGGCACCGGACCGCGAGATCACCAGTTGCGCCTCGGAAAGCCTGCGCGGAATATCGGCGAAAAACGGCTCAACCTCGGCGCGGATGCCAGCCTCGGCATAGGCTTGCACCACCGCAGCCAGATCCTCGGCCCGCGCCTGATGCGCCACCCGCAGATGCCGCCGCAAACCGTCCGGCAAAGCCGCCACCGCCGCAGGCACCACCTGCGACAATATCCGCGCGCCTTGCGACCCGCCCATCACCAGCAATTCCATCGGGTAATCGCCCGGCGCGATATAGCCCGCGCCCGCCCGCTCCAGCACCGAGGCCCGCACCGGATTGCCGGTGTGAATACCCTCGACCCCGGCAGGCAAAGCCGTGGGCCAGGTGCCGCAGGCGACCTTGTCCACCCGCCGCGCAAACACCTCGTTCACCCGGCCCAGCACGCCGTTCTGTTCATGGATCATCCGCGGCCGCCGCAACACCCAGGCCGCCGTCAGCGCCGGAATCGACGGATAGCCGCCGAACCCCACCACCACATCGGGCCGATCACGCAGGAAAGACCCCAGCGCGCCCAACACCCCGCCCGCGATGCGGAACGGCACCGCCAGCTTGGCCAATACCCCACCGCGCGCGAATGTGGCCGAGGACAGTTCGACGATCTCAACCGCCTTGGGAAAACCGCCCGCATAACGCGCCCCGCGCGCATCGGTGGATAATTTCACCCGCCAGCCCTTGGCAATCATCGCCTCGGCCAAGGCCTGCGCCGGAAACATATGCCCGCCAGTGCCCCCCGCCGCGATCAACAACAAAGGCATCAGCGCCCCCGCCGGAAGATATCAGACATCTGCCCCTGCGGACGTGACCGCGTCATCGCCAAAAGCATCCCCACCGTGATCCCGGCCGCAATCACCGAAGACCCGCCATAAGACACGAACGGCAGGGTCATCCCTTTGGCAGGCAGCAGCCGCACCGCCACCCCCATGTTGATCATCGCCTGCACGCCAAAGATACAGGCCAGCCCCGTGCCCGCCAGCCGGGTAAACGGATCACGCTCGCGGGTCAGCCGGAACAAGCTGCGCACCACCACCGTCGCGTAAAGCGCAATGATCGCCAGCACCAGCACCAGCCCGTATTCCTCTGCCGCCACTGCGATGATGAAGTCGGTATGTGCGTCCGGCAGCGTCCACTTCACCTGACCTTCACCGACGCCAACGCCAAAGAAGCCGCCCTCCTGAATGGCGTTGGTCGCATAGCCCATCTGGCTGCGCGGGTCGATATCGCTGGACAAGAACCCGTCAATCCGGCGGGCGAAATGCTCGGACGAGTTATAGGCCCCGATGCCGCCCACCCCGGTCAGCGCCAGCACCGTCACAATCAGGATCATCGGTGCGCCCGAGACGAAATAGATCACCCCCCAGCCGAAAAGCACCAGCATTGCCTGACCGAAATCCGGCTGAAACGCCAGCAACAGCACCACCGTCACCACCAGCGCGAACGAGATGAACTTGCCCGGCGGCCCGTTGATATCCTGACTGGATGCCATCAGCCAGGCGATCACCACCATGAATCCGGGCTTGAGAAATTCCGAAGGCTGCACCGAGGCAAAGCCAAAGCTGAACCAGCGCACCGCACCCTTGCCAAAATCGGTGCCGACAAACGGCAACAGCATCAGCGCCAGGAAGGACACCGCAAAGCCCAGCACCCCAAGCCGCCGCACCATATCGGGCGACATCATCGACACACCGAAAATCGCCATCAGCGCCAGCCCGCCAAAAAACGCCTGCCGCTGCACATAATAATAGGGATCCAGCCCGTTGCGTTCAGCCAGCGGCACCGAGGCCGCAAGCCCCAGCAACAGCCCGATGCCGAACAACACCAGCACCGCCGTCAGCGACCACTTGTCAATCGTCCGCCACCAGCGGGGAAGCACCGGCTCCGATACCCGCGTGGGCATCGAGCCATAGACCATCTCAGTCATGGAAAATCCGCCTGTCTTGCCGTCTGCACTGCCGAATTGCCGGGTTGTCCCGATCTGACTGCGAGTCTAGCCAATCTTGGCCGCGATGGCTAGGGGAAAGGCAGGCAGGCACCACATCCGACAGGCAAAACTCCGCCCGCGCAGTAGCGGTTCTTACGCAAGCGCTGCGCTATTTCGCCGCCCGTGTCTTCATCGCCACCCGCCGCGCCTGCGCCTGCTCCGACCACAGATCGCGCAGCACATAATACCCCTCCAGCACCGGCACCCGGTCGTCCAAAACCAGCCACGGCAGCTTGGTCGAGGTATAAATATGCACATCCGGCGGGCAATCGCCGGGCCGGTCCAGCGTGCCCACCCGCACAAACGCCGCAAGCCGCCCTGCCCCGGCATAATGGCTGTAAACCGCCACCTTGCAGGCAGGGCAACGCGCCACCTCCCGCCCCTTGCCACTGGCCGACGGCAGCGCCACGAATTCGACCGCGCCGGTCACTTCCAGCCGATCGGTTTCAATGATCGCATTGATCGCAAAGGCCGATCCCGTCTCGCGCTGGCACCACGAACAATGACAGCAATTCACGAACATCGGCCTGTCGGCCAACCGATAGCGCACCGCGCCACATGTGCATCCGCCCTGCATCCCACCCTCCGTTTTCACCACCATCCGCCGCGTCACAAAAAGCTCTGTCTGCGCTTTCATCTTGGTTCAAATATCCCCGCCGGAGGCTCTTGTCGCCACCGCCGGGAGCCTCCGGCGGGGATATTTAAGCCAAGATGAAATCATCAGAGGCGCGCGTATGGTTAACGCATCATGAAAGGCACGATGTAACTGATTGATATTATTATATGGCCCCACCTGTCCACACGCGGACACTCAGCCTTTCACCACCACCGCAACCTGAGCCGCAAAATCCTCGCCGCGTTTTTCGAAGTTCGGATACTGATCAAACGAAGCCGCCGCCGGGGCCAGCAAAACCACTTCCCCCGGCTCGGCCTCTGCCGCCGCCCGCGCCACCGCCTGTGCCATCGTCTCGCAAATCTCATGCGGGGTGTCGCCGATCTGCAGCGCAAAATCCCGCGCCGAGTGGCCGATCAGATAGGCCTTCACCACCGATCCCAGATAGGGGACAAGGCCAGCAATCCCGCCGTCCTTGCCCATCCCGCCCGCGATCCAGCGGATCTTCGGGAAAGCCTGCAACGCCTTCGCCGCCGAGTCCACGTTGGTGGCCTTGCTGTCATTGATGAACCGCACCCCTGCCCGTTCCCCGACCAACTGGCTGCGATGCGGCAGGCCCGCGAAGGAATGAAACGCCGCCTCGATCAGCTTCGGCCCGATCCCCAAAGACCGGCACGCCGCATAGGCGGCGCAGGCATTCTGATGATTGTGCGCGCCCGGCAGCCCCGCCACCTCGCGCAGATCAATCGAGGCCACTTGCTTGCCCCGCCGCCATTCCGCCAGAAATCCCTTGCGGGCGAACACTGACCAGCCGAATTCATCCAGCTTCTGCCCTGATGAAATCCGGATCACCCGATCATCTTGCGGACCTTCGGAAAGCTGGTTGGCAAGGAAGCGCCCCTCGGTCTCATCCACCCCCACCACGGCGCGATCCGGGCCACCTTCCGCAAACAGCCGCCGCTTGGCCGCGAAATAGCCGCCCATTCCGGCGTGGCGGTCCAGATGGTCGGGTGAGAGGTTGGTGAACACCGCGACATCCGGGGTAAGGGCGCGGGCGAGGTCGGTCTGATAGCTGGACAGTTCCAGCACCACCACCTCGCCATCCTGAGCCGGGTCGATCGACAGCACGCCGGTGCCGATATTCCCCGCCATCTGGGTTGGCCGCCCGGCCACTTCAAGGATGTGATGGATCAGCGCCGTGGTGGTGGATTTGCCGTTCGAGCCCGTGATGCAGACGACTTTCGGGGTGATGTCAAAATCATCCCACTCTGGCCCGGCAAAGCTGCGGAAGAACAGGCCGATGTCGTTATCAACCGGAATTCCGGCCTCCAGCGCGCGGGCGATCACCTTGTTCGGGGTCGGGTAAAGATGCGGGATGCCGGGCGAGGTGATCAGGGCTTTCACCCCGTCAAACGCGCCAGCGCGGGTCAGGTCGGTGCAGCTGAAGCCTTCGGCCTCGGCTTTCGCGCGGGCTTCGGGGCTGTCGTCCCACAGCAGGGGTTCGGCGCCGCCCGCCTGCAAGGCCCGCGCCGTGGCGAGGCCGGAGCGGCCCAGACCCAGCACGGCCACTTTTTGGCCCTCATGGCCTTTTACGGGAATCATCGCGTGCCTCCGGCTTGAATTCGGCCAGAGAATGCCCCGAGCCGGGGGGACGCGGCAAGGTGGCATCTGTCCACGTGTGGACAGGCACCTGCATTGTTATTTATCAATTACTTACAGGCTTCCGTTAAGGATTTGGAAAGATATGCATCTGCGAGGTTGCCAGATAATCCTGTGAAAGAAAGCCAGCAGGAACGTTTTGCCCGGACAAGAAGATGGCGGGCGCAGGCCATGTGAGTCCCTTGCGCAACACCATCCGCCCAGTTCGAGGCAAGCTGCTGCCGAGGCTGGTGGCGGCAAGCTTGCGACCGTAAACGTGACTACACTCTGTCAAAAACAAGAAAGTGAATATTGTGAAGGTTCTTACAAAGCGTGGCCTTGCTGTGATCAGTGTTGTTCTGCTGTCTTCGGCGGCGCAGGCCGAAGTCACCGGCGGCCAGATCAAGCTGTCGCAGTCGGGTTTTACCGACGATATGTCGATTGCCAAAACCAACCTGAGCGGCTCGGTTGAACTGGGCTTCGGGTCGCAGTTTGGTGTTCAGCTGGATCTTGGCGTCAATATGCTGAACTTTGCCGACGAAACCGCGACCAACCTTGCGGCGCATGGCATCTACAAGTTGTCCGACAGCACGGCAGTTGGCGCGTTCTACGGCATCGATCAGCTTGCCGGGGAGACCAATGATTTCTATGGCGTTGAAGCCGCGCAGAATTTTGGCACCGGCGGCGTGCAGGGCTATCTGGCGCGCGGCGAAGACAACGGCGCAAGCGGCACTGTGATCGGCATCAGCGGCGGCGCGGTGATGGGCAATGGCTTTGGCATCGGGGCCTCGCTGGATCACGGCACGTTTGATGGCGGCCTGTCGCTGACCCGCTTTGGCGTGCGTGGCTCGCTTGGTCTGGGCGAGCGGTCGAAGATGTTCGCGGAAGTTGGCACGCTGAATGGCGCGATCAGCGGGCTGGGATCGGATTCGGAAACTTACGCCAAGATCGGTGCCACTTATAACTTTGGTGCCAATTCCGGCCTGACCTTCGGCGACCGCAGCCTGTTCAACCTGCTGCCGGGTCTTTGATCTGTCGTTGAGATGAAAAAACGCCTGACGCGATCTGCGTCAGGCGTTTTTCTTTGTGTTATCAGACTATTATCGAACCTTGAGCGTCGCCAGACCGATCATCGCGAGGATCAGCGAGATGATCCAGAACCGGATGACGATCTGCGGTTCGGCCCAGCCTTTTTTCTCAAAATGATGGTGGATCGGGGCCATCAGGAACACGCGTTTGCCGGTGCGTTTGAAATACAGCACCTGAATGATCACCGACATCGCCTCGACGACGAACAGCCCGCCGACGATGGCCAGCACGATTTCATGCTTGGTGCAGACCGCGATTGCGCCCAAGGCGCCACCCAGCGCGAGGCTGCCGGTATCGCCCATGAACACCGCAGCGGGCGGGGCGTTGTACCACAAGAACCCCAAGCCACCGCCAAACAGCGCGGCGGTGAACACCAGCAGCTCGCCGGTGCCGGGCACGAAATGCACGCCCAGATAATCGGCAAAGTTGAAGTTGCCGACGACGTAGGAAATCACCCCCAATGTCGCGGCGGCGATCATCACCGGCATGATCGCCAGCCCGTCCAGACCGTCGGTCAGGTTCACCGCATTGGCGGCACCGACGATGACGATCATGCCGAACGGGATGAAGAACAGGCTCAGATCCAGCAGCGCATTCTTGAACAATGGCAGCGCAAGCTGATGCGTCAGGCTGGGCGGGTGGAAGTTCGAGGCGGCATAGGTGGCAAGCGCCGCAATCGCCAGCCCGGCCAGCATCCGCACCCGGCTGGAGACGCCCTTGGTGTTCTGCTTGGTGACCTTGGCGTAATCGTCGGCAAAACCGATCATGCCGAAGGCCAGCGTCACCAGCACCACGATCCAGACATAAGGATTGTCCAGCCGCGCCCACATCAGGGTAGAGACCATCAGCGCCGACAAGATCAGCAAGCCGCCCATCGTCGGGGTGCCGGCCTTGGCGAAATGGGTCTGCGGGCCGTCATCGCGGATCGGCTGCCCCTTGCCCTGCTTGCGGCGCAGCAGGTCGATCAGCGGCCGTCCAAAGATGAAGCCAAAGATCAGCGCGGTGGCAAAGGCCATGCCCGCACGGAAGGTGATGTAGCGAAACAGGTTGAAGAAATCGCCCCCGGCGGAGAACTCTGTCAGCCAATACAGCATTATGCGTCTCCTTGGGTCGGGGCAGTCGTTGAGCCGCTGGTCAGGCCGGGCGCTGCTTGGCCCAATTTGCGCAGGGCGTCAACGACAAGGCTGACTTTTATGCCCTTTGAGCCTTTCACCAGCAGAATATCTCCGGCATCGGCAAGGCTGCGGGCCTTTTTGGCCAGATCTTTGGCGTCTTCCACCCAATCGCCGCGTTGACCGCGCGGCAGCTTGGTCCAAAGCGCTTTCATCCGGGGGCCAACGCAATGGATGGTGTGGATGGCGTCAAGGCCGGGGTGGTGGGCGATGGCCTCGTGCAGGGCATGCTCGGTTGGTCCCAGCTCCAGCATGTCGCCCAGGATGGCGATGCGGCGGCCCTTGTGGGTCTTGCCGACACCGTCTTGCGGGGTGGCGGCGATCAGCACTTCGAGGGCTGCGGCCATCGAGGCAGGGTTGGCGTTGAAGGCGTCGTCGATCAGATCGAAGGCGGTTTCCTCGACGATATCCAGCGTGATGCGTTCACGGGTGCCACGGCCCGCAGGCGGGGCCCAGCGGCCCAGATCGGCGGCGGCGATCATCGGATCAAGGCCAAGCGCGTCGGCCACCGCCAGCGCGCCCAGGCCGTTGGCGGCAAAGTGGCGACCGGGTGACAGCACTTTATACAGCGTCGGCGTGCCGTTGCGGCTGGCTTTGACGATGGTGGCGGTGTCGGTGATCTGGACGTGGAGCAGGCGGTAATCGGCGGAGTCGGAGGCCCCAAAGGTGATCACCTTTGCCCCCACCTCGGCGGCTTTGGTCCGCAGGATCGGGGTAATCTCCTGATCGGCGGGCAGAATGGCGGTGCCACCGTTACGCAAACCGTCCATGATCGCGGCCTTCTCGGTGGCGATGCCAGCCAAATCGCGGAACGCTTCCAGATGCGCTGCGGCGACGATGGTGATCATCGCCACATCCAGATCGGCCATCCGCGCCAGCGGGGTGATTTCGCCGGGGTGGTTCATGCCGATCTCGATCACCGCGAAATCGGCATCGGCGGGCATCCGCGCCAGCGTCAGCGGCACGCCCCAGTGGTTGTTGTAGCTGGCCTCGGCGGCATGTACCCGGCCCTGCCCCGACAGCAGGCTGCGCAGCATTTCCTTGGTCGAGGTCTTGCCGACCGACCCGGTAACGCCGATCACTTTGGCGCGGGTGCGGGCGCGGGCGAAACGGCCCAAGCCCTCCAGCGCTTGCAACACGTCTGGCACGATCAGCAGCGGGGCGTCGGCAGGCAGGCCTGCGGGGATATGGCTGACCAGCGCGGCTGCGGCACCTTTGGCCAGTGCTGCTGCGACGAAATCATGGCCGTCGCGCGCGTCTTTCAGCGCCACGAACAGATCGCCGGGCTGGATCGTGCGGGTGTCGATCGAGACGCCATGGGCCTGCCAGTCGCGGGTTGACCGCCCGCCCGTGGCGGTGATGGCATCGGCAGAGGTCCACAGGGCTGGCTTCGGTGTCGTCATAGCAAACCATCCAGTGCAGCCACGGCGATGCTGGCCTGCTCTACATCGTCAAACGGGTAAATATCGCCCATGATCACCTGACCGGATTCGTGGCCCTTGCCCGCCACCAGCAGCGCGTCGCCGGGTTGTAGCGCGTCCACCGCGAGCAAGATCGCCTCGGCACGGTCGCCGACCTCGTTCGCCTCGGGGCACGCCGCCATGATCGCGGCGCGGATGCTGGCGGGGTCTTCGGAACGCGGGTTGTCATCGGTGACAAACAGAATATCGGCATGTGCGCGGGCAGCAGCGCCCATCAACGGGCGCTTGCCGGTATCGCGGTCGCCGCCTGCACCGAAAACGATGATGATGCGGCCCATCACATGCGGGCGCAGCGCTTGCAGGGCGGTGGCGATGGCATCAGGCGTATGGGCGTAATCGACGAACACTGACGCGCCATTCTTGCGGGTGCCGGCCAGTTGCATCCGGCCGCGCACGCCGGAAAGCTGCGGCAGCACCGCAAAGACATCGCGCGGGGCTTCGCCTGCGCCAATGACCAGACCCGCCGCCAGCGCCACGTTTTCGGCCTGAAAACCGCCGATCAGGTTCAGCCGCACCTGATAGGGCGTGCCTTTCCAGTCAAAGCGCACATCCTGCCCCGAGGCGTCAAAGCGCTGGCCCAGAATGCGCAAGTCGCAGCCCGCGCCATGCCCGACCGAGATCAGCTTTTGCCCGCGCCCGACCGCGATCAGCGCCATGTCATGGCCCTTCGGGTCGTTCATGTTGATCACGGCGGTGCCGTCTTCGGGCAAGATCCGGTCAAACAGCGCGGCTTTGGCGGCGAAATAGGCCTCAAAGGTGTGGTGATAATCCAGATGGTCCTGGGTGAAGTTGGTAAACCCCGCCGATTTCAGCCGCACGCCATCCATGCGGCGCTGATCCAGCCCGTGGCTGGAGGCCTCCATCGCGGCATGGGTGACGCCTTCGGCTGCCGCCTGCGCCAGCATGTGATGCAGGGTGATCGGGTCCGGCGTGGTGTGGGCGGAAGGCGCGGCCCAAGCGCCTTCAACCCCGGTGGTGCCGATGTTGATCGCGGCATGGTCCAAGGCCATCCAGATTTGCCGGGCAAAGGTGGCCACGGAAGTTTTGCCATTGGTGCCGGTGACGGCAACCATGGTGGCAGGCTGCGCGCCAAACCACAGCGCTGCGGCGCGCGCCAAAGCCTCACGCGGGTCTTCGGCCACGATCAGCGCCACGCCAGAAGCTGCAAGCGCATCCGCCGCCAGCCGCGCGCCTGCGGCATCGGTAAGAATGGCCGAAGCGCCCTTGGCAATCGCAGTGTCGATGAAGCTCGCGCCATGCACCTTGGCGCCCGGCATCGCCGCAAACAGAAAACCGGGCTGCACCGCCCGGCTGTCCACCGTCAAACCCGCCAGCGCCGGATCAAGGCCGTTGCGGGCGGTCAGTCCCAAAGCTGTCACTGTCTTTGGCCGATCCGCCATCCCATCACCCCACGCTTAGTTGCTGACGGCTGTTAACCCATCCAGCGGTTGGGGTTCAACCTGTGGCCGCATCCCCAGCAACGGGGCGGCGCGGCGAATGATCTCGGCGGCCACGGGAACGGCGGTCCAGCCAGCGGTGCGGCGCGGCTTTGGCCCGGTCATTTCCACCGGCTCGTCCAGCGTCACGATCAGCACATATTTCGGGTCGTTGGCGGGGAAGACGCTGGCGAAGGTATTCACCACCTTATCCTTGTAATAGCCGCCGCCCTTCATGGTCTTGTCAGCCGTGCCGGTCTTGCCTGCCACGGCATAGCCCGGCACTTCGGCCAAGGACGCGGTGCCTTCGGTGACGACGCGGCGCAGCATGCCAACCGCTTGTGCTGCGGTCTGTTCCGAAATCACCCGTTCGCCCCGCATCGGCTCGGACCGCTTCAGCAGCGTCGGCGTTACCTTGATGCCGCCGTTGGCGATGGTGGCATAAGCGCTGGCAAGGTTCAGCGGGCTGCCCGACATACCGTGCCCATAAGCGGTTGTGATCGTGACGATATCCGGCCAGCGCGCCGGGCGCAGCGGCTTGGCGCCCCTGGCCTCGACCAGCTCGACCGGCGAGGCATCAAACAGGCCCATCGCCTTGAAGAACGCCTGCTGACGCACGCCACCGATCAGCAGCGCGATATGGGCGGTGCCGACGTTGGAGGATTTCGCGATCACATCCGACACCGAAAGCAGCGGGCCGTAGTTGTGGTTTTCAAACTCCTTGATCCGGTGTTTGCCCCAGATCATCGGCGCATTGGCATCGACCATGGTTTCCGGGGTCAGCAGGCCGAGATCAATCGCCTGGGCTGCGGCAAAGATCTTGAAGGTGGAGCCGAGTTCGTAAATCCCCTGCACGGCGCGGTTGAACAGCACCGAATCCGACGGATCGCCCGAGGTCGGGTTGTTGGGGCGGTCGTTGGGGTCAAAGGTTGGCCCCGCCGCCAGCGCGACGATCTCGCCGGTGTCGACATTCATCAAAATCGCCGCACCGCCCTTGGCGTTCATCATGGTGATGCCCGCACCCAAGACCTCTTCCACCGCCGCCTGCACCGTCAGATCCAGCGAGGTGACCAGCGGCGTGCCAGCTTGCGCCGGATCGCGCAGGCGGTCGTCCATGAATTTTTCAAGACCTGCGGTGCCGATGACTTCGGCACTGTTCACGCCCTCGTTGCCAAACGAGGCCCCGCCCAGCACATGCGCGGCCAGCGTGCCGTTGGGATAAAGCCGCATCTCACGCGGGCCGAACAACAGGCCGGGATCGCCGATTTCATGCACCAGCTGCACCTGTTCGGGCGACAGCACCTTGCGCACCCACAGGAAACTGCGGCCATCGGTAAAGCGGCGCAGCAGCGTGGCTTCGTCCAGATCGGGGAAGATCGTCGCCAGCGCTTTCGCCACCCGCGCCGGGTCGATCAGATCGCGGGTCTGCACATAGAGCGCATGCGTCAGCATGTTGGTGGCCAGTACCCGGCCATTGCGATCAACGATGTCGGCGCGCGAGGCTTCGATCTGATTGCCGACCGAGGCAGTGCGCGGCTCGACCGGTTCGGTGGCGGCCAGCGTGCCCATGCGGGCACCGATCACGGTGAAAGCGGAAAAGAACGACAGCGCCAGAAAGATCAGCCGCAGTTGCGCCCGGCCACGCGCCTTGTCGCGCATCACCTCGTGGCGCAGGCGCAGGTTTTCGCGTTCAATCGTGTCAGGGTTTTCGCCGGCATTGCGGGCGTGCAGGATCCGCGCCAGCGGGCGCAACGGGGTGCGGGTCATGGCGTTTGCTCCGCTTCCAGACTGCCAGAAACCGATTGCGGCGCTTCGATATCAAGGCCGGGCATCAGATCGGTGGCCAAGGGCGGCGGCGGCATGGCAACCCGTTGTGCGGTGCCAAACTGCTGCGGCTCCATCGGCAACAGGCCGAGCCGGTCAAAGTTCAGCGTTGCCAGCTGTCGCAGCCGGTCGGGCCGGTTCAGGTAGGCCCATTCGGCGCGCTGGATCGTCAACGCCTCGCGCAGGCCAGCGATTTCGTTTTGCAGATCAGTCACTTCGCGTTGTGCGGCTTGCGTGGTGTAATTCTCGCGGTAGGCCCAGAAGCCCAGCGCCATCACGGCAAGGAAGGACAGAACGTAAAGCACAGGGCGCATGATCAACGTTGCCCCTTTTGGGTTTGGGCTTTTTTGGATTGAGACTGCGGCAGATCGGGCGCGTCCAGCGTGCCTGCATCCACGTCTTTGGCGGGTGCTGCGGTGCGCCGCGCCACTCGCAGCTTGGCCGAGCGCGCGCGCGGGTTTTCTGCCAGTTCAACATCGTCCGGGCCAATCGCCTTGCGCGTGACCAGTTCAAACCGGGCGGTGGTGTTTTCCTTGACCGGGGCATAGCGGTTGGCGTTGGGCTCTTCCCCCGCCGCCTGCTGGAAAAAGCGTTTGACGACGCGGTCTTCCAGCGAATGGAAGGTGACAACCGCCAGCAATCCGCCGGGTTTCAGCGCGCGTTCTGCGGCGACAAGACCCTGCACCAGTTCGGTAAACTCTTCGTTCACCGCGATGCGCAGCGCCTGAAAGCTGCGTGTCGCCGGGTGGCTTTGCCCCGGTTTCGGCCGTGGCAGGCATTTTGAGATGATGTCCGCCAACCGCAGCGTGGTGGTGATCGGATCGGGCGAGCGGGCCTCGACAATCGCGCGGGCGATGCGGCGCGAGGCGCGCTCTTCGCCGAAATGATACAGAATATCGGCCAGCCGCGCCTCGGACGCGGTGTTGACCAGATCAGCCGCCGATTCGCCCGACTGGCTCATCCGCATATCCAGCGGGCCATCTTTCTGAAACGAAAAGCCGCGCTCGGGCTGGTCGATCTGCATCGACGACACGCCCAGATCCAGCACCACGCCATCCAGCAAGGCCCCGGCATGGGCGTCCAGTTCCGAGAAATTCCCCGCCACCAGCCGCAGCCGGTCGCCATATTCCCCCGCCCAAGCCTGCGCCATTTGCAGCGCCAGCGGGTCGCGGTCCACCCCGATCACGCAATCGGCGCCAGCCTCCAGCAGGCCGCGCGTATAGCCGCCTGCCCCGAAGGTGCCGTCCAGCCAAAGCCCGCGCACCGGCGCACAGGCGGCCAGCAAGGGGCGCAGCAGCACGGGGATATGGGGCGTGCGACCGATATTCTGATCGCGGGAAGCGGTCATTTCAACCTGCCCGCGCCGCGCGGCCCACCAAGGCCAGCGGATCGACGCCATCGTCATCATCATCCGCGAACTCGGCGTCATAGGTTTCACGACGATAAAGCTTGAAGCGGTTGGTATAGCCGGCAAAAGCCGCCTCGCCGCCGCTGGCCAGATCTTCCGGGCCAAAGCCCATCTTGGCGCGCACCTTCAGCGGCAGCACGATGCGGCCATCGGGTTCGATTTCAACCATCACCGAGCGGGAAATCAAATCACGTTCGGCGCGGTCACGGTCGGGGCTGCCCAGCTCCATCGCCTCGATCTTGGCGGCCAGGGCATCGGCACCCGACTTCGAATAGCATTCCACGAAGTTCCGGCTTTTGCCGCCATAAACCATGTAAACGCGGGGGCGGGGAAAATCTTCGGAGGCGGGGTCTTCGGCATCCAGTATGCGGCGGAAGGCTGCCGGGATCGAAACCCGCGCCTTGCTGTCTACCTTCTGGTAGAACTCGCCTCTGAACGCCTCGCTCACCATCGGCCTTGCGGCTCCTTATCGGGTATCGCTACCCCGAAAATAGAAAAGGCGGATCGAGCTGCTGCCACTGCTCGATCCGCCGTCTGTCCCATCGCTGGGCGTCCAGCTGCGCTTGCCACCTGGGGGAGATGTCTGCTCGCTTGCGCGCCGGATCTCTACGAATTCGATTTGGCGGGTGCCTGTATGAAGCCTGTCTTTTTCGCCTTGTTCGGGGTCTTCAGCCGCCCCTGCTTTTTGTTTCCCGCTGCGTCGTCTTCGTAGGAAAAGGGATGCCATGGGATTTCACGGGAAGCAACGGAAATCTTTGGCGACAAACCGGAAGATATTGATTTTCACCTGTCAGAAAAACAGCATCTAGTGGGTGTACCCGACTAAGTTTAGGCAGTAACAGCGTTTTCACAGCGGCGTGAACACTAGATGTTGATTTGGCTGAACGATGCGCGCCCAGCCCATAAAATCCCAAGATTTTTTTGAATGCGGCAACAGGGCCATAATTCATGGACAAGGCCCGCCGCAGCTTTCCGCCACAAAACGCGAAAAACCGGGGTTTCCCCCGGTTCTCCCATACGTTCCCAGCTCAAGTGATTCGCAGCGCGGTGGCGTTTCCCATGGCATCCCAGAGCGGGCGCGCTGCCCGACCCGTCAGGCCATGCCGCCAGCAATCAGGCGCTGCGCCAGCCGGGCATAGGCCTGCGCGGCAGGGCTGTCGCCAAGGGCAATCGGCGTGCCCGCATCGCCCGCCAGCCGCACATCTATCGACAACGGCAATTCGCCCAGAAACGGCAGATCCAGCCGCGCCGCCTCTGCCGCAACGCCGCCATGGCCGAACAGATGCGCCTCGTGGCCGCAATTCGGGCAGATATAGGTGGACATGTTCTCGATCAGCCCCAGCACCGGGGTTTTCAGCTTCTGGAACATATCGAGCGCCTTGCGCGCATCCAGCAGCGCCACGTCCTGCGGCGTGGACACCACAATCGCCCCCGTCAGATGCGTGCGCTGGCACAGCGTCAGTTGAATATCGCCGGTGCCGGGCGGCAGGTCGATGATCAGCACGTCCAGCTCGCCCCAGGCCACCTGCCCCAGAAGTTGCTGCAATGCCCCCATCAGCATCGGACCGCGCCAGATCACCGCCTCATCCTCTTTCAGCATCAGGCCGATCGACATCATCGTCACGCCATGCGCGTGCAGCGGTTCGATGATCTTGCCATCCGGGCTGGCCGGGCGCTTCGACACCCCCATCATCCGCGGCTGGCTGGGGCCATATATATCAGCATCAAGCAGGCCAACGCGACGGCCCTGCTTGGCCAAGGCTACGGCGAGGTTGGAACTGACGGTGGATTTCCCCACCCCACCCTTGCCGGAGCCGATGGCAATGATGCGGTCCACCCCCGCGATGCGCGCAGGCCCGCCCTGATGCGGGCTGGGGTGTTGACCGATCTTCACGCCCTGCCCCAGTTGCGGTGCGCCCAGTTGCGGCGGGGCTGCGGTAGCGGCTTTCGGCGCGGGCCCGTGCGCCGTCATCACCGCCTGCACCGAAGTCACCCCCGGCAAAGCCTTCAAAGCCAGTTCGGCGGCCACCTGCGCCGGGGCAAGGCTGCGCGCCTCGTCCGGGGTGGCAGCTTCGATGACGAATCGCACCGTGCCGCCGTCAACCGCCAAGGCCCGCACCAGATCGCGCGAAACCAGCGTGCCGCCCGGCACCTGAACCCGCGCAAGAACCGCCAATACATCTTCCCGCGCGATGCTCATGGTTTTTCCTTTGCCCATGTTTTATTCATATGACCCGCAAAGTTGTGCGGTTTGCGGCAAAGGGCAAGACCTGCTTGACCAAATGCTCAAAAATTCGCCGAAGCGCCTGTTAATTATAAACTTTTTGTGACCGAAAGCTATGCACGCGCTGCATGGCAGCATTGCCGAGAGGCTCTATTGTGCAGCTGCAGCAATTGGCCCATGTTACCCCTAACAGCGGAACGAAGGTTTTGGCATCCGGTCGGAACCACCCGCTTACAAGACAAAGAATGAGGCTATTATCATGGCATATGTGAATTCCACCCGCGCAACGCAATCTTCGGTTTCGGACCGGTTCTCGGGCGTTTTCGCCGCGGTTTCGGCAATGATGCAGCGCCGCCGGATCTATGCGCAGACCCTGCGTGAACTGCGTAGCCTGTCTGATCGCGAACTGACCGATCTGGGCCTGTGCCGCAGCATGATCGTCGAAGTGTCGCGTGAAGCCGCTTACGGCAAGTAATCCCTGAACGGGCCTCTATCCTCCTCCCGGAGGCTTCGTTTCACGGCGCGGCGGCGCGCTTTCTCCTCCCTTGCGCCGTCGCCTTTTTATTCTCTTCGACGGGCCCCTCCTCCTCCCTGGGCCTCTCGGACCCGCGGCGATCCAGTCCTCCTCCCTTGGATCGTCGCATCTTTTGACTTCGACGGCCCCCTCCTCCTCCCTGGGGCTTTCGGATCGGCGGCGACTCAACCTCCTCCCTGAGTTGCCGCCTCTTACTCGAACGGCCAACCTCCTCCCTGGCCGGGCGATCAGGCGGTGACCCTTACCTCCTCCCGAGGGTCACCGCCGTTTCTGCTTCGCCTGTTCCGCACCTCCCTGCGGCAAAGGCGTCTGGCGGCGATCCTTGCCTCCCATGGATCGCCGCTTTCAGGTTCGATCGGCCCTCCTCCTCCCTGGCCGAGCGATTGGGCGGCACCGCGCTCCTCCTCCCTTGCGGTGCCGCCACCCGTCCCTCTCCCTTGCATCAGCCCACGCCTGCCGCGATAGTCGCGCAAACCAGACGGGCGGCTTGATGCGTATTTCCCTGCTTTCTTCGGCACTTGTTGCCGCATTGGTCGGCTACGGCTCCACCATCGCGCTGATCCTGTCTGCGGCTGCGGCGCTGGGGGCCAGCCCGGCACAAACCGCAAGCTGGGTGTTTGCGATCTGCATCGCCAAGGCGGTCGGCTCGGCCTGGCTGAGTTTTCAAACCCGCGTGCCGGTGGTGCTGGCCTGGTCTACCCCCGGCGCGGCCCTGATCGCCGCCACATCCGGCATCTCGATGGCCGAGGCGGTGGGTGCCTTCCTGCTGGCAGGCGGGCTGATTGCGCTGACCGGAGCCTTGCGCCCCTTGGGTCGCGCCGTGGCGCTGATCCCCGACGGAGTGGCGGCGGCGATGCTGGCCGGGGTGCTGCTGCCGTTCTGCCTGAAAGGCAGCGCCGCCGCACAGGCGCTGCCCGCGCTGGTGCTGCCAATGATTGCGGTGTTTCTGCTGGTCCGGCTGAAAAACCCGGCGCTGGCGGCGCTTGCCGCCCTAGCCACTGGCCTGATCCTTGCCTTCGCGACGGGTGCCGCCCATCTGCCCGCGCTTGCGCTGCCAATGCCCACGCTGACCTTCATCGCCCCCAGCTTCCGGCCCGATGTGCTGCTGGGCCTTGGCCTGCCGCTCTATCTGGTGACGATGGCGTCGCAGAACCTGCCCGGCTTTGCCACCCTGCGTGCGGCGGGGTTTGAGCCGCCGGTGCGCCCGGCGCTGATCACGACGGGGGGCCTTTCCGCGCTGGCGGGTCTGTTTGGCGCACATACCATCAGCATGGCGGCGATCACCGCAGCGATCTGTCTGGGCGATGACACCCACCCCGACCGCAGCCAGCGCTGGAAAGTCGGGCTGGCCTATGCCGGGTTCTGGGCGCTGCTTGGCTTGCTCGGGCCAGTGATTCTGCCGGTTCTGGCAGCGCTGCCGCCCGCGCTGATCACGGCGCTGGTGGCGCTGGCGCTGCTGTCACCGCTGATGGGGGCGCTGACCGGGGCCTTCGCCGCGCCGCAAACCCGCTTTGCCGCGACGGTGACGCTGGCAGTCACCGCTTCAGGTGTGGCGGTTTTCGGGATTGGGGCTGCGTTCTGGGGCTTGCTGGCCGGCCTCGCGGTCTACGCGCTGGAGCGTTTGAAGCATCGGTCGTAACGCCGCCAAATCGAAATTCGCGCGCCTTCCGCCCGGCTTAGAACGGCACGTCATCCACCTGATGCGCCGGAACCACCCAGCGCGCCACGATCATTTTCGCTCCGGCATGATCGAATTCGATACTCAGCTTGTCGCCCTCGATGCCGATGATCTCGCCATAGCCGAACTTCTGGTGAAACACCCGGTCGCCGGTGACGTAAGACGACACCGCCTGCGCATCAATCGTGGTGTTGCGCGCCTCTCGCGGCTGGCTGACCGGGCGCTGCGCCGAGCGGTCCTGCATCCGCTTCCAGCCCGGCGAGTTGTAGACATCCGCCTTCACCGCCCGATCTTCCAGCGCCGCGCCATATTGCGGCGCCGCCGCGCCAAAACCGCCACCATAGAGGCCGGGCGGGGTTAACACTTCAACATGTTTGGCGGGCAATTCATCAATGAAGCGGCTGGGAAGCTGGCTTTGCCACTGGCCGTAAACCCGGCGGTTTGACGCAAAGGAAATCGTGCACAGCCGTTCCGCCCGGGTGATGCCGACATAGGCCAGACGGCGTTCTTCCTCCAGGCCCTTCTTGCCGGATTCGTCCATGCTGCGCTGACTGGGAAACAGCCCGTCTTCCCAACCGGGCAGGAAAACCACCGGGAATTCCAAGCCCTTGGCGGCGTGCAGCGTCATGATCGACACCTTTTCCGCAGCCTCTTCATTGTCGTTTTCCATGATCAGGCTGACGTGTTCCAGAAAGCCTTGCAGGCTGTCGAATTGCTCCAGCGCCTTGACCAGCTCCTTCAGGTTTTCCAGCCGCCCCGGGGCTTCGGGCGTCTTGTCGTTCTGCCACATCGAGACATAGCCGGACTCCTCCAGAATAACCTCGGCCAGCCGCACATGGCTCAGGTCATTGGCGGGTGGGGTATCGGGCAGCATCGGCTCGATCAGCACATCTTCGGCGGGCACCACGCGCACGCCGGTCAGGCCCGCGTGCCAGCGATCCACGCCCTCGACGAAGCCGCGCAACTGCCCGGCGCCCTTGCCACCAATCGCGCCGCGCGCGATCAGGCTGCGCGCGCCTTCCAGCAGCGGCAGGCCCTGCCCGCGCGCCTCGCGTTGGATATCCTGCTGCGCCTTGTCGCCAAGGCCGCGTTTGGGCAGGTTGACCACGCGTTCAAACGCCAGATCATCTTCGGGCGACACCGCCAGCCGGAAATAGGCCATGGCATCACGGATTTCCTGCCGCTCATAGAATCGCGGCCCACCGATGACGCGATACGGCAGGCCGATGGTCAGGAAACGGTCTTCAAACGCCCGCATCTGATGGCTGGCGCGCACCAGAATCGCCACGTCGTTCAGGCTGACAGGATCAATGCCGCGCCGCCCGCGCTGTGCGGCCTCAATCTCCTCGCCGATCCAGCGGGCTTCTTCCTCGCCATCCCAATGGCCGATCAGCCGGACCTTTTCGCCCGCCTCGCCCGCCGTCCACAGCGTCTTGCCCAAGCGGTCCGAGTTGGCGGCAATGATCCCGGAGGCCGCCGCCAGAATATGCGCGGTCGATCGGTAATTCTGTTCCAGCCGCACCACATGCGCGCCGGGGAAGTCCTTCTCGAACCGCAGGATATTGCCGACTTCCGCGCCGCGCCAGCCATAGATCGACTGGTCATCATCGCCGACGCAGCAGATGTTGCGATGCGCCTGCGCCAACAGCCGCAGCCACAGATATTGCGCGACGTTGGTGTCTTGATACTCGTCCACCAGAATGTATTTGAACCAGCGCTGATACTGTTCCAGCACATCCGGGTGCTTCTGAAAGATCACCACGCAATGCAGCAGCAGATCGCCGAAATCGGTAGCGTTCAGGGTTTTCAGCCGGTCCTGATACTGTTCAAAAAGTTCCGTGCCACGGTTGTTATAGGCCGAGGCTTCTGACGACGGCACCCGGTCCGGCGTCAGCGCGCGGTTTTTCCAAGCGTCGATCATCGAGGCCAGCATCCGCGCAGGCCAGCGCTTTTCGTCGATATTCGCCGCTGAAATCAACTGCTTCAGCAGCCGCAGCTGATCATCGGTGTCCAGAATGGTGAAGTTGGATTTCAGCCCGACCAGTTCGGCATGCCGCCGCAGGATCTTCACCGAAAGCGAGTGGAAGGTGCCCATCCACGGCATACCCTCGGCCACCTGCCCCAGCAAACGCCCTACCCGCGCCTTCATTTCACGCGCGGCCTTGTTGGTGAAGGTCACCGACAGGATTTCATTCGGGCGGGCCTTGCCCATGTTCAGCAGATGCACGATGCGCGATGTCAGCGCCTTGGTCTTGCCGGTGCCAGCCCCTGCCAGCATCAGCACAGGACCATCCAGCGCCTCGACCGCGGCGCGCTGCGCCGGGTTCAGATCATCAAGATAGGGCGCAGGCCGCACCGCCCGCGCGCCCAGCGCCCGTTGCGACAGCGGCACCGCCGCTTCGAAAGCTTCTTCATCATCTGACCAGTTCATCCGCGCAATCTAGCCGGGTTCTTTGGCAAGATAAAGAATTGTTCCCGCATTGTTCGCAGCTTTTCTATCGGCCAAGACCGCGCCGCCGACCCAAAAACGCCGCTTGGCAGCATGGCCAGGCGATTCGACCCGCAACCCGCCGATTTGCGCGCCACTCCCCACAGAATCGCCTGATTTTTCATCGCACCTGCAACGAGCGCGCAGCCAAGCCATGATAGCGGTAACGGGCTTCGCAAATCTGTCACATCAGGGCGTTTCAGGCCCTTGCGCTGCAGCGCAGCACGCTTACTGTGCAGCCTCGATCACGCCCCCTCCCCTGCCCGGAGCTGCCCCATGACCGACTTCAAGAAAATCCTGATCGCCAATCGCGGCGAAATCGCCATCCGCGTCATGCGGGCCGCCAACGAGATGGGCAAGAAGACCGTCGCTGTCTATGCCGAGGAAGACAAGCTGTCGCTGCACCGCTTCAAGGCCGACGAGGCCTATCTGATCGGTGAAGGCCTGTCGCCGGTGGGGGCCTACCTGTCGATCCCGGAAATCATCCGTGTCGCCAAGGAATGCGGTGCCGATGCCATCCACCCCGGCTATGGCCTGCTGTCGGAAAACCCGGATTTCGTCGATGCCTGCGACCAGAACGGCATCACCTTCATCGGCCCGAAAGCTGACACCATGCGTGCCTTGGGTGACAAGGCTTCGGCGCGCCGGGTGGCGATGGCGGCCGGTGTGCCGGTGATCCCGGCAACCGAAGTGCTGGGCGATGATTTCGACGCCATCAAGAAAGAGGCGGCTGCGGTCGGCTATCCGCTGATGCTGAAAGCCAGCTGGGGCGGCGGTGGTCGCGGCATGCGGCCGATCCTTGGCCCGGATGAGCTGATCGACAAGGTGCGCGAAGGCCGCCGCGAGGCCGAAGCCGCTTTCGGCAACGGCGAGGGCTATCTGGAAAAGATGATCATCCGCGCCCGCCACGTCGAGGTGCAGATTCTGGGCGACAAGCACGGCGCGATCTATCACCTTTACGAACGCGACTGCACCGTGCAGCGCCGCAACCAGAAGGTGGTCGAACGCGCGCCTGCCCCCTATCTGACCGAAGCCCAGCGCGCCGAGGTCTGCGATCTGGGCCGCCGCATCTGCGCGCATGTCGGCTATGAATGCGCCGGCACCGTCGAATTCCTGATGGATATGGACAGCCAGCAGTTCTACTTCATCGAAGTCAACCCGCGCGTGCAGGTGGAACACACCGTCACCGAACAGGTGACCGGCATCGACATCGTGCAGGCGCAGATCCTGATTGCCGAAGGCAAGACGCTGGCCGAGGCCACCGGCAAATCGCGTCAAGAAGAAATCCAGCTCAACGGCCACGCGTTGCAATGCCGCGTCACCACCGAAGACCCGCAGAACAACTTCATCCCCGACTATGGCCGCCTCACCGCCTATCGCTCTGCCACCGGCATGGGCATCCGTCTGGATGGCGGCACGGCTTATGCGGGCGGCGTGATCACCCGGTATTATGACTCGCTTCTGGTCAAGGTGACGGCTTGGGCGCAGACCCCGGATGCCGCCATTCGCCGGATGGACCGGGCCTTGCGCGAATTCCGTATTCGCGGCGTGTCCACCAATATCGAATTCGTCATCAACCTGCTGAAACACCCGACCTTCCTGAACGACACCTACACCACCAAGTTCATCGACACGACGCCAGAGCTGTTCCAGTTCAAGAAGCGCCGCGACCGTGCGACGAAAATCCTGACCTATATCGCGGATATCACCGTCAACGGGCATCCCGAAACCGCCGGGCGGGCGAAACCGCATGCCGAGGCGCGGATTCCCAAGGCGCCGAAAGCCTTGGTCGAACCGTCGATGGGCACCCGCAACCTGCTGGAACAGCACGGCCCGCAAGCGGTGGCCGACTGGATGGGCAAGCAGAAAAAGCTGCTGCTGACCGATACCACCATGCGCGACGGCCACCAAAGCTTGCTGGCGACCCGGATGCGGTCAATCGACATGATCAAGGTCGCCCCCGCCTATGCCGCCAACCTGCCGCAACTGTTTTCGGTGGAATGCTGGGGCGGCGCGACCTTCGACGTCGCCTACCGCTTCTTGCAGGAATGTCCGTGGCAACGCCTGCGCGATCTGCGCGCGCTGATGCCCAACGTGATGACGCAGATGCTGCTGCGCGCCTCCAACGGCGTCGGCTATACCAACTATCCCGATAACGTCGTGCAGGCGTTTGTAAAGCAGGCCGCGACCACCGGCGTTGACGTGTTCCGGGTGTTTGACAGCCTGAACTGGGTGGAAAACATGCGCGTCGCCATGGATGCGGTGCTGGAGGCGAACAAGGTCGGCGGACCGCGCCAAGTATGACCTGAAATACTACGTCGCGCGCGGGCGGGAACTGAAGGCGGCAGGCGCGCATATCCTTGGCCTGAAAGACATGGCGGGCCTGCTGAAACCCGCCGCCGCCAAGCAATTGATCAAGGCGTTGAAGCAAGAGGTCGGCCTGCCGATCCACTTCCACACCCATGACACTTCGGGCGCTGCTGCCGCCACCATCATGGCCGCGTCGGATGCGGGCGTCGATGCGGTGGATGCGGCGATGGACGCGTTCTCGGGCGGCACCTCGCAGCCTTGCTTGGGGTCCATTGTCGAAGCCCTGCGCCACACCGACCGCGACACCGGCCTTGATATGGCGGCGATCCGGTCGATCTCCAACTATTGGGAGGCGGTGCGCGGCCAATATGCGGCGTTTGAATCCGGCATCCCGGCCCCGGCTTCGGAGGTTTATCTGCACGAAATGCCCGGCGGCCAGTTCACCAACCTCAAGGCGCAAGCGCGGTCGCTGGGGCTGGAGGAACGCTGGCACGAGGTGGCGCAGGCCTATGCCGATGCCAACCAGATGTTCGGCGATATCGTCAAGGTGACTCCATCGTCGAAGGTCGTCGGTGACATGGCGCTGATGATGGTGGCGCAAGGGCTGTCGCGCAAACAGGTCGAAGACCCCAACATCGACGTGGCCTTCCCGGACTCGGTGGTCGACATGCTGAAAGGCAACCTCGGCCAACCCCACGGCGGCTGGCCGGAAGGCATTTCCAAAAAGGTGCTGAAGGGTGAACCCGCCTCCACCGCACGCCCCGGCGCGGGCATGGCCCCGGTGGATCTGGAGGCGGTGCGGGCGAAACTGTCGGCAGAGCTGGACGGCTTCCGCATCGACGACGAGGATCTGAACGGCTACCTGATGTATCCCAAGGTGTTCCTCGATTACATGGGCCGTCACAAGGCCTACGGCCCGGTGCGCAGCCTGCCGACGCGGACGTTCTTCTACGGCATGGCGCCGGGCGAAGAAATCACCGCTGAAATCGACGCGGGCAAGCAACTGGAAATCCGCCTGCAAGCCGTAGGCGAAACCACCGACGACGGCGAAGTGAAGGTGTTCTTCGAACTGAACGGCCAGCCTCGGGTAATCCGGGTGCCGAACCGCGCCATCAAGGCGAAAACCGCCGCCAAGCCGAAAGCTGTCGAAGGCAACCCCGGCCATATCGGCGCGCCGATGCCCGGATCAATTGCCTCTGTCGCCGTGGTGGCGGGGCAGAAGGTGAAAGCGGGCGATCTGCTGCTGACGATCGAGGCGATGAAGATGGAAACCGGCATCCACGCCGACCGCGCGGCAGTGGTCAAGGCGCTGCATGTGCATCCGGGCAGCCAGATCGACGCCAAGGATCTGCTGGTCGAACTGGAATAACCGGCTGAAGTGCAAACAAAACCCCCGAAGCGCAGGCCTCGGGGGTTTTGCTTTATCTGGCAACGTCCAGCTTTGGCGGGATCGCATAGGTCAGCCCCGCCCGCGCCACCGGATCGGCCCCGCCTTCGGAAAACACCAGCACATCGCCCACCGCAAGGCTGCGCCCCAGCTTCAAGATCCGCGCCTCGGCCAGCAGATCGCGGCCCGCTTGCGGCTTGCGCATGAAATCGACGCTGCAATTCGTCGTCACCGCCAAGGCCACTGGCCCGATCCGCGCCAATATCGCCAGATACATCGCCACATCCACCAGCCCGAACATCGCCGGCCCCGACACCGTGCCACCGGGGCGCAAATGCCGCTCTGCCACCTGCAAGCGCAAGCAAAGCCCGGTGGCATCCGACCGCTCGATCCTGAAATCCCCGGCCACCTGCGGAAAATCCCGCAGCAAGAACGCCTGCAATTCCACCGCTGTCATCGCCAACCTGCGTTTCCTCCGCGCTGCATCCGCCTGACCGTGTCAGATTTTGATAGAAACCGTTGCATCGAAAATCGCGTTCGAGCGCAGGCGAGAGGCAGCGATTTTCGATTCAATCTCAATCTGACACGCTGTAGAGTTTCGCCAAACCAAGGGGGATGCAATGGCAGATGCGATCTTGTTGCGCAACGATGCAGGCGGCGTGGCGACGCTGACGCTGAACGCGCCCGCCAATTTCAACGCGCTGTCGGATGCGATGCTGGCGGCGCTGGCGGCGGAACTGGCGGCGTTGGCGGTGGATGCGTCGGTGCGGGTGGTGGTGCTGAAAGCCGCAGGCAAGGCGTTTTGCGCCGGCCACGATCTGAAGGAAATGCAGGCGGCGCGGGCGGCCCCCGATGGCGGGGCGGCCTATTTCGCCGATCTCTTCGCCCGCTGTGCTGCGGTGATGCAGGCGCTGCAAGCCCTGCCGCAGCCGGTGATCGCGCAGGTGCAGGGCATCGCCACGGCGGCGGGCTGTCAGCTGGTGGCCTCGTGCGATCTGGCGGTGGCGGCGGCGGGCACGCGCTTTGGCGTCAACGGCATCAACATCGGCCTGTTCTGCACCACGCCGATGGTAGCGCTGACCCGCAAGATCGCCCCTGCCGTCGCCTTCGAAATGCTCACCACCGGCGCTTTCATCGACGCCGCCCGCGCGCGCGAGATCGGGCTGATCAACCGTGTTGTGGACCCCGAGGCGCTGGAGGCGGAAACCCAAGCGCTGGCGCAGACGCTTGCCGCCAAACTGCCCGCAGCCCTTCGGATGGGCAAGGCCGCCTTCGCCGCGCAGGCCGGTCTGGCCACGCCTGCGGCCTATGCCTGTGCCAGTGCGGTGATGGTGGACAATCTCCTGCTGCCAGACACCGCTGAAGGCATCGCCGCCTTTCTGGAAAAGCGCCCGCCGAACTGGGGGTGATGAGGGGTAAGAAAAGGTCCAGTGGACCTTTTCCCCGAAGAACGCCCGCCCCGTGGGCGGGCCGGGCAGGCAGGCGCGACCCGATTTGTTTGAAAACAAATCGGGCAAGTCACCCCTACCCCCGCCGCAGCAACACCACCCCAATCCCCAACCCGCCCAAGGCCAAACCCAGACCGACCCCGTAAATCAGCCCCGGCCCGCCCAGCGTCAGCAACCCCGCCCCCAGCGCGGGTGCCGCCGCCGAGGCCAGAATCGGTGCCACCGCCACCGCGCCCGAAATCGTGCCAAAGCCGCGCCGCCCCAGAATATCCACGATCAGCATCGGCCGCAGGATCGACAGCAGCCCCACCCCCGCGCCTTGCAAGGCGGCAAAGCCAAAGATCAGCCCCGGCACCACCCCGGCCGCGATCAGCGCCACGCAAGCCAGCACCATGCCCGTCAAAGACCACAGCATCGCCCGCGCATTGCTCAGCCGCGCGCCCAGACCCAGCAGCACCAGCCGCCCCAACACCTGCGCAGGCCCGATCGACGAGGCCGCCAGCACCGCCATCGCCGCCGCCGCGCCACGGTCTTCAAACAGCATCAACACATAGGTCAAAAGGATGCCGTGATTGAGGTAAAGCATGCCAAACATCGCCGCCAGCGCCCAGAACGCCGGACGCCGCAGCGCCGCCGCCAGCGCACCCGGTTCAGGCTCGGGCCGCCCCGCTTGCGCCCGCTGCAAGCGCCGCAACTGCCGCACGCCATGAACATTCGCCAGCGCTGCCAGCAAAACCAGCCCGGCAAAGGCGATCAGCGCACCCTGCCCGCCAAACTGCCGCCCCAAAGCGTCGCCCAACGGAAACGCCAAAGTGCCGGCAAACCCCGCCACCAGCGTCACCTTGGTAATCGCACCGCGCGCCTCGGTTCCCAGCCGCCGGGTCAGAAAGGCAAAACAGCTTTCATAAAGACAACAGGCCTGCGCCACCCCGATCAGCGCCCAGATCAGGCTCCAGATCAGCGGATTGGGCGCAAACCCCAAAGCCGCCACGCCCAGCGCCGCCAGAACCGGCGCATAGCTCAGCATCGCGCCGCCCCAGCCCCGATCCACCCAAGCCCCGGTAAATGGCGTCAGCGCCGCCATCACCAGAAAGCCCAGCGTCGGCCCGAAGGCCAGCTCTGCCACCGACCAGCCGGTTGCCGCCTGCAAATCCGGCAGCAAGGCCGGGAAGGCGTAATACACCCCGGCATAGGTCAGGGTCTGGCCAAGCGCCAACAGCCAGACCGCCCCCGCCTGCCCCGTCAAGGCTTTCACAGCCGATACAGATCGCCGAACTTCGCCTCCAGATAATCCAGCAGCGGGCCTTCGCTCGGCTCAAAACCGCAGGCTGCGGCAATAGTGGCACGCGGCTGCCGCAAGCCGCCATGGCGCTGCACCGCCTCGCGCAGCCAGCCCGTCGCCCCCGAGGTGTCGCCCCGCGCCAGCGCCGCATCCAGATCCGGCACCGCCGCCCGCATCGCCTTGTTCAGACAGCCGGCATAGACATTGCCCAAGGTGTAGGTCGGGAAATAGCCAAACAGCCCCACCGACCAATGCACATCCTGCAACAGCCCATGCGCCGGGCGATCCACCGCCACGCCGAAATCGGCAAGGAAGCGGTCATTCCACGCAGCCTCCAGATCCTTCACCGCCAGATCACCCGCATCATGATGTGCAGGTTGTAATGCACCTCATCGGCTTCGGTGCGGATATAGCCCGGCTGCACCCGGTTCACCGCGCGGTAAAAGCCCTCTGGCCCATCGACATTCAGCGGGCCGAAGCGTTCCACCATCTGCCCGTGCATCCACGTCGTAAAGCCGCGCCCGCGCCCGATCTGGTTTTCGTAAATCCGGCTCTGGCTTTCATGCACGCCCATCGACACGCCATGACCGAGCGGCGTCAGCGCATAGTCGGGGTCAATCGCCAGTTCATAGCTGGAATGGCCAACCTCATGAATTGTCGAGTAAATGCAGTTGAACGGATCGCTTTCCACCACCCGCGTGGTGATCCGGCTGTCATCGCCGCCGCCCGAGCTGAACGGATGCACCGCCAGATCAATCCGCCCCCGGCTCCAGTCATAGCCGAAGGCGCTTGCCATATCCCGCGCCAGCCGCAACTGCGTCTCTTGCGCGAAATGCCCCTGCAAGGCGGGCGGGGCTTCGCAAGCCAACACCGCCGCGCGCAAATCCACCAGCCGGGGCCGCATCCGATCAAACATGTCACCGAGCGATTCCGCCGTAGCGCCCGGCTCGTAATCGTCGATCAACGCATCATAAAGATCGCCGCCTTCGGCCAGACATTCCGCTTCCTGCCGCTTCAGCGCGATAACTTCGGCCAAGGTCGGCAGGAAATCCGCCACCTTGTCCGCCGCCCGCGCCCCGGCCCAGATGCCCTGCGCCACCGAGGTCAGCCGCGCCAAAGCCTCTGCCAGATCACCCGGCACCTTGACCGCGCGCAGGTAAGCCCGCTCGATCTGGTAAAGCTGCGCCACAGCCACGTCATCCACCGCGTCGGCATCGGCCAGCCACTGCGCGATCTGCGGGTTGGTGCGGCGCGCATGCAACACGCCTTCCATCGCCGCCATTTCCTCGCCGCGCTGCTCGGCCCCGCCGCGCGGCATCATGGTTTCCTGATCCCAGCCCAGCCGTTCGGCCACCTTGGCCAAAGCCTCGGTCTGGCGCTGATAGGCCATCAGCTCTGCATACGCGGTGTTGTTCGTCATGCCGTCCCCTCCCGGATCGAGCCCGCCACCGGATAGGCCGACAAATGCCGCGCCCGGATGATCAGAACCCACAAGAATACCGCACCGATCTGATGCGTGATCGCCACATGCGCCTGCGCCGACGTCAGCACCGCGAAAATCCCCAAGGCCACCTGCGCCAGCAACATCGCCATCACCGCATGAAACGCCCCACGCGTCGCCTGATAGGCCGATTTGCGCCCGCGCAGCCAGACCACCACGCCAAAGGCAAACAGCAGATAGCCCGACATCCGGTGAATAAACTGCACCAGCCCCGGATTTTCAAAGAACGCATGCCAGACCGGCAAAGCCCCGCCCTGCCCGTCCGCCACATAAAACGCATCCGCCGGAAAGAACTGCCCGTTCATCAAGGGCCAGGTCGGAAACGCCCGGCCCGCATCAATCCCGGCCACCAGCGCCCCCAGCAGGATCTGCAGAAAGGCAAAATGCATCAGCCCGGTGGCAAGCCCGACCAGCTTGCGCTCAGCCCCGCGCCGCGCCACCAAAAGATCGGTCTCCGACCGCCCCAGCAGAAACACATGTGCCGCAATCAGCCCCAGAATCACAAAGGCCAGCCCCAGATGTGTCGCCAGCCGATACGAGGCCACGTCCACCATCGCCCCGGTCAACCCGCTCGATACCATCCACCAGCCAATCGCGCCCTGCAGCCCGCCCAACACACCGATGCCCAGCAACCGCCCGGTCCAGCCGACCGGCACCTTGCGCGCCAGCACAAAGCCAAAGAACCCGACCGCCCAAACCAAGCCGATCACCCGGCCCAACTGGCGATGCCCCCATTCCCACCAGAAGATGCTCTTGAACGCCTCCAGCGTCATCGCAGAGTTCTGCAGCTGAAATTCCGGGCTGGCCTGATATTTCGCAAACTCCGCCGCCCAATCGGCGTCAGACAATGGCGGGATCGCCCCCGTCACCGGCTTCCATTCAGTGATCGACAGCCCCGAATCCGTCAGCCGGGTCAGACCGCCCACCACGATCATGCTGGCGACCAACAGAAAGATCAGCACCAGCCAGGCCCGGATGCCGCGCCGCGCGCCCTTGCCCGCGCCGTCGATCAAACCGCCCTGCGGCACCACCGGTGCCTGCGCCGCACCCACCTCTTCGAAAAGCTTGCGTTTTGTGGCCATCTGCGCCCCCTTTACTTGGGCCAGACACTAGGGCGCACCCCAGCCAGCTTCAAGGGCTGCCACGGTCATCCTCTCTGCCCAAATATCCCGGGGAGTCTGATTGGCCTGCCAATCAGACGGGGCAGAGCCCCACTGCCTGCCCGCGCGTTTCAGCCCACCTGCAAGATATGCCGTCCCACCCGCAACGCCAGCGCCGCCACCGTCAAAGACGGGTTCGCCGCAGCCGAAGTCGGCAATACCGAAGCATCGACAACGCGCAAATTCTCCAGATCATGCGCCCGGCACCACGGATCCACCACTGACGTTGCCGGGTCATGCCCCATCCGCGCCGTGCCGCATTGGTGGCTGGGGGTGCGCTTTTCAAAGGTCTTGCTCAACACCAGCGGCCAGCCAGCCTTTTTCAACACCGCGCGCAGTTTGGCATTCAGCGCCGCATGCGCCGCCCAGTTCGACCGCTCCCACTTCAACACGATCTGGCCGTCGCGCAGGAACACTCGGCTTTCCGGGTTCGGCAAATCCTCCGACATCGTCATCAGATGCACCGAATGATCCGCCAGCCAGCGCGCCAGCGGCAAGGGCAGACCCGACTCAGCCGCCATGATCTCGCCGGTGATGCGGCCCAGCATCTGCACATTGCCCAAAGGCTCGCCGTTCGGCCCACCCTTAAGATACCAGTCGTTCAGCTGAATGGTCTTCTCATAAACGCTGCGATTGCGGCGGAACGGGCTGACCCCCAGCACCGCCGTTATATTGTGGTTCATGAAATTGCGGCCGACCTGATCCGAGCCGTTCGCAAGCCCGCCCGGATGCTCGGCACTGGCCGAGGCCAGCAGCAAAGCCGCCGATTTCACCGCCCCCGCGCACAGGCAGACCTGCGGCGCCGAAATCCGCTCGACCACGCCGCCGCGTTCAAACTCCACCGCCGTCACCCGCCGACCCGCCGCAATCAACCGCGTCACCTTGGCATTGCGGATCAGCGTCACATTCGGATGCGCCAAAGCCTGCGCCAGCCCGATGGTTTCGGCATCCATCTTGCCGCCACGGGTGTTCGGAAAGCCGTCAAACGTCACCGCACCGCCCTTCAGCCACAGCTCAATATCCACCCCCAGCGGCAAAGCCCCCGGATGCAAACCCTGCGCTTTCAATCGGTTGCACAGATCGACTATATCCGGCTCATGCGGCACCGGCGGGTGCGGATAGGGCCGCGAGTGTGCAGGCTCGGTGGGGTCTTCGCCCAAAGCGCCGCGCACCTGATACATCTCCTCCGCCGCCTGATAGTCCGGCTCGAATTCCTCATAGCTCATCGGCCAGCCCGGCGCAGTGCCACCCATATGCCGCAAGGGCCTGAAATCCTCGGCCCGATAGCGCATCAACACCGCGCCATAGAATTTCGAATTGCCGCCCGGATGGTAATAATTGTTCGGCGCAAAACTGCCGCCATCGGCATCGAGCCAGCTTTCCTTCGGGCTGAAAAACCCCGACCCGAACACCGCCCAAGGGTCACGCGCCTGCGGGCAATCAGCCAACCAGTCGCCGCGCTCCAATATGGTGATCTTGCGCCCCGAAGGTGCCAGCGCCGCCGCCAGCGTCGCCCCGCCCATGCCAGAACCGATGATCAGAATATCCGGGGTGCTCATGGGGCCTCGCGCAAGATGTTATCGCAAACATCTTCGCAGAACCCGCCGCCCGCGTCACGCCCAGATCGCGGCGAACACGCAAACAACGCCGCATTCCAGCTTCATCTTGGCAAAAATACTCCGGGGTGAGGCGCAACGCGCCGAGGGGCAGCGCCCCTCTGCCCGGCTCAAACCTTAACAAAGCCTGAATCGGCCATGATCAACCAACTGAAATACAACACAAAAATTTGGTCCCGAGTTGGGACCGCCCTATTCCCCCTGCTGGCGCAGCTTGTAGGCAATCTGCCGCAACATGCCATGAAAGGTCTGCACCTCCGCGCGGGTCAACCCCAACCGCGACCACATGTTGCGCAGGCTGGCCTTCATCCCCGCCACCTTCGCTTCCGGAAAGAAGAACCCTGCCGCCTCCAGCCGTTCCTCAAAGTGATCGCCCAGCTTTTCGACCTCGATCGCACTGGCAAACTCGGTCCGCGCCATTTCCTGCACCACCCCCGCCGCAGGCTCGGTCTGCCGCCGCCACTCATACCCCATCAACAGCACGCATTGCGCCAGGTTGAGCGAGGCAAACTCCGGGTTGACCGGCACCGTCACGATCGCATTGGCCAGCACCACATCTTCGTTCTCCAGCCCCGCCCGCTCCGGCCCGAACAGCACGCCGACCTTCTTGCCCGCCGCGACCAGTGCCCGAGCATGTTCCATCGCCGCCTCCGGCGTATAGACCGGCTTGGTCAGCTCCCGCCCCCGCGCCGTGGTGGCAAAGATGAAATCACAATCCGCAATCGCGGCCTGCACATCCGGGAACAACCCGGCCTGATCCAGCACCCGCCCCGCCCCCGACGCCATCGCCACCGCCGCCGAATTCGGCCAGCCATCACGCGGAGCCACGATCCGCATCCGCTCCAGCCCGAAATTCAGCATCGCCCGCGCGGCGGCACCGATATTCTCGCCCATCTGCGGGCGCACAAGAATGAATGCAGGCGGGATCATCGGCAACCTCTGGTAAAGATGTCGCCTGATACGCCAGCCCGGCTTCCTAGCCAAGCCCGCCAATCTGCGCTATCAGGGGCCAACTTCATGCAGGAACACGCCATGGCCGACCAAGACCGCCCGCAGATCACCCTGATCACCCCGCCCGCGATTGATCTGGAAACCTTCCCCGACCGGCTTGCCGCCGTTCTGGACAGCACCGAGATCGCCTGCGTCCGCCTTGCCTTGGCGGGCAAGGACGAAGACATGATCCAACGCGCCGCCGACGCCTGCCGGCTGGTCAGCCACGCCCGCGACGTGGCCATCGTGATCGAAAACCACATGCTGATGGTGCAGCGGCTCGGCCTTGACGGGGTGCACCTGACCGATGGTGCCCGGCAAGTGCGGTACGTTCGCAAGGAACTGGGCAGCGATGCGATTGTCGGCAGCTTTTGCGGCGTCACCCGGCACGAGGGCATGAATGCAGGCGAGGCCGGGGCGGATTATGTCGCCTTCGGCCCGGTCGGCACCACACCGCTGGGCACCGGCGAGCAGGTGGAGTTTGATCTGTTCGAATGGTGGAGCCAGGTCATCGAAGTGCCGGTGATCGCCGAAGGCGCCCTGACCCGCGAGTTGGTTGCGAAGTTTGGCCCGGTCACGGATTTCTTCGGCATTGGCGAGGAAATCTGGGCCGCAGAAGACCCCGTGCTGGCGTTGAAAGAGCTGATCGCCCCGCTCGGCTAAGGAGCCACTGGGTTAAGCGGAAATCGGTCTTGCCGCTAGGTCTCTGCCAAAGGATGGCTGGCGCGGATCACCCGCTCGCAATGCGCGGCAAGCTCTTTTCGGCTGGCAAAGGCATCCACCGGCACTTCCGGGTGAAAGATCACTTCAACCCGACCCTGCTTGCGGGCGGCCAATATCTGCAACAGGTGCGGCGCAAAATCCATCTCGCCCCACCAGCCATAAAACCGCGGATCTTCGCCCTGGGGCGCGTGATAGGCGACCGTCACAGGCTGGATATACAGAATCCGGTCCAGCCCGTGACTGTAAAACGCCGCAAACAGCGTTGATTTGAACGGCAGAACCCGGATCGCATCGGTGCTGGTGCCCTCGGGAAAGAACATCAGCTTGTGGCCCGCGCGCAGACGGTCTTCAAACACCGCTTGTTGCCGCTTCGCCTCGCTGCCCTTGCGGGCGATAAACACTGTGCCAGTGGCGCGGGCGAGCCAGCCGATACCGGGCCAGCTTTCGACCTCGGATTTCGAGACAAAATACACCCGCTGCACCGCATTCAGCGCAAAGATGTCCAGCCATGACGAATGGTTGGCCACCACCGCGCCCTTTTGCTGCATCGGCACCCCGCGCGTGGTCAATGGCAGCCGCAGGATCGGGAAGGCGATACGGCAGACAAATTGGGTGATATGTGGCGTCAGCGGACGGTTCAGGCCAAACAACGGCCGCTCGATCATGCGGACCAGCAGCAGCAGGGCAAGGCAGCCATAGGTCAGCGCCCCCAGAATGCCGCCGCGCCAGATCACCCGCAGCCACCCGGCAGCACCGATGCGTGGTTGACGGGCCGGAGCCTCGCGCCAACCGCTCATGCCTCGCGCGCCTGTTTGCGCAGGTAGAATTCGCGGTGCTTGGCGCTCATCTTTTCGGTATCCATCACCAGACAGACATCGGTGGTGTTGAAGGCATGATCCAGCCACGCCCCCTGCCCGACAAAGCCACCAAGACGCAGATAGGCCTTGATCAAGGCCGGCGTCCCGGCCAGCGCCGCCTTGCGATCCAACTTTTCGATCGGGATCAGGTCCATCGCCAAAGCATGTTCGGGCCGTGCCACCACGCGCAGGGCGGCAGGGGCAAGATGATGGTGATGCAGATAGGCCAAGGGCTGCGCCAGCGCGGCAATATTGGTGCCGTGGAAGGACGCCACGCCAAACAGCACCTCGATTTGCCGATCCAGCACATACTCGGCCAGCGCGTTCCACAGATGAAACATCGCCGTGCCACCGCGATAATCGGGATGCACGCAAGATCGGCCCAGTTCCAACAGCCGCCGCCCCGAGGTTTTCAGTGCCGTCAGATCATATTCGGACTCCGAATAGAACCGCCCCGACAGCGCCAGACGGTCCGAGGGGAGCAGCCGGTAGACACCCACCACATCCTCCAGCGCTTCGGCGTCGCGACGGGGGTCGATCAGCAGCAGGTGGTCGAAATAGGGGTCAAACTCATCCTGTTCGATCTGCGCATCATGATCAACCAACGGGCCAGAGCCGCCCAATTCCTGCACAAAGACCCGGTAACGCAACCGCTGCGCCGCGCGCAGATCGCGGGCATCCTTGGCCAGTCTGAGCGTAAAGGGAATGTCGTCAGCGTTCATCGGTCAGGTCCGGCAGTCAGGGCGACACTTTGTCTTATGATGCGGCAGGCGGCAATGCAACCGCATGACCGCATCCCCCGACGGGTCGGGATTTCAGGATTGTCGCGCCCCTGATTTCTCTCCAAGGTCACAACCGGGAACAATCGGCAAAATTTTGTCGCGTTAACTCAGGATTAACCAGTTGCTGCGTCAATGCGAGAAATCGGGGCGCAAATCCACTTGTCGGAGGTCGATCACCACCTTGCCCGCATGCTCGAAATTCACCGTGACGCGGTGGCCAATTGCCGACTGCACCTGCCCCAGCCCCCAATCGGGCTGCGACGGATGCCGCACCAGCATGCCCGGTTCCAGAACCCCTGCCATCATCGCCTCGCTTTGTTGAAGGAACGCCTCGTGCCGGAAAAGCCCGATCTTGCCGCCCTCGTCGGTTCGCGTATTTGCCACGACCTTATCAGCCCAATCGGCGCCATCGGCAACGGGGTGGAACTGATGTTGATGGACCCCGGCAGCACCGGCCCGGAAATGGCACTGATCACCGAAAGCGTTGCCCACGCCAATGCCCGCATCCGGTTCTTTCGCATCGCGTTCGGCGCAGCCGGCCCGGATCAGCGCATCGGCCGCACCGAGGTGACAGCGGTGATTTCCGATATGACCCACGGCGGGCGGGTGACAATCGACTGGGACAGCCCCACCGATCTGCCGCGCCGCGATGTCAAACGGGTGTTTCTGCTGATTCTCTGCCTTGAAACCGCCCTGCCCTACGGTGGCCGCATCAGCATTGACCGCAACGACACCCGCTGGAGCTTGCAGGCAAGTGCGGCAAAAATGAAGGTCGCCCCCCGCCTTTGGGAATGCCTGATCAACCCGGCGGCCCCCGCAGAAATCGGCCCGGCACAGGTCCAATTCCTGCTGGTGCCCGAAGAAATCTCGCGTCAGCACCGCCGCCTGACCACGGAACTGGCAGAAAACCAGATCAGGCTCAGCTTCTGATCGCACCATCGCCGGTGACCAGATACTTGAAACTGGTCAACTGATCCGCCCCAACCGGGCCGCGCGCATGCATCTTGCCAGTGGCGATGCCAATCTCGCCGCCCATGCCGAACTCGCCGCCATCGGCAAACTGGGTGGAGGCGTTGCGCATCAGAATGGCACTATCCAGCCGCTGGAAAAACCGCTCGGCGGTGGCGTCATTTTCCGTCAGAATGCTTTCCGTATGGTTGCTGCCATATTTGCGGATATGCGCGATGGCTTCATCCACGCCATCGACCAGCTTGGCGGCAATGATCATGTCCAGAAATTCACGCCCGAAATCATCGGGTTGCGCCCTGACCGTGCCGGGAATCTTCAGCAACTCGCCTTCGGTGCGCACCTCGACCCCGGCTTTCAACAAATCTTCGATCAGCACACCGCCATGCTTGGTATAGAACTGCCAGTCGATCAGCAGACATTCTGCCGAGCCGCAAATCCCGGTCCGCCGGGTCTTGGAATTCAGCACCACCCGCCGCGCCTTTTCCAGATCGGCGTCGCGATCGGCATAAACGTGGCAAATGCCCTCCAGATGCGCAAAGACCGGCACGCGGGCCTCGCGTTGCACCAACCCGACCAAGCCCTTACCGCCACGCGGCACGATAACGTCAATGAATTCAACCGCCTGCAACATCGCCGTCACCATCTCGCGGTCACGGGTGGGGATCAGTTGGATCGCATCTTCGGGCAAACCCGCCTCACGCAGCCCCTGCACCATGCAGGCGTGAATCGCCTCGGACGAATGAAAACTTTCCGACCCGCCGCGCAAGATCACCGCATTGCCCGCCTTCAGGCACAAGGCTCCGGCATCGGCGGTGACGTTGGGGCGGCTTTCATAGATCACGCCAACCACGCCCAAGGGTGTCGCAACCCGTTGAATATGCAAGCCATTCGGGCGATCCCATTCAGCCAGTATCCGCCCCACCGGATCGGTCTGCTCGGCCACAGTGCGTAACGCATCAACAATGCCGCGAATGCGGTGCTCATCCAGTTTCAGCCGGTCCATCATCGCCGCAGACAGGCCCTTTTCGCGGCCATAGTCCAGATCCAGACAGTTGGCGTCCAGAATCTCACCCCGCCGCGCCCAGACCGCCGCCGAAGCCGCGATCAGCGCCGCATATTTGCGCTCCTGGCTGGCATAGGCCAATTCCTGCGCCGCCGCTTTGGCCCTGCGGCCAATATCCTGCATCAGATCAACGACAGGCTTGTCCATGCCCGGCCCTTTCATCTTGGCCCAAATATCCCCGCCGGAGGCATCCACTCGCCCCCCCGGCGCCCGGCATCCCGTTGGGCGGAAAAATTTTCAGAAAATTTTTCACAAATTTTTTCCTGAAAAAAATTTACCTGCTGCCACAGGATCAGATCACCATATCATCGCGGTGCACCAGTGCCGCTCGGCCCTGATAGCCCAAAATCGCCGCGATCTCGCCAGAACGATGCCCGGCGATCGCCTTGGCCTCGACGGCCGTGTAACGTACCAGCCCTTTGCCCAAAGCATCGCCCTCGGGCGACAGGATCGCCACCGGATCGCCGCGTCCAAAAGCCCCTGTCACGGCGGTAACCCCCGCAGGCAAAAGGCTTTTCCCGGCTCGAAGCGCCGTCACAGCCCCCGCATCCAGCCGCAATTCCCCACGCGGCTTCATCGCGTTGATCCAGCGTTTGCGCGCCGCCTGCGGGTCGCTTTGCGCCACAAACCATGTCCGGCTCGCGCCATTGGCCAGCGCGGTCAGCGGGCGCAGCACCGAGCCTTCCATGATCGCCATCGCGCAGCCCCCCGCCACGGCGGTTTTCGCGGCCAGCAGTTTGGTCTTCATGCCGCCCTTCGAGAAGCCCGAGATCGGATCGCCCGCCATTGCTTCGATCTGCGGGGTGATGGTTTCCACCAGATCAAAGCGTTGTGCCGTTGGGTCTTCTTTCGGGTTGGCGGAATAGAACCCGTCCACATCCGACAGCAAGATCAACTGATCGGCCCCCACCGTCACCGCGATCTGCGCGGCCAGACGGTCGTTGTCGCCAAAGCGGATTTCGTCGGTGGCGACGGTGTCGTTTTCATTGACGATCGGCACCACGCCCAACCCCAGCAGGGTTTCCATCGTGGCACGCGAGTTCAGATAGCGGCGGCGGTCTTCGGTGTCTTCCAGCGTCACCAGCACCTGCGCGGTGGTGATGCCGTGTGGGGCGAGCACCTCTTCATAGGCGCGGGCAAGCCGGATCTGGCCGACGGCGGCGGCGGCCTGGCTTTGCTCCAGCGTCAGCACGCCATCCCCCAAGCCCAGCACCTTGCGGCCCAAAGCGATGGAGCCGGAAGAAACCAGCACCACGTCGGTGCCGCGCACCTTGGCTTCGGCCACATCCATCGCCAGCGCGGACAGCCAACCTTGTTTCAGGCCGGTAGTGCGATCCACCAGCAGGGCCGAGCCGATCTTGACAACCAGCCGTTTCGCCGCGCGGAGATCGGGGGCGATCATCGGCTTCAGGGCTGCCACGGTCCGCTCTCCACAACAGGAGCGTCGCCTTGGATCTGGCGGTAGACCGCGCGCAGGGTGTCTTGCAGGCCGGTGCCCGCAACGCCGGAAATTACCATGACCGGGCCACCGCTGGCCTTTTCCAAGGCTTTGCGGCGGGTGGTGATGGTGGATTTGTCCAGCGCGTCGCATTTGTTCAGCGCGAGGATGCGGGGCTTGTCGCCGAGGATGTCGGAGTAGGCCTCCAGTTCCTTGACGATGGTGCGGTAATCTTTGGTGATGGTGGAAGAGGTGCCGTCCACCAGATGCAGCAGGACTTTGCAGCGTTCGACGTGGGCGAGGAATTGCATGCCAAGGCCGCGGCCTTCGGAGGCGCCTTCGATCAGGCCGGGGATGTCGGCCATGACGAATTCGGCACCGTCGATGCCGACCACGCCGAGGTTCGGCACCAGGGTGGTGAAGGGATAGTCGGCGATTTTCGGGCGGGCGTTCGAGACGGCGGCGAGGAAGGTGGACTTGCCAGCGTTCGGCAGGCCGACCAGACCGGCATCGGCGATCAGTTTCAGGCGCAGCCAGATCGTGCGTTCGATGCCTTCCTGCCCCGAATTGGCGCGGGCGGGGGAGCGGTTGGTGGAGGATTTGAACGCGAGGTTGCCCCAGCCACCATTGCCACCCTTGGCGAGCAGGACTTTCTGCCCCACCGTCACCAGATCGGCGATCACGGTTTCTTCGTCTTCATCGAGGATTTCGGTGCCGACCGGCACGCGCAGGATGATGTCGTCGCCGGTTTTGCCGGTGCGTTGGCTGCCCATGCCGCCCTGACCGGACTTGGCGAAGAAGTGCTGCTGGTAGCGGAAGTCGATCAGGGTGTTCAGCCCGTCCACCGCCTCGGCCCAGACCGAGCCGCCGTTGCCGCCGTCGCCGCCATCCGGGCCGCCAAATTCAACGAATTTCTCGCGGCGGAACGACACGCAGCCGGCCCCACCGCCACCCGAGCGGATATAGACTTTGCAGAGGTCGAGAAATTTCATCGGTTCAGCTTTCTAAGGGAGTAGCACAGGCGATACAGGATTGGGGGGCAGACCTCAAGCGCGGGGATTTTCGCCGGGTTTGAGGTGTCCACATGTGGACAGGATTTCTCGGACGTGAAATCAATGGGTTACAGGCTCACGGTAACGAAGGCTTAACTATTGGCCGCAGCGTCGCGATGCGCGGCATCCTGGCAATGGCGGATTCAAAATCTGCCGGGGTCAGCAGCAGATCGACATGCGGGCGATCCTGCCGCAAGGCGCGGCAGGGTTTCAGGCTGCGGCCGAGTTCGCGAAAACCGAGTTTCGCCAGCACGCGGGCCGACGCCGCGTTGCCAACAAAGTAACCCGACGCGACGGTGCTTTCGTCGTGGGCGAATTGCATGGCCAGCACGGCACAGGCGGCCTCGGTCGCGTAGCCCTGCCCTTGTGCGCGCGGGCTAAGCCAATAACCCAGGGTGAAACCCGCACCGATCATACCCGCAAAGCCCTGCGCGTCTTCGATGAGGAAGGTTTCGCCGGGATAGGCCACGTCGGCGGCAAAGGCTTGGAAATCCGCCGCCGTATAGGGATGCGGCACCAGCGAGAGCCAGCCCGAGATCGCCAGATCATTCAGATGCGTGACAACGGCGGCCTCATCCGAGGCCACCACCGGGCGCAGGCGCAGACGCGCCGTTTCAAGCTGGGCGCGCAGGGTCATGGATGCCTCAGGCCAGCTTTTTGATATAGGTCCAGGTCGGGACCAAGGCATTGCGCGCCACGCAGAAGGTTTCAGCGTCGCCCAGATACTGAAAGCCCGCATTGGTCAGCACGCGGGCGGAACCGGGGTTATCCTGAAACACCTCGGCAAAGATGGTGCGGTTGTTCTGCGGATTGGCCTCGACCAGCGCCTTGACGGCTTCGGAGGCGATGCCGGTATTCCAGAACGCAGGCGCGACCCAATAACCAACCTCGGACTGGCCGCGATCCATGCGTTTCAGGCTGATCACGCCCAACACCTCGGCGAGACCCGTGGCGCTGCCGTCCATCACCCAGATTTCTTCATCTGCCTTGCCCGCCATGGCGCGGGCGACAAAAGCCTCGGCGGCACCGGGGGGCAGCGGATGCGGAATCGAATGCGTGGCTTCTGCGACGCGGCGGTCGCCCGCATACATCGCAAACAGGCCCGCGTCAGATTTCTGCACATGGCGCAGAACGAAACGGCCAGCAGAAATCTGGCCTTCGGCAGCAGTTGCAATCATATCCAAAACCATGGCTCCCTCCTCGAAGCGCATGCTGGGCACATGGCCCATAAAAACCCTATCCCCGTGGCGGAAATAAGGAAGGGGACCGACCTTTCGGCCGATCCCCCGTTTACAATGAGATTGTAAAGGTTCGGCTTACTCGGCGGCTTCCGCGACCGGAAGAACCGAAATAAAGGTGCGGCCCTTGAAGCCCTTCTTGAACGACACCTTACCCTCGACTTTGGCGAACAGGGTGTGATCCACACCCATGCCAACGCCTTCACCGGGGAACCAGGTGGTGCCGCGCTGACGCACAAGGATGTTGCCCGGAATGGCCGCCTGGCCACCGAACAGTTTCACACCAAGGCGACGGCCCGCGGAGTCGCGGCCGTTGCGGGATGAGCCGCCTGCTTTTTTGTGTGCCATGGGGGATTACTCCTTCGCAGCGGTGTTGTGGGCGGCGCGGCGTGCATCGGCAGTGCCGGTTGCAGCGGCCACACCGGTGGCTTCAGCGCCCGAAGCCAGAACTTCGGTGACGCGAACCAGCGTCAGGTGCTGACGGTGGCCCTTGGTGCGCTGCGACGAGTGCTTGCGGCGACGCTTGACGAAGTGAATGACCTTTTCGCCTTTGATCTGGTCGATCACGTCAGCCTGAACGGCTGCGCCTGCCACGAAGGGCACGCCAATGGTCAGGCTTTCGCCGCCAAGCATCAGAATTTCGTTGAACTGGATCTTTTGACCAGCAACAGCGTCAAGCTTTTCAACACGCAGAACGTCACCCGCCTGCACCTTGTATTGCTTGCCGCCCGTCTTGAGGACCGCGAACATGGGTCTTTCCTTTTCTTGCTCCGCGTTCTGTGGCCGCTTTACGCGTTTGTGGGTTGCCCCGCCTCGAACAGCGCGCCCCTGAGGGACGTCATGAAATAAAGCCCCGGCGAGATTCGCACCTCGCCGGGATGCGCGCTTATGTCGGGATTGGCGGAAACTGTCAAGCAGGCTTGGCGGCTGCGCTCAGATCGCCTGCCCCGCCATCACCCGCGCCGCCGACTGACCAAGTTCTTGCGAGATATGCACGAACATCGCGTCAAAAGCGGCAAAGATCGCGGCGTTGGCCTTCTTGCCCGCCACCGAGTATGAAAACGCGATATAGCTGTCAAGTTCGGCATCGGTCAGCGGCTGATAGGCCAGCGTGAGAAATGGGTAAAGCCAATCCGCGGTTTCCTGCCGGATGGCGGATTCCTGCGCCCAGACCTCGGCCAGCATATCGGATTCCGACATCGGCTGCGCGAAGGCCCCGCCCACCGCCATACCACGATAAAAGGCGAAATTGGCGTTCAGCGCGCCCATGACGTTGGATTCGATCAGGTCGTTGGCTTGGGTAAACCGCTCGATCTGAGCGGCGCGCGGGGCTTTGTCGGCCTGCAGCTTGTTCCAGCTTGCGGTGGCGGTCTCGACGGCGGCGTCATCAAGCAGGGTGCGGCGGGCCTCGACCTCCAGCGCGATGATGCGTTGGCCCAGAGCCGTGCCGAAGAAACCCTGCATGGCGGCGGCGGTATCGGGGTCATTGTGCAGGGCATTGGTCAGGGCGGTATCGAATTTCGCCCGCAGGCGCGGCGCGTCGTAGATCTTGCCCACCACCACCGCCCAAGCCGCCCCGCCCTGCCCCGGAAACAGATCAGCCTCCATATCAGAGGAATTCGCCAGGCCTTCCTCGCGCATGACCGCGATCAGGCTGTCGATGTTCAGGGTCTGCGACAGGCTGGCGATTTCGGGCTGCATCGCCTGCGTTTGCGCAAGGGTCGGCCCCGGCAGAGCGGCAGCCAGAGCCAGCGTGGCACACAGAAGAACGGAACGCAGCATAGGGGGAGCCTTTCAGTGCAGGATTGTGCCGAAGGGTAAGCGTTTCAGGCGGCGCTGCCAAGCGCTGGCCGCGCACGGATTGGTGAAGCTGGGGCGGCTTGTGCGGTGGGGCCCGCGACGCTGGATTGCGCCGCAAACGCCGGCGATCCACGGCGGGATGACAAACTTTGCAGAAACTGGCGAAATCGGGCTTGCAAGCCCCGCACGACCCCGCTAAATCCCCGCCACGATCCCTACCGCGGAGAGGTGGCAGAGTGGTCGAATGCGGCGGTCTCGAAAACCGTTGTCGGTTTGCGCCGACCCAGGGTTCGAATCCCTGTCTCTCCGCCAATTACCCCTACATCATTGAATTTGCTAGTAGCCTTGTAGTTCAAGTGGTTTTGCCACAAAATCTGCTACAAAGGTTGCTACAAAGCACGGTGGTATTTGGCATGAAACACGTTCAACATGTCCGAGGGAAATGGATCGCGAGAGTGACCGTTCCTGAAGAGCTTCGTGAGATCATCGGCAAGCGAGAGCTGATCGAAGAACTGCCATCGGAAAAAAGTGGCCGTGACCGTAGGGCGCTTGCGGTGCTCAACGGGTTCTTCGCAAAACTTGATGATGCCCGCGAGATCCTGCTGTCGCGCCGCCCCACCCTGTCATCGGCTGCAAAAGAGCTTTATCGTATCGAGCTGGAAGCCGACGACATGAGCCGCGCCGCTCGTCGCAGCACCGAGGACACATTTGCTCGAACGGCTAGATCTGTCTATGCGAACAAGCTGAGGCTACTGGCCGCTGGTCATGTCGGAAGGGAAGAAGCCGAGGCCTTGATCGGCTATGCAGCGGACGACCTTGCCCAACGAGGTCACGCACCTGACCTGCCCCGGTTGGATCTGTTGCGCGCATTGGCTGAAGTAAGGCTTGAGACACTCGACCGAGCGGAGGAACGGGACGACGGGAGGGTGAAGATCAGCCAGCCGACACTTCCGCTTCTTACGCAGCCGGAGCCAGAACCCGTGGTTATGGCCCCCGGTGCACGTGGAACAGGGACGAGCCTGTCGGATGTTCTTACCTCGTTTCACAAAGAGCGAAACGCAGGTGGTCGATCACTCGCTGACAAAACTATGGATGAGCACAGGACAGCCGTGCGCATGTTCGAGGAATTCACTTCAAAAAATATCCCGGTGAAGTCGATCACGAAAAAGGACATAATTGCCTATAAACAAGCACTTCTGGAAACACCAACCCGATACACGCTGCGGTTTCCTGGCCTAAGCCTAAATCAGGCCATAAGGGCCAACAGACAGCGATCAGAGCCTTATGAGACGCTGGACCCAAAGACGATCAACGTGAAGTGGTTGTCGCACTTGTCGAGCATCCTCCAGTGGGCCTCGAATAACGGCTACATCGAAGTCAATCCAGCAAAGGGCATCCGCGTTGACACGGGGAGTGCGCTGCACAAAGAACCCTCTCGTCTTCCGTTTACTGCCGCAGAGCTGAAGAAGATCTTCGGCGACGAGATGTTTTCCAACTCGGAGGACTACGCGCTGCGACACTGGGCACTTCTGCTTGCGCTATACACTGGCGCTCGATCTTCGTCGGAGATCGCCCGTATCGCGCTGGCTGACATCTACGAAGAGCAGGGCGTTTGGGTCTTCAATCTTGCAGGTGCATCAAAGAACCAACACAGCAAGCGCCTGGTCCCGATCCATAACGACTTGAGGACGCTGGGTCTGTTCGACTACGTCAAGCATCTGCGGCAAGCTGGCGAAACACGGCTGTTTGCTGACTGGGAGCCGGAGGACAAGGTGAACCGCTGGTTCCTCCGCACCTTTCTTCCAAAGCTCAAGATCGATGACAAGGAGAAGGTTTTTCACAGCTTCAGGCACACCCTCAAAACGGAGCTGGTCCGAACGGGGTGTTCAAAAGAGCTGCATGACCTCATCACCGGCCATGAAGATCAGTCGGTTGCAGCAGTTTATGTCCACGACGCTCCGATAAAGCGTATGGCTGAAGCGTTGAACCGCGTGCAATTCAAGCTTCCGCTGCCGGGCTTAAGTCCAGGCATCTAGGGGTTAGACACTATTAACGGGCGCAAAATTTCTGACAGACCACAACGGGAAACTTGTCGCGAGCCGGGTATTTAGGTGAAGGCCTCGACCGCAACTTGCGCGTCGGTCGAGGCTGTTGTGATCAAGTTTAGGCGGCTTTAAGGTCGAGGTCGTCCAATTCGTCATACTTGCCAGCGCGCGAACCTTCAGTTTCAGAAAGCGTGAGATCTGGCGATTTCGTGGGTTTGGGTCTCACCGGTTCAGGCGTGAGCGCCGCGTTTTCAGTTGACGGCTTTGTCGAGATGATGCCTTCAGCCGCTACGCCGATAGCGATACCCACGTCATGGGCGCCGTAAGCCTTGATTTTCGCGCAAATTTCGGGGGCAAGCTCCCTGATCCGAATAAGCCAACTCTTTGCCAATGAGACGAGATGCTCGTTCACAACGGGCTCATCAATTTTGAGCACCCCGGCCTTGGACGTCCTCGGATTACCTTTTAAGCTGGTCGTTCCCCGCACCTCTACTGAGGTAACATTTCCCTTTTTCGCTGCGGCTTTTGCCTTACCCCGCGTTTCACCAAGCAATTTTTTGATCTCGTCGCTCGGCGGGTTTGCAGGATCAGCGATTGTTGCGAACACTTTCTGCCGCACCTGATCGGAAACAGCCGGACCAGCAAGAGCGTAGACAGTCGCCAGAGGCAATTGCGAAACTGTTTCGTATTTGTCACCGATGTTTTTGGCCACGTTCATGTAGTTCTCCGCCGTCCTGATAGTCCACCGCACCTCGGCATCGAGCCACTTTTTGAATGCACCGTGTCCAACGGCGCCTTTTACCTGAATAAGCAGGGCACCGATCTCTACTATTTCTTTCCGAGTTCGACCCTCAAAATCGTGAATACGGTCACGCACCTGGTCACAAAGCTTCCGATTAGGAACCGTCATCCCCAGATCATTTTCGTCCATAGTAACCTGGGCTGCCGAGATTGTCGTTTCGCTGTTCGTCATGGTAGTCTCCTTTGATGGCCCAAGGGCCTGAATGTTGATCGGAAAGTCTGCGTTCTATCCCGCTTGCCGGGTGGTTCGAGCCACTCGGCAGGTTGGTCGAGCCGCTATTCGCCCCGAAGCTTCCACTGTGGGAAGCTCCACCGGGCAGGCTTTGACAGCCGTTCCAGTAGCTTGTTAAGCCGCACCACCTCCCCCAACGCGGCCTTGCGGGCGGCCGGATCTGAGAGGTCGGCTTGCTCAATATCGGTCAGGCGCGCAGTGAGCTGTTCGCGCTTGAAGTCGTTCACGATGCCAGACAGGCTCACGGTCGCGTCGATCAGTTGTTCAATCATGTTCTCTGCGCAGCCCAGGGAACCCGTGTAGCCTCGGTAGGGGTTGTCGCCAGACTCGATATTCTCGATCTCACCGGACAGTGACTTTGGATCAGCGTTGTCGGTGAACTCTGGCGTATCCATCCCCATCGCGTCGAACGCCATGTGAAAGGTCGTATTGTCGCCATGATCGTTGAAGAAATCGTGGAAGGTTGCAGGAAACAATGTGTCGATCTTTTCCTGTGACAAACGGTCGGCAGCTTCTTTCGCCGCCTTTTGACGTTCGCGGTAGCGACTCTGCTTTTCTGCGGGTGACAAGACCATGTTCAACTCCTTTGCGTAGTAACGTAATTTATAAAGTTACCGTTACCGGCCGTCAAGAAGCATTTCACGCAGTTCCAATGGATGCTGCATCAGCCGGTCCACACAGGAAGCAAACCTAGTTGACATAGCATAAGCTGGTGCGCAGTTCCGGCACCGATTTCGACTTCTTGCAACTGACCGGGGCTCTGCATTTCCCTTTCATAACAACGCGTTTACGGCGGTCATGTCACCTGGTCCGTCGCTATAAATAGGTCATGAAAATCATCAACAGGACCAGATCATGACCATCAAACCGCACAGAGACACCGCGCTTGCAAAGTTCCTCCAGGTGCGCATCCTCGAGTTAAAGCCCAAGACTCAGGCCGAGATCGCGCACGAGGCCGGGTTTTTGAATGCCAATGTTCTCTCGATGCTGCGTTCTGGTAGCACAAAGTTGGCACTCGACCGCGTGCCAGCCCTGGCGCTTGCACTGGACTGCGACCCGGCACGCCTGCTACGGCTGGCACTCGGTCAGGCAATCGGTGACACTGCCGCGATTGCGATCATCGAGATTATGGGAACGCCGATCAGCGCGAACGAAAGGGGCTGGATCGACGAAATCCGCAGCGCCTCCGCAGAAAGTGATCCGCGTGTCACAGCCCGGTCTCGCACGACCCTGCGCGGGATATTCGGCAAATGACGCGCAGGGTGGTCGAGGGCTTCGTGGCACCCCAAGATGGTCCGCTGACCGAGGCTGAGCGAGGCTGGGTGGAGATCATCCGGGTGATTTGCTTCGACGGGGTGCCACGACCGAGCCTGGAGCCGGTTCAGGCACTCCGGGACGCGTTGGATCACCAGAGAAGGCTCCGCGGAAGGCGTGGGAGGTGAAAACAAGAGCGACACCATAACCACTTGTGTCATCGCGCCAGCGCAACGATACTTTCTGTTATGATCCAGTCGGTTGACAGCGTAACTGATTTCCGTTCAGCGCCGTCAACCTACGCCTCAATGCCGCAAAACATGGAGAAATTCGGCTAGACTAAGGGCGATTTGTCAGCACACGAGCATCTGAAAAGTCTGTTTTGGTTGACAGGAGGTTACCAGAAATTGACAAAAACAGCATAAATGGAAAGATAGCCGGGTGCCTTGCCCCAGTCAAAGCGCGTCAGACCGCCGCTACTGGTCCTACGCGCCGTGTCAACCACGAGTGGATATCCTTGTGAAGCGCAAAGACATCTTTAAGGTCGCCACCGCATACTCCAAGCCGATCATGGACCAGTTCACTCGGAATTTAGAACATATAGAGAACATAGTGTATGCTTGCGACCACCGATCTGAGCCTTACCCTGCAAAAGCGGTTGCCCACAGATGATCCTGCCGTGAGAAACATCAAAGACGGGCACTCGACCCAGAAGTCGACAGAGTAGCCCGAAGCCCAGATAATGCGCACAGGACCAGCAGTTTTCCAGAAATGCCAAACCTACGCTGCCGACCGGAATGCGCCTAGGAATGGCTGCATACGCACCGCGCCGGTGCCTCCCTGTCGTGCGTGAGTGCGCCATTTTCGACTGTTGCGTCACCTACAGATCATGCGACTGGTAAGCCGTCGAAGTCCTAGAAAAATCATCGAAGTGGCTAGAGGGTGTATTGCGTTGCGGCGGCTGACTGGGTGCCAAAGCTCCTCTAAGTCTGCAACTGTCGACGAATAGTGTGTGGCGGAATAGTCTGCGGATAAGCGGCGCCTTGCTGGCAGGGACATAACAATTAACTATCCGTGAAGTCGATCCGCCAAGAACACGTAGATTTTGCGGGTATGCTCGAGAATCTCCCACGTGCCTTTCCAGCCACGCGGCAACATGATGGCATCGCCCGGCCCCAACTCGCGCCGAGTGCCGTCCAAGTGGGTCATGACGATCTTGCCTTGCAAGAAGTAGCAGAACTCTGCCGCCGCTGATCGGTCTGCGGTAAAGCTGCCGGGCGAGCACTCCCAGACCCCGATATCCAGTGCGCCATCAGGCGATTGCCAGAGCGAAGTTGCCGCCTCTTTCTGACCCGGCGTGAGCGCGGTAGGCTTGTCTGTAAGTGCGCCAATGTCGATCCCGGCGAGGCCGGTAAAAACGGATAGGTCGATCATGTGTTCTCCTATTTTTGCGGACGCGGTTCTGGCTGTTGCGCCGCTTTCAACGGCCAGTTATGCGATTTGCCAGCGTGGCAAGCCGCGATGTGCGCTGCCCACCACTTGCCGCTTCACGCCGGTCGGCGAGGTTATACAGCCAATACATGCCGTGAACGCCCAGCCAGCGAAACGGCTCGACTTCCCATTTACGCGGCTTGCGATTGACCCAAGGAAGGGTCGTCCGCTCGGTCTGTTTATCCAGCACCAGATCCGCAAGTGTCTGCCCCGAAAAGTTCGAGGTGGACACCCCAAGGCCGACGTAGCCGCCCGCCCAGGCAATGCCTGTCTGCGGATCAAGACCCGCGGTCGTGCACCAGTCGCGCGGCACACCCAGCACACCACACCAGGCGTGGTCCAGCTTCAGACTGCGGGTCTGGGGCAGCATCCGATACAGAATGTCTTTCAGCTTTTCCACGGTTTCAGCCTGAGTCTCGCCGTTCACATCGGTTTTGGAGCCGAAGCGATACGGCACCCCGCGCCCGCCCATGGCGATACGGTTATCTTGCGTGCGCTGCGCGTAGCAATACGCGTGCGAGGCATCGCCGAATACCTCATAGCCGCTCCAGCCAAGTTCGTCCCACATCGCATCCGGGACCGGTTCGGTCACGACGATAGCGCTGTTCAGCGGTATCCATTCGCGCTCATTCCCCGAGATACCATGGGTAAAGCCTTCAGTGGCGCGCACGATGCGGTGCGCAGTCACCGTGCCACGATTGGTGGTGACACGGCCTTTGCTGATCCCGGTTACAGTGGTCTGTTCATATATTGTGACGCCCTTGCGGGTTACCACCTCGGCCAAACCACGCACCAGTTTGGCCGGTTGCACCCGAGCAACGCCGCCCGTCACCAAAGCGCCCTGCACATCCTTGATGCGGATGCGTTCGGCGGCCTCGGCGGCACCGATCAGATGGCTGCGCTCAACGGGAACCTCCCACGCCATGTCGTCTGCCTGATCGGCGCGCAACCGCTGCATCTGGGCCGGGGTGCAGGCAAAGGTCAGGCAATCGGTGCGCCGGATGTTTGCGTCGATGCCTTCGGCTTCGCAGACGCGGATCACCTCTTCCACTGTGCCACGCAGCTGGCGCTCAAAGTCGATCACGCCTTCGCGGGTTCCGGTCGAGAGATACTTTGACCGGCTCCACGAAAATCCACCCGAGCACCAGCCCCCATTGCGCCCGGAGGCGCCGTAGCCCGCGAACTCTTTCTCAATGATCGCAATCGACAGGTCGGGGTTCGCCTTCTTCAGATAGTAGGCCGTCCACAACCCGGTAAACCCCGCCCCTACGATGCAGACATCGACGTCGATATCGCCGGGCAACGCAGCCCGATAATCGGGGAGACCCCCCATATCGGCATACCAGAAAGAGACATCGCCGTTCTTCTTCACGTCCATCACTTTATCCTTCATGTCCCGCAGTCGAGCCGTCATCGGCCAAAAGCGTGCCATCCTTTGGGTTCCAGGCCAGTTCCACGGCACTGCCGATGGCGAAAGGCTCGTCTTGGGTGGGGGTGCGGGCAATGACATGGCTGCCATCCGCAAGCGTCACTTCGTATTTCATCGCGGCCCCCAGATAGAGCATTTCACGCACTGTGCCGCCGAGAATATTGGTCATTCCGTCCTTCAGGCCTGTGCCAGAGGCCTGAACCATAACACTTTCAGGGCGCAGCAGAATGACATGAGCAGCATCGGTCTTGGCCTGTCCGGGTGCCACCAACGTCGTCCCCGCCACCGTCAGCGCGGTTTCAGTCCCCCCTGCACGATGCACGCCCCGCAACACCGAGCTTTCACCAATGAACTGGCCGACGAACAATGTCTCGGGTCGGGTGTAAAGCTGATGCCCACTGCCGACCTGCTCAATCCGGCCCTTGTTGAATACCGCGATACGGTCGGACAACACCAAGGCTTCCTCTTGGTCGTGAGTGACATAGACAAAGGTCGAGCCGAGTTCGCGGTGAATCCGACGAATTTCCAGCTGCAGCACCTCGCGCAGCTTCTTGTCCAGCGCACCCAGCGGCTCGTCCATCAGCAACAGCGACGGGGTGAATACCATCGCGCGTGCCAAGGCCACGCGCTGTTGCTGGCCGCCCGAAAGCTCGCTGGGGTAGCGATGCGCAAATTTATCCAGTTGCACCTTTTGCAAGGCCCGATCAACGGCCCGGGCGCGCTCCGCCTTGGCGATGCCGCGTTGCTTCAGCGGATAGGCCACGTTCTGCGCCACGCTCATATGCGGGAACAGCGCATAGTGCTGGAACACCACGCCGATGTTGCGCTTGTGCGCCGGGACGTGGCCGATCGACTGCTCTCCCAAGCGTATTTCGCCCGCGCTGAGGTCGGTGAACCCGGCAATCAGGTTGAGCGTTGTGGTTTTGCCCGACCCCGAGGGGCCCAGGAATGACATGAACTCACCCGGCTCGACCCGCAGGCTGATATCATCCAGAGCAGTAAAACTGCCATAGAATTTGCTGACACCGCGAATGTCGATGGCCGCGCCTTTTGTGCTTGTGTTAAGCGTCATACCCTGCGCCCCCGCATTCCGAAGATAAGCCCCAGCCCGATGATCAGCGACGTGGCAAGGAAGATAAGCGACCCGACCGCCGCAACCGTGGGATCGGCGTCGCGGGTCATGGATGAGAAGATCTGAACCGGCAGGGTTTTCAACTGAGGGCTGGTGATGAACAGCGACACGATCACCTCGTCAAATGATGTCACGAAGGCAAAAAGCGCGCCCGACAGAATACCTGGCAGGATCAGCGGCAACGTGATGGTGAAGAACGTGGTCAGCCGCGAGGCCCCAAGGCTTGCTGCCGCCGTTTCCAGACGCTCATCGAACACCGCCAGATTTGCACCGACCGCAATCACCACGAACGGGATCGCCAGAAGCGTGTGGGCCAGCACATAACCAGTCCAAGTGCCGACAAGGCGTGTGTCCAGATAAACTGCGTAGATGCCAACGGCCAGCACCACTCCTGGCACAATCATTGGCGTGATGAGCACGGCGCGAATAATCCCCGCCGCACGCCCCCTCATGCGTTCGATCCCTATGGCTGCCATGGTGCCGATGACCGTTGCGACCACAGAGACCATCACCGCGACCTTGGCCGACACGATCAGGCTGCCGAACCACTGTGGATTGGTGAAGAAGTTCTCATACCACTGCAGCGAAAACCCTTGTGGCGGGAAAACTAGCGATTTCTTACCCGCAAAAGACATCGGGATAATGATCAGCGTGGGTGCCACAAGCCAGATCGCAATCAGCAGGCAGGTCAAGCCTAAAAGCAAGCGAGGCAGGTTCAGTTTCATCGGCTGCCCCCGCTCATCTGATACTTCCGCCGCATGAATGGACTGGCGATGCCAAGAATGCCAAAGGTGGCAATCAGCAGCACAACACCCATTGCCCCGCCCCGCCCCCAGTTCAGCAAGGACAACACCTGCTGCTGGATCAGCGTTGACAACATGGTCGATTGCGGGCCGCCCAGCAGCAACGGCGTGATGTAAAACCCAAGCGCCAGGATGAAGACGATTGTCGCCCCGGCAAATACTCCAGGCAGAGAAAGCGGCAGGTAAATCTGGAAAAAGGTCTTGACGGGATGCGCCCCCAGGCTGCGCGCAGCCTGCAGCAACCGCAAATCAATGCCGCGCATCACCGCATAAAGCGGCATGATCATGAACGGCAGCAGCACTTGGGTCATGCCGATGGTCACGCCCAGTTGAGTCCGGATCAGGCGCACCTTCTCGAACCCCATGGACAACAGGACCCGATTGATAACCCCCGAATCCTGCAACAAAATCACCCAGGCCAACGTTCGCACCACACCAGAAACCCAGAAAGGCACCAGCACGCACATAATCAGCGCCAGGCGAAGGCGCGGCCCTGCGACCGACATCGCGAAGGCATAGGGATAGGCCGCCAGCACACAGCAAACCGTCACCCAGAAGGCGATGGAAAATGTGCGCAGCAACACTGTGATGTTCACTTTGGTCTGAAAGAACCAGACATAGTTTGCTAGCCCCGGCTCGGGCTCCATGAAGCTGCGCAAGACGATCACGCCAAGCGGCACCGCCATCACCAGAACCAGAACGGCCAAAGCCGGCAGGGTCAGATAAAGCGGACCGCGGGAAGCGCGCGGTGCAGATTTGGTTGACATGATTGCCTTTCAGCGACGCACGCGAGTGTGCACAAAAACGCCGGGGCCAGCAGCCCCGGCGCAAAGAGCATCAGTTGCCCGCGACGAATTCAGCCCATTTGGCGCTAAGCGTCTCATAGTTGGCGACCCAGAATTCGACGTTCTGGTTGTAGGCCATAGCCTGCTTTTCAGGGGTATTGGTCATGAATTCCGCCGTCAACGCATCCACCTTAGGCTGTGCATCGACGTTGATCGGCGAATAGGACGTCTCTTGCGCCATCACTTCTTGCGCCTGTTTGCCCAAGTAAGCGTTGATCAGCGCATGAGAGGCGTCGGTATCCTTGACCCCGATCGGAATGGCAATCTGGTCCTTGACGACAATCCAGTCTTGCCAGACAGGCGCGTAATTTGCCCCATTGGCCAATGCCGCCTTGCCCCGGCCCGACCAGACCATAACCATGTCAGCCTCACCAGACTCGAGCATTTGCTGGCTTTCTGCGCCCGTCGTCCACGGAACCAGATTTTCACGGATCGAGCGCCACTTGTTCAGCCCGCGGTCAATATCCGCCGGAAACAGCTGATCTTTCGGCACGCCATCGGCCAGCAGGCCCAGCTCGACCATATAGCCTTCTGGATCGGCGTAACCTGGAATGCCGCGCGTGCCGGGGAATTTCTCGACATCGAAGAAATCGTTCCAGCTCTGCGGCGGATTATCTTTGTATGTATCCTTGTTATACAGGAACATGACAGCGTAGTTCATCGCCGGAACGCTGCACTCGCCCACCTGTCCCGGCGGGATTTTCGATATGTCGATCTTGGTGAAATCCAGTTTCTGAAACAGCGTTCCGCAGTGCACGAACGGCGTAAAGTCACCGGTATCGACTACATCCCACATCACGTTCTTGGCCTCGACCTGCGCCTGGATCTTGGCATTTTCGGTGGGTCCGTCTGATAGCAAGGTCACGCCGGATTTGGTGACAAAATCCTGAAGCGCCTTGAGCTGGCCATCCTGAAAAATCCCGCCATAAGAAACAAAGGTCAGGGTCTTGCCCGCCAGAGATCCTTCGGCGGTCTCGCCCGCCACAGGGCCTTCCGCAAAAGCGGCGCCTGCCATCCCGATTGCTGTCACTGCAGCAAATCCAAGGGTTCTGGTGTGTTTCATCGTATTTCCTCCCGGTTGGTTTTTGGTCTGTGTATCATCGTGCTACAAGATCAGCCGGCTCCGCCGACCTTGCTTCGAAATCCGTCCACATACTTGGAAGTTGATGTGGGCGGTGAAATCATGAACAGCACTTCGGCCGCTCCATCACCGATATTGACCACTCGGTGCGGGACAGAAGTTGCGTATTCCACGCTGTCGCCTTCGTCCAACTCATGGCTGTCACCACCCAGCTCTAGCCGGATTTGCCCGCGCAGGACCAAAATCATCTCATGGCTGTCTCCGTGGGTATATGGGTCGTCCCCACTTGTGCCGCCGGCGTCAAACTCCGCAATGTATGTCTCAAAGTGGGTCAGCGGGCGGCGCGACAACAACATTTTGCGCTGCCCGTTTGTCACCGGTAAAGTGGGCCGCAAGTGGCGGCGTAGCACAGGATCCTTGCCACCTTCTGCAGACGCAAAAAGCTCGGAAATACTTGTTCCAAAACTGTTGGCAATACGGATCAGGGTCGAGGTGCTTGCGCCGCTGAGCCCGCGTTCCAGTTGGCTGAGGAAGCTCGCCGAGGTTCCCGTGGCATCCGCCAGTTGACGCAGCGACAGCCCATTGGCCTTGCGCAGCTGGCGCAGCCGCTCGGCCATGATGCGAACGGTTTCCGCTTCATCGGCGCGAGTCATGGGTTGATCTGGTTGGGGTGCCATCGTCTGCTCCAAGACTACTTAAATTATGTTAAGTAGAGAGAAACAAAACTTCAACGATTCTGTGACACACTGACGGGTCCGCGCAGCAGACAGCACAAGCGCGCTGCGGTTACCAGCAGGTGTGGCGACCAAGTATTTGGCGATGATGTGCGCCCCTAGGAATGGATACACACGAACCGAGCCGACGCCCCCCTCTATCGTGGTGGCAGCAGTGGGTGCGACAGTTGCGCCACCTAGAGCTCACGCCCATAATAAATCAACGAAGTCCTAGAAATATCATCGAAGTGCCTAGGGGGTGTATTCTGTTGCGGCTACTGACTGGGTGCCAAAGCTCCTCTTGGGACACACAGTCAGCAGGCAATGCGTTTCGCTGGACGGAGAGCCGACTGACGGCGGTGCAGCATCGCACCCGCAGGCACCGCCTAGTGCAGGCGCTCTTCGATCTTCGCCACCAGATCTCCCGCCTGATCTTCATCCATTACAATCGGGTCCAGTGGGCTGGCCTTCAACAGTGCCACCATCTTGTCATACTGCCCCATAAGGGCATGATCAGATGGCTTGCCCGTAACGAAATAGGGGCGCACTTTCCCCTCCAACTCTGCGATGCTTTGCAAGCGACCGGCCCACTTGGCAGCCTTGTCCAACATGTTCTCTGCATCGGCGGAGTCGAAGGAAACTGGCTGGATGATGTGCAGTGCGCCGTTCTCGATGGTGTGCTTGAACTGGATAGAAGCAAACTTCGATTTCACGATCCGCGGCTGGACCAACTGGTATAGCTCTGCCAGCTCCAGCTTACGCCGCACTGTCTCAAAGACCATTTCATCCGTGCGCGGTTCACGTCCCGCTGTCTTGTCATATCGCCCGACGAACCGGGCGTAGATCTTGTTCAGGGCCTCTTCTGGGTCGATGGCAACACCAGAGCCAGTCATGCCCCATGAGAGGCTGCTGTCATCGGGAAGCAGCACCTTCTTGCCGACCTCCAGAGCGCCACCGGACGGCAGGAACAATCCCGAGGTTGAAGCGATCCTATCAAACCGGCGCCCCATCGCCTTCACTGCATCCCGAAACGCGCCATGGTCAAGATCAGGATAGGCCTGAGCCAGTCTGCCTTGGCCTGTCCGTGCCTTGAGCTTGAGAAAACGTGCGCTCTCGCTGAACATAAGCACGCCAGCATTCAACGCCTCGCCGACCCACACGTCGTGGCGATACTGAAGAACTGCATATGAGTAGGCGTGCTTTGTCATCGGTCGAAATTATGCTCTATGTTGGCCACGATGTCGTTCACGTTTTCCATGGCTTCGGTCATATAGGCAGCAATACGGGAAGCTGTCACCTTGCTCCAGCAGTATGGCACATCGGCGGCGATAAGGGCGAAAGTGTCATCTGGCAAGGCTTTCCAGCGATCCGCAATCGCCGCGAAGTCTACTCGGTTTTTGGGGCGCAGTTTGAACCACAGGGGATGCATTTCGTATTCCCCTTCGTGATTTACAACCCCTCCTAACTTCCAAGGCAGAGGGGTCACCTCGCGTTCAGCATCGCTTCCGGTGGCCTCCACGAAGGCCTCCCCGTGGTCAATCATCAGAAATCTATCACCTTTCACTAGCAAATTGGGATTGGCGGCACACCTGTCCCAGTTCTGAATGATGGTATCGAAAACGTAAATTTCAGCGGCCATCTGCGCATGGTCTCGCGACACCGCCATCGCATCGGTCCATATATTCCAACCTGGGCCGGCACCGAGTGATCCGAACAATATGTCCGGCCCTGCCTGCAACCCCGATCGCAGCGTGGGGTGCTGTGCCGTCGCAACAACGTCCGGGTCGAGCCGAATCTGAAGAGGCAAAGCGCAGGGCAGGCCGAGTTGCTGGGCCAGCCTTCCACTGAACCACTCACGCTCCAAGAGGCACGGAAAATGCTTCTCTCCTAGCCGTGGCCCCTTGAGATAGGCCTCGAACTCAGTCCCATCAGGTGCTTCACAGAATGCCCTCACCGGCCTTGTGCGGCCATTGTCGGGTTGTGACGCGATGCCAGTAAGGTTGCAGATCAAAAGTTGGTCCGGTCATGGGGAAATGTCATCTGGCCAGACTCGACGATGCAAAGGCCTGATTCTGCAAGCAGGAATTGTGGGTGCAGTATTTCGCGATGGCTGGAATTGCGCGGCGCGGCACAAGTTTATCACACGATTGAGCAGCACATGACGGCGTGTCTGTCAGGCAGCTGATCAACCAAAACGTGAGAACATCTCCACCTGTTTATCACTTTCGAGCGGCCGGTGATCGGGAACAAAGAGGGCGGGCCGACAAGACCAAGCAACCGGCGGGGGGGATGCGCTCGACGCCCCAGTAAACGTGGAGACGAAGAAGCTGTTTCCGAGCCGGAATTTTCACTGACAGCTGGCAGGAAGGGCGGAGGCTGTGTGGAAACTTTGCGGCTGATCATGCAACGGCGCGATTTCGACTTTGGATGTGATCTTCGGGCCGAATTGGTCGGAATGCCGGCTTGTGAGGCGTCGGGAGGCCTTTCTGCGTCTTGGCGCACCCTGACCTTCGACGGATGCGAGGGGCAGCCGATGGGCTTCTATGCACCTGCGCAGCTTGTGGACGATGCCCGCAGGCATGATGTCGAGGTGCGCCCGGTCTCGGTCAACCATTCCTTCTGGGACTGCACCATCGAGCCGCGGCAGGACGGCGCTCTGGCGCTGAGGCTCGGATTTCGCCAAATCAAGGGCATGCGCGAGGACGACGCTGTCTGGATCTCGACCTCCCGCGGCAATGGCTATTCTGATGTCGAAAGCCTGTGGCGCCGGGCTGGCGTGCGGCCAGGTGTTCTGGAGCGGTTGGCAGAGGCAGACGCGTTCGCGTCGCTGGGTCTGAACCGGCGCAGCGCGCTTTGGGATGCCAAAGCGTTGTCCGGACCCGCCCCGCTCCCGTTGTTTGGCGCCGATGGCGAGGGCGGCATTGAACCTACCGTCACACTGCCGCAGATGACGCTGGGGCACGAGGTGATCGAGGATTACCTATCGCTGCGACTGTCCTTGCGTGCGCATCCGGTGGAACTGCTGCGCCCCAAGCTGCCCGAGAGCCTGCCACATGATCGCCTGCAGCACAGCAAAGGTCGCGTCACCGTCACCGGCCTCGTGATTACCCGCCAGCGCCCCGGCACGGCGTCGGGTGTGATCTTCCTGACGCTGGAGGATGAGACCGCAACGGCAAATGTCGTGGTCTGGAAGCAGGTCTATGAAACCTTCCGCAAGGCCGTGATCGCAGGCCGGCTACTGCGCGTCACTGGCCGGATCGAACGAGACGGTCCAGTGGTGCATTTGATCGCCGAGCGCATCGAGGATGTGTCGCCACTGCTCTCAACCCTCGGGCGCCCAGTGGTGATCGAGGCCAATGATGGTCGTGCGGATGAGACGAAGCGACCTATCGGCGGCAGTGTGAGGTCAGCGCACCATCCACGCGAGCAGGCGAAGGTGTTGTTTCCCAGCCGAGATTTCCACTGAATGTGGATGTGGTGTTCACGCTGATCGCTGATGGTGCCGCAGGCCGGTTCACTCGAAAGCCTGCAAATGCTCAACCGCACCATCAGATTAAAATCTCAGTGCTGATCCTTGTAAATGATCCGATATGAGATCAATTACAGAGTGACCGCAACGTCTTACTGCAAAACCGTATGCAAATGCTCCACCCAAAGGCCCACACCATGACCATAACAACAGACCATCCCCTCCCTCAGACAGTCGTTGGCTATATACGGGTATCGACGGAGAGGCAGGACGCAGAAGCGGATGGCCTCGAACGTCAAGCAGAGAAGATCCGGCAGTTCTGTCAAGAACGAGGTCTTACCTGTGTCTCCATCCACGAAGATGTTGGTTCAGCAGTAGCAGACGGAAATTCGTCGGGGCGCGATGGGCTGAAGGCCGCAATCACGCTTGCGAACAACGAACGTGCTGGTTTGCTGGTCACTGATCTCACCCGGCTTGATCGCAATCTTCTCTCAATCTCAAAATCGTTGGAAACGCTCCGGGTGCCGCTCATCTCGATCCGCAATGGCGGTGTTGTTGATCATCTGGCGGTAGTGGAACACATCACCCGCGGTGCAGTTGCCGCACAAAACATCAGCGCTGGCACCAAGACAGCGCTGAAAGGTCGCAAGAACGCTGGGGTTGTTCTTGGTTCACCCGGCGACAAGTCAGCAGCCAACAAGGCGTCAGCCAAGGTGCGCGGTGAACGCGCGGCAGAGATAGTGTTTCAGATAGCTGACATAATGAAGGAAGACCCTGCTTACGTTGATCTGTCAGTGCCAGCGCTGGCAAAGTTGTTGAACCGGCGTGGAGTTCGATCGGGCTGGGGTCGGGAATGGACACCTGCATCAGTTAAACGGGCGCGCGTGGCCGCTCTCGAAGTAATTCAATCCCGGCTCGGTGATGAAGAGGAAGTGGGCGTTACGACAGCGCCGTCAGACGTCGGCCAGACTGAAACACTAAAAGCTCCGATGAGCGCAGATAAGAAGACCTCCATCACTGAAACGACCGAATCCCAACCAGAGCAGCACCCCGACATCCCCGGCTGGGGCAGATTCTGAATGTGGCGGCAAGTTAAGGTGGATTACAACATGTTCGCGTTGGCCTTCGAGGCCGGTGATCAAGACGTGCTCTTACTAGGTCCATGCTGCGGGCCGGCTAGGCGTCGATAGCGCGCCTCGGCCGAAGTGATCATCGCGCTCATCGTCATGCCGAGCCCTGCGCTGACGGCTGCCAGCGCACTCAGCGATGGTTGACGCTTTCCGGTTTCTAGAAACGAGATGAATCGCACCGATACGTTCGCGCGGTCTGCAAGATCTTCCTGCGTCATACCGGCGCGCTTGCGCTCGGCAACAAGCGCTTCAGCAAAGGCGGTGACAAGAAGTTCGTTGCTACGTTCCATGGCGGGGAGCCATCTCGCACAGCTTGACATCGCGCCACGAACAGTTGTTCTTGTTTCTGTCGGCTCGAGTTTTCTCTCGCACCGGAAAGCGAACATTTACAACACTCAAGAGGAGGGCAGCGTCCCGGACTGCCCGACATTGACCCGCCTTCACCTCATCAGCGATTGGTAACGGTTCGTTAACCAGTCACTGCGCAATGTTGCGCCAACACCACCAACAAACCCTACTTGAGACAGATCCCCATGAGTTATTCATCGCGCAGCATCGGCACCGTTATTGACGACGTGAACCGCAGCTACCTTCTTCCAGCCATCCAGCGTCCATACGTCTGGTCCTCGACCCAAATCGTGGCGCTCTTCGACTCCTTGCTAAAAGGCTATCCCATCAGCAGCTTCATGTTCTGGGCGGTTGACGAAGAAACCAAGGCCGAGGTCCGGTGCTACAAGTTCATCGAAAACTATCGACCCGACATGATGAACGAGCCGACAGGCGCCGAAGGGAGGAAGCTCATCCTCGTTCTCGACGGTCAGCAGCGGCTGACGTCGTTGCTGATCGGTTTGCGGGGCACATTCTCTGAGAAGGCAAAAGGCGCGCGCAACACCAATGCTTCCGCCTGGTCGGCAAAGACACTCTTCCTCGACCTGCTCAAAGATCCCGACCCACGCAATGCCGACGACGAAAGCGACAACGAATTTGGCATCACATATGGCCTCGCCTTCCACGAGCGGCGGCCCGGCAACAGCAACCGCCGCCACTGGTTCAAGGTCGGCTCAATGTTGGACTATGCCAGCGAGGTGCAGCTGGATGGGCTGATCGCCAAGGTTAAGACTGAACTGCATCCCGGCGTTTCGGTCTGGGAGCGCGACTTGGCCGAGGCGACGCTGCGTCGGTTGCACCGCGTGATCTGGCAAGACGAGGCGGTGAACTTCTTTACTGAGACCGATCAGTCGCTCGACCGCGTGCTCGACATCTTTGTCCGGGCGAACGACGGCGGCAAAAAGCTCTCCAAGGCCGATTTGCTGATGTCGATGATTACCTCGAAATGGTCGAGTGGGTCCGCGCGCGAGCAGATCAACGGTTTCGTCGAGTTCATCAACAAAGGTCTCGCAGCGCCCAACAACGTGACGCGCGATCTGGTGTTGAAAGCCAGCCTCGTCGTCTGCGACCGTGAAGTTGTCTACAACGTGAAAAATTTCACCACCGAGGTCATCGCCGAAATCGAACGCAACTGGGTCGGCATCAAGCGAGCGATTGAGAACACCTTCCGGCTGTTAAACCGTCACGGCTTGACCGGCGACAATCTTGGCTCGCTGAATACCGTGCTGCCGCTGGTTTACTACATCTACAAAACACCGGACTTCGATTTCCGCGGCTCCAGCGAGTTCGAACGGGTCAATGCAGCCGCCATGCACCACTGGTTGGTTAACAGTCTACTGGTCAGCGCCTTCGTCGGTCATTCGGATCAAACCATCACCACCGCCCGCGCCGCCATCCAGGATCACCTGAAAGTCGCGCGCGATTTCCCGACACAGAAGCTGTTTGATGCGATGGCGAAGGGTGGCCGCCTGTCTCAAGTGGACGAGCGCACGATGGATGAGCTGCTTGAGATGCAGTATGGCAGGCCGCGCACTTTCGTCGCCTTGTCGTTGCTCTACCAGGGCATCGACTGGAACGGGTCAAACTGGCAAATCGACCACATCATCCCACAAGCCGATGCACAGAAAAACGTCCTGCGTGGCCGCAATCTGCCCGAGCATCGAATCCAGGAGATCCTCGGCGCCGTGAACAGCCTTGGCAACCTTCAACTTCTACGGGGCGACGAGAATAACGAGAAGGGTGCCTTGCCATTTAGGTCGTGGATCACCGGCCGACGAATGGATTTCCACGACCAGCACATGATCCCCGACCGATTGGACCTCTGCGATGTCATGTGGTTGCCAGAATTTGTCCGGGAACGTGAGAAGTTGATCCGAAAACGCCTTCTGGAACTCGTCGGGCCGTTTGCGGCGTGATGGCGGCAATCATGACTCGGCAGGAGCTGAAGTCGGCCTGTCTGGCAATGCTCGACCAAAACGCGGTCGAGCATCCAGCCGGGCACCAGGGCAAGCTGGCCGCGCGATATGTGCTGCGATCCAAAGTAGGCGCGCGCATAGGCTTGATGTTTGAAAAGAGCGATAAAACCAAACCGCTCCTCTGGGTTGAGCACCGCTTTTTGCGCGACTTGGTGCACGACGACATCGAGTTTAAGGTTTATCCCGCGTCCTCACTATATCAGGCCGACGAACCCGATGAAAAACAGTCCTACGGTCGCCACGCCGCCCTGAAGTCCATGCGCGACCTCGCCCACGTGGATCTCGTTCGCTTGACCACTGATCGCGTCGAACAGTTGCGGACGTTTCTTACACACCTGGCAACTGTCGCCTGATCAATGCATTGCCGTCGTAGACTCACGGAGAGCCGATTTGAGGCGGGGTGTGCAGTGTCGATGAGGGCAATGAGCTGAAAACGCAAACGCCACTCAGCGACTCGCTCCCGAGTCCTCCTGCGATGCCGCCCGAAAGCGCGGAAAATCGGGAACGGCATCAACTTGGGATCGATCGACGGATGAAGCCCTCCATCACGCTGCGACAGCCGGGTTTCTCGCCGCCGGTATGGTGAGAACCGCGACGCTGATCCACGGCAAAGGGTGCATTGCCCTGCCCAGCCCCCTCGGCTAACGTCCGCCGAAACCAGAAAACCAAAGGCGTCCAGAATGTTGACAGGTCCGATCCGCAGCCAGGTAGACCATATCTGGAACGCCTTCTGGTCTGGCGGCGTATCAAACCCGATCTCGGTCATCGAACAGATCACCTATCTGCTGTTCATCAAACGCCTCGACGATCTGCACACCCTGGCCGAAAACAAGGCGCGCACCTTGGGCGAGCCTATGGAGCGGCGGATTTTCCCAGAGGGCACCTTCCGCTACAAGGTCAGCGAAGATCCGAACGACGACAGCCATATCGACCGCCCCTATGACGATCTGCGCTGGTCGCGGTTCAAAAACTTCGACGCGCGGATCATGTTCCGCATCGTCGATCAATATGTCTTCCCGTTCCTGCGCGACTTGGGTGCCAAGGGTTCGTCCTATGGCACTCACAGTAAGCGGTGCGTGATCCCCGTCATGCTTTCAGCTTGACGGGCTTTGGAAGGCCCAGGGCATGAGGTCGTCGATGCGCGACGCGGGATGGCCGTTAG
>WRPH01000062.1 GCA_009773375.1 Paracoccaceae bacterium
GACGAACCCACCAACCACCTGGATCTAGAAGCCGCATTGTGGCTGGAAAACTATCTGGCCAGTTGGCCGGGCACATTCATGGTCATCAGCCATGACCGCACGCTGCTGAATTCTTCGGTGGATGAAATTGTACATTTGGACGATTGCCGCCTCACGCGGTACGGCGGCGGATACGATTTTTTCGAACGCACCCGCCGCGAACGCCTGAGCCAACAGGCCCGCATGCACGCCAAACAATTGGCCGAGCAACGCCACATCCAAGACTTCGTCGATCGCTTCCGCGCCAAGGCTTCCAAGGCGAAACAAGCGCAAAGCCGCCTGAAGATGCTCGAACGCATGCAGCCCATCGCCGCCGTGATGGAAGACAAAACGGTCAGCTTCAACTTCCCCAACCCGGCCCCCCTGTCGCCGCCCCTGGTGGCGCTGGACGATGTGGTGGCGGGCTACGGCGACGCCAAGCCGATCTTGCAGGGTCTCAACCAACGCATCGATATGGATGACCGCATCGCCCTGTTGGGTGCCAACGGCAACGGCAAATCGACCCTGATGAAACTGTTGGCCGGGCGGCTTACGCCCCAAGAAGGCCGGGTGGTGAAATCGAGCAAGCTGGAAGTCGGCTATTTCGCCCAGCACCAAGCCGAAGAACTGCCCGTGCGCGAAACCGCCTACGAATACATGCAAGACCAAATGAAAGGCGTGATCGAACCCCGTGTGCGCGCGCATTTGGGTTCGTTCGGTTTCAACAAGGATAAAGCCGATACGCCGATCGCCAACCTTTCGGGCGGCGAAAAAGCCCGCCTGCTGTTTGCCGCCATGAGCCGCACCGCGCCGCACATCATGCTGCTGGACGAACCCACCAACCACTTGGACGTGGACGCCCGCGAAGCATTGATCGCCGCGCTCAACACCTATGACGGCGCGGTGGTATTGGTCAGCCACGACCCGCATTTGGTGGAATTGGTGTGCGACACCCTATGGGTGGTGCAAGACGGCACCTGCCAACCCTTTGACGGCGATTTGGGCGAATATCGCCAAAGCCTGTTGGACTCCCGCAAAGGCCGCAGAGCTTCAGGCGGCGGTAAAAACGCCCAAAATGCGCCGCAGTTGGATAAAAAAGCCGAACGGCGCGCCCGCGCCGACGCCCGCGCCGCGACCCAAACTTTACGCGCCAACGCCCAAAAAGCCGAAAAAAACCTGGCGCGCCTGAATGAAGAAAAAACTAA
>WRPH01000063.1 GCA_009773375.1 Paracoccaceae bacterium
GCTGCATTTGCTCCGCGAGTGGTCGTTCGACCGCTATCGCGGGGGGCGCTGGTATGCGTGGTTTACGGGCGTGCCGATCATCTGGCTGCTGTACGCCTCGGGTCTGTCGGGCTATTGGCTGGTGTGGGATGAACTGGCGCAGTATGTGGCGCTGGGGTCTATGGAATGGCTCGACGTGTTGGGTATCTTCGGCGAACCGGTGGCGAACAATTTTCTTGCCCCGGGATCCATGACCGACCGCTTTTTCACGCTGCTGGTGTTCATTCACATATTCGTGCCGTTGTTTTTACTGTTCGCCATGTGGATCCATGTGATCCGCGTCAGCCAGCCCAAAATCAATCCGCCGCGCGGCGTCGCCATCGGCTTGGCGGCGATGCTGGTGGCGCTGTCGCTGATCAAACCCGCCATCAGCCACGGCCCGGCGGATTTAGGCTCCATTTTGCAACAGTTGAATCTGGATTGGTTCTTTATGCTGCTCTATCCGGTATTCGATGCCTGGGGCGGTTTGGCGTTGTGGGCGTTGGCCATCGGCGGCTCGCTTTTTCTGGCGGCGCTGCCCTGGCTGCCGCCGATAAAACAACCCCTCGCGCCGGTGGTCATGTTGGATCACTGCAACGGCTGCGGACGCTGTTATGCGGATTGTCCTTATGGCGCCATCACCATGATGCCGCGCACCGATGGCCTGCCCTACGCCCAGCAAGCCGAAGTCAATGCCGCGAACTGTACGCGCTGCGGCATTTGCGTCGGCGCGTGTCCGAGCGCCAGCCCCTTTCGTAGCGTGGATGAATTGGTCACCGGCATCGATCTGCCGCATTTGGATATCAAGCGCATGCGCACGTTGGTGGATGAGGCGCTGGCCAAGGCCCCGGGTGGCGTGGTTATGGTGGGGTGCGAGCATGGGCCGAAGGTGCAGGAACTGACATTGGACGGCGCGGCGGCGGTGCGCTTGCCGTGTGTATCCATGCTGCCGCCATCGTTCATCGATTATATGGTGGAGCAGGGGGCGGGCGGGGTGATGATCGCGGGCTGCCCGGAATGCGGCTGTCGGTTCCGCTATGGCGTGGCCTGGATGCAAGACCGTTTGGACGGGCGGCGCGATCCGTATTTGCGCAAGCGCGTGCCGCGCGACCGGGTGCGCACGTTCTGGGCGTCACACATCGAAGCCGCAGAACTGAAAGCCGCCGCAATGAGCTTTCAAGACGATCTTAAGG
>WRPH01000014.1 GCA_009773375.1 Paracoccaceae bacterium
GATCTTCAATCCACCGCTGGTGGCTGAAACACCGCTGATCACCGGGGCGCTCAATCGGCTGTAACTGGATTTTATCAGCTTATCCCGATGAAGCCGCCCTGTTCTGGCAGAATTGGTTACACTCCGAGATAATTTGTTACACAACAGCAGCCCACGATTTTTCTTAAAAATCGACCAAAAATCTTTCCAAGATTTTTGTCCCGGCGGTCAGGCCCGCTCGGAGTATTCCATCAACTCCGTATGCACGATGATATCCTCATCCGGCCCGATGAACGGCGGGATCATGATGCGCACGCCGTTATCCAGGATCGCCGGCTTGAAGCTGTTGGCCGCCGTCTGACCCTTTTGCACCGGCTCGGTCTCAACCACCTTGCATTTTACCTTTTGCGGCAGGCTGACGTTCAGCGGTTCTTCACCGAAATAGTTCACCGTCGCCATCATGCCATCTTGCAGGAAGGGCCGCCGGTCGCCCAGCAGTTCGGCATCAATTTCCACCTGCTCATAGGTTTCGGAATCCATGAACACCAGTCGCCCGTCGGTTTCATACAAGAACTGCTGGTCCTTGTTTTCCAACTCGACCTTCTCGACCTTGTCTTCCGAGCGGAATCGCTCGTTCAACTTGCGACCGTCGCGCAGGTTTTTCAACTCAACCTGAGCGAAAGCCCCCCCCTTGCCGGGTTTGACATGGTTGACCTTGACCGAAGCCCAAAGCCCCCCGTCGTGTTCAATGATGGTTCCGGGCTTGATTTCGTTTCCGTTTATCTTCGGCATTGTGGCAAAACCTTGTCAAAAGGTTGAAGAGATTGAAGCGCACCCTATATATCGGGTTCTGGTTCCAAGCAAGCAGACTAGATACGGTAGAGTGAAGTCCAAGCTATGCACGCAGCGCATAGCAGTCATTCCAAAGACGGCACGCCGAATCGTTGTCAAATCGTTACAAGCGCGGAACGAACGGAATTACAAGAGCAAGAAAAAAGGACGATGTGATGTTGGGCTCGGTTGACAGCACAGCCTTCAACTTTGAACAAGGCCAGCGCGCCCGCAAGCTTTTTGCGGCGGTGGTCTTGGCTGCGTTGGATGATGCCATTGCAGATGACAAGAAATATGGCAACGGTCCTGATCAGATCGCTCGCTGGGCACGCTCGCGCGATGGCCGCGAAGTGTTGTCCTGTGCCGGGATTGACCCGAACGAACGTGTGGTCAAGGGCCTGATGGAATTTGTGTCTAAGGGCATTCGCACTTCGGTCGCGTTGTCGCGCGAAGAATCCGAACGCCGCCACGCGTTGGAGCTGGAACAGGCAGAAGCAGCCTGATCTTGCCGATCTCGAAATAGAAAAAGCGCCCCACGGGGCGCTTTTTTCATGGCGGATCACCATCAGTTTTAATCAAACTCATGCGCGGCCAATGACCGGGCAATTTCTGCACGCACCAATTTGCGAATATTTCGGGTGATGCGTTCGCCCATCTTGCCAGCCAGCTCTTCCCGCAAGATATCGCGCACCAACTCGCGCAGCACGTCTTCATCAAAGCGCATGCCCGCGTCGAGACTTTCATCCAGAACCGTATCCTGTTCCGGTGCCGCCGCCAGTTCGGCAATGACGCTGGCCTCGGCCGCATCGGCCCAGACCGGGTCGGGTTCAAGCGTGCCTTGCATTACCGGAGCAGCATCGTCATCCGGCACCTCGGCTCCATCTTGCTGCGCCCATGACGGCACCTCTTCGGCAGCAGTCAATTCAAAATGATCCGAACCGTTGTCCAACTCGCCTGAGGTTTCTGCAACCGCATCCGGCGCAGGCAAATCCCAGCCTTCCGACGAAAAATCGGCTTCGGGCTGCACATCACCGATTTCGGCTTCCCATTCATCGGGCTGGGCATCGACGGCGGCCCCAACGCTGCTGACCACCAGTCCCAGCGCCGAAGGCTCTGGTTCGGCAGTCGCAACCGGGTCCGCCAGATGCAGCCGGGGTGCAGCCACGAACACCGCTTTCGCTTCGCTGTCGTCTTCTTGCACCACCCGTAACGCCGGGGTCAGGATCAGCTTTTCCGCCGGTTGTACAGCCGCCGCCCCCGCAGGACGCGCAAGCGGTCGCATATCTTCGGAAACCAGCCTGCGGATAGAGGACAGCACATCCTCGATCTCGGTCGAACTCATTGGCTCAGACATGCACCGCCCCGACGCTTTATTATCCAAAGTCTTAGCGGTCAGTCTAACCGCAGAACCATCGCAAGACAAGGAATTGGCACCGCCTGCCCCGCCGACTATCCGCCGAAATCATCTGCATTTGAAACAAAACAGCCCTTGCGGCGCGCGGCTGCAAGGGCTGTCATCGTTTCCAACCCGAAGACAATCGCGTCAGTTGGCGATCTTCTCCAGAATCTTGTCCAGCTTCTTGCCACGGGTCGAGGTGGCCGGCGCGTTCTTCACCGCGTCATAATAGGCTTCCGGGTCAAAGGTCGGGATGCCCAGCTTCAGCTGTTCCGCCGTCAGCAACCCCATCACCGACAGCAGTTGATAGACGCCAACATAGCGGCTGGCCTCTGCCTGCAATTTGGTCGCGCGGGCCGACAGCAGTTCCTGCTCGGCGTTCAGCACGTCCAGCGTGGTGCGCGCACCCAAGGTCGCCTCTTCCCGCACACCATCAAAGGCCTTTTGCGCCGCCGTCACCTGCAACGATCCGGCCTCGATCGACGCACCAGCCACTTCCAGATTGCTCCAGGCGCGACCGATGTTTTCCGACACCGTCACAACCGTTTGATGCAGCCCCGCCGCTGACGCCTCTTTGCGCGCCAGCGACTGGCGATACAGCGCCGACAACTCGCCGCCCTGATAAAGCGTCTGCACCGCAGCCACGCCAAACGTGGTGTTGCCCGAGCCGGTGGTCAGATTGTCGGTAATCTTCACCTGACCGTTGACTGTCGGCAGGAAGCTGCCTTTGGCAATCTGCACCCGCAGATCGGCGATCCGCGCTTCATGCTGGCTTTGGATCACCGCCGGATGGCTGCGCACCGCCACGGCTCGTGCATCTTCCATGCTTTTCGCCGTCTTCGGCAGCTTCGGCAGCGCCGCCAGATTGCCAGGATAATTCCCGGTCGCCGCCTTGTAGCGTTCGCGCGCCACCTTCAGGTTGCCCTGCCCCGCAGCCAGACCGGACCGCGCCGCCGCCAGCCGCGCTTCGGCCAGCGATACGTCGGTCAGCGTCACTTCGCCCACGTCAAAGCGGTCTTTCGCCGCGCGCAGTTCCTGATTGATCAGCCGTACGTTCGACTCGCGCAGCGCCACAATTTCCGCCTGCAGCCGCACATCGACATAGGCCGAAACCGCGTCCAGCAGCACTTGCTGTTCCACATTCACCAGCCCTGCGCGGGTGGCCAGAACCGCCTCTTTCGCCAGCTCAATGCCCAAAAGCCCACGGCCGCCGGCATAGATCAGCACCGAGGCCGTCAGCTCCGCCGAGGAATCGTCAGTCGAATAGAACGGCTTTGTTAGCCCGCGGAAGCCGTTAGGGGCTTCGTTATCATATTTGATCCAGCTGCCGCGCAGGGTGAAATCAATCACCGGGCGCAGCTTGGCCACCGCCACCGCCGCATCTTCATCGGCCGCGCGCAGCACCGCCTGATTTTGATCCAGCAGGTTCGAATTCTTGTAGGCGGCGATCAGCGCATCCGCCAAGGTCTCTGCCCGCGCAACCGGAGCCGCCACCAAGGCCGCTGTCACCGCTAGTGCTGCCCAAAACTTCCGCATCCCGACCTCATCTGTCACCGCGCTTGCCGCGCATGTCTTTTGATGCGCGAGGTCTGGCCCCGCGCGCCTTTGTCACAGCGCGAAGGCCGCAGCCTTGGCAAAACCCGGCAACACCGGTGCCGTTGCATTGAAGGCAAAGCGCCAAGTCACCCGGCCTTCGGCCTTATGGCCAACTTTCACCACGCCCAGCGGGCCTTGCATGAAAATCGCCGCAATCCGACCGCCTTCGGCCAGTTGATCCAGCAAGGCCGCAGGCACTTCCTGCACGCCGCCCTGCACGGTGATCACGTCATAGGGGCCGGATTGCGCCGCCCCCGCTGCCAGATCACCCTGCACAACCGTCACATTCGCAACGCCGATTTCGGCCAAGGTGGCCAAGGCCGCCCCGGCAAGCCCCGCGTCGGATTCAACCGCCACCACCGAAGCCGCCATCCGCGCCAGAACAGCCGAAGAATACCCCAACCCGCAGGCGATATCCAAAATCCGGTCGCCGGGCAGAATATCCAGCGCGTCCAGCATCTTGGCCAAGGTGCGCGCTTCTGGCATCACCCGGCCCGCGCCGATATCGAGGTTTTCGCCGACATAGGCGGCCTCGCGTTTCGAATGCGGCACAAAGGCTTCGCGCGGCACGATCAGCATGGCGTCGATGATCGGAAACTTGGTGACATCCGAGGGCCGGACTTGCGTATCAACCATCATCACGCGGCGGGCAGAAAAATCGCTCATAGGCTAAACTCATCAGTCTAGTTAGGGTCCCCTCCCTCATGCCACATCTGCAAGAGCAGGGCAACGCAAGATCGCATTCATCTTCAAGAATGTATCAGCCTTGCGCAAGGTATTTCTGACGAAACTTCCAAGAAAATCTGCAACAGGCCGCCAATGGAAACCAAGCGTTAACCTTTCTGCGCGCAACCTGAGCGAACAAACCCGCAACAGGAGAGTGCGATGCAGTTTGCCAGCCCTGCCGATGAATTGTCCGAAATCCGTGCCGAAATCGCCCGCCTGCAAACGCGTGAGGCGGCTTTGTGTGCCGCCTTCTGCCGCGACCCCGAACACGGCACACAGGGGCGGCACAGCCGGGTCGAGGTGGTGCAGCAACGCACGCTGGAATTTGATCCGGCACTGATGCCGGAAAACCTGCGCTACAACGCCAATTTCCACCGCGAGGTGATCCGGACAAAGGTGGTCAGCCAGCCGCTGCCGATCGCACACGCCCCCCGGCCCGGCTGGCCGATCCGCCGCGAAGCCGCCGCCGCCTTGCATTAGGGCTGTGTCAGATCTTGACCGAAAATCGCCTGATCGAAAATCGCCGGCAAAAGGCACCGTGTTTCGAGGCATGCACAATCTGACACGCGTTGGGCCTATTGCCCGTCGCGCAGCCTGAACCGCTGGATCTTGCCGGTCTGGGTTTTCGGCAAAGCCCGCACAAAGATCACCCGGCGCGGATATTTATAGGGCGCGATCACCCGTTTCACATGATCTTGCAGCAGCTTGATCATCAACGCATCGCCGTCCCGCCCTGCGGCCAGCACCACATGCGCCTCGACAATCTGGCCGCGCTCTTCATCCGGGCTGCCGATCACCGCGCATTCCGCCACGTCGGGATGCGACAGCAACGCCGCCTCCACCTCTGGCCCGGCGATGTTGTAGCCCGCCGAAATGATCATGTCATCCGACCGCGCCGCAAAGTGGAACCGGCCGTCCTCATCCTGCCAAAAGCTGTCGCCGGTCAGGTTCCAGCCATCGCGGACATATTTCTTCTGCCGCTCGTCGGCCAGATAGCGGCAGCCGGTCGGGCCCCGCACTGCCAGCCGACCCACCTCGCCGCGCGGCATTTCCTGCATGTTTTCGTCGACGATGCGCGCCTCATATCCCGTCACCGGACGCCCAGTGCAGCCGGGGCGATGATCTTCGAAACGGTTGGTCAAAAAGATATGCAACATTTCAGTCGCCCCAATGCCGTCGAGCATCGGCTTGCCGGTCTTGGCCATCCATTCCTCATAGACCGGCGCAGGCAAGGTCTCCCCCGCCGAAACCGCCGCCCGCAGGCTGGACAGATCCGCGCCCTCGGCCATCGCCTTCAACATCACCCGGTAAGCGGTGGGCGCGGTGAAGCACACCGTCGCCTTGTGGGTCTGGATCAACTCGATCATGTTGGTCGGGGTTGCCTGCTCCAACAGCGCCGCCGCCGCACCAAAGCGCAGTGGAAATACCGCCAGACCGCCCAGACCGAAGGTAAAGGCCAAGGGCGGGCTGCCGACGAACACATCTTCCGGGGTGACGTTCAGCACCTCTTTGGCATAACCATCGGCGATGATCATCAGATCGCGGTGAAACGCCATCGCCCCTTTCGGCTCGCCCGTGGTGCCGCTGGTGAAACCGATCAGCGCCACATCGTCACGCCCCACCGGCGGCGGCGAAAACCGCACCGATTTCGACAGCGCCGCCCGGTCCAGTTCCGCATCATGGTTCGCCGTGCCGTCAAAACCGACCACGGTTTTCAGGAAATGCGAGTGCTTGGCGCAGGCCACCAGCTCTTCCAGCAGCCGCGTGTCGCACAGCGCCAGGGTAATCTCGGCCCGGTCCACGATCTGGCCCAATTCGCCTGCCCGCAGCATCGGCATGGTATTGACCACCACCGCCCCCGCCTTGGTCGCGGCCAGCCAGCACGCCACCATCGCAGGATTGTTGGCAGACCGAATAAGAACACGATTTCCGGGCTTTACGCCGTAATCTTCCACCAGTACATGCGCGATGCGGTTCGACCAGTCGGTCAACTCCTTATAGGTGCGCTGCCGCCCGTTGCCGATCAGCGCGGTGTGGTCGCCAAAGCCCTTTTCGACCATCTTGTCGGTCAGTTCCACCGCCGCATTCATGTACTCCGGGTAGTCAAAACCCTCCAGCCAGAACACCGGTTGCTGATCTTCCGGCGGCAGGCGGTCGCGGGTGAAGGTATCACTATGGCCTGTTGGTCCCAACATCACACGCCCTCCGGAATGACAGCCGTTGCCTCGATTTCGACCTTGGCGCGATCCTCGACCAGCGCCACCACCTGCACCAGCGCCATCGCCGGATAATGCCGTCCGATGACAGCCTTATAAACCGCACCCAAGCCCTTGAGATTATCCAGATATTCCCGCTTGTCCGTCACATACCAGGTCAGGCGGACAAGATGCTCCGGCCCCGCCCCGGCGCAGGCCAGCACCTCGACAATGCTGCGCAGCGCAACTTCGACCTGACCGACAAAATCGTCGGTCTCAAACTCCTGCTCGGCATTCCAGCCGATCAGACCGCCGGTGAACACCATCCGCCCGCTGGCTGCGATGCCATTGGCATAGCCCCTTGCGGCCTTCCAGTTTTTCGGGTGCAAAACCTCATGGCTCATGCCGCGTCCTCCATATATGCCTGTAACCGCGCCCGCATCGCGTCGGGCCATGCTGCAGCTTTCATCCCGTCAATCCAAACCAGCGTCAGCGTCGCACGCATCCGTAATTCGTCGCCCATCCGCCCCTCGATACACACCGTCACCGAGGTTCGTCCCAGCTTCACAATTTTCAGCGAAAACAACACCTTGTCGCCAAGCCGCGACGGTGCCATGAACGCGGCTTCAATCGCAACCGTTGGCACGCCGTTGTCCGCCGCCATATGCATCTGTGCGAAAGATCGGCCAACAACGTCGTTGAAAAAGTTTTCCACCACCGAATTCGTCATCTCGAAATAGCGCGGATAAAACACAATCCCCGCCGGGTCGCAGTGGTTGAACTCGATCTGGATCAGCCGGGAATAGGTCATCCGAGGATACTCCGCGCGATCACCACGCGCTGCACGTCCGAAGCCCCCTCGTAAATCCGCAACGCCCTGATTTCGCGATATAAAGCCTCCACCGCGAAGCCATGCCGCACGCCGTCGCCGCCATGCAGCTGCACCGCCATGTCGATGACTTTCTGCGCGGCCTCCGTGGCGTAAAGCTTGGCCATCGCCGCCTCGCGGCTGACCCGCGCCGCGCCCTGATCCTTGACCCAGGCCGCGCGATAAATCAGCAGCGCACTGGCATCAATCTGCAACGCCATATCCGCCAGATGCCCCTGCACCATCTGCAATTCGCTCAGGGCCGCGCCCTGAATCCGCCGGCTTTGCGTGCGCGCCAAGGCTTCATCCAGCGCTCGCCGCGCAAAGCCCAGCGCCGCCGCCCCCACCGTCGAGCGGAACACATCCAGCACCGACATCGCGATCTTGAAGCCGTCGCCCGCCCGGCCAATCAGCGCGCCCTCGGGCAACACCACATCCTGCAACGCCAGATGCGCCAAAGGGTGCGGCGCGATCACCTCGATCCGCTCCACCACCCGCAGCCCCGGCGTCTCGGCGGGCAGCAAGAATGCCGACAGCCCGCGCGCGCCCGCAGCCTCGCCGGTCCGCGCGATAATCACATAAACATCTGCAATGCCGCCGTTGGAAATATAGGTCTTCTCACCATTCAGCACCCAGCCGCCCGGCCCGCGCAGCGCCGTGGTCGCCGTCGCCGCCACATCCGAACCAGACCCCGGCTCGGTCAGCGCAAAGCCCGCAATCGCCGTCCCCGCCCGCGTCCGCAGCAACCATTCCCGCTGCTCCTCCGAGCCAAACAGCGAAACCGCCCCCATACCAAGCCCTTGCATCGCAAAGGCAAAATCGGCCAACCCGTCATGCCGCGCCAGGGTTTCGCGGATCAGGCACAGGCTGCGCACATCCAGCTTTTCGCCAACCGCAGCCCCCGAATGCTGCAACCAGCCCCCTGCGCCCAGCATCGCCACAAGGCTGCGGCAAGCGGCATCGACATCGCCATGATCCACCGGCAAATGCGCAACGCACCATGCCTCCAGCGCCACAGCCAAAGTCCGATGCCGGTCCTCAAAGAACGGCCAGTCCAGAAAACTCTTGTCCGCCATGTTTCATCTGTCCTCAAATATCCCGGGGGTCCGGGGGCAGGCCCCCGGCGCTTGCCGCAAGGCCCGTCAGTCCCCGGCAAACACCGGCTTTTCCTTCGCCACGAACGCGCGATAGGCGCGCTCGAAATCGCGGGTCTGCATGCAGATCGCCTGCGCCTGCGCTTCGGCCTCAATCGCCTGCTCCAGCCCCATGTTCCACTCGTGGTTCAGCTGGGTTTTGGTCATGCCATGCGCAAAGGTCGGCCCCGCCGCCAGCCGCCGCGCCAGCGTCATCGCCTCGGCTTCCAGCGTCTCGGCGGAATGCAGTGCGTTCCAGTAGCCCCAGCGCTCGCCCTCGGCGGCGTTCATCACCCGCCCGGTATACAACAACTCCGCCGCCCGGCCTTGGCCCACGATCCGCGGCAGCATGGCGCAAGCCCCCATGTCACAACCGGCAAGGCCGACCCGGGTGAACAGAAACGCACATTTCGCTTCCGGAGTAGCCAGCCGCAGATCGGAGGCCATCGAGATGATCGCCCCCGCCCCAACCGCCACGCCATCCACCGCAGCGATGATCGGTTTTCCACAGGAAATCATCGCCTTGACCAGATCGCCGGTCATCCGGGTAAAGGCCAGCAGATCCTTCATCGGCAGCCCGATCAGCGGCCCGATGATATCATGCACATCGCCGCCCGAGCAGAAATTGCCGCCGTTCGAGGCGAACACCACCACATCGACATCTTCCGCATAGACCAGCGCGCGGAAAGTGTCGCGCAGCTCGGCATAGCTGTCGAAGGTCAGCGGGTTCTTGCGGTCGGGCCGATTCAGCCGCACCACGGCGATGCGGTCCTGCACGTCCCACAAGAAATGTTCCGGCGTCAGCCCTGCCAGTTTCATGGCTTGCCCATCCTTTTCAAAATATCGGTCAACTGGTCCAGATCGGTTTCGGACAGGCCGGCAAACAGCCGGTCCACCTCGCGTTCATGGTCGTTTGCCAGGCCTTCAAAGCTGGCCAAACCTTGCGGCGTCAGCGCCACATACACCGTGCGGCGGTCCTGATCAGATTGGGTGCGCCGCACCAGCCCGTCCTTTTCCAGCCGGTCCACCACCGTCGTCGCGTTGCCGTTCGACACCAGCAGCATCCGCGACAGCTCGCTCATCGTCACACCGTCGCGCCGCCGATAGAGCGCCGCCAGCACGTCAAAGCGTGGCAAGGTGGTGTCGTGCTTCAGCCGCAGAAACTCGCGCAGATGGCTTTCAGAGCTGCGCGTCACCCCCAGCATCCTGATCCACATCTTCAGGCGGCGTTTCGACAATTCGCTCACAATTCGCCCCCCGCAATCGCAATCGCCTGCCCGTTGATGCCTTCCGAACCGGGGCCGCACAAAAACAGCGCTGTCGCGGTCACTTCCGCAGGTGCGATCAGCCGGTTCTGCGGGTTCATCGCCTCCAGAACCCCGCGCGCCTCGGTCAGTGATTTGCCGGTTTTCTCGGCGATCACCTGCACAGAATGATCCGTCATCGGCGTATCCAGAAAGCCGGGGCAGATCGCGTTCACCGTGATCGGCTTCTTCGCAATCTCCAAAGCGAGACTGCGGGTCAGCCCGATCACCCCATGTTTCGCCGCCGCATAGGGTGCCACCTTGGCATAGCCCTTCAGCCCGGCGGTCGAGGCGACCGAGATCAGCCGCCCCCAGCCCGGCATCTGCAGCAGCCCCTCGCGCAGGGTCAGAAACACCCCCGTCAGGTTCACCGCGATCATCGCGTTCCACTGCGCAAGGCTGGTCTTTGCCATCACGGCAGAATCCGCAGCCCCGGCATTGGCGATCACCACGTCACACGGCCCTGCGGCGGCAAACATCGCCTGCACCGAGGCTTCATCGGTCACATCCGCCTGCACCACCCGGATACCGCTCGCCTTGGCCGCAACCGCTTCCAGCGCGTCGATCCGACGCCCCGCAATCACCACCTCGGCCCCGGCAGCGGCAAAGCCCAACGCGAGGTTTTCCCCCGCGCCCGACCCGCCGCCGGTGATCAGCACCCGTTTGCCTGCAAGCGTCATACCCTGCCCGATCATACCCGGCCCGATCATACTCTGATCGTCTCCTGCTGCTTCTGCACCAATCGCCGCGCCTGATCGCGCCCGGCAAGATAGGGCAGCGGCCATTGCGTGCCAGCATCGCCCTGCTGCACACCGGCATGCAAGGTCCAATACGGGTCGGCCAGATGCGGACGCGCAAGGCAGACCAGATCAGCACGACCGGCCAGCAGGATCTGGTTGACCTGTTCGGCTTCGGTGATATTGCCCACCGCCATCGTCGCAAGTCCTGCCTCGTTCTTGATACGATCCGAGAACGGAGTCTGGAACATCCGGCCATAAATCGGACGCGCCTCGGTGCTCGTCTGCCCGGCGGATACGTCAATGATATCGGCACCTTCCGCCGCGAACATCCGCGCAATTTCCACCGCTTCTGCCGGGGTCACGCCGCCATCCACCCAGTCATTGGCAGAAATCCGCACCGACATCGGCTTGTGCCCCGGCCAGTAGCGGCGCATCTCGCGGAACACCTCCAGCGGGAAGCGCATGCGGTTTTCCAGACTGCCGCCGTATTCATCTTCCCGCAGGTTCGACAGCGGCGAGATGAACGACGAGATCAGATAGCCATGCGCCGCATGCAGCTCGATCATGTCGAAATCCGCACCCTCGGCCATCTCCACCGCCTTGATGAACTGGCGCAGAACCGCATCCATATCATTGCGGTCCATCGCTTTCGGCACCGCATTGCCATCCTGCCACGGGATCGCCGACGCGCTCAACAGCGGCCAGTTGCCCGACACCAGCGGCTTGTCCGCTTCGGCCCAGCCAACTTGCGTCGAACCCTTCCGCCCGGCATGGCCGATCTGGCAGCAGGTCTTGGCCTTGGTTTCAGCATGGATGAAATCGTTGATCCGCTTCCAGGCCGCCTCGTGCTTGGGGGTATACAGCCCAGTGCAGCCGGGGGTGATGCGGCCATTCGCCGACACGCAGGTCATTTCAGTATAAACCAGCCCGGCGCCGCCCTTGGCGCGTTCGGCGTAATGCACGAAATGCCAATCGCCCGGCACGCCATCAACGGCGCGATACTGCGCCATCGGTGACACCACGATGCGGTTTTCAAGGCTCAGCCCGCGCAGTTGGAACGGCGCGAACATCGGCGCGCGCCCCGGCTGCCCGCCATACTGCGCCTGATACCAGTCTTCCGCCTCACGCAGCCACTTCGGATCGCGCAGACGCAGGTTTTCGTGGCTGATCCGCTGGCTGCGGGTCAGCAGCGAATAGGCAAACTGCGGGGCCGGCATATCGAGATAGCGTTCAACCTCCTCGAACCACTCCAGCGAGTTGCGCGCCGCCGATTGCAGCCGCAGCACTTCGACCCGCCGCTCTGCCTGATAGCGTTCAAACGCCGCCTGCATGTTCGGCTCAGAGTGCAGGTATTCCGCCAGCGCAATCGCGCTGTCAAACGCCAGCCGCGACCCCGACCCGATCGAGAAATGCCCCGTCGCCGCCGCATCGCCCATCAGCACGACGTTTTCGTGATACCACTTGCCACAGATCACCCGCGGGAACTGCATCCACACCGCCGAGCCGCGCAAATGCGCCGCGTTCGACATCAGATCATGGCCGCCCAGATGCGCGGCAAAGATCTTGCGGCAGGTTTCCACCGTGTCTTCCTTCGACATATGCTCAAAGCCCCAGCGATCCCAGGTTTCCGGCAGGCATTCGACGATGAAGGTCGCGGTGTTGTCATCAAACTGATAGACATGCGCCCAGACCCAGCCGTGTTCGGTCTTCTCGAAGATGAAGGTGAAGGCGTCGTCAAACTTGGCATGGGTGCCCAGCCAGACGAACTTGCACTTGCGCACGTCGATATCGGGCTGGAACACCTCTTGGTATTCGCGCCGCACCAGAGAATTGATGCCATCGCAGGCCACAACGATATCGTATTCCTTGCGGTATTCTTCGGCGGATTTGAATTCTGTTTCAAACAGCATCTCGACGCCCAATTCCCGCGCCCGCGCCTGCAGCAGCACCAGCATCGCCTTGCGCCCGATGCCGGCAAAGCCATGCCCGCCCGACACCGTGCGGGTGCCGTTATGCACCACCGCAATATCGTCCCAATAGGCAAAGTTGCTGCGGATCGAGGCTGTCGAAACCGGATCGTTTTTCTGCATCCGCCCCAGCGCGTCATCAGACAGCACGACGCCCCAACCAAAGGTGTCATTGGCCTTGTTGCGCTCCATCACCACCATCTGGTGCGACGGGTCGCGCAGCTTCATCGAGATCGCAAAGTAAAGCCCAGCAGGGCCACCGCCCAGACACAGAACCTTCATGACCATTCCTCCAATAAGCGCGTTGCAATCAGGTTGGCACCGGACGAAAACAATTTCAAGCTTGAAATTTCTGTCTTGAAATTTTGTCGCAGCGGTGCAGAGTGCTGGCATGGAAAATCTGATCATCACCCCGCAGGCGGGATGGCTGCAAATCACCCTCAACCGCCCCGCCGTCAAGAACGCGCTGAACACCGGCACGCTTGCCGCTTTGGCGCAGGCCTTGGCGCAGGCCGATGCCGACCCCGCAATTCATGCCGCCCTGATCCATGGCGCAGAGGGTAATTTCGCCGCCGGTGCCGATATCGCCGAGATCGAAACCAAGACCAGCGCCGAGGCCGCCCGCGATCCGCGCAAGGCGCACTGGGCCGCGATCCGCAGCTTTTCCAAACCGCTGATTGCGGCGGTGGATGGCTTTGCCTTGGGCGGCGGGTTTGAGCTGGCACTTATGGCCGATCTGATGGTGGTCGCCCCCGACGCCCGGCTTGGCCTGCCCGAAACCAACCTTGGCCTGATCCCCGGCGCAGGCGGCACCCAGCGCCTGCTGGCCTTGGCAGGCCGCGCCCGCGCCTCGCGCATGGTGCTGACCGGCGAGATGATCGACGGGGCCACCGCGCATCAGTGGGGCATCGCCGCCTACCTTGCCACCGGTCCCGCGCTGGACGAAGCCACCGCCCTCGCCACCCGCATCGCCCGCCGCGCCCCCCTAGCCCTGCAAGCCGCCAAAGCTGCGCTGGTCGCGGGCGACGAATCCGCACGCGCCTTCACCACCGAACGCGCCGGGTTTGAGGCATTGATGGACAGCGCCGACAAGGCCGAAGGCATCGCCGCCTTCCGCGACAAACGCAAACCGCAGTTCAGGGGCCAATGATGACCACCAACGCAGCCACCATCGGCATCGTCGGCCTTGGCACCATGGGCCTTGGCATCGCGCAAGTCTTTGCCCAAGCTGGCTTTGCCAGCATCGCAACCGACGCCCACGCCCCCGCCCGCGACAGCGCCCGGATGCGGATGGAACAGGCGCTGACCGCCCGCGTTACGGCCGGAAAGCTGACCCCGCAGGCCCGCGACGCCACCCTTGCCAACCTGCATATCGTTGAAACCCTGTCCGACTTCGCCCCTTGCGATCTGGTGATCGAGGCGATCATCGAACGCGCCGACGCCAAACAGGCCCTGTTCGCCGACCTTGAATCCATCCTGTCGGCGCAAGCGATCCTCGCCACCAACACCTCGTCGATCCCGGTCGCCAGCATCGCCGCCACCGCCAAACACCCGGATCGCGTGCTTGCGCTGCATTTCTTCAACCCGCCCACCGCGATGAAACTGGTCGAACTCGCCCCCCACGCAGGCACCGCGCCGCAAGCCATCGCCTGCGCCCGCGCCCTGACCGAGACTGCGGGCAAAACCGTGATCCAGTGCCCCGACCGCCCCGGCTTCATCGTCAACCGCTGCGCCCGCCCCTATTACGGCGAGGCGCTGGCCCTGCTCGAAGAAGGCCACCCGGCGACCGAAATCGACGCCGCGATGATGGCGGCAGGCTACCGGCTCGGCCCCTTCGCGCTGATCGATCTGATCGGCGCCGATATCAACCTCGCCGCCACCGAAGGTCTGGCCCGCGCCATGCAGGACCACCCGCGCTATCACGTCTTCGCCAGCCTCAAGACCCAGGTCGCCTCCGGCCACCTCGGCCGCAAGACCGGCCAGGGCTTTCTGCACCCCAATACCACCGAGGCCCGCGCCAACCCCGCCATCGCGCAGCGCATCGAGGCCACCCTGATCAACGAGGCCGCATGGCTGCTAGCCGAAGGCGGCACCACGCCCGACGGCATCGACACCGCGATGAAACTCGGCCTGAACTTCCCGCGCGGCCCGTTTGAGGCGCTCGCCCACTACGGCAAACCCGCGATCCGCGCCACCCTCGCCGCCCTCGCCGCAGCAGCCCCCGCGCCGCTGCAACCCCGCTACGCCCCCGCCCCTTTCCTGACCGAGTGAGCCCGATGTCCGAGACCTATTTCCTCTACCACTCCATCGGCATGTATCCCGGCAAGTCCCGCGATCTGGCCGCCGCCATGGCCGAGTTTGCCGAAATCTGGGGCAGACCCGATGACAGCCAATGGGCCTATGTCCTTGGCAAACGGGCGAATTTCCTTCGCCGCTGGTCGGCGATCCTGAACGCCCCCGCCGATAGCGTCACCGCGACCGAAAACGTCACCGCCGCGTTTCACACCCTGCTGGCCTCGCTGCCGCAGGGCCATCTGAAAGGGCGCACCGTGCTGGTCGGGGCAGATTGCTTCCCTTCCAACCACTTCCTGCTGAATGGCATGGCAGAGAAATACGGCTTCACCCTGCACACCGTGCCGATGCGCCAAGGTGCGGCGCATGTCGAGGATGAAGATTTTCTTGACGCATGGACACCCCGCGTCGGCCTCGCGCTGCTGACATGGGTGTCGTCCACCTCCAGCCACCGCATTGACCTCAAGCGCATGGTCGCGCATGGCCGCCGCATGGGGTCGCTGATCGGCACCGATATCACCCAAGGCGCTGGCCTGATCCCCTATGATGTGCTGGCCCCCGAGGTGGATTTCACCGTGTCGACCAGCCTGAAATGGATGTGCGGCACCCCCGGCGCGGGCATCCTCTACCTGTCGCCGCGCCTCGTGCAGCACTGCCACCCCGAGCTGCGCGGCTGGTTCAGTCAGGAAAACCCGTTCAACTGGGACATCACCGCGTTTTCCTACGCCCCCGACATTCGCCGGTTTGATAACGGCACCCCCGGCGTGATGGCGGCGCTGGCCAGCCTGCCCGCGCTGGATTGGCACGCAAGCCAGGACCAAGCCGCGCTGCTGGCGCATAACCGCACCCTGACCGCCCGGCTGATCGAGGCCGCCGATGATCTGCACCTACCCCTGATCACCCCGCGCGCCGAGGAAAAGCGTGGCGGTTCGATGATGCTGCGCCTGCCCGAAACCCACCCCGCCGCCGAAATCGTTGGCAAACTGCGCAGCCAAGGCATCACCACCGACGCCCGCAGCCAGACCCTGCGGCTGTCTCCGGGCAACCTGACCACGCTTGCGGGCACCGAAACCCTGATCGCGGCGCTGCAAACCCTGCTGAAACCCTGAGGCGACCGCTGCCAGCGCAGCCCCGGTCATCCTCTCTGCTTAAATATCCCCGCCGGAGGCTCTTGCATTCCGGTTAGCCGCAGGCTCCTGCCTCCCGCTAATCCTGATACCCCTCCCCGCGCGCCGCTCGCAGCGTGTCGCGCGGGCAAAGCCCATAGCGGGCGCGATAGCTTTCAGAAAATCGCCCGAAGTGCTGAAACCCCCAGCGCAGCGCCACATCCGTCACAGACCCCGCCCCCGCCAACAGATCGGCATGCGCCCGCGCCAGCCGCAGATCGCGCCAGAACCCCAAGGGTGTGGAGCCGCGATGCTGGCGAAACGCCAGTTGCAGCCCGCGCGCGCTGATCCCCGCCGCCGCCGCGATCTCCTCCAGCGTCACGGGCTGCTCCAGATGCGCCTCGATGAAGCTTTCCGCCAGCCGCAGATGCCGTGGCCGCGGGGCTGCGCGTTTTCGGCCCAAAAGTGCTTGATAATCATGCCGGTGCGCCTCCAGCAGCCCCGCCATCAGCGCCGATTCCACCGCCCGCCCGGTCAGCCCCGCGCCAATCGGCGCAGCCCCCGCATCGGCCTCGCTGATCAAAAACAGCACCAGCCGCCGCAGCGCCGCCCCCGGCCCGGTTGTCAGATCCAACGCGCCGGTAAAGGTCAGCACCCGTTCGGCCTGCGCGCCCAATTGCGCCGACAGATGCTGCATCATCGCCTGCCGGTCGATCTGCACCAACACCTGCCGCGTGCCCGCCTCCCAGATCATCGTCGTCGGCAGATGCGGGTTCAGCACCGCCGCCGCCGCCGGGCTGGAATAATAGCGGTCATTGCCGTTCACAATCGCAGCCCCACCCGACAGCGGGATTTGCAGCAGATAAAACCGCTCCAACGCCCCCGGCGCGATCAGCGTTTTCGCGCCATACTGGATGTAATTCAGGCTCAACCGTTCGCCCGGCAGGTGGTGATGCCGCGCATCCATCGCGCCCTGCCCGATCCGGTCCAGCCGATGCGGGCAAAACACCGCCGCGACGCGTTCCCGCGCCTCGTCCAGATCGGTGGAACGAAACAGCTCATGCGCCGCCAGCATTGCCCCTCCCTTTCGAATGGCAATCCGTGCAGCCTAGCACGCTTTGCGCCCCTGCAACCCGTTCTGTGACGATTTTTTCGTTTTTCGGATAGTCGCCCCGTTTGCCGGATAGCGCCGCCCGCCCGTTGCGCGGACCCTCCTTCAAACTTGAAGCATCAGGAGGGCGGAATGCGCGGATTGACAGGCAAGGTGGCCATCGTGCCGGGCGGGGCGACGAAGATCGGTCAGGCGGTGGTGGCGGCCTTCCGCGACGCAGGCGTGCGGGTGATGGTGGCTGATATCGCCCCTGCCCCCGAAGCCGATGGCATCGCGTTCCAAGCCTGCGATCTGCGCGACGACGCCCAGATCGCCGCCCTGATCCAAGCCACCAAAGACCGCTTTGGCCGCATCGACTTTCTGGTCAACGTCGCTTGTTCCTACCTTGATAACGGTGCCGCCACCACCCGCGCCGATTGGCTGACCGCGCTGGATATCAACATCGTAGGCTCGGTCATGCTGATGCAGGCCGCCCTGCCAGAGCTGGAAAAAACCAAAGGCGCCATCGTCAACTTCGGCTCGATTTCCTCCCGCGTCGCGCAAACCGGGCGCTGGGTCTATCCGGTGTCAAAAGCCGCCATCCTGCAACTGACCCGCAACCAAGCGATGGACCTTGCCCCGATGGGCATCCGCGTCAACGCCGTCTCGCCGGGCTGGACGTGGTCGAACATCATGGACCAACTGACCGGGGGCAACCGCGCCAAGACCGATGCCGTCGCCGCCCCCTTCCACCTGCTGGGCCGCGTCGCCAACCCCGAAGAAATCGCCTCCGCCGTGCTGTTTCTGTGTTCGGATGAAGCCAGCTTCATCACCGGCACCGATATCTGCGTCGATGGAGGCTATACCGCAATGGGCCCGGAACAAGCCGTGCCCGCCATCCCGAAACTGATGGCCTAAAACAATAAAATCAGGGAGTTATCCATGCGTAAAATCACCATCATCGGCGGCGGCCAGTCCGGGCTGCAACTGGGCATCGGCCTGCTGCAAGCCGGACACCACGTCCGCATCGTGCAAAACCGCACCGGCGAAGACATCGCCTCGGGCCGCGTGCTGTCCAGCCAATGCATGTTTTCCAATGCGGTGCAGCACGAACGCGACCTCGGCATTGATTTCTGGTCTGATGCCTGCCCGCCGGTCGAGGGCATCAACTTCATCGTCCCCAACCCCGACGGCTCTGGCAGCAAAGCCATCGACTGGGCGGCGCGGCTGGATCACAACGCCTATTCCGTCGATCAGCGGGTGAAAATCCCACGCTGGATGGCCGAGTTCAGCCGTCTGGGCGGCCAGATGGTGATCGCCGACGCGGGCATCGCCGAGATTGAAACCTACGCCCGGCAAGATGATCTGGTCATCGTCGCCTCTGGCAAGGGCGAAGTCGGCCGCATGTTCACCCGCGACGCCGAAAAATCCGCCTATGACAAGCCGATGCGCGCGCTTGCGCTGACCTATGTCACCGGCATGACCCCGCGCGCGCCCCATTCGGCGGTCGAATTCAACCTGATCCCCGGCGTCGGCGAATATTTCGTCTTCCCCGCACTGACCACCACCGGCCCTTGCGAAATCATGGTGTTCGAAGGCATCCCCGGCGGCCCGATGGATTGTTGGGCCGAGGTGAAAACCCCCGAACAGCATCTGGCGAAATCGCTGGAAATCCTGCAAACCTTCCTGCCGTGGGAATATGAACGCTCGAAAAACTGCCAGCTGACCGATGCCAACGGCATCCTGTCGGGCCGCTTTGCCCCCACCATCCGCCACCCCGTCGCCACGCTGCCCTCGGGCCGCAAGGTGCTGGGTCTGGGCGATGCGGTCTGCCTGAACGATCCGATCACCGGGCAGGGTTCCAACAACGCCGCCAAAGCCGCCGCGATCTACCTGCGCCGCATTCTCGAAAATGGTGACAAGCCGTTTGACGAGGCTTGGATGCAGGGCACCTTCGACCAATTCTGGGATTATGCACAATGGGTTGTCGGCTGGACCAACATGCTGCTGTTGCCGCCGCCGCCCTTCATCCTTGACATCATGGGCACCGCCTGCGCCGATCAACGGCTGGCGCACCGGATGGCAAACGGCTTCAATGATCCGCGCGATTTCTTCCCGTGGTTTGCCGATCCCACCGCTGCGGCCAACTATCTGGCCGAGCTGAAGGCGGCATAAGATGACCGCGCCCATCGACGCCGCCGATTTCCGCACCGCGATGGCGCGCTTTCCGGGGGCTGTGACCATCGTCACAGCCCTGTCGGGAACCGAGCGGCGCGGCATCACCGCCACCGCCGTCTGTTCCGTCACCGCCGACCCGCCCAGCCTGCTGGTCTGCCTTAACCGCAAGACCGGCACCTGCGCTGCTGTGGCAGAGTCCGGGCGTTTCGCCGTCAACCTGCTCGCCGACGCCGCCCACCCGATCGCGCTGCGCTTTGCGGGCGTGGGTGGCGTGACCGGCGAGGATAAATTCGCCGCAGGCAGCTGGGCCACCGATGCCGCTGGCCTGCCGCTTCTGGCCGAGGCGGTGACGTCATTTTCCTGCGAGGTGGCAGAGACCTTGCAGGCCGGCAGTCACACCATCTTCATCGGCCAGATCACCGGGCTGGTGCAGAACGCGGGTGCCGCGCTGATTTACGAGCAAAGCCGTTTCCACCGGCTTAGCCCGTTGTAACCTCCAACGCCGCCACCGCATCGGCGACGCTATAGCTGCTGCGCGCGATCAGATCCCGCGCATCGGCTGCGGCCAGCACGTCGCGCACATGATCATGCACCCGCGCCAGTTGCAGCCGCACCCCCGCGCGCCGCATCGCCAGATCAAACGCCAGCAATTCATCCAGCGCGCTGCTGTCCAGATCGAAGGTTTCCTCAAGGCTCAGCACCACCGCCTTGGCCGCGCGGCTGGCCGCAACCTTGTCCGCCACCAGCGCCAGAATCGGCGCGGCATTGCCGAAAAACAGCGGCTCGGATGGCCGCCACAACGTCACCCCAGCCGGGGTTTCCGCCTCGGGGTGGCGCGCCATATCGACAAAGCTCTGGCTGCCCGGCAATCGCCCCAAGGCGACCATGCGCGGTGCCACCAGCCGCCGCAGCATCGCAATCAGCGACACCGCCACCGCGATCAACATGCCGTTCAGCACACCAAACAGCAGCACCGCCGCCGCCGCCGCCGCCGCGATCCAGAAATCCCGGCCCAGCCGCCACAGCCGCAAGAACGGCCCCGGATGCAAGCCATGTGACAGCGTGCCAATCACCACCGCCGCCAGCACAGGTTCCGGCAAAGCGGGCAACAGCGGCGCGGCAAGCCAGACCAGCGCCACCAGCGCCAGCCCCGCAATACCCCCCGCCGCGCGCCCCTTCGCCCCCGCAGCCTCTGCCGCCATTCCGGCGGAAAACCCTGCGCCGACCGGCATCCCCCGCCCCAACCCCGCCGCCAGATTGGCCAACCCCAACGCCGCCAGTTCCCGGTTCGGCGACACCCGGTCACCATGCGCGGTCGCCAAGCCACTGATCGTGCCCCAACTTTCCGCAAACAGGATCAAGACCAGCGGCACCACATAAGGCCACAGCCCCGACCATTGCGCAAAACTCAACGCAGGCAGCCCCGGCCACTCCAGGCTCAACGAAATCGCCCCCACCATCGCCACACCACGCCCCGCCAGCCCCAGCGCAAGGCTGGCCGCGATCCCCGCTGCCAGCACGATCAGCGCCCCCGGCAGCGCCCGCAGCGGTTTCAGCCCATAGTAAACCGCCAGCGCCGCCAGCCCGATGCCAAGGCTCCAGCCATGCCAGGCCTGCGCCCAAACTTCGCGCAACAACGCCCACAGACTGCCCGAGGCGACCTCAACCCCCACCATCTGCGGCCACTGCCGCAAGATCACCGTCGCCGCCACCCCAAAGGCAAAGCCGCGCAGCACCGGGCGCGACACCATCTGCGTCAGCCCGCCAAGGCGCACCAGCGCCGCCAGCAGAAACAGCGCCGCCACCGCCAGCACCACCGCCGTCGCCAGGTCCGCCCGCTGGTTGCCGCTGATCGGCATCGCCGCCAGCGTCGCAGCCAGTATCGCCGCCGAAGACGAGGTCGGCGACACGATCGCAAACCGGCTGCCGCCCACCGCCGCATAGGCCAGACAGCCCAAAATCGCCGCCATCACCGCCCGCTGCACCGGCAACCCGGCAATCGCCGCATAGGCCACCGCCTCGGGCAGCAACAGCCCGGCCACCGACAGCCCGGCAATGATATTGCGCAACCGCACCCCTACCCCCGCCGATGCGTCGCAGCCACCCGCGCCACCTCTTCATAAATCCCCGACAGCACGTTCAACACCCGCGCCGCCTCTGCCAGCCGCGCCGAGAACCCCGGCAGCCCGGCGATTTCCGCCAGCAACAACCGCTGCCGCAACACGCCATAGTCATCCGTCACCCGCCGCCCCTCTGCCGTCACCTCATAACTGACCCCCGAGCGGCCCGAGCCCTTGCGCTCCACCAGCCCCGCCCCGATCAGTTTGCGCAGCGAATACTGAATATTCGGTATATCGTCGCGGTTGGTTAGCCGCGCCAGATCCTTGATGCTTTTCGGCCGGTCATTCATCCGGATGATATGCAACAGCGCGTTCTCCGGCCCGGTCGCCGCCAGATCGCACACACCCGCCAGACATTCCGACTGCCAGCGCCCGAATCCCTCAAACGCCCGCATCAGCGCGAATTCCAGCTCGGTCGCCTCCACCTCGACACCGCTTTGCGCCAGATGCCAGCGGTAATCAAAAGCTGACTCCGCCGCATCATTTTGAACTTGAACGATTTTCTTGACCATGCCGCGCGCCTCCTGCACCCCGCCACAATCCCCTGCAAAATCCGTTGACGCAATGCGATTTTACGATAGACTTTCAAACATAAAATAAATCCAAAACCAACTGGGAGACCACCATGACCACCAACCCGATGCTTTCGGGCGACCACTTTCGCTTGGGCACCTTTTCGTCAAACTGCTCGTCAGGCATGACCCCCACCAAAATCGCCGAGCGTTGGGACAATTCCTGGGACAACAACCTGAAACTGGCCAAGATGCTGGATGACGCGGGCATCGACTTCATGCTGCCGATCGCCCGCTGGATCGGCTACGGGGGTGAAACCGATTTCCACGGCGGCGTGCTGGAAACCATGACCTGGGCTGCCGGTCTGCTGGCCTCGACCAAGAATATCGCGGTGTTTGCCACCATCCACACCGCCGCCAACCACCCCGCGGTGATCGCCAAGCAGATCGCCACCATCGACCAGATCGGCCACGGCCGCGCCGGGCTGAACATCGTCGCGGGCTGGAACAAGCCGGAATACGAAGCGCTTGGCCTGACCCTGCCCGATGATCACGAATCCCGCTACGCCTATGCGCAGGAATGGTTCGATCTGGTGCGCAAGCTCTGGGCCTCGAACGAGCATTTCGATTGGGATGGCAAATACTTCAAGGCCAAGAAGATCAAGGGCAACCCGGCCCCGGTGCGCGGCTCGGTGCCGATCATCAACGCCGCAGGCAGCCCGCAGGGCCGCGAATTTGCCACCGACAACGCCAACTTCCTGTTCACCCCGGCGATTGATCTGGCCCGTTCCAAGGTGGAAATTCAGGAGCTGAAAGCACAGGCGCAGGCCAAGGGCCGCAAGGTCGATGTGCTGACCTTCTCTCACGTCATCTGCCGCCCGACCCGCGAAGAGGCCGAGGCCTTTGCCAAGCACACCGCCGTCGATAACGCCGATACCGACGCCATCGACAATCTGGTGAACCTGCAATTCGCCCATGCCCACAGCTTCCCGCATGACCTGCTGGCGCAGATCAAGCACCTGTTCGCGCTGGGTCACGGTGGCTTCCCGCTGATCGGCACGCCCGATGAAGTCGCCGCCGGCATCATCAAGCTGCACGAAACCGGCTTTGCAGGCTCCACCCTGTCCTTCGTCGATTATGTCGCGGAATTCCCCTATTTCCGCGACACTGTGCTGCCGAAACTCAAGGCGGCTGGCATCCGCTAAACCGCTTTGCCTTCGGGCAAATCCGGCCTAAATCAAGCTTCGCCGGACCTTCCGGCGAAGCTGCAAAAGGATGCGCCATGACCGAACCCAGCCCGAAAGACTTCCGCGATGCCATGCGTGCCTTTGTCGGCAATTGCAGCCTGATCACCACCGGCAACGGCGAGGCGGCAACCGGGCTGATCGTCACATCGGCAATCTCGCTTTCCGCCGAGCCGCCGCTTTTGTTGGCCTGCGTCAACCGATCATCGTCCAGCTGGCCAGTGCTGAAAGAGACCGGCAGCTTCGGTTGGTCGTCCCTCGGGGCCGCACATCAGCCGGTAGCCGAGCGGTTTTCCGGCTTCGGCGGCATCAAAGGCCCCGCCCGCTATGAAGGGGCCGAATGGGAAACCGCCGTCACCGGCGCAAAACTGCTGGTCGGCGCGCCCACCGCGTTTGACTGCACGGTGGAAGAGATGATCGACCGCGCCACCCATTCGATCCTGATTGGTCGCGTGCAGGCGATCCGCACCACCCCGGATGCAGGCGCACTGATCTACTGGAACGGCGCCTATCGCAGCCTGACCGCGTAACACCACCACCAGCGGTGCGTGCAAGCACGCACCCTACCTCGCACCAATCGGCCTCAAGTCAGGTGCCAGCCTCATGACTTCCCCTAAGTGATCCAGCAAGAGGTAGGGTGCGTGCTTGCACGCACCACGCCGCCCTGAAAACCGGCCAGCACGCCAAATCCCTAACGAAACCTTAATCCTGCAAGGTCAACCCATTGACTTTGCAGGATTTTTATTGGTCCCGAGTTGGGACCGCCTCAAGCGAAGCTGCGGATCGTCGCCAAAGCCCCGTCCAGCGCCTTGCCCTCTTCATCCTTCAACGCCGCCTCACGCAGCCGCCGCGCCCAGTCCGCCGCATCCGGGCGACCCGCCACCAAAGCGACCCCGTCCAGCACCCGATCAAACTTCGACAGCCCGCGGGCATGGGTGTCAGAATAGCCCTTCACCAGCCGCCGACAGCGGATCACCTCCACCGCCAGATCGTAATTCGCGGGCAGGTATCCCAAAGCCACCGCCAGCCAGCGCTCCAGATGCGCCACCTCTTGCCGGTGCCGCAACGACCCCAGCCGCCGCCGCTTCATCCCGCCCAGAACATACAGCATCAGATAGGCCCGCAGACTATCGGTCCGCAGCCGCCGCCCCTTGTTGAACCAGCGATCCAGCCGCGCCATCCAGGTCGGGCTGGCCTCCAGCCTGGCCCCCAGACCCGCAGGCAACAGCCCGACAATCTCTTCCGCACGCGGATGCAAAAACTCGGTCAGCTGCACCACGTTCCCCGCCTTTGCGCCCATCTCCGCCGCGATCCGCTCGGCTCGCCCGGCACGGGTTTTCAGATCGGCCACCCGGATCACATCATCATAGGCCATCGCATTGGCGATATATTTCGCCGCCTGCCGCGCCAGTTCAAACGGAGCCTGATCGCGCGCCAGCACCGCCTCCACCCGGCCCAGATAGGCCGCGCCATAGGTCAGATCCTGAAATTCGACCACCTTGCGCAAACCCAAGCTCGCCATTTCAGCCACCGGCGCAGGCATCCGCCCGGCACGATCCGTCAAAGCCTGCCATTGCGCCAGCAAAGCAGCCGGCCCGCGCGGGGCCGTATCCGCCGCAACCTCTGGCGGCTTTTCAGCCACAGCGCCCTGCGCCGCCGCAAACCCTGCCGCAAACGCCCGCAAAGACGCCGCCGCGCCCTTGCCCCCCGACTTGATCGCCGCTTCAAACGCCTCCCGCGGGAAGGGCAACACCTCGGCCCCGGCCAGCGCGCCAAACAGGCTGGCCGAAATCACCGAGCCCTGCGCCACCGCCAGCGCATCAAAATCAGCCGCAATAAACCGCCGCGCAGCCACTTCCGCTGCCGCCATCACCTCTTCAGACGAGGCAATGCCATCTCCCGGCACCATCTTTTCCGAAACCGCCAGCGCTCGATGCGTCGAGGTGATCAGCACCGTGCGATCCGGCGTCACAAAGCCGCGCATGATCGAGCGGCCCGCCTCCATCATCTCGGCGGTGATCATGATATCCACGTCCCCCGCCGCCGGCATCAGCGAGAACACTGGCACCTTCGCGCCGGCCGGAGCCATTTCCACATAGTAAACCGTCGCCCCGGTCCGCTGCGCCACGCCCGCCACGCTGGTCGCCTGACAGACATAGCCGTTCGCCCGCGCCACCGCCTCGATCCAGCCGGTCAGCACGCCGCCGCCTTGCCCACCGACCGCTAGAAGCGCCAGCTTGATCACGCCGTCCATACCTTTGGCCGCCATCGGAATTGCCTGATGTTGCGTCATTGTGCGCCTCCGAAAACCAGTCTCTTGCCGTCTCGCCGCCGTTGCAGCCAGCCGATCACCCGCGCCCGGAACGCCGCCAACCGGGCCTCCCAGGCCGAGGGGTTATGCACCACATCCGCGCGGTAGAACGACGGGCACAGCACCGCCGCATCGGCAACCTCGCCGCAGTTGCCGCAGCCGACGCAGGATTGGTCAATGCTCGCCACCGGATCATCGCGCAGCGGATCATCCAGCCTTTTCAACGACAAAGACGGGCAGCCCGACAGCCGGATACAGGCGTGGTCGCCGGTGCAGACCGCCTCATCAATGCCAAAACGCGGGGCTTCAATCCGCCGGCCTTCCTTGATCGCCGCCGCCCGCAACGGCTTTTCCCGCCGTTGCTTGTTCAGCATACATTCCGACGAAGCCACGATCACCTTCGGCCCCGGCGCGTCGGTCGTCAGCGCCTCGCGGATGGTGTCACGCATCTTTTTCACATCATAGGTGCGGTCAATCTGGCGCACCCATTCTATGCCGATCCCGTTCAACGCCTTGGAAATCGGGTTCTTCGTCGCCTTCGTCGCATTGTCGGCGCGGCTCGACATCACGTCCTGCCCGCCAGTCGCCGCCGAGTAATAGTTGTCAACGATGATCGCCACGCCGTCGGACTTGTTGAACGCCATATTGGTAAACGACGAGCTCAAACCGTTATGCCAGAACCCGCCGTCACCGATGATCGCCACTGGCCGCCGCTCGCCACCACCATCAAACGCCGCATTCGCCGCAGGGCCAAGGCCATAGCCCATGGTCGCGCCGCCAATTTCAAACGGCGGCAGGCTGGCGAACAGATGGCAGCCGATATCCGCCGCGATCTGGTGCTTGCCGAGTTCCTTTTCCACCAGCTTCATCGCGGCAAAGATCGGCCGCTCGGGGCAGCCGGTGCAGAAGCCCGGCGGTCGGATCGGCACGGTTTTTGACAGGTCCGGAATCGCAGGCCGGTCCATGTTCGGCGCACGCACCACCGCTGCAAGCATTGCCGGGGCTGCGGTTTTCAGGAAGCCCGTCACCGCATCCAGCATCACCTGCCCGGTATATTCCCCGGCCTGCGGGAACAGCCCCTTGCCGTGCAATTTCACCGCAGATTGGGCGCGATACAGAAACGATCCCAGTTGCGTTTCGATAAACTCCGGCTGGCCTTCCTCGATCACCAGCACATGATCCTTGCCCGCGCAGAATTCCAGAAACTCGCCGGAAATCAACGGGTAGGTCACGTTCAGTACATAGATCGGCACATCGCTGGCACCGTAAATATCCGCCAGCCCCAGCCGTTGCAGCGCTCGGATCAGGCCGTTATACATGCCACCCTGCACCACGATGCCGAAATCCGCCTGCGGCCCGAGCACCTCGTTCAGCTTGCGCTCGCGGATGAATTTCTCGGCGGCTGGCCAGCGGTTTTTTACCTTGTCCTGTTCATGCGCGAAAGACATCGGCGGCAAAACCACCCGCGCGAAATCGCTGCGGGGGTTGGAAAGCGCATCCCGCACCGACAGCTTCGGCTTCTGATTGTCGCGAGTCTGGAAACTGCCAGTGACATGGCACGACCGGATTCGCACCATCAACATCACCGGGGTATTGCTGACTTCCGACAGCTCGAACCCATCTGACACCGCCTGCACAATCGACGGCAGGTTCGGACGCGGATCCAGCAGCCAGAATTGCGATTTCATCGCAAAGGCATGCGTGCGCTCCTGCATGATGCTGGAACCCTCGCCGTAATCCTCGCCAACGATCACCAGCGCGCCACCCGTCACCCCCGACGAGGCAAGGTTCGCCAGCGCATCCGAGGCCACGTTCACCCCAACCGACCCCTTGAACGTCACCGCCCCCCGGATCGGATAATGCACTGAAGCCGCCAGCATTGCCGCCGCCGCCGCCTCGTTGGCATTCGCCTCAAACCGCACGCCCAACTCGCCCAGCAGGTCTTGCGCGTCGGCCAGCACATCCATCAGATGCGAAATCGGCGCGCCCTGATAGCCACCGACATAACCGACGCCGTTTTCCAACAGCGCCTTGGTCAGCGCCAGAATCCCCTCGCCGGTAAAGGTTTCGCCTGCGCCCAAACGCAGGTCTTCGACTTCGGCCTTGAAGGAACGCTCTGCCATCTAGATCTCGTGCTTTCTGATATTTGTCAGCATTTTCTGTAGGGTAGCCACAAAGGCCGCACGCTCGGCTTCGGGAATGCCGCGAAACATCCGCGCCTGCGCCTGCGCCATATGCGGCCACAATGTTTCAAACGCGGTGCGCCCCGCATCGGTGATGAACACACGCACCGCGCGGCTGTCGGCGCTATCCGCCTCGCGCCGCACCAGCCCGTCGGCGTTCAACTGCTCCAGCGCGCGGCTCAGCGTCGATTGTTCCACCACCGTATAGACCGCGAGTTCGCGGATCAGCGGCCCTTCGACCACCGACAGCACCGCCAGCGCCCGCATTTTCGGCGTGGTCAGGCCCAGATCGGCCATTTCTTCGCGCAAGGACGCGTTGTAACGCCCCATGATGCGGTTCATCAGATAGGGCGCGAAATTGGTTAACCCGATCTCGCCCAATCGCGCCGAGGGTGGTTGATCTTTCATGCCCCCAGCCTCTTCGCTGCGTTGAAGCCCGAGCCGCCGCCAAGCCCCGGCCCCGGATGTGTCGAGGCACCGATATGGATCAGCCCGCGCACCGCGCCGGTGCCATTGGTCGAATGCGCAAACGGTCGCCAGATGAAAAACTGATCCACGCTGCACGCCCCGCCATAGGGATCGCCGCCGACCAGATTGACGTTCATCCGCTCCAGATCAGCCGGAGAATAGGCCTTCCGCGCCAGCTTGATCTTGTCGAAATCCTTGATATGGCGCGCTAAAATCGCCTCCAGCCGATCGGCAAACGCCTCGCGCGCTGTGTCCCAGTCACGCGCCTCAATCTCACCCGCCGCATCGCCCTTGATCACGCGCGGCGCGTCCGGGATTTGCAGCCACAAGATCGCCTTGCCGTCCGGGCAGCGGCTCGGATCCAGCCGGTGCGGCTGGCCGACGCAGATCGTGGGCACCGCAGGCAGCATGCCGCGCTCGGCCTCATTGGCGGATTTCGACACCGAATCAATGCCATCCGCAAGGTGGATCAGCGCCACATCCTCCAGCCCGGCCGTTAACCATTCAGGGTGGCGGTCCAGCGCATAATGCAGTTGGAAATCGCCGCGACCATGGCGGAACTGGCGTTCCGCCGCCCGATCTTCCGGCAGATTCACCTCCAGCAACCGGCCATAAAGCTGTCCCGGAGCAACGCTGGCCAGCACCGACCGACTGCCGATCTCCTCGCCCCCCACAAGCCGCACGCCCGTCACCCGACCATCCTTAACCATGATCCGGTCGACATCCGCGCCGGTGCGGATCACGCCACCTTTTTCTTCGATCAGCCCGCGAAACGCCTGTGCCGCCACGCCTGCGCCGCCCTTGGAAATCGGCGCGCCCGCCGCCTCCAACGCGAAGGCAATCACCTTGCCCATCTGCGCCGAATAGGCAGATTCGGGCGTCAAGCCACAATGCAGCACCCAAGGTGCCCACAACGCCTGCACCAGCGGGCTGTGATAATTGCTGTCCAACCATCCCCGCGCCGGGGCCAAAGCGCTGCCCATCCACGCCGCAAGCCCGCGCAAACCGCGTTTCCGCACCTGCCCGAACAGCAGTTTCGCCGTGGGCCAGGACCACAGATCGCCGCCCAGAAGCGCAAACAAAAACGGCGCATCCGCACCGATTCCGCCGACATCCAGCGCATGCCTATCCCCATCGCCCGCCGACAAGGCATTGAAGTTACTTACATTTTTCGCCTGATCCATCGTCAGAACCAGCGAAGTCCCATCCGGCCGCAACACGGCGGTCGGATGGGCGGTGTGGCAATATTCAAAGCCATGCCGCGCCAGATGCGGCGCCAAGGCCGCTCCGGCGGGAGAGGTCATGAACAGCACAAACGTCGCCGCCATCACATCATGCTGAAACCCCGGCAGGGTGATTTCATCGCTGCGCAAGCAACCGCCGATGCGATCCTCACGCTCCAGAACCAGAACTTTGTCGCCTTTCAGCGCCAACAGGCTGGCAGCCACCAGCCCGTTGATCCCCGAGCCGATGATGATGTGCCCAAATGTGTCAGGACTGGCGGCCATTGGTTAACGCGCCACCAGCGCCAGCGCCCGGATGGGCGAGCCTGTGCCGTGTTCGATCTTCAACGGTGCCGCAATCAGGATCGCGCCTTTTGCCGGCAACCGATCCAGATTGGCAAGGCTGGCCAGACCGTAGCAGTTGTTCTTGTGCAGCAGATTATGCGCCGGGAACGGCGGCGTCATGCCCCCGGCCTGCCCCGCATCGGTGCCGATGCACTGGCTGCCCCAGCCGACAATTCCCTTTGAGATCAGATACTCGATGACTTCTGCGGTCGGCCCCGGCGTGTGCGGTCCGGTTTCATTGGCATTCAGAAAAAGGTTTTCATCATGGCTGCGCTTGTCCCAGTCAGACCGCAAGACCACCCACTCGCCCGCGCCGATGTTGCCGTGCTTGGCCTCCCACGCCTTGACGTGATCAATGGTCAGCAGGAAATCCGGGTCCGCTGCGCACTCTGCTGCGAAGTCCAGAACGTTAACGGGGGCCACCAGCCGCTGCACCGGCAGCGTGTCAGTATAGCCGTCGGCGTAATCCTTGCCGGTGATCCAGTGGTGCGGTGCGTCGAAATGCGTGCCGGAATGTTCGCCGACCTTCAGCCAGTTCCACGCCCAGAACGGGCCATCAGCGTCGTATTCGGAGATCCGGTGAATCTCGATCTTGGGCGTATCCTTGGCGAAGTCCGGCGGCAATTTCAACAAGGGCGTGTTCGGCCCCAGAACGCCGGTGCAATCAACCACTTCAACCCCGCCCGACGCGAGCATTCCAGCCAGACCGGCCAGCACAGTTGCGGAACTCATCTTGATCTCCCTGTTTGCGGCGGCTGTCCCGCCTTAAGGAATCAGACTAGACAGAATTAAATGCATTTGCAAATATCCCGACGTCACTCGGAGTCAAGAAATGTCCGAAACCTACGACGCCGTCTTTATCGGCGCTGGCCACAACACCCTTGCATGCGCCCTGCATCTTGCGGCGCGCGGCTGGAAGGTTGGCTTGTTCGAACAGGCTGCCGTTGCAGGCGGGGCCGTGAAATCCGGGGCCTATACCCTGCCGGGCTTTCGCCACGATTAGGCGGCGATGAACCTGTCTTTGTTCGCCGGATCGGCGTTTATGAAGACGCATGGCGCTGAGTTGGCCAAACACGGGCTGGATTTTGCGCCGGTCTCGAACCCGTTCGCCTCGGTCTTTCCAGATGGCAGCTGGTGCGGCGTGTCCACCGACACCGCCGCCACAACCGCCCGGATCGCCCAGCTTTCGGCCGCCGATGCCGCCACCTGGACCAGGCTGACCGCAGGCTTCAACGCCGAAGCGCCGCATCTGTTCGGCCTGCTGGGCACCAAGATGAAATTACATGCACTTGCATATTTCATGCTCAAAACACTGCGTGGCAAGGGTCTGTCTGGCACGCTGGACATGACGCGTTTCCTGCTGCAATCGCCGCGGCAATGGCTGACCCAGACCTTCACCTCTCCCAAGGTGCAGGCGATGCTGGCGGCCTGGGGCATGCACCTCGATTTCGCCCCTGATACCGCAGGCGGCGCGCTGTTTCCCTATCTGGAGGGGATGGCGGGCCAGGCCTTTGGCATGGTGCTGGGCAAAGGTGGCGCCGATACCATCATCCGCGCTCTGACCGGTGCCATCGAGGCTCGTGGTGGCAAAATCGAATGCAGCCAAACCGTCAGCCGCATCCTGCATCAGCATGGCAAAGCCAGCGGCATCGAGCTGGCCGATGGTCGCAAGATCACTGCCACCCGCGCCGTCATCGCCGGGGTCGCGCCGGGTGCGCTGCCAAAGCTCACCGGCACGCAGAGCAATTTCGATGCCAAAATGGCCGGCTTTACGCATGCCCCCGGCACGATGATGATCCATCTGGCGCTGTCTGGCCTGCCGGACTGGTCCGCCGGTAACGATCTGCAATCATTCGCTTATATCCACATTGCCCCCAGCCTTGACCAGATGGCGCGCACCTATCAGCAAGCCCTTGCCGGTCTGTTGCCGGATGAGCCGATCCTTGTCGTGGGTCAGCCGACAACCGTGGACCCTTCGCGCGCACCTGACGGCCAGCACACGATCTGGTTGCAAGTCCGCATGGCCCCCGGCACGATCCAAGGCGATGCAAAGGGCGAAATCGCCGCCACCGATTGGGCCGAGGCAGCCGCGCCCTTTGCCCAACGCGCGCTGGATATTCTGGACCGCTACGCACCCGGAACCCAAGCCAAAATCCTATGCAAACGCATCGTGCCGCCGACCGAACTGGAGCAAGACAACCCCAATCTGGTGGGTGGAGATCAGGTTTGCGGCTCGCATCACCTGAGCCAGAACTTCTTGTTCCGCCCGGCGCGTGGCCATGCGGACGGCTCTACCCCGATGCAGAATCTGCACCTGACCGGGGCCAGCGTTTGGCCCGGCGCGGGGCTTGGTGCCGGATCAGGCTTTCTTCTCGCCCAAAAACTGACCGGGAAATAACCCCGGCTTCACCCATAACCACAGGGAAACACTATGAAACTGAACAGACGTGCGCTTTTGCAACTTTCCGCCGCTGGCGTGTCACTGGCCGCTTTCGGCCTTCCCGCCCGCGCGCAAGCGATTGACGAGCTGGTCATCGCCTACAACGTGAACCTGCCCGCGTGGGATCCCACCACTGGCCCGTCGGCTGTCAACCCGACGATTCAGGGGCTTTATCAAGCGGTGTTCGACCAATACATCCTGCAACAACCCGATCTGAAACCCGCCCCCGGCCTGCTGACCGAATGGGGTTGGAACGATGACCGCACCCAGGTCTGGATGACCGTGCGCGAGGGTGTCACCTGGCATGATGGCAGCCCGTTCACCGCCGAAGACGTGGCGTGGAGCCTTGCCCGCGTTGCCGATCCGGCCACCGGCAGCCCGATTCAGTTTGTCTGGGGCACCCTGCAAAATCATCGGGTTGAGGGCAACAAGGTGATTGCCGACGTCAAGCAATTCGACCCCACGATCTTCAAATGGATGTATTTCCTGACCGGCTATGTGCTGCCGAAGGCCTATTTCGAAAAGGTCGGGGCTGAAGGCTTTGAAGCGGCGCCCATCGGCACCGGCCCGTATATGGTTGAAAAGTTTGAAAGAAACGCTTTCGTGCGACTGAAGGCGAACGCCAACTACTGGGGCGGCAAGCCTGATTTTGATACTGTGACGATCAAATTCGTCACCGACGCCGCCGCGCGCGTTGCCGAAATCGAATCCGGCAACGCCCATGTCACGCTGGAAATTCCCTACGAGGAATACGACCGCCTGAAAGCAACCCTGACCGGCACCGCAGCGCCGGTTTCCGATATCGGTATGATTTTCCTCAATGATATTGAGGTGATGACCGACCCGAACGTGCGCAAGGCAGCCGCCTATGCGATTGACAAGCAGACCATCATCGACCGGCTGCTGTCGGGCTATGGCGTGCCGATCGACACGCTGGAGACGCCGCAGTACGACGCCTATGATGCTGGCATCAAGGTTGGCTACAACCCGGAAAAGGCTGTCGAACTGCTGGCCGCATCCGGCTATAGCGTTGATAATCCTGTTAAATTCAAGATCCAGACCACCAAGGGTTTCAAGCCCAAGGATTACGAGATGGTGCAAGCCATCGTCGGGCTGTGGCGCAAGGTCGGCATCGAGGCGGAAATTGAGGTCTATGAGATCGCCAAGCACTACGAGTTGCGCGCAGCCGATCAGTTGGCCCCGGCCGCCTTCTACAACTGGGGTAACTCGGTGGGCGACCCGACCACCTCGACCGGCTTTGCGATGTATGGTCCCTCGCCGCACTCGGTCTGGGATGGCCAGGATGTGATCGACATGATCAACCCGCTGTGGGGCGAACCGGATGAAGCCAAGCGCATCGACGGCTGGAAGAAGGTCGATGCCCATATCGCTGAAAACGCGCTGGTGATCCCGCTGCTGCAATACGTCCAGCCGATCCTGTCGGCACCGGGGGTCGTGGTGACGCCGCACGCCTCGGGCGCGCTGCTGCCGCAACTGATGAAGCGGGCCTGATCGCCAGCAAGGCGGGGGGCTTCGCGCCCCCCAAGGCACATTGGCTTGCTGCCAATGTGCCCCCCCTGCGGAGTATTTTTGCCAAAGTGAATGCGAGGACCGAAGCGCGCCTTCGATCCTGACGTTGAAGGAGTGTTCCCGCCGATGCAGTTGCTTCAATCGGTTCTGACCCGATTATTCACCACGCTGATCACCCTGATCGGCGTGGCGGTCATCGTGTTCTTTGTCATCCGTGTAGTGCCCGGCACCCCCATCGCCATGATGCTACCACCGGGGGCGACCGAAGATGACGTGGCGCGCCTGACCGCACTTTACGGGCTGGACAAATCCATTCCGCAGCAATTTCTGATCTGGCTGTCGGGCACCCTGCACGGCGATTTCGGCACCTCGATCACCACGCGGCAGCCGGTGCTGGCGCTGGTGCTGTCGCGGCTGCCCGCGACGCTTGAATTGTCAATCATGGCGCTGGTCATTGCCACCGCCATCGGCGGCTTCATGGCGCTGACAGGCACCCGCCTGCGCGGCACCAAGACCGAGGCCGCCATCGACATTTCCAACGGCATGGCGCTTTCCGTCCCCGATTTTCTGTGGGGCCTGATCCTGATCCTGGGCTTCGGCGTGCTGATCCCGATCTTTCACATTTCTGGCCGCATCAGCCCATCGCTTGACCTGCCTTTCACCAGCAATTTTTACCTGTTCGAATCCGTGCTGCGCCTGCGCTTTGATCTTTGGGCCGATATCGTCGCCCATATGTTCATGCCTGCCCTTGCCCTTGCGATTCCGCTGGCTGCCATTATCGGCCAACTTCTTAAACAATCGCTTAAGGAAACCATGCATTTGGATTACGTCACCCTCGCCCGTACCAAAGGCTACGGCGAGAACCATGTGATCCTGCATGAGGCGTTGCCCAACGCCATCTTGCCCACCCTCACCCTTGTCGGCGTGCAGTTCACCTTCCTGATCGGCGGCACCGTGATCATCGAGCGGCTGTTTTCCTATGAAGGCCTTGGCAACATGGCGATTGATGCCGTGATCAACCGCGATCTGCCGCTGATTCAGGGCATCGTGATCCTGTTTGCGGTGATCTTCACCGCCGTCAACCTGCTGGTAGACCTCTGTTATGCCGCCCTGAACCCGAGGCTTCGCCATGCTTGACGGCCGATCACAAATCAAACGCAAACTGCCGCCGCGGCTGATCCTGTCAGCCGGCTGGCTGATCTTGCTGGGCGCAGCCGCCATGCTGGCACCTTGGATTGCACCGAAAGACCCGCTGGCGCAGGATCTTTTCCTTGGCCAACTGCCCCCCGCTTGGGTGCAGGGGCACGAGCCGGGCTACCTGCTGGGCACCGATTCCCTAGGCCGCGACGTGCTGTCGCGCATCCTTTACGGCACCCGCCTTGCGCTGACCGTCGCCCTGCTCGCCGGGTCGATCACCTGCATCATTGGCGCGACGCTTGGCTTGCTGGCCGGATTCCTGCGCGGCTGGGTAGACATTATGATCAGCCGCGCCATTGATATCTGGATGGCCTTCCCGCCGGTGCTGTTCTCGATCCTGCTGATCGCCGTGCTTGGCCCCGGCCTGACTTCGATCATCATTGCCATCGTCGTGATCGATTGGACCCGCTTTGCCCGCGTGATCCGCGCCGAGGCGATGACCCAAGGTGCGATGGATTACGTTGCCTCCGCGCAAGTTGCCGGTCGTACCCGACTTTCCACAATGTTCACCGAAATCCTGCCGAACGTGCTGCCCACCATCACCGTGCTGCTGACGTTGGAAATGGGCATCGCCATCATTGTCGAGGCGATCCTGTCCTTCGTCAACCTGTCGATTTCCACCGATGACCCCACCTGGGGTGGCATGATCGCGGAAGGCCGCACCTCTATCCACCAAGCCTGGTGGGTGCTGGTGTTTCCGCTGATCACCCTGTTTCTCACCGTCCTCAGTTTTTCGCAATTGGGCGAAGGGCTTAAAGACCGCTTCGATCCGGTGCTGCGATGAGCTATCTGACCATCCGTAATCTGTCGGCCAACCTGAAGGGCCGCCCCGACCGCATCTTGCGCAATGTCTCTCTGCAGGTCGCTGCGGGCGAAGTGCGCGGTTTGGTGGGCGAATCCGGTGCCGGAAAATCCATGATCGGCAAGGCCATTCTTGGCACCTTGCCGTTGTCTATCGAGATCACTGGCGGCGAGATCATCCTTGACGGCACTGACCTGCTGAAACTGCCGCCCGCGCAGCGTCGCACCCGCATCGGCCAGTTCTGCGCACTGATCCCACAAGACCCGTTGACCGCGCTGAACCCGTCGCGCCGGATTGGCCCGCAGATCACCAACCGTCTGGTTGATATCCTGCGCTGGACCCGTGCCGATGCCGAAAAGCGCGCCCGCGAATTGCTGGCCGAGGTCCATATCCCCGACCCGGAGCGGGTGATGCGCAGCTATCCGCACGAACTTTCGGGCGGCATGCGGCAGCGCATCCTGATCGCCTCTGCCTTCGCAGCCGAACCCAAGCTGATCGTCGCCGATGAACCCACCACCGCGCTGGATGTCACGGTGCAAAAGCAGATCCTGAAGCTGATCGCCGAAATGCAGGCCCGCCACGGCACCGCCTTGCTGTTTGTCACCCATGATCTGGGCGTGGTGTCGAAAGTCTGCCAAAGCCTGTCGGTGCTTTATGGTGGGCTTGTGCTGGAAGACAGCCGCATGACCGATTTCTTTCACGCCCCCAAACACCCCTATTCCCGCGCCCTGCTGGCCGCGACCCCGAAATATACCGACCCCGACGGCAGCCTGACCCCGGTGCCAGATGCCGTGGTCGCGGCCACCCGCGCCGAAGTCGAAGCCGCCGACAGGAGCGCGCATGTCTGAATCCTACGCCCCAAACCTTTACCAAATTGATAACTTGCGGCTGTCTTTGGCCGACATGACGAAAAAGCCGCTGGTTGGCGCGGCACCCCGGCTGGAAATCCTGAAGGGCCTCAGCTTTACCATCCCAAAAGGTGAGATTTTGGGCATCGTCGGCGGCTCTGGCTCGGGCAAATCCACGCTTGGGCGCGCGCTGGTGCGGCTGCTTGAACCCTCGGGCGGTAGCATCAAATTCGACGGCAAAGACATCACCCACCTGCCCGAAACCGACCTGCACCCACTGCGCCGCCGCTTCCAGATGATCTTTCAAGACCCGATGAGCAGCCTGAACCCGCGCCACCGCGTCGGTGCCATCATCGCAGCCCCGCTGTCGTTGCACGGGCTGTCGAACCCGCGCCAACGCGCGCTGGAGGCCCTCGATCACGTCGGCCTGCCGCGCGGTTTCGCCACCCGCTACCCGCATGAACTCTCAGGCGGTCAGCGCCAGCGCATCGGCATCGCCCGCGCCATCGCGCTGAAGCCCGATTTCATTCTGGCCGATGAAATCGTCTCTGGCCTTGATGTCTCAAGTCAGGCGCAAGTTCTCAACCTATTGGAAACGCTGGTCAAAGACCTTGGACTGACACTGGCCTTCATCAGCCACGACCTGTCGGTGATCCGCCGCCTCTGCACCCGTATCCTCGTGCTGCACCGCGGCGAGATCGTCGAAAACGCCGCCACGCCCGCGCTTTTCGCCAATCCGCAGGCCAGCTATACCCGCGATCTGCTGGACGCCATTCCGCTGCCCGACCCCAAGCAGGTCTGGGCCTGACGCCATCTTCCCTGTGGTCATCCTCTCTGCGCAAATATCCTCGGGGGGGCCGCATTGCCCCGGCAATGCGGCTTGGGGGGCGCGGCAAATCCACCACGCCCTTTTTCAGTATGAAACAGCCATAAGGCCCCGGATCAGAGGTGCGCACGATGGCAAAGGCCCGCTTCGCCGCCGCGTAAAACGCAAACCGCTCCAGCGCCTGCATCCGCACCGGGCGGCTTTCGGCTGCGTCGATCACCCGCTGCATCAGCCCGAAGACCGGCATCTCTGCCGCCGCATCGCCCACCACCTGCATCCGCGCCACCGGCGCATCGACAAAGCTATCCAGCGGCATCAGCGACAAGATCGCCGCGGCCCCGGTCGGAATATCACAACCGACCATATCGACGATCCGACCATAGGTGGTCTCGGCGGCAATCGTTCCCGCCGGGTGGTTCACATCGCAGATCACCAACTCGTCGCCATGCCCCATCAGCATCAGCACATGCACAAGTTCCGCCGACAGATGCCGGTCAATCCCTTTCAGCATTATCTTGCCGCCCCCTTACTTCACTGCCCCCGCTGCCATGCCCTTGATGATATACCGCTCCAGCACCACGCCGATCACGATCAGCGGCAGGATCGCCGCCCAGGCCAGCGCCGCCATCGACCACCAAGAAATTCCCTGCGATCCGGTTTGCGAGGCCACCATCACCGGCAAGGTATTGGCATGGGTTGATGTCAGCAGCGCCGCGAAGAAATATTCGTTCCACGTCAGCACCAGCGACAGGATGAACGCCGCCACCATCCCCGGCAAGGCAATCGGCAAAATGATGGTGATGAACGCGCCCCAGATCGACAGGCCATCGACCAAAGCCGCCTCCTCCAGTTCCGTCGGGATTGACGAGAACTGATCACGCATGATCCAGATCACAATCGGCAGCACTGACAAAGTATACAACAAGATCAAGCCGATCCGCGTATCCAGCAGCGCCAGCTCCTTGTACAGAACCAACATCGGCAGCGCCAACACCACCGGCGGCAGGATCAGCTGCGACAGGAAAAAGAACGAGATATCGGCATTGCGCATCCAGCCGAATTTGTAATTGAACCGCGACAGCCCGTAGGCCGCCAGCGATCCCAAAATCACCGCCAGCACCGAAGACGCCAGCGCCGCAATCGCAGAATTGGCAAAGCGCTTGAAAAACTCTGCCCGCACGGTGGATTCGTTGCCCCAGGTATCCGGCGACAGGCCCAAAGACCTCCAGCCCAGCCATTTCGGGGTGAAATCCACCCAAGGCACCATATGCCCCTTCATCACATCCGGTGCCATCTTGAAGCTGGTGGTCAGCGTCCAATAGATCGGAAACAGACAGATCAGCGCCCAGAGCAGCAGCAGCCCGTAAATCGCCAGCCGCCCCGTCCACCACTTCGCCCGAAAGCCGCGATCCGACGCCGCGTCGTGGAAAATCTGCGTCTCGGCCATCTTTGCGCCACTCATGTTCTTGGCCTCGCAAAGCGATCCGCCAGTTTCATCAGAATCGTCATCACGATGATGATCACCACCAGGTAGACCATCGCCAACAGCGTGCCGTAGCCGACGTTTGAGCGGTCGCGGTATTCGCGGAAGATGAACGACGTCACCGTATCGGTCGCCCCGCCCGGCCCGCCCGAGGTGACGGCGATCACGATGTCGGCCAGCTTCAGCTTGAAGATGATGCGGATCAGGATAGCGGTGATCGACACCGGCAGCATCATCGGGAAAGTCACCTCCCAGAACGCCCGCCAGCCGTTGGCACCATCAACCTTGGCCGCCTCGTTCAGCTCTTTCGGAATGGCCTGCAACCCGGCCAGAATCATGATCATCATGAAGGGAATGAACGTCCAGGCGTCCATCAGCATGATGGTCAGCTTGGCGATCCACGGGCTGCCAAAGAACGACGGATCATCCCAGCCCAGCGCGCGCCCCAGCCGCGCCAACGGGCCGAACCGCGCCTCCAGCATGGATTTGCCGATCATCCAGCTGACCGCCACCGGCGACAGCATCAGGGGCAGCAAAAACGCCACCCGGAAAAACTTGCGCGCCCGGATTTCGGCGTTCAGCGCCAGCGCAAGGCCGAAGGCAATCGCATATTCGATCAGGATCGCCAGCACATACCAGACCATGTTCAGCATGGCGTTCCAGTAAAACGGGTCCGCCCACATCTGCCGCACATTCGCCAAGCCATTGAACTGGCGGCCATTCGGGCTGGAAAGGTTCCAATCCGAAAATGCGATCACCAGACCAAACAGCAGCGGAAACACCGTCAGCGAGATCACGAACAGCGCCGCAGGCAGCACGAACAGCGTGCGCTTGCCATGCTCGCCATGCATCAAGACCTGCCCCCAGCACAGGCAGATCGCCCACAACACATAGGCGTAAAGCGTCGGTCGCCAGTTCTCGAAACCAAAGCTGCCCCAGCCTTGCACCTGCATCAGCTGCGCGACTGCAACCGCCACCATCACAACAGCAGAGCCCCAGATGATGGCACGGCCAAAGCTGCGCCGCCCGGCCGAGATGTTGTCATTGCTGACAACGTGAAGAAGATCGCCTGAACCGCTCAAACTCTTGCCCCGCCCTCGGAAAAGCAAGGTGCGTGCAAGCACGCACCCTACCTCTTGTTGCACGCCCGCCGCTCGTCGCGCGGGCACCATATGAAATCGGCGAAGAGAATGATCCTGTAAAAGGACTTGTCGCCCTAGGCCGAACGCCTTGTCGCTCCGCACGATGGTAGGGTGCGTGCTTGCACGCACCCCTGCCCCGTCACAGCCCCAGACTTGCCTTGTACAGCGCAATCTGGCTGTCGCGGCCGATCTGGTCGGTGATCTTCTCCCAGGCTGCCGCAATCGCATCTGCGGTTTCCTGCGCCGATTTGTATTGGCCGGAGTAGCCCTTGGCCAATTCATCCTCGGCCACCGAGTAATATTGGAAGATGCCCGGAATACGCGGCTCGATCGCGGCGTTGGGGTGGTTGTAGCTGTCGGCGTTCGACCCCAGATAATCCTCGACAAAGGCGCGGTCATAGCCTGCCGCTTCCCATTCATCATACTGGAAGTGGCTGTTGCGATAGGGCTGGAAGCCCGACGGATAGGCCGCCGTCCACAGCGACAGATCCTTGCCGCCCAGATGCGCTGCCGCCGACCAGGCCGCCTTGCGCTTTTTCTCGTCGCCCGAAACGCGGTTGGTGACGTAGACGCCCCAGCCCAGATAGGCCATGTTCGGCGATTCGTTGTAGGTTTCCTCCCAAGCCCCGGTGGCCGCGTTATAGACCTTGTCCGAGCCGGGGTTGATACCGAAGCCCACCACATCGCCCACAACTGAGCTGTCCGAGGTGCGCGCAGAAGACCCCACGTCGCCCCACCAGGTCACCATCGACCCGGTTCCGGCCAGAAACTGGCTGAACGCGGTCGTGCCCGGATCGGCGTTGATCTGGTCGGCCGGATAGGCACCGGGGGTGGCGATCAGGTCCATCACATCCTGAATCGCCTGCACCCAGCCGGGGTTGTTGACGCGCGGCTTCATGGTGTCGGGATCAAACAACCAGGCCGGATCGGACGGATGTTTGACATAAGGCGTGGCGCGGTTTTCCAGGAAGTAGAAGCCGAAGCCGCCCCAGCCTTTCAACGGGTCCAGATAGCCGAAGGCCGGCAGACCGGTCAGCGGGTCAGTCTGGCCCACCAGCGCCTTGGAGGCCGCATTCACCTGCTGCCAGGTCTTGGGCACTTCGGCCCCGCCGATCGCCCCTTCACCGAAATAATCGGTGCGGTAGGCGTAAGTATGGCAATCGCCGTCGATGGTGACGCGGTAGGTCTTGCCATCCCAGGTGCCGACCGGCGCCTTGAGGTAGTTCACATAATCATCCATGTCGATCTGGGTCTTCACCCAGTCGGGCATCTCATCCAGCAGGCCCTTGCCCGCGGTGTCGCCTTCAAACGGCGCGCCCATCTCGATGATGTCGAAATCGACGGTGCCGGTGGCGATGGCCTGTTGCAGGCGCGGATTGTAATCGGCCTGCGCCAGATCGATCCAGTTGATCTTCGCCCCGGTGTAGGTTTCCCACGACTTCAGGAAACCCCGGAACAGCAGATTGTGCAGGTTCTGGTTGTTCAAGCCCATGAAGGTCAGCTCGACACCGGCAAATTCGCCCTCGGCGACATTGGCCTTGGTGGCACCCAGACACAGCTCGCCCACCTTCTGCCAATCAGCATCGGTCGGACTACCAGCACCGACCCCCGGAATCGCCAGAATCTGCGCCCGCACCGAATCCTGTGCCAGCGCCGGGCCAAAGCCCATCACCTTCGGCATGGCGGCAATAGCGCCCAGCGCCGTAGCGCCTTGCAGCATGCCCCGGCGGGTCATCTTGCCCCGCATCGCGGCCTTGTAAAGTTCAACTTTCACGACATCTCCTCCCTGAAGATCGCCCGTCTTAGGCAGTGCCTGCGGGCCTGTGATTGCAGATCAAACCAGTCTGGAACGCCGCAACGCCGGACCGATCCGGCAGCCGTTCCGCGAAGCCTCCCCCATCAGCCGCGTTCCCTCGGATTAGCTTGGCCTGCCCCCGCCCCCCTGTCAAGATTCTAACATGTTAGTATGATCAGCCAATGGACAGCCCCGCCCGGCATGGCTAATCTTTCGCCAACAACAGGGGGAAGACCGCATGGCAGAAGTCACAATCCGCGATTTGCGCAAGGCTTACGGCGGGGTGCAGGTGATCCATGGCCTCAACCTTGATATCAAGGATGGCGAGTTCGTCGTGCTGGTCGGCCCATCAGGCTGCGGCAAATCTACCCTGTTGCGCATGCTGGCGGGGCTGGAGGAGATCACCGCAGGCGACATCAATATCGGATCGGCGCGGGTGAACAACCTGCCGCCGTCGGAGCGGGATATCGCCATGGTGTTCCAGAACTACGCGCTTTATCCGCACAAGACCGTCGCCGCCAACATGGGCTTTGCGCTGAAAATGCGCGGCATGGAGCCGTCTGCGATTCGCGCCAAGGTCGAACGCGCCGCAGCGGTGCTGGGCCTGACCCCCTACCTCGACCGCTTCCCGCGCGCCTTGTCAGGCGGCCAGCGCCAGCGCGTCGCCATGGGCCGCGCCATCGTGCGCGATCCGAAAGTCTTTCTGTTCGATGAACCGCTGTCGAACCTCGATGCCAAGCTGCGGGTGCAGATGCGCACCGAAATCAAGGAACTGCACCAGCGGCTGAAAACCACCACCGTCTATGTCACCCATGACCAGATCGAGGCGATGACCATGGCCGACAAGATCGTCGTCATGCAAGGCGGCCGCATCGAACAGGTCGGCGCGCCGCTGGAGCTGTATGACCGCCCCGCCAACGTCTTCGTCGCCTCGTTCATCGGCTCGCCAGCGATGAACCTGATCGACGGCAAGGTGACCGGCGGCATGGTTGACGTCGCCGGGGCACGGCTGGCCCTGCCGCCCGGTTCCACCGCACAAGATGGCCAAGAGGTTGTCTACGGCATCCGCCCCGAAACCTTCCACGTCGCGGCAGAGGGGCTGACCGGCACCATCGCCGTCGTCGAACCCACCGGCTCGGAAACCCATGTCGTCGTACGCATGGCAGGCCGCGAAGTCACCGCCGTCTTCCGCGACCGTGTCAGCTTCCGCCCCGGCGAAAGCCTGACGCTCGCCCCCGATGCCAGCCAGTCGCATATCTTCGACAAGGTCTCGGGGCAAAGGCTGGCTTGACCAACCGGTCAAACCAAGCACACTTACGCGAAAAGGGAGTCTACCATGCTCAAAGGAATTGACCCGCGCCTGAACGCCGAGGTGCTTGGCTGCTTGCGCGCCATGGGCCACGGCGATGTGCTGATCCTTGCCGACACCAACTTCCCCTCCGATTCGGTCGCCCGTGCCACCGTCACCGGCAAACTGCTGCGGATGGATAACCTGACCTCGGCCGAAGCCGCGCAGGCCATCCTGTCGGTGATGCCGCTGGATACTTTCGTGGCCGATTTCGCCGGCCGGATGGAAATGGTCGGGGCCGCCGCCGAAATCCCGCCGGTGCAGGCGGAAGTGCAGGCTGAAATCGACGCCGCCGAAGGCAGCCCGCGCCCGATGATCTCGATCGAACGCTTCGCCTTCTATGACATGGCGCGGCAAGCCTATGCGGTGATCCAGACCGGCGAACGGCGGTTCTATGGCTGTTTCATGCTCCGCAAGGGCGTGATCGCACCGGAGGCGTAAGTGATGAAACCAATTGTGATCCTTGGCATTTTTGTTGCCGATACCGCCTATCGCGCCGCCCGCCAACCGAAAATGGGCGAAACCATTTTGGGCAACTCCTTTGTACTAGGGCCGGGCGGAAAGGGCTCGAACCAATCGGTCGCCGCCGCCATGGCCGGGGGCAAGACCCACTTCATCACCCGGCTGGGCGATGACGCCTTTGCCGACATCGCCCGCGCGACATGGGCCAGGGCCGGCGTGGTGCCCGAGGTAAAGATCGACGCCGAAAGCTACACCGGGGCGGCGTATATCTTCATCGAAGACGCCACCGGCAACAACGCCATCATCGTCTCGCCGGGGGCCGCTGGCCGGGTGTCGGTGCAGGATGTCGAGGAAAAAGCCGACCTGATCCGCTCTGCCGCGATCTTTGTGACGCAGCTGGAACAACCGATCCCCGCCGCCAAACGCGGGCTGGAAATTGCCCGCGCCGCTGGCGTCACGACCATCCTCAACCCCGCCCCCGCCGCCAGCATCGGCGATGATATTCTGGCACTGTGCGATTATGTGACGCCGAACGAGACCGAAACCGAAGCGCTGACCGGGCTGCCGGTTACCACGCTCGCCGAGGCCGAAACAGCCGCCGACGCGCTGCTGGCGCGGGGCGTCGGTGCGGTGGTGATCACCTTGGGCGACAAAGGTGCGCTTTACCGCGACCGCAGTCGCTCGGTGCATGTGCCGGTTATTTCGGCGGGCCGCGTGGTGGAAACCACCGGCGCGGGCGATGCCTTCAACGGCGGCTTTGCAGTGGCCCTGTCGGAAGGTCGCGATGTGGTCGAGGCGGTCCGCTTCGGCTGCGCCACCGCCGGAATTTCCGTCACCCGCCCCGGCACGGCGCCCTCGATGCCCAGCCGCCCCGAGATCGACGTCCTGCTGGCCCGCGGTGCGTGACCGGGTCGGCTGGCCGCCGCCCCTAACCACGCACCCTACCTCTGGCTGGTTTTGTCGGGGCTCGAGCAGGGGGGGCGTGGGTGCCTCCGGCGGGGATATTTAAGGACAGATGAAACCGAAGCCTTGGTGAGAGGTAGGGTGTGTGCTGGCACGCACCCTTGTCAGCAGGACAGGCGCTGATTTCATTCTGGCAGGATATTCACGGCTGGATGTGCCAGCCCCAGCTGCCCGCGCAGGTGCTTCAAGGCGATCTCTGCGCCTTGCACGCCCAAGTCTGCCGTGGCCTGAGATGCCGTCTCGGTATACCAGTGCCCGCCCTCTGATGCCCGCCCCATTGCCACGGTTTCTGGTGCCAAAGCCAGCATCAGCGCGGTTTCGCCCAGACCGGCATGGTCGAACGGAAAGCCCGAGTCTGGCGGAAACAGTGGCACCACCCGGATCCAGTTGAAAGGGTCCGCGGCAGCCGCCTGCTGCGCATAATAGTCCTTCATCGCGCCATCGCCCCACCAGCCCGGCCCGCGTTCAGCCTCCAGATGCCGGAAGATCGCGTTGCGTGCCGCCAGCCGGAACGCCAGATCGGTCGGCATGCCTTGCGCGAAATTCTCGGTCTGATGATGGATCACGCCCACCACATTGCGAAACCCGGTTTTCAGCAGCGCCGCGAACAGCCCCTCGGCAAAGCTCAGCAGCACGCCCGGCTCGATATGCAGCGTGCCGGTGCCAACCGGCCCGGCTACCGCATGGCTGGCCGCGCCGTAGGCAAAGGCGGGCAGCACCACCACCGCATCGCCAAGTTGGGCGAGGATTTCCGTCACCGCCAGCAGGTCCACCCCGGCGGGCAGATGCGCACCGTGATACTCCATCACCCCGATCGGCAACAGCACCGGCAGGTTGCGTGCAATCGCATCAGCGATCTGGTCTGGCCGCATGCGTTCAAACTGCATCACCGCCCCCCAAACCCTGCGCGATATCGCGGGTCTGCTGATAAAGCCTGCGCCACAGCGGGTATTGCCGGGCATAGACGGGTTCCGCCACCGGCTGCACCAGTCGCGCCACTGGGTTCCACTCGGCGATTTCGTCGGGCAACACCCGCCCCACCGCCACCGCCGCCAGAAACGCATCGCCATAGCTGGCCCCGATGGTCTTTTCGGCCACAATTTGCACCACGCTACCCAGATCCGAGGTCGCCTGCATCCAGACCGCGTTCCTGGTGCCACCCCCCACTGCCAGCACCCGCGCAGGCGTGGCCCCCAGACTGCGGCAAGTTTCCATCACATGCGCCGTGCCGCAGGCTATCCCCTCCAGCACCGCCCGATAGAGATCACCGCGCCCATGCGTCAGGTTCAGCCCGAAGAACGCCCCCACCGCCTGCGGGTCATGGATCGGCGTACGTTCACCCGAGAAATACGGCAGGCACAGCAGCCCCTTCGCCCCTTTCGGGCTTGCCGCCGCCTCGGCCGTCAGCACTGCGAAGGCGGTCTCGCCCAACTCGCGCGCAAACTGATCGCGGAACCAATGCGTCAGCGTCCCCGAGGTTGCCAGCCCCGCCATCGAGGCGTGTTGACCCGGAAAGAGCCACGGCGCATACCACAGCCGGGCATCGCGCACCGGATCGGCCGTCACCTGAATGATGAAGATGGTCGAGCCATACATCATCATCATGTCGCCCGCGTCCTTCACCCCCACCGATACTGCTTCGGCCGCCGCATCAATCGTGCCCACCGTCACCGGCGTGCCGATGGCCAGCCCGGTTTCCGCCGCCGCCTGCGCTGTGACATGGCCGGCGATTTCGCTGCTCCACGCAAGGCGCGGCAAACGCTCCAGCGGCAGGATTTCGGGCGCTAGGTCTGCCACCCATTCCAGCCGGTTCACATCATAAAGCGGCGAGAAATTGGCCGCCGTATAGTGATCCATCACATAAGCGCCGGTCAGCTTCCACGTCAGGTAAGGCGTCGCCGAAACCACCATCGCGGTTTGCGCATAGATCTCTGGGTGCTGCTGTTTCAGCCACAGGATCTTGGGCCCGACCGATTGCGAGGTCAGCGCATTGCCGCAGCGGGCCAGGATCACCTCTGGCCCGATCTGCGCGTTCAATTCAGCAATCTGCGCCGACGCCCGCGTGTCCACGCCATAAAGCACGGCATTCATCAACGGCTTGCCCGCCGCATCCAACGGCAGCATGCAGGGCCCGATGGCCGAGCAGGCCACCGCCGCGATCTCTTCAGGTTTTACCTGAGATTCTGCCAGCAATGCCTTGGTAACAAAAACAAAATCATCCCACCAATCCTCTTCGGCGCGATGTTCGGCCCAGCCCGGTCGCGGCACGATCATCTTGTGCGCCCGGCTTGCCTGCGCCCCGATCCGACCCACTGCATCCACCAACACGCCTTTGGTTTCAAAGGTGCCGATATCGACGCCGAGTGTATAGGTCATCGCGGCCTCCGCGACAGATCAAACCCCGGCCCGATCTGCGACAGCGCTTCCACCAATACATCGACCATTCCAGAAATATCATCCAGATCAAATACTTCCAGCGCAGAATGCGTGTAACGCATCGGGAAGCCGACATCCAGACAAGCCACGCCTTCGCTGCCCATGAACTGGATATAAGACAGATCGGTCAGCGCGCCGGTATGGGCGGATCGTTGCAGCGGCAGCCCGCAGGTCAGCGCCGCCGACTCCATCAGCCGCACCAGTGCCGGATGCGGGATCACCCCGTTCAGCGTGCCCCGGCCATGAAACGAATACAGCGAAATCCCCGGCCCGCCGCCCATCGTCACCTCGCCACGCACCGCCATATCGGGGGTATCGCAGGCCAGCAGCAGATCAATCTGCAAGGCAATATCCGGCGCGCAAGCCGTCGCCGCTGGCAGCACGCCGCGCAGGTTGTATTCCTCTTGCACCGACCAGACCAGATGCACCGTCGGCCCGTCCTCACGCAGCCGCAGCCGCTGCGCCAAAGCCAGCAGCGCCGCACAGCCCGCCCGATCATCGACCGAGGTGCCGGCCAGCCGGTTGCCCGCCAGCGCCAGCACGCGCGGCAGATAGACCACCGGGCAGCCGATCTGCACCCCCGCCGCTTCGGCCTCGGCCTTGGAGCCAAAACCCGCATCGACATAAAGTTCCTGATACGGCACCACCCGGTATTTTTCTTCGGGCGTGGTGGCGTGATGGCTCTTGTTGGCAATCACCCCCGGCAGATCGCCCTGATTGGTGCAGATCAGCACCGCCTGCGCAGCAAGCGCGCGTTCCGGCACGCCGCCCAACCGCTCCAGCCGGATCAGACCGCTCTCTTCGACCTTGCGCACGACGAATCCCAGCTGGTCCATATGGGTGAACACCATCACCACCGGTGCCGCCGGATCACCGGGAAAGCTGGCTATCAAGTTGCCCAGCCGGTCTGACCGATGCGCGATGCCCATCGCGTCCAGATGCCCGGCGATGCAGCCCGCCACCCGGTCCTCATACCCCGACAGACCGGGGATCAGCATCAGCTCCGTGACAAGATCGCGCATCACGCCCCCCTGATCGCGCGCACGCGGTCCATGAAATCGCGGGCGCGGTCAGCATCCACCGCAGCCCAGGTATCGCCACCGACCTTCAGCGCAGACCCGACGATGCAGCCATCCGCCACCCGGAACACATCGGCGACCGTGGCATGTTTCACCCCGGTATTCGCCAGCACCGGCGTTGTCGGCAGCACCCGTTTCACCGCCTCCAGATCAACCATCCGCGCCGCCTCGCCAGTGATCGCGCCCGACACCAGCACCGCATCGGGGATCGAGGAAAACACCGCCGACCGCGCCCGGTCCGGCAAAGACCGAGGATCAAGAGAGCCTGCGAACTCTGCCGAAACATTATACAATTTCGCAACCCCGCCCGCGCCGATCCGCTGACCATAGCGCAGCGCCGCCCCCGCATCGGGTGCCCAGACCCCCATATCGCTGGCATAGGTGCCGGTGAAAATCTCGCGCACAAACGCAGCCCCGGTGGCCGCTGCCAGCGCCATCGTCGCCATCGGGTCCCACAGCACATTCACCCCGAACGGCACGGTGATCTGGCCACGCAACCGGCCGATCACATAGGCCATCGTCGCGGTGCTGGCGGTATCAACTCGCAGCTCATAGGGGCGGTCGTTCTCATTGCCGAACATCACCGCATCGACACCCGCCGCCTGCAACGCCGCCAGATCAGCCTCGGCCCCGCGCAGAATACCTTCTACTCCCGCCTCTGGATCATGCAGCGGCGTCCCTGGCATCGCCCCCAGATGCACCATCGCAATCACTGGCTTCTTGTCGCCGAACACCCGTTGAAACCGCACCATAGTCCCTCCCGTTTTGAGCGAGGCTAGCGCGAAAACCATTGGCCGGGAAGGCAGAACATACTAGCATGTCAGTGAAATGCGGAGGCAAAGATGCAGGTCAGGCACTGGGATCGGTTGGGCAACGGCGGGCTGGATTTCACCGAACTCGGCTTCGGCGCGGCCCCGCTGGGCAACCTCTACCGCGCGATTTCCGAGGCCGAGGCGCAATCCGTGCTGACCCGCGCCTGGGATGGCGGCGTGCGCTATTTTGATACAGCACCGCTTTATGGCTTAGGCCTGTCGGAAACCCGGCTGAACCATTTCCTGCGCGATAAACCGCGCGACAGCTATGTGATCTCATCAAAAATTGGCCGCTTGCTGCGCGTCTGCAAACCCGATCAGCGCGACGGCTTCGGCAAATGGTTCGACGTGCCCGCCCGCAACGAGGTTTACGACTATTCCTACGACGGCGTGATGCGCAGCCTTGAGGCCTCGCTGGAACGGCTGGGGCTGGACCGCATCGACATCCTTTATGCGCATGATCTGGACCTCTTTAACCACAAGACCGCCACCGCGCTGACCGCCCGCCTGCACGATTTCATGGCCGGCGGCTACCGCGCCCTGCTCGATCTGCGCGATCAGGGCACCATCAAGGCCTTCGGTGCCGGAATAAACGAATGGCAGCCGTGCCAATGGCTGCTCGAACGCGGCGATTTCGATCTGTTCCTGCTGGCGGGCCGCTATACCCTGCTGGAGCAAGAGGCGCTGGAAAGCTTCCTGCCCATGGCCGAACAACGCGGCGCGGGCATCATCATCGGCGGCCCGTATAACTCCGGCATCCTCGCCACCGGCCCGAAACCCGGCGCGTTCTACAACTACGACCCCGCCCCCGAAGCCATCCTGACCCGCACCGCAGCACTTCAAACGATTTGCGCCCGGCACGGCACCCGCCTTGTCGATGCCGCCTTCCAGTTCCCGCTGCGCCATCCGGCGGTGGTATCGGTGATCCCCGGCGGGCAAGGCGTGGCCGAGATTGACAGCAATCTTGCCGCCGCCAAAGCCCGCATCCCGCCCGCGCTTTGGGCAGATCTGCAAGCGCAGGGCCTGTTGCACCGCAAAGCGCCGCTCTGACGGCGTTTCCCCCTTCATCTTGCGGCATCGGCTGTTAGGATGGGGGCAATCCGCGATAAAGGCTCCGCCATGCCCCACCCCTCCCGCCGCCCCACCGTGGGCATCATCGGCAACTCTTACCTGATGAATGACCGCTATGCGGTGCATGCGACGGGGCATATCAACTCGTCCGCCGTGGCCGAGGTGGCGGATTGCGTGCCCCTGATCGTGCCGACCGACCCGCGCTTTGTCTCGGTGGCCGACCTGCTGGCGATCTGCGACGGCTTTCTGCTGACCGGCGGTCGCCCCAACGTCCACCCCGCCGAATATGGCGAAGCCGAAACCCCCGCGCATGGCGAATTTGACCGCAACCGCGACGCCATCACCCTGCCGCTGATCCGCGCCTGTGTCGAAAGCGGCCAGCCCTTCTTGGGCATCTGTCGCGGCTTTCAAGAGGTGAACGTCGCGATGGGCGGCAGCCTGCACCCCGAAATCCGCGATCTGCCGGGCCGGATGAACCACCGCATGCCGCCCGACGCGGTGATCGAGGAGCAATTCGCCCCCCGCCACGCCGTCCGCTTTGCCGAAGGCGGCGTGTTCCACCGCCTGCTGGGCGCGCCCGAGGTGATGACCAACACCCTGCACGGCCAAGGCATCGCCCGGCCGGGCAGCCGCATCGTCATCGACGGCTATGCGCCAGACGGCACCCCCGAAGCGATCTATGTCGCCGATGCGCCCGGTTTTACCCTGTCGGTGCAATGGCACCCGGAATGGAACGCAACCAACGACCCGGTGTCGCGGCCGTTGTTCACCGCCTTTGGCGATGCGGTGCGGGCTTGGGCTGCCCGACACGCATGATCTTCTGCAAAAACGAACCGATCCGCCGCCTGTCGTAGCCCGATTTCCGCGCGGAAACCGGTCCCGGAAACCGCACGGTTTCCACCCGCTGCATCCCGGTTGTTTACGCTAACACCAACGCTATACTGCCGCCCGAACGCTAGGGAGAGATCGCCAATGAAACGCTCACGCATCAATGACATCATGGCCGCTGCGGATGAGATGATCCGCCATTACGGCTTTGTGCTGCCACCCTTCGCCTATTGGTCGCCCGATGAATTCAAGGCCAAGGCCAGCATCGCCCGCCGCGTCATCGAGGGGCGCTGCGGCTGGGATATCACCGATTACGGTCAGGGCCGCTTTGATGATCTGGGCCTGTTCCTGTTCACCCTGCGCAACGGCTCGCTGGCCGATCTGCAACGCGGCGGCGGCATGTGTTATGCCGAAAAGCTGTTGATTTCGCGGCAGGATCAGCTTTCCCCGATGCACACCCATGTCATCAAGGCCGAAGACATCATCAACCGCGGCGGGGCCACGCTGGTGGTCGAACTGTTTGGGTCCGACGATCACGGCAACTTCGCCGCCGACCGGGGCGGGCTGGTGCGCTGCGACGGCATCGATCGCCCCTACAAGCCCGGCGACAAGCTGAAACTCGCCCCCGGCGAAAGCGTCACCCTGATGCCGGGCGATTGGCACGCCTTCTGGGGCGAAGGCGGCGACGTGCTGATCGGCGAGGTGTCCACCGTCAACGACGACGTCACCGACAACGTCTTCCGCGAACCGATTGGCCGCTTTGCCGAGATTGACGAAGACGTCGCCCCCACGCATCTGCTGGTCAGCGATTACGAGAAATGGCTGTGAAATCAGGGGGGCGTGTCGCCACGCCCCCTGCCGCTTAAACCTCTTCCAGCAAACCCCGGCCCTTCAACAACGGTTCCACCCCCGGCATCTTGCCACGGAATTTGGTATAAAGCTGGTCCGGCTCTTCTGAACCGCCCGCCGACAGGATAAACTGCTCCAGCCGCGCCGCCACCTCTGGATCAAACGCATCCCCCGCCTCTTCAAACGCGGCGAAGGCATCGGCATCCATCACTTCCGACCACATGTAGCTGTAATAACCGCTGGAATAGCCGTCGCCGGAAAACACATGCGCGAAATGCGGCGTGGCGTGGCGCATCCGGATCGCGCGCGGCATGCCGATGGCCTCCAGCACTTCGGCCTGTTTCTGCATCGGGTCTGCCGGGGCCGCACCTTCATGAAACGCCAGATCGACCAGTGCCGAGCCGATGAACTCCACCGTAGCAAAGCCCTGATCGTAAGTGCCCGCCGCCAGCAGCCGTTGCAGCATATCGGCGGGCATCGCAGCCCCGCTCTGCCAATGCCGCGCGTGTTTTTCCAACACCTCCGGCACCTCCAGCCAATGTTCGTAAAGCTGGCTGGGCAGTTCGACGAAATCACGCGCCACCGAGGTGCCCGAGATGAAGCCATAGGTCACATTCGACAGCATCTGATGCAGCGCATGGCCAAATTCATGGAACAGCGTGCGGGCATCGTCATAGGACAGCAGCGCCGGATCGCCCTTGGCGAAGTTGCACACATTCACCACGATGGGGCTTTGTTCGCCCCCCAGTTTGCGTTGCGACCGCATCGCTGAACACCACGCCCCCGAGCGTTTCGAGCCGCGCGCAAAGTAATCACCGATGAACACCGCCACATGCGCGCCACGCCGCGTCACCTCCCAAGCCCTTGCATCGGCATGATAAAGCGGGGTGTCCAGCGCGCGAAACTCCAGCCCGAACAGCCGGTTGGCGCAATCAAACTGCGCTGCCAGCATCGCATCCAGCGACAGATAGGGTTTCAGCGCCGCCTCATCCAGATCATGCTCCGCCAGCCGCCGCTTTTCGGAATAATAGCGCCAGTCCCATGGCTCCAACGGCCCAGCGATGCCATCTGCATGCAGCATCGCCTCCAGCACCGCCGCATCTGCCATCGCCTTGCGCTTGGCAGGCGCCCACACCCGCATCAGCAATTCGCGCACCGCCGCCGGAGTTTTCGCCATTTCAGGCTCCAGCTTATAATCTGCAAAGCTGGCATAGCCCAAAAGCTGCGCCCGTTCCGCCCGCAACGCCAGAATTTCCGCCGCAACGCCACGGTTATCAGTGGCCCCACCATTCGCCCCACGCAGGCCCCAGGCCTCAAACGCCTTTTGCCGCAACGCCCGGCGCGGGCTGAACTGCAAGAACGGCACAATCAGCGACCGGCTCAGCGTCACCACCGGCCCCGCCACGCCCTTCTCCACCCCTGCCGTGCGCGCCGAGGCCACCACGAAATCCGGCAGGCCTTCCAGATCGGCCTCGCTCAGCTCCATGAACCACGCCCGTTCATCCGCCAGCAGGTTCTGGCTGAACTTCGTGCCCAGCACCGCCAGCCGCGATTTCACCGCCGTCAGCCGCGCCGCCTGATCGCCCTGCAACAGCGCCCCCGACCGCACGAACATCTGCCGATACAGCGTCAGCACCCGCAGTTGTTCCAGACTTAGCCCCAAACCATCGCGCCCCTGCCACAGCGCCTCAATCCGCCCGAACAGCGCCGCGTTGTTGGTCACTTCGGACGCAAACGCGCTCATCTTCGGGGCCAGATCGCGCTGCAACGCCTCGCGCGCCTCGGTGCTGTCGGCCCCGGCCAGATTGTAAAACACGCCTGACACCCGATCCAACAGCGCCTCGGCCAGCTCCAGCGCCTCGATGGTATTGGCAAAATCGGGGGCCTCCGCCTGCCCGGCAATCGCTGCGATATGCGCCCGCGCCTCTGCCAAAGCCGCGTCAAACGCCGGGGCAAAATCCGTGTCCGAGATCGCAGCAAACGGCGGCAGGCCGAACTCGGTCGTCCACGGGGTCAGCAAAGCATTCATGAAAACTCTCCTTTGCAGGCAAGCTATGCAGCCCACCGCACAAGGTCCAGCCCGCTGCACGCTGTTTCTTGATCCGCGCGCGGGCTTCCGCTAACATGTTAGAATGTTACATGCCGCCCCACCCTCCGCCAAGCTTGCCCCGCTGGATCAGTTCAGCGGTTCTTTGGGCCAGCGCGTCTATCAGACGCTGCGGCAGGCGATCCTGTCGCTGGCGTATAAGCCCGGTGAAATCCTGCGCAAGCCCGAGATTTGCCAGCAACTGGGCGTCTCGCGCAGCCCGGTTTCCGATGCGGTGGCGCGTCTGGCCGCCGAAGGGCTGGTTGATGTGGTGCCGCAGGCTGGCACTTACGTCGCACGGTTTTCCATGGTCGAAATCCGCGAAGGCGCTTTCCTGCGCGAAGCGATCGAACTGCAAGCCATTGAACTGGTGGCCGAAAAAATCACTGAAGATCAACTGGTGCAACTGCGCCGCAACATCACCGTGCAGGCCGCCCTGCTGGCCGACGGCGATAGTGCAGGCTTTCATCAGCTTGATGGTGAAATGCACGAGCTGATCCGCAACTTCACCGGCTACCGCAAACTTTCCACCGTCGCCGATACCGCTTGGGCGCATGTCAACCGCGCCCGCCAGCTATTGCTGCCGATTGAAGGCCGGGGCGAAGCCACGCTGGAGGAACACCGCGCGATTCTGTTGGCGCTCGAAGCACACGACCCCGCCGCCGCCCGTGTGGCGCTGCGCCATCACCTGCGCCAGCTGATCAGCTATCTGGAGCCGCTCGAACGCAGCCACCCGGAATATTTCAACCCCTGACCCAATCCCCGAGGCCGCATGACCCTGCCCAACGCCCCCCGCTACGCCACCCGTCTGAACGCCTTCAAGGTCAAGGGCGGCTCGGTGGCCGAGATGATCGCAGGCGCGGGCCGGGTTGGCGGGCTGGATGCCGCCGACCTGAACTTCCCCGATCATTTCGAGGCGCACAGCCCGGCGCAACTGGGCCGGATGCTGGCCGATCAGGGCATGGTGCTGAACGGCCTTGCGATGCGCTACTACACCGAGGCCGGTTTCAAGCTGGGCGCTTTCACCCACCCCGACCGCGCCATGCGTGCCGCCGCGATTGATCTGACCAAGCGCGGCCTTGATGCCTGCGCCGAAATGGGCGGGCGGCTGATGACGCTGTGGATGGGGCAGGACGGCTACGACTATTCCTTCCAGATGGATTACGCCCGCGCCTGGGAAGACAGCCTTGCCGCGATTGCCGAGGTGGCCGATCATAACCCCGGTCTCGACATCGCCATTGAATACAAGCCGGATGAGCCACGCGCCTTCGCGCTGATGCCCGATATGGCCACCACCCTGCTGGCGCTGCGCGAGGTGAACCGCGCCAATACCGGCGTGACCTTGGATTTCGCGCATGTGCTTTACGCGGGCGAGATGCCCGCCTATGCCGCCACGCTTGCCGCCCGGCACAGCCGGATCTTGGGCGTGCATCTGAATGACGGCTACGGCAAGCGCGACGATGGGCTGATGGCAGGCACCGTGCATCCCATTCAAACGCTTGAGCTTTTCGTGGCGCTGGATCGCGCGGGCTATGATGGCGTGATCTATTTTGACACCTTCCCCGACCATGCCGGGCTGGACCCGGTGGCAGAATCCCGCGCCAATATCGCACTGACGGATCGTCTGCGCGACATCGCCCGCAGACTCTCGCAAGACCCCGACCTCGCCCGCGCCATCGCCGCGCAGGACGCCGCCGCCAGCACCCGGCTGCTGGCGAAGCGGCTCTATGGATAAAAACACTGGCTTCAAGAAAAGGCCCACTTTACCCGATTTGTCACGCGACAAATCGGGTCGCGCCTGCCTGCCCGCGGCAGGCGCGTTTCCGCGCCAGCCCAGGCAGCCGCGCCCCGATTTTCAAACGATTGTTTGCGGCATGAACTCCCTTGTTCAACGGCCCTTGGCCTTATGAACAACGACCCGAAAAACGCTCCCCCGGAGCGTTTTCTTGCGGTTCGGCCCTACGCGGAAAGTCTCGTCAAACCTTAACAAGTCCTGAACACCCTCGCACAACCCACTGCCAAACAACACTAATCCCCACTGTCCACACGCGGACACACCCATCAGATCACCCGGATCGGATCGCGCAGCAGCCGCAGCCCGTTCAGCACCACCAGCAAGGTGCCGCCCTCATGCCCGATCACCGCCAGCGGCAAGGGCAGCGCAAAGAACAGACCCGCGATCACCAGCACCACCATCGCACCGATGGAAAATATCAGGTTCTGCTTGATGATCCGCGCCGTCCGCCGCGCCAGCCGGTGCGCCAGCGCCAGCCGCTGCATATCCTCTGACAACAGCGCCACCTCGGCGGCCTGCAACGCCACCTCGCTGCCCGCCGCCCCCATCGCAATGCCGACATCCGCCCGCGCCAAGGCCGCAGCATCGTTGACACCGTCGCCCACGAAGGCCACCCGCCCCTTCGCTGCCAGATCATCAACCAGCTTCACCTTGTCGGCGGGCAGCAACCCGGCATGGATTTCCGAGTCCCTGATCCCCAACTCCGCCCCGATCCGCATGGCAACCTCGCGGCGGTCGCCGGTCATCATCACCACCTCCTGCACCCCGGCGGCACGCAAGGCCGCAATCCCCGCCGCCGCCGTCTGCCGCGGCGTGTCCGCCACCGCCACCGCCCCCAGCAGCTGCGCTCCCCGCCCCAGATGCACCACCGTCTGCGCGCCACCATGCAAGGTGGCCAGCCCCGGATGCGCCCTATCCGCGCCCATCCGCGCCACCATCCGCTCGTTGCCGGCCCAGACCGGCCCCAGCGCATCCTCGCCGGTAATGCCCTCGCTCGGCCAGGCCTTCACAGCGCCGACAGCAACCGGGCTCACCCCCTGCCGCAACGCCTGCCGCAGCACCGCCCCCGCAATGTGATGCTCGGAATGCGCCTCGATCCCCGCCAACAGCGCCAGCATGTCGTCTTCCGCGATGCCATCCAGCACCACCACCTGCGTCACCTCCGCCCGCCCCGAGGTCAGCGTGCCGGTCTTGTCAAACGCAAAGGCGCGCACTTCGGCCAGCATCTCCAGCGCAGCCCCGCCCTTGAACAACACGCCCCCCCGCGCCGCCGAAGACAGCGCCGACAAGATCGCCGCCGGAACCGAAATCACCACCGCACAGGGGCTCGCGGCCACCAACAAGGTCGCCGCATGATAGAGCGCATGCTGCAGATCATAGCCGATCAGCCCATAAAACACCGCGAACACCACCACCGACCCGACCAGCACCGCCACCGTATAGCGCGCGCCAAACCATTCCGAGAACCGCTCCGACGGCGCTTTCATCGCCTGCGCCTCGGTGACCAAAGCGATCATCCGCGCCACCGTGCTTTCCGCCAAAGACCGCATCACCTGCATGTAAAGCACGCCATGCAGATTCACCGTCGCCTCGTGCAGATTGTCGCCGGGGTCTTTGTGCACCGGCAAAGACTCGCCAGTGATGGTGCTTTCATCGACCGACCCAGTTCCCTCGATCACCCGGCCATCCACCGGCACCCGCGCACCGGGGCGCAGCACCAGCCGGTCGCCCACCGCCAGCACCGCCACCTGTACCTCTTCGGTGCTGCCATCGGCGCGCAGGCGCAGCGCCGTATCGGGGCGCAACGCCATCAACGCCTCGACCGCGCGGCGCGCCTTGCCCATGGCGCGATGCTCCAGCGTGCCCGACAGTGAGAACAACGCCAGCAACACCGCGCCTTCCAGCGCCGCCCCCACCGCCGCCGCCGCCACCGCCGCGATCACCATCAGCAGATCAATATCCAGCCGCCCGCGCCCGAACAACTCGCGCAGTGCCGAAATCCCCGCCGGACCCCCCCCGGCCAGAAACGCCAGCCCCAGCCCCACTTGCGGCCAAACCGCAGGCAAGGGTTGCACAAAGCGATCCAGCAGCGCCACCGCGAGGCCAAGAATGGTCAGCCCGGTCAGCATGATGTCAAAATCCAGCCCAGGCCCTGCGGCGTCGTGAGAGTGCTCTGCCATCATAGGCTCCTTCGATTTCGCCGCAGGGTGGCGCAGCGCGCAGGGCGGCACAAGCCACGATCCCCCTTGGCAAGCGGCAATTCCTTGGCCAGCATGTCGCAGCCCCCAGCAAAGAGAGCGACCATGGACCTCGGCCTGCAAGACAAAGTGATCATCGTCACCGGCGGCGGTGCCGGCATAGGTGCTGCCATCTCGGAAACCCTTGCCGCCGAAGGCGCCGTGCCGGTGATCCTCGCCCGCCGCCCCCCCGAGGCTGCGTTCCTGAACCGGCTCACCGCCACCAGCCCGCGCGCCGGATGGGTGCAGGCCGATCTGTCGCAAGATGAGGATTGCCGCCGCGCGGTGGCGCAGGTGCAGGCGCGCTGGGGGCAGGTCTACGGGCTGGTCAATAACGCCGGCACCAATGACGGCGTCGGGCTTGATGCCGGACCCGCGGCCTTCCGCGCCTCGCTCGATCAGAACCTTCTGCACTACTATACGCTGGCGCATCTGCTGCAAGCAGATCTGAAAGCAGCCTGCGGTGCAATCGTCAATATCTCGTCGAAAACCGCAGTGACCGGACAAGGCACGACCTCGGCCTATGTGGCGGCCAAGGCGGCACAACTGGGGCTGACGCGGGAATGGGCGGCGGCGCTGGCACCTTGGGGCGTGCGGGTCAACGCGGTGATCCCGGCCGAAGTGCTGACGCCAATGTATGAAAGCTGGTTGCAAAGCTTCCCCGACCCTGCGGCACAAAAAGCCAAAATCACCGCCCGCATCCCACTGGGTGGCCGGATGACCGAAGCCGCCGAAATCGCCGCCACCGCTGTCTTCGCGCTTTCGCCGCGCAGCGCCCATACCACCGGCCAATGGCTGTTTGTCGACGGCGGCTATACCCACCTCGACCGCGCCCTGGGCCGCTGACCCGGCGGTGCGTGACGCCCGGTCTTCGCTGCCGCGAGACCGGGCTTTCACACACCCTACCTCGCACCCAATCCCCCCACTTCATCTTGGCAAAAATACTCCCGCGCGGCGCGCGCCCGCCGCCGCCGCAAACCCCGGCTTTCGGCAAAAATCCGCGTCAGCGCGGTCGAGCGGGGCCTCGATGGCCCCCGAGACTGCACCAGAGCCAAGAATTCCCCCTTGACCCCGCGCGCCGCCCTGTCAAAACCGGGCTATGGCTACAGCAACTCTCTCCATCGACCTCGACGCCATCGCCGCCAACTGGCGCGCCTTGGATAAAGCCTCCGCTTCGGGGGTGCAAACCGCTGCGGTGGTCAAAGCCGATGCCTATGGGCTCGGCATCGCCCGCGTTGGCCGGGCACTGGCGCAAGCGGGCGCGCGGCGGTTCTTTGTCGCCGTGGCCGAAGAAGGCGCCACGCTGCGGCAAGTGCTGGGGCAAGGCCCGCAGATCTGCATCCTGTCGGGGCACATGGCGGGCGACACCGACATGATCGGCGATCTGGACCTGACGCCGATGCTGAACAGCCTCGATCAGGTCACCCGCCATCTCGAATCGCTGCCCGGCCAGCCATTTGGCGTGCAGCTTGATACCGGCATGAACCGTTTGGGCATGGAAGAAACCGAATGGGAGGCGATTGCCCCCTTCGTGCTGGAGGCGGGGCCGGAACTGCTGATGTCGCATCTCGCCTGCGCCGATGATCCAGATCACGGCTTGAACGAAACCCAGTTGGCCAGCTTTCTGGCGATGACCAACGGCACCGGCGTGCCGCGCAGTCTTGCCGCCACCGGGGGTATTCTGCTCGGGCCGAAGTACCACTTCGATCTGACCCGCCCCGGCATCGGCCTTTATGGGGGCCGCCCCTACGAGGCGGCGCGCCCGGCAATCACGCTGTCGCTGCCGGTGATCCAGACCCGCGAGGTCGCGGCGGGTGAACCGGTCGGCTATTCCTGCGCCTGGACCGCCGATGCGCCTTCGGTGATTGCCACCGTTGCCGCAGGCTATGCCGACGGGCTGCCGCGCACGCTGTCGAATGCGGCGGTGCTGTGGGATGGCGACACGCCCTGCCCGCTGGTAGGCCGGGTCTCGATGGATCTGATCACCGTCGATATCACCCACCTTTCGCAAATCCCGCGCTATCTCGATATCATCGGCCCGCATCAATCCGCAGATGAGCTGGCCGATATCGCTGGCACCATCGGCTATGAAATCCTCACCAGCCTCGGGTCGCGCTACGTCCGCCGCTATTATGAGGGCGCGGCGTGAGCCTGACCGCCCTGCCCGAAGCCGCCCTTGCCAGCCTTGGCCGCGCCACCTTGGCGGCTTTGGCAGCTTTGGGCCGCATCGCGCTGTATGCTGCCAGCACCCTGTCGCATATCGTCCGCCCGCCGTTCTACCGCCGCGAATTTCTGACTGCCCTGCTGCAAGTCGGCTGGCTGTCGCTGCCGGTCGTAGGTCTCACCGCCATCTTCACCGGCGGCGCGCTGGCGTTGCAGATCTATGCCGGCGGCCAACGCTTTTCCGCCGAAGCTGTGGTGCCGCAGATCGTCGCCATCGGCATGGTGCGGGAACTTGGCCCGGTGCTGGTTGGCCTGATGATCGCCGCCCGCGTCACCTCTTCGATCGCCGCCGAAGTTGCCACCATGAAGGTGACCGAACAGATCGACGCCTTGGTCACGCTATCGACCCATCCGATGAAATACCTGACCGTTCCGCGCGTTCTGGCGGGTTTTCTGACCGTGCCGCTGCTGGTCGGCATCGGCGATATCATCGGCATCATGGGCGGATTTCTGGTGTCAACCGAACAACTCGGCTTCAACCGCGCCAGCTACATCAAGAACACCATCGACTTTCTGGAAACCGCCGACGTGGTGTCATCCCTGATCAAGGGCGCGGTGTTCGGCTTCATCGCCACGCTGATCGGCTGCTATTACGGGATGAATTCCGGTCGCGGCGCGCAAGGCGTGGGCGGGGCCACCAAGAACGCCGTCGCCGCCGCCTCGATCCTGATTCTGGCCGCCAACTTCGTGCTGACCTCGGTGATGTTCGGATCATGATCGAGCTTTCACAAGTCACCAAGGCCTTCGGCAAGAACCGCGTGTTGCGCGGCATCAACCTGACGATTCCGCGCGGCCAAAGCATGGTCGTCATCGGCGGTTCCGGCACCGGCAAATCGGTGCTGCTGAAATCCATCCTCGGCCTTGTCACCCCCGATTCCGGCCGCATCACCCTTGATGGCGTCGATGTGCGCGAGACCGAGCGTGATGCCTTCCTGGCCCGTTTCGGCATGCTCTTCCAAGGCGGCGCGCTGTTTGACAGCCTCAAGGTCTGGGAAAACGTCGCCTTCCGGCTGATGCGCGGCCACACCAAACGCCCCAAGGCCGAAGCCCATGAAATCGCGGTGGAAAAACTGCGCCGGGTCGGGCTGAAACCCGAAACCGCTGATCTTTACCCGGCGGAGCTGTCGGGCGGCATGCAAAAGCGCGTCGGCCTCGCCCGCGCCATCGCCGCCGAGCCTGAAATCATCTTTTTCGACGAACCCACCACCGGACTGGACCCGATCATGTCGGGCGTCATCAATGAATTGATCCGCGAAATCGTCACCGAAATGGGCGCAACCGCGATGACGATCACGCATGACATGTCGTCGGTGCGCGCCATCGCCGATCAGGTGGCGATGCTGCACGATGGGTTGATCCGCTGGACCGGCCCGGTCGCCGAGATGGACACCGCCGCCGATCCCTACCTGCAACAGTTCATCCATGGCCGTGCCGAAGGGCCGATTGAAAGCGTGCGATGACGCTGCTGTTCGACCCTGCGCGCTTTACCAATCTGATCTGGCAGCTGAACACCGCGCTGAGCTGGCTGTTGATTCTGCTGCCAGCCACGATTGCGCTTGCAGGCTATGCCAGCCTTGCCCAGCGCAGCGATGACCGCATCCGGGCTTGGGTGCAAGTGATCACCGGCAGCCTGCTGACGCTGTGGCTGCTGGCGCCGTGGCAGCCAACAGACCCCGCGATCCGCGCCGCCAATGCCACCATCACGCTGTTTACCTATGGCTATGTGCTGCAAGACTGGCTGCGCGAGCTGTGGCGCAGCAGCGGTTTGCCGCGTTGGGCGCACTGGCTGGTGTTTGTGACCTTCCTCGCCACCCTGCTTTGCGCGGCGGTGATGGGCTATCAGATCTACCTGCTGGACCGGCCCTAGCCCGTTCACAGATTCGCCCATTTTGGCACCCCACCACAATTGCACAAAGTTTTCCCGCAGGGGTTGCGACATTGTTTCCACCGGCGAAACAACACGGCTTACCCCCAAGACTTTGATCGCTAACCCCCTGCGGATCAAGGAAAATGTTTGCAAAATTTGTGGCAACTCGGAAGGGTTCATGCGGAACGATTAAGACCGGATGGTCGGAGGAATTGGTATGGCGGTGAATTGGCGGGAAACCCTGCGCGTGACACAGGCGGGGGTGCAGTCTGTGGCGCAGGCGATCATCGTGATGCTGGCCGCAGGCGTGGCGCTTGCCACCGCTGCTGCCGCCCTCGGGCAAATCCCTTGGCCGCAGATTGCGCTGTTCTTCGGTGGCCAAGCCGTGCCGAACGCCGGCATGTGGCTGCAAATCGGGTTGACGCTGGTGCTGGCGATGATGACCTTCTTTCTGCCCGCCAATACCCGCATGGCCCGGCTGGAGCGCAGCCACCGCAGCTTTGCGATGGGGATGCAGGACGTGGCGCAGGCCTACCGCCACGCCCATGCCGCCGACCGCGCCGGGGTGTTTGCACTGTCGGGTGAATTTGAATCGATGCGCGCCCGCATGGAGCATCTGCGCGCGCACCCGGATTTCCAGCATCTTGAACCGGAGCTGCTGCAACTGGCCGCGCAGATGAGCGTGGAAACCCGTGACCTTGCGCGCGGCTATTCCGATGAAAAGGTCGCCCGTGCCAAGGGCTTTCTGCGGCAGCGGCAAGAAGAAGTGCAGCAACTGACCGACAAGCTGGCGATTGCGCGCCGCACCTGCGATGAACTCCGCCGTTGGCTGGGCGACATACAGGCCGAAGAACTGCAGGCCCAAACCCAGTTGAAACGGCTGGAGGCGGATCTCAAGGAAATCCTGCCGACGCTGGGCTATGATTTCGATCTGGAGGATCACCGCGAAGATCATCGCGACGCCAATGTGGTGGCGCTGCCGAAGCCGTCGAAATAGCCGCCCTTGCGTCTGGCGGGCTGGGGCGCAACACTGGGCGAAACCGCTGGAAAGCCGCAATGTCCCGCCCACCAAAGATTTTTTCCACCAAGCCCGTCGGCCCGAAGTCTTCGGCGCTGCGCGGTCTGCGCCTGATCACCGCGCACCGCCGCGCCAAGGCATCGGATCGTGCGCTGGCCACCATCCTTGCCGCCATTGCCGGGGCTGCGAATGCCGGCGGCTTCATTCTGCTGGGCAGCTATACTTCGCATATGACCGGCTATCTGTCGGCGCTGGCTGATAACATCGTGCTGCAAAATCTGGCGCTGGTCGGGCAAAGCCTGCTGGCGATCACGCTGTTTGTGCTGGGGGCGGCGGCTTCGGCGCTGACAATCAACTGGGCGCGCGACCACCGGCCAACCCGGCAATATGCCATCCCGATCGGGCTGCAAGGTGGGCTTCTGGTGGCGCTGGCCGGGCTTGGCGCCGCCGATCTGGCACCGGCGCTGGCGCAGACACTGGGCCTTGGCCTGCTTTCGTTCATCATGGGGTTTCAAAACGCCACCATCACCAAGATCTCTTACGCCCGCATCCGCACCACCCATGCCACCGGCATGATCACCGATGTCGGCATCGAGCTGGGTCGTGCCGCCTATGGCCGCGTCTTCCACACCGCCACCCGCGCCGACCGCGCCAAGCTGGCGATCCTGCTGCAATTGCTGGCGACGTTCCTGATCGGCGGCATCATCGGAGCCTTGGGCTACAGTTACGCGGGCTTCGCCTTCTCACTGCCCCTCGCTGCGATCCTGCTGGGGCTGGCCCTGTTGTGAAATACGCCAACCTCGCCTTGCTGATCCTGTTCCCCGTCGCGTGGTTCGCCCCCCTGCTGCGCGCCGCCCTGCTGCCGATTTTCGGCATGGACGAAATCTCGGTGATCACCGGGCTGCAATCACTCTGGGCCTCTGACCCGGCCTTGGCACTGCTGGTGACGTTCTTCGCCATCTTCGCGCCCTTTGCCAAAACCCTTGGCCTTGCGCTAATCCACTTCGGTCTGCTGTCGCGCCAGACCCTGCCCGCGCTGCACCTGATCGGCAAACTGGCAATGGCCGACATCTTTCTGATCGCCCTATACATCGTCATCGCCAAGGGGGCGGGTTACGTCACCATCGAGACAGGCTGGGGGCTGTACCTGTTCACCGGCTGCGTCCTGACCTCGCTGCTGATCTCGCACAAAACGGAAACATCTTGAGCCGTCCGGCATTTCCGGGCAATGAACCGGTATGAGCAAGAACTCCCCCAGCTTCACCTGCACCGCCTGCGGTGCCGCACACCGCAAATGGATCGGCAAATGCGAGGCTTGCGGCGCGTGGAACACCCTGATCGAGGAAGCCCCGCTGTCCTCCGGCCCGAAATCGCTGGGCGCCAAGGGCCGCGCCATCCACCTGACCGACCTTGCCACCATAGGCGAGGCCCCACCGCGCGCCTCATCCGGGATAGATGAATTAGACCGCGTGCTCGGCGGCGGCCTTGTTCCCGCCTCGGCCATCCTTGTCGGCGGCGATCCCGGCATCGGCAAATCCACCCTGCTGTTGCAAGCCGCAGCCTCCTTCGCCCGCCACGGCGTCAAATGCCTGTATATCTCGGGCGAGGAAGCCACCGCACAGGTGCAGATGCGCGCGCAACGTCTTGGCCTGACAGAATCCCCGGTCGCCCTGGGGGCTGAAACCAACCTGCGCGACATCCTGACCACGCTGGATACCGAACGCCCCGGCCTCGCCATCATCGATTCGATCCAGACCATGTGGCTGGATACCGTCGATTCTGCCCCCGGCTCGGTCAGCCAAGTCCGCGCCGCAGCACACGAACTTGTCACCTTCGCCAAGCGTCGCGGCGTGGCGGTGATCCTTGTCGGTCATGTCACCAAAGACGGCCAGATCGCCGGCCCGCGCGTCGTCGAACACATGGTCGATACCGTGCTGTATTTCGAAGGCGAGCGGGGCCACCAATTCCGCATCTTACGCGCCGTGAAAAACCGCTTCGGCCCCGCAGATGAAATCGGCGTGTTTGAAATGACCGGCAACGGCCTGCAACAAGTCCTTAACCCCTCGGCGCTATTCCTGTCCGAGCGCGGCCAACCGTCCCCCGGTTCCGCCGTTTTCGCAGGCATCGAAGGCACCAGACCCGTTTTGACCGAAATCCAGGCCCTTGTGGCCCCGTCCCCCCTCGGCACCCCGCGCCGCACCGTCGTCGGCCTTGATTCGGGCCGCCTCTCCACCATCCTCGCCGTGCTGGAAGCTCGCTGCGGCATCCCCTTTGCCGGCCTCGATGTGTTCCTCAACGTCGCGGGGGGCATGCGCGTGACCGAGCCTGCGGCTGACCTCGCCGTTGCAGCCGCCCTGATTTCGGCCCGCGAAGATGTCAGCATCCCCCCACAAACCGTCCTGTTCGGTGAAATCAGCCTGTCCGGGGCGCTTCGCCCGGTGGGTCAGACCGAAAACAGGTTGAAAGAAGCCGCGAAACTTGGTTTCTCAACGGCAATCGCGCCCAAAGGTTCAAAACTTGGGCAGGTCGAGGGCATGACAGTGCGGCAGATGCCGGACCTGACCGCTTTCGTCGGTGAAATGTTCGGGGCGGGCTAACCCCTACGGGAGCGGAAGATGGAAGGTTTTACCCTTGTTGATGCGGGCGTTGCGGGCATCATCGTGCTGTCGGCGATCCTTGCCTACTCGCGCGGTTTCGTGCGCGAAGCCATGGCGATTGCAGGTTGGGTCGGGGCGGCCGTGCTGGCCTATACCTTTGCCGCCAAGGCACAACCCCTGGTGAAAGAACTGCCCGTCATCGGCAAATTCCTGTCTGACAGCTGCGAGCTGTCGCTGATCGCCGCCTTTGCCGCCGTTTTTGCCGTCGGGCTGATCATCGCCGCGCTGTTCACCCCGCTGTTTTCCTCGGTCGTGCAACGCTCGGTTCTGGGGGGCCTCGATCAGGGCATGGGCTTCATGTTCGGCGTGCTGCGCGGCGTGGTTCTGGTTGGCGTGGCCTTCATGGTCTACGATCGCGCCGTGGCCGCCAATACGGTGCAGATGGTCGACGATTCCCGCTCGGCCAAGATTTTCGCGTCGTTTCAGGGCAATCTGGACGCTGCCGTGCCGTCGGATGCGCCGAACTGGATCGTCGCCCGCTACAACGACCTGACCGCCACCTGCACCAAAGGACCAGCGGTTTTGCAAGCGCCCGCTGCCACGCCCGAAACCGCACCTTCCAACTGACGCACAGCTGCTCTGCCGCAATGCAGCGTGAAGATGGCGTTCAGGGGGTGACAGCGCGCTCCCTTCGGCCTAAACGAAGGGCGTGAGATGCAACCCGGATTCGGAGGCTCCATGCGCCCCTTTTATGCCCATCCTTTTGACGATGATAAGCTGAAGGAGGAATGCGGCGTCTTTGGCGTGATCGGCGTCTCTGATGCAGCCAACTTCGTCGCCCTCGGCCTGCACGCTTTGCAACATCGCGGTCAGGAAGCCGGCGGTATCGTGTCTTACGACCCCGCCACCGGCTTCAACTCGGCGCGCCGCTTTGGCTATGTGCGCGACAACTTCACCAAAGCCGACGTGATGGAAACCCTGCCGGGGTCGCTGGCCATCGGCCATGTGCGCTATTCCACCGCCGGATCGAAAGGCGCCACCGCGATCCGCGACGTGCAGCCCTTCTTTGGCGAATTCTCGATGGGCGGTGCGGCCATCGCCCATAACGGCAACCTGACCAACGCCAGCGCGCTGCGCCGCGAGTTGATCGAACGCGGCAGCATCTTTCAGTCGTCGTCGGATTCCGAGTGCATCATCCACCTGATGGCGCGCTCGATCCAGAAGAACATCTCCGAACGTATCAAAGACGCGCTGCGGCGGGTTGAAGGCGCGTTTTCCATCGTCGCGATGACCCGCACCAAGCTGATCGGCGTGCGCGATCCGTTGGGCGTGCGCCCGCTGGTGCTGGGCCGCATCGGCGATAGCGCTTGGGCGCTGTCGTCGGAAACCTGCGGTCTTGATATCATCGGTGCCGATTTCGTGCGTGAAATCGAGCCGGGTGAAATGGTGGTGATCGAAGACGGCAAGGTGCACTCCACCCGCCCGTTCACCCCCGCCAAATCGCGGTTCTGCATCTTCGAACACGTCTATTTCTCGCGTCCTGACAGCATCCTCGGTGGCCGCTCGGTCTATGAAACCCGCCGTCAGATCGGTGTGGAACTGGCCAAGGAAGCCCCGGTTGACGCCGATCTGGTCTGCCCGGTCCCCGACAGCGGCACCCCCGCAGCGATCGGCTACAGTCAGGAATCCGGCATCCCCTATGCGATGGGCATCATCCGCAACCAATACATGGGCCGGACCTTCATTGAACCGTCCGAGTCGATCCGCAATATGGGCGTGCGGCTGAAGCTGAACGTCAACCGCGCGCTGATCAAAGGCAAGCGGGTGATTCTGGTCGACGATTCCGTTGTGCGCGGCACCACCAGCCGCAAGATCAAGGACATGATCCTCGAAGCCGGTGCCGCTGAAGTCCACTTCCGCATTGCATCGCCGCCTACCGCATGGCCCTGCTTCTACGGCGTCGATACGCCCGAACGCTCGAAACTGCTTGCCGCCACCATGACCGAAGACGAGATGCGCGACTGGATCGGCGTCAACAGCCTGAAATTCATCTCGCTCGACGGCCTCTATCGCGCTGCAGGCGAAGCTGCAGGCCGCGACCCGAAACAGCCGCAATACTGCGACGCCTGCTTCTCGGGCGACTATCCGGTAGCCCCCTCTGACAAGATCGAAGAGGGTTTCGAGATGAAAGCCGCGGAATGAGCGCAGAGGTAGATAGCTACCTCGCAGCCCTTCCACCCGACTTCCGGCGCGCTGCCGAAACGCTGCGCGCCGCACTGAAAGCCCTGCTGCCCGATCATGTCGAATGCATCAGCTACGCCATGCCCGGCTTTCGCCAACCAGGGCCAATGGGCAAGATGGTGGCAGGCTACGCCGCCTTCACCCACCACCTCGGGCTTTATCCGCACTCCGGCACTATCATCCCCCACATCGACTGCACCCCGTTCAAAACCTCGAAATCCGGCGTGCTGTTCCGCCCCGACACGCCCTTGCCACCCGCGCTGATCGAACGCATCATCCGCGCCCGCCAAGCTGAACTGGCCAACCCATGCCCCAAGTGAAAAACGTTTTCGTCCTCTGCACCGGCCGCTGCGGCTCCACCACTTTCGCCAAAGCCGCCGCCCACGCCAGCAACTTCACCGCCGCCCACGAATCGCGCAGCCATCTGACCGGGCCCAACCGCTTCGCCTACCCCCCCCAGCATATCGAGATCGACAACCGCCTTGCCTGGTGGCTCGGCCGCCTCGACCGCGCCTATGGCGACGATGCCCATTACGTCCACCTCACCCGCGACCCGAAAGCCGTGGCACAATCCTTCGTCGGCCGCCAGAACTACGGCCTGATCAAGGCCTACCGCGAAACCATGCTGCTGAACCTCGTGCTGCGCGCGCCCAAAACTGATTGGACCCTGATCGCCGAGGATATGATCGACACCATCACCGCCAACATCACGCATTTCCTGCGCGATAAAACCAAGGTGATGTCGGTGCGGATGGAAACCGTCGAACAGGATTTCCCTGCCTTCTGGCACTGGATCGGTGCCAAGGGCGATCTGAACGCCGCGATGGCCGAATGGAGCGTGCGCCACAACGCCACGGAATAGCCGCCCCCCTTGCCCTTTCATCTTGGCTCAAATACTCAAACCCGAAAATGCGCTGCCCCGCCGCAAAAGGACATGACATGACCCAACGCATCGCCCTGATCACCGGAGCCTCGCGCGGCCTAGGTGCAGCTTTGGCCGAACAACTTTGCGCCCGCGGCTGGCATGTGGTGGCAGTCGCCCGCACCGTCGGTGGTCTGGAAGAGCTGGACGACCGGGTGAAAACCCTCGGCCTGCCCGGCGCGGGCGAGCTGACCCTGGCACCGATGGATGTCACCAACGACGATGCGATGCGGCATCTGTGCCTGTCGATCCACCAGCGCTGGGGCAAGCTGAACCTCTGGGTTCATCCGGCGGTGCATGTTGCGCCCCTCGCCCCGGCAGGCTCGATGGATATCAAGGATTGGGATAAATCCATCGCCACCAACACCCGCGCCACCGGCAGCCTGATCCCGATGATCGAGCCGTTGCTGCGTGCTGGCGACGGCACCGCGTTGTTCCTAGACGATCCGCGTGGCGGGCAGAAATTCTTCGGCGCTTATGGTGCCACCAAAGCCGCGCAAATCGCGCTGGCCCGCAGCTGGGCGGCTGAAAATGCCAACATCGGCCCGCGCGTGCTGATCGAAACCCCGGCGCCGATGCCCACCGCCACCCGCGCGCGGTTCTTCCCCGGCGAAGACCGCACGCCGCTGACCCATCCGCGCGACGAAGCCAACCGCCTGATCAACCTGCTGTAACGCCCGCCAGCCCCCGGAATTTGAAAAATTCCGGGCCGATTTTTCTCAAAAATCGGTCAGAGCCGCCTGCATCGCCGCCCAAAGCGGCTCCAGCGGTTCAATGCCCACCGACAGCCGGATAAATCCCGGCGCAACCTTGTCGCCCCAACGCGCCCGCCGCTCGCCCGAGCTGTGCGTGCCGCCAAAGCTGGTCGATTGCACGATATAGCCGCAATCGCTCAGGAATTTTTCCGCCGCCACTTCGCTGTCCAACTCAAAGCCGATCAGAAAGCCGAACCCCGCCATCTGCCGCTTGGAAATCGCATAAGACGGGTCCGAAGCCAGCCCCGGATAGCGCAGATGCCGCACCTTTGGATGCGCCGCCAGCCGTTCGGCAATCACCCCGGCTGATCGGCACATCCGCTCCAGCCGCAGCTCCAGCGTTTCGATGCCGCGATGCACCTGCCACGCCTCGAACGGCCCCGGCACCGCGCCAGACAGCCGCCGCCAATCCCGCACCCGCCCGATCAGCGCCGCATCACGCCCGGCGACATGGCCAAACAGCACATCCGAATGCCCGGCCGGCGCCTTGGTATCCGCCGCCACCACCAGATCGGCCCCCAGATCGAGCGGGCGCTGCAACAGCGGCGTCATCGTGGTATTATCAGCAATCACCAAGGCCCCCGCCGCATGGGCGCGCGCGGAAACCTCTGCAATATCCATCACATCAAGACCGGGGTTAGACGGGGTCTCCAGATAGACCACGCTCGCGCCGCTGAAATCGAAATCGGCATAATCGCGGGTCGCAATCTCGACCACCTCGACGCCAAATGGCACCAGAAACCCCGCCGACAGCACCCGCGTCACATAATAGCCATCCGCCGGAATGATCAGCCGCGATCCCGCCTTCAGCGTCGCAAACAGCGCCGCCGAAATCGCCGCCATCCCGGACGGAAAGCTGACGCAAGCCGCGTCTTCCAACAGCGCAAGCTGGTCTTCCACCGCCTCCCAGGTCGCCATGCCATTGCGGCCATAGATATGGGCGGCCCCGGCCACCTCGGGCAGATGAAATGTCGCCGCAGGTACAATCGGCAGGCTGATCGGATCGCCCTTTTTCAGCCCCGCCGCGCGGTGATGCAACAGCGCTGCGGCCCGGTCTTGCATGCTATGGCTCATCTGCTTCCCTTTCGCGTTTTGCGATCATCCTGCCCGCAAGGAAAAGCAAAGGCAACCGAGCGCAAAAGTTAACAGATGATGAACGCCCGCGCGTAACCCTCTGATCCATAATACATTCACACCCTGTCCACACGCGGACAGCCTACTCCAGCCGCGCCGGAAAGCCCTCGGCGCGCAAATCGGTGCCCAGCAAATCCTCCAGCAGTTTGGCAATCATCGGCGACTGCGCCTCGCCGCCATAGGCCGCCTTCGCCGCGATATAGGTCTGGTTGGTCATCGACGCCAGATCCAGCGGCACTCCGAACTCCTTGCCAAACCCCAACGCGAAGCCAAGGTCTTTCAACGCCAGATCAATATTGAAGGCGATGTCATAAGACCCGTTCAGGATCAGCGCGCCTTCGGTCTCATGCACGAAAGAATTCCCCGAAGAGGCCGCAATCGCATGCCACGCCTGCCCCAGATCCAGCCCACCCCGCTTGGCCAGCATCAACGCCTCGGAGGTCGCCTTGAGGTGGATGAACGCCAGCATATTGGTGATCACCTTGATGATCGACGAAGACCCGAGCGGCCCCATATGAAAGATCTTGTCCCCCATCGCCGCCATCGCCGGGCGGTGCAGATCAAACAGATCCTTGTCGCCCCCCGCCAGCATGGTAATCTTGCCCTGCGCCGCCAGATGCACCCCCCCGGTGACCGGAAGCTCCAACATCCGCACCCCGGATGCCCCCGCCAAAGCCCCCAAAGCCAACACATCTTCGCGGCCCAAAGTGGACATCTCCAACCAGGTCGCGCCCGGTTTCATCCGCGGCAAGATTGCGCGCAACACCTTTTCAGACACCGCAGGCGACGGCAGACAAGTCAGCACATGATCCGCCGAAGCGGCCAGATCCTCGGCACTGCTGGCCAGGGTGGCCCCCATCGCCACCAATCTTTCAGCCAGTGCCGGGTTCAAATCGAACACCGTCACCTGAAAGCCCGCCTTGATCAGACAGGCGGCACAATTCGCACCCAGATTGCCCAGGCCGATATATCCGTAATGCATTGCTTCTCCCATCGCACCGATACGGCGATTTTCGCGCGGACATCAAAACCGGAGTTCGCGCGAAATCCGCTGTTATTCTCCGTAGCCAACGATCCCCTTGATCTCGCAGAAGTCGTGGATGCCCCAATCGGCATATTCACGCCCATTGCCAGACTGTTTGTAGCCACCAAACGGAGCCGAGGTATCCCAGTCGGGGTAATTCAAATTCACCGTCCCAGCCCGCAAGCGCCGGGCGACGGGCCGCGCATCCTCGACCGGCCCCGCGATATAGGCGGCTAGGCCGTAAACGGTATCGTTGGCCATGGTCACAGCCTCGTCCACCGTATCATAAGGCAAGATCGACAACACCGGGCCGAAGATCTCTTCCTTCGAGATGGTCATCTCGTTCTTCACATCGCCAAAGATCGTCGGCTTGGCGAACCAACCGCGGTTCAACCCGGCCGGACGCCCCAATCCGCCGCAAACCAGCGTCGCACCCTCGTCGATCCCCGCCTGAATCAACCGCTGCACCTTTTCATATTGGGTCTTCGAGATCAGCGGCCCCATCGTGGTGGTTTCCAGCCGGGGATCGCCGGGGACCATCGCATCAACGGTCGCCTTCGCCACAGCCAAAGCCTCGGCCTGCTGGCTGCGCTGCACGAACATCCGGGTCGGCGCGTCACAGGACTGGCCGGTGTTGGACATGATCGCGTTGACACCCGCCGCAACAGCCGCCGCGAGATCGGCGTTCGGCAGGATGATATTGGCGGATTTACCGCCCAATTCCTGCGCCACCCGCTTGACGGTCGGAGCCGCCGCCGCCGCCACCGCCGTTCCCGCGCGCGTGGATCCGGTGAAGGACACCATATCCACCTCCGGGTGCGCCGACATCCGCGCGCCGACTTCCGGGCCGGTGCCGTTCACCAAGTTGAACACGCCCGCTGGAACGCCTGCTTCGTGGCAAACTTCGGCGAACAAGACGCCAGACAGCGGCGCAATTTCTGACGGTTTCAGCACCATCGTACAGCCCGCGATCAGCGCCGGGGCGACCTTGCAGGCGATCTGGTTCATCGGCCAGTTCCACGGCGTGATCAGCGCGCAAACGCCGATGCCTTCGTGAATGATCCGGGTGGTGCCGCGCGAATATTCCCAGGCCATTTCCTCGGCGGCCTTGATGGTGGCCTCGATATGCACCTGTCCCGCCCAAGCCTGCGCGCCGCGCGCCCATTCGATCGGCGCGCCCATTTCGGTAGACATCGCCTGTGCGAAATCCTCGTAGCGCGCGTTGTAGACCTCCAGTACCCGCTTCACTAGGTCGATGCGCCTTTGCACCGGCCAGACGGTGTAGCTTTCAAAGGCGGCGCGGGCAGCCACGATGGCGGCGTCGATATCGGCCTGATTGCCAAGTGCCACCTCGGCCACGATTTCCTCGGTTGCCGGATTTTCCACACCCATCCGCGCCGTCGAATTCGGCTCGACCCAGACGCCGTTGATGTAGAACTTCGTCATGTTGGCAGAAATCATGGCATCCTCACTGAAAGTAGATGTTGTATTTGGCGCGGATGATCCGGTCGATTTCAGGATCAATCACGTTTCCGGCCTTGGCGAGAATACTATTCTTGCGCGCAATAGCTGCGTCAAGCAGCAGCGGTTTGCCCGCCTCGTTCCATTCTTTTGGCGACATCCGATTGCCGACGTTGGGGTAGATATATTCGGTCTGCATCAGCTTGAGGGTCTGATCCGAGCCAAGGTAATGGCCCGGCCCGCCCAGACAAACCTGCTTCATCGCCTCGATGGACGTCGAGTCGGGGGTCACGTCGATGCCGCGCACCAGCCGCATCGCCTGCCCCAGCAGATCGTCGCCCAGCACAAGCGATTCAAGGCAGAAGCCCAGCAGGCTGGCATGCATGCCCACCGCCTCGTAGCACATGTTCAGGCCCGCAAGACCCGCGAGGGAATTGGTGATGCCCTGCTCCCATCCCGCCTGCATATCAGGCAGTTTGCTGTCGGAAATGCCTGAAGCCGCACCGCCCGGCAGGTCGTAGAAATGGTGCATCTGTGCACAACCGGCGGTCAACAACGCCTGCTCTGCCGAACCGCCAGACATTGCCCCGGTGCGCAGATCGCTGACGAAAGGCCAGGTGCCGAAGATGCATGGCGCGCCTTTCTTGATGGCGTTGGCATAAACCACCCCCGCGAGGCATTCCGCCATGGCTTGCACGATGGTCAAGGCAATCGGAGCGGGCGAAGTCGCCCCGGCTTGGCCTGCCGACAGCAGCAACATCGGCATGCCCCGGCGGATGCAATCCTCCATGGTGATGCAGGATTCCTCGGCGAACTTCATCGGAGGCACGACGAAGCAGTTGGAATTGCTGACAAATGGTCGCTCCAGCCATTTCTCTTCGCCGCCCGCAACGGTGTAGATCATATCGAAACAATCCGCGACATGCGACGGATCAGAGAACGAGGTGCCAACGTGCTTTCTGGTGCCCGCAAGGCAGCCATAAAGCGTGTTCAGATCCATTTCCTTGTTATCCACCACATCGCGACAAACCATGGTGCGCTGATAGAAGTGGATATTGTCCAGATTATCCACCAACCGCGCTGCGTCATACAGATCCTGTGCGGTGCTTTCGCGGTAGTTCAGACTGATCGGATCAACGATATGCACCGCCGCCCCGGCTGTGCCAAAATGCACATTGTTACCCGACAAATGCAGGTCATGCTTGGGGTCACGGGCATGCAGGGTGATGTTGCGCGCGGCGACCGCCAGCATATCCTCGACCAGCGCGCGCGGGAAACGCAGACGGCCATCGTCGCCCTGAATAGCCCCCGCCGCCGTCATGACTTCCACCCCGGACGGCGGCGCCTGGCTCAGGCCGATCTGCTCCAGCGCCTGCAAGGCGCTTTCGTGGATCTGGGCGATACCGGCCGCGGTCAAAGGCTTGTATTGCCCCCCCGCCATGCCGCCGCGCACCGGGCGCACATCATCGGCCAACGGAGCCGCCCGCAGCGCCACCCGCGCCGTCCGCCCGCCTGTCCGCCGCGCCCGTGCCGGTTCGCACATCTCGCCGATATCGCTCATCTGGTCATCCTCTCTGCTCAAATATCCCGCAGGGGGTCCGGGGGACGCGAAGTCCCCCGGCGCTTGTCACCCGCGCACCCGTTCGGATTTTGGATCATACATTGCCACAAGACTGGCCACGGCCTCATGCCGCACCCCCGCCACTTCGATTTCATAACGGCTGGCCAGTATCTCGGCATCGCTCTGACCCTTGCAGGGCACATAGCCAAGACCGATCGCCCCACCCAGGAAATGGCCGTAATTGCCGCTTGTCACCGGCCCGACAATCTTGCCGTCGCGCACCACCGCCTCGTTATGGAACAACAACGGCTCGGGGTCTTTCAGCCGGAACTGCACCAGCTTGCGTTCCAGCCCTGCCGCCTCGCGGCGCAGCACTGCATCTCGGCCAATATAAGCCGCCTTCTTGCGGCTGGCGGTAAAGCCAAGCCCGGCCTCCAGCACATGATCCTCATCGGTGATGTCATGGCCCCAGTGGCGATAGGCCTTTTCGATCCGGCAGCTGTCCAGCGTATGCAGCCCACACAGCTTCAGCCCCAGATCGACCCCCGCCGCTTCCAGCGCCTCAAACGCATGCGCGGTCTGGTCCGAGGGCAGATACAGCTCCCAGCCCAGTTCGCCGACATAGGTCACACGATGCGCCCGGCCCAGACCCATGCCGATTTCAATTTCACGCGCCGTGCCAAAGGGATGCGCCGCATTCGAGAAATCATTCGGGCTGACCCGCGCCATCAGATCGCGCGCTTTCGGTCCCATCACACACAGCACCGATTCCGCCGCCGTCATGTCGGTGATCACCGCGAAATCATCGCCAACATGCGCCCGCATCCATGCCAGATTGCGCTGCAAGGTCGCCCCCGGCACCACCGCCAGATAGGCGGTTTCCGACAGGCGCGTCACCGTCAGGTCGGCCTCGATGCCGGCCTTTTCGTTGAGGAACATGGTATAAACGATGCGGCCCTGCGCCACATCCATTTCAGACGAACAGATCCGGTTCAGGAAGGCCATCGCATCGCGGCCCTCGATGCGGATCTTGCCGAACGAGGTCATGTCGAAGAAGCCAACGCCATTGCGCACCGCCAGATGCTCGGCCTTCTGGTTTTCGAACCAGTTCTGCCGCTTCCACGCATAGCGGTATGCGCGCTCTTGCCCGTCATTGGCGAACCAGTTGGCGCGCTCCCATCCCGCCACCTCGCCAAAGACGGCACCACGCGCCTTCAGGTGTTCATGCAATGGCGTCCGCCGGACCCCGCGCGCGGTTTCGACCTGCCGGTAGGGGAAATGGTCGGCATAAAGGAGGCCCAATGTTTCGGTGACGCGTTCTTTCAGATACTTGCGGTTCTTCTGGAACGGCTGCGCACGGCGGATATCAACCTCCCACAGATCGAAGGGCGCTTCGCCCTCGACGATCCAATGCGCCAGCGCCATCCCCGCGCCGCCCGACCCGGCAATACCCACCGAGTTATAGCCCGCCGCAACCCAATAGCCGCCCAGTTCGGGCGCCTCGCCCAGATAGTAGCGGTCATCGGGGGTAAAGCTTTCCGGCCCGTTGAAGAAGGTGTGAATGCCGGCAGTCTGGAACAGCGGCATCCGGTTCATCGCGTGTTCAAGGATCGGCTGGAAGTGATCCCAATCCTCTGGCAGCGTGTCGAACATGAAATCTTCGCGGATGCCGCCCATGCCCCAAGGCTTGGCTTTCGGTTCAAACGCACCGATCATCATCTTGCCGGCGTCGGATTTGTAATAGGCGCATTCGTCCGGCACCCGCAGCACGGGCAGATGGCCAAGGCCCTGCACCGGCTCGGTAATCAGGTAGAAATGCTCACAGGCATGCAGCGGCAGGGTGACGCCGGATTGCTCGGCCAGATCGCGGCCCCACATGCCGCCACAGTTCACCACAACATCGGTGGCGATATGGCCAGGCTGGCCGTTGGCATCGATGTAATCGACGCCGCGCACCCGGCCATTGGCGCGCGTAACACCCACCACCTTGGTATGTTCGAAAATCTGCGCGCCACGCATCCGCGCGCCCTTGGCCAACGCCATGGCAATATTGGCCGGGTCACACTGGCCGTCCAGCGGCAGATGCACCGCCCCTACCACATCCTGCACATTCAGATGCGGATACATCGCCTTGACCTCGCTGGGCGAGATTTCCGTCACGTCGACATCGAAAATCCGCGCCACCGTGGCTTGTCGCAGCAATTCCTCGTGCCGGTGTTCGGTCAAGGCTACCGAGATCGACCCCACCTGCCGCATGCCGGTTTCCACCCCGGTTTCGGCGGCCAGTTTGACGTAAAGATCGGCAGAATACTTCGCCAGCCGCGTCATGTTGGCCGAGCCGCGCAGCTGCCCGATCAGCCCCGCCGCATGCCAGGTGGTGCCAGAGGTCAGCTGCTTGCGCTCCAGCAGCACGACATCGGTCCAACCCATCTTGGCCAGATGATAGGCCACCGAACAGCCGGAAACACCACCACCGATGATAACGGCGCGGGCTTGGGCGGGGATCTGATTTGGCTTGGACATGGTCAGGCACCTTTCGTGTGCAGGAAAGCGATGCCGTTGGTGTGCGGAACCTTAAGTGAAAATTCAATAACAATTTTCATTATACAAAAAAATATCTCTAAAAACCACAGGTTTTCCCGCATATATCCACCAATATTCACACAGCCCCTTGCCAAACCCACCGCCTTCGCGCCACCTGTCAGCCAAAGGAGACCACCATGACCGACCCGCTTGGCCAAGACATCCGCGCGCTGCGCAAAGCCCGTGGCCTGACCTTGCAGGAACTGGCGGACGCGGTGGGGCGCTCTGTCGGCTGGCTCAGCCAGATCGAACGCGGCCAGACCGCGCCCTCGATCCCCGATCTGGGCCGGATCGCCGAAGCGGTCGGCGTCACCATCAGCTTCTTTTTCCGCTCCGCCAGCCGCAGCGCCGAAGAACGCGGCGTGATCCAGCGCGCCGCCGACCGGATGGCAATCGGCTCGCTGGCCTCCGGACTTGCCGAGGAATTGCTCTCGCCCAGTCTTGGCGGCAGTTTTGAAATCATCCAGTCCACCTTCGCGCCCGGTGCCAGCGGCGCAAGCCCCGGCGGTAAAGACCGCGAAGACGGCGGCGTTGTCGTGCAAGGCAGCCTGACCCTGACCATTGGCAGCTTCACCACCCAATTGCAGACCGGCGACAGCTTTCAATTCGCAGGCCAGCCCTATGCCTGGGCCAACCCCGCCGACACCCCGGCCGTGGTGATCTGGGTCATCTCTCCCCCGGTCTATTGACGGCTGGGCGGGCATCGCAAAGCACCTTCATCTTGGCAGAAATACTCTGGGGGGTCCGGGGGGCTAGCCCCCTGTGATTGGCGGATCACGCGCGGATGCGCTCGTTCCTGGCATCCCACAGCGGCGCGTCTTCCTGCACCACCGCCGGATAAAGCGTGCCAAAGATTTCCACCTGCACCGCCTGCCCCGGCACATTCAGATCGGCGCGCAGCATGCCAAGCCCGATACAAGCGCCAACCCGGTGGCCATAGTAACCGCTGGTCAGCTCGCCTACGACAGCGCCATCATGCCAGATCGTTGACATATAAGGCGGGTCTTGATCGCCTGCGTCGATCAGCAGGGTGCAGAACCGCTTAGTAACGCCCATCTGCTTTTCAGCTTCCAGCGCCGCCTTGCCCCGAAACTCGGGCTTGGACCAATCGACAAACCGCTCCAACCCGCCTTGCAGCACAGAGTAATCGGTCGAAAGATCGCCCTTCCACGCGCGATAGCCTTTTTCGACGCGCAACGAATTCAGCGCGAACATGCCAAACGGGCGCAGACCCAAAGGCGTGCCCGCCGCCATCACCGCATCCCAGACGCGGGGGGTATCGGCAATTTTCGAGTGGATTTCCCAACCCAACTCGCCCGCGAAAGACACCCGCATCAGCAGCACCTCGGCCCCGCCAACATGGGCGGTTTGCAGGCTCAGCCAGCCCTTCGCAAGGTCAGCATCCGAGACCTGCGCCAAAATCTCACGGCTTTTCGGCCCGGTCAGAATTTGCGTGGACCATTCGGCGCTGTGGTCGGTCAGCGTCAGGCCAGCATCCAGATGGTTCAAAAGCCAATCGCGATCATGCAGTTGCGCGGTGGCGGCGGTGATCAGCAACAGCTCGTCCACGCCCAGCCGCGCCACCGACATTTCGGTCACGATCCGGCCCTTGTCATCGGCAAAATAGGCCAGCCCCAGCCGCCCCACCCCCGGAACCTTGCCGGTGATCTGGCGCGCAAGCCACTCCGCCGCCCCTGCCCCTTTGATCACAAAGCGCGAAAACCCCGGCAGATCGAGAATGCCTGCAGCATCGCGCACCGCCTCGCATTCCGCCTTTACCGCCCCAAACCACGCGCCCTTGCGCGCCCAGGTCTGACTGCCAGCCTCGGATGTGTCGTCGCCGGGGCGGGCATACCAAAGCGCGCGTTCCCAGCCATTATAGGCCCCAAACTGCGCGCCCAGCGCCTTGGTCTGCGCGTGGACCGCCGACAGTTTCTTGTCGCGCCCCTCGGGCCATGTATGGTGCGGGAAGTGGATGGCGTATTCGTGGCCGTAAACCTCCATCCCCTTTTTCACACAGTAATCCTGATCCTCGAACCCGGTAAAGCGGCGCGGATCGCAGGACCACATGTCCCATTCGGTGGCCCCCTCAGTGATCCATTCCGCCAGCACCTTGCCCGCACCGCCTGCCTGACAGATGCCGAAGGTGAACACGCAAGCCTCGAACGCGTTTGGCACGCCGGGCATCGGGCCGATCAGCGGGTTGCCATCGGGGGTATAGGGGATCGGGCCGTTGATCACCTTGGTCAGCGGGGCTTTTTCCAGCAGCGGCACGCGCGCCATGGCGTCATTGATGTGCCATTCCAGCCGCTCCAGATCGTCGGGGAACAGCTGAAAGCTGAAATCTTCCGGGAAGGGATCATCCGGCGTGACCCAATGCGCCTTGCAATTTGCCTCATAGGGGCCAAGGTTGAAGCCGTGCTTTTCCTGCCGCAGGTAATAGCTGCTGTCCACGTCGCGCAGCAGCGGCAGCTTGTGGCCAACGTCTTTCGACCAGCTTTCCAGTTCCGGGATACTGTCGAACAGCATGTATTGATGGCTCATCACCATCATCGGCACGTCGCGGCCAAACCACTTGCCGACCTCGCGGGCATAATAGCCCGCCGCATTGACCACGATGTCGCAGCGGATCTCGCCCTTGTGGGTTTCGACCACCCACAGATCGCCTTCGCGCCGCACGCCCGTCGCCGGGCAAAAGCGTTCGATCCGCGCCCCCATTTGCCGCGCACCTTTGGCAAGGGCCTGCGTCAGCTGCGCCGGGTCAATGTCGCCGTCGTAGGGGTCATACAAAGCGCCAACAAGGTCGTGGGTTTCCAGAAACGGATAGACCGATTTGATCTCGTCCGGGGTCAGGATCTTCAGATCCATGCCCTGATAGCGCCCCATCCCGACCACACGCTGAAATTCCTGCAAGCGTTCCTGCGTATGCGCCAGACGCACTGACCCGGTGACATGATAGTTCATCGGGTAATCTACCGCCTCGCCCAAGCCGCGATAAAGCTCGGCCGAATAGCGCTGCATGTTCATGATCGACCAGCTGGAGCTGAACGTCGGCACGTTGCCCGCCGCGTGCCAGGTGCTGCCTGCGGTCAGTTCGTTCTTCTCCAGCAAGACGCAATCCTTCCACCCCGCCTTGCACAGATGGTAAAGGCTAGACGCGCCAACCGCGCCGCCGCCAATGATGACCACGCGGGCATGGGTAGGGAAATCAGACATGTCTTGCTCCGAAGTTTACCGCTCCTTTATCAGTCGCTGTCAAAAGGGTTTCAATTGAGCAAACCCCGCGCTATTGATCGGGCAAAACGATCAGGCACAAGCGCCGGGGCGGAGCACATGCAAATCGAACTTCTGGATACGTTTCTTGACCTTGTGGAAACCCGCAGTTTCCACCGCACCGCAGAGCGGCTGAATGTAACGCAATCCACCGTATCGGCCCGCGTGCAGACGCTGGAGGCGGCGGTGGGCGCGCGGCTGTTCACCCGGTCGCGGGCCGGCACCGATCTGACCACCGAAGGCTTGCGGTTTGAATCGCACGCCCGCCTGCTGCGCCGCGACTGGAACGAGGCGCGCCGGGCAGTGGCCCCTTCGGGCGATGCGGCGATGACAATGCGGCTGGGCATCCAGAACGATCTGGCCGATGGCTACATCGGTGATCTGGTGGTGGATTTCCGCAAGATATTCCCGCAGATGGCCTTCTATATCGAACCCGATTATTCCGCGCAGATGTGCGCTGATCTGGTCGCGGGCGTGCATGATTTCGCGGTGCTGTTCAGCCCGAAGCCGCATCCCGACCTGCATTTCGTGACCTTGGGCGATCTGCCCTATCGCCTGATCAGTTCAGATGCCGAAACGCGGGCGGACATCCGGTTGGAGACGTATATTTCCGGGCACTTCTCGCCCGCCTTTGAGCAGGAACATCGCACCGCCTTGCCGGAGTTGGTCGGCGCACCGCTGTCGGTGGGGCAAAGCTCGACGATTTCGTCTTTGCTGTTGGCGATTGGGGGGACAGGGTTTGTAATGGCTGAAAAAGCCGCCGAAATGGTCGCAACCGGGCGGTTCAAATACATCGCCGATGTCGCAGCCCTGGATCAGCCGGTGTTTGCGGCGATGCATCTGCGGCATCGGGTGTCAAAAGCACATCGTAAACTGACGCGGGTGCTCTATCGCCGTTTTGGCCGGGTGGATGCCGCGCGGGCGTGACCCAACGCCGGCCGCATCAGACCATGGTTTGCACGCGATAACCGGGGGCGTGGGCAAGCCGGACAAAGGTGATTGGCGCCTCGGCGGTCCAGGTGGTGCGTTCGGTGATGAACAGCGCCGCATGCGGGGAAAGTCCCATGATGGTGGCTTCATGCGCCGTGGCGGTTTGGGCAGAAAAGGCAATGTCACCCGTCGCATAGGCTATATGCGTGACCAACCATTCATTGGCACTGAGCGCCGCGAAATCAGGCAAGGGCGCGGGCAAGACCGCAGGGTTCAGCCAGCGGGTTTCCAGCACGAAGGGCTGACCATCGGCCAGATGCAGGGTTTCCAGATAGATCAGCCGCGCCGTCGCAGGCAGACCCAACCGCGAGGCGACAGGCACCGGCGGCGGGCCTTCGTGCTGCTGCAACAGCCGGAACGCATGAGTTTGCCCGCGCGCCTCGATCTCTTGCCGGATCACCGGAATATCCAGCGTCGCCTTGCGTATTGGCAGCATCGCCACCCGCGTGCCCGCCTTGCGGCGGCGCTCCAGCACCCCGGCCTCGGCCAACTCGCGCAGCGCGCGGTTGACGGTGGCGCGGGCGCAGCCGAATTCGATAGCCAGCGCTTCCTCGGTCGGGATCAGATCTCCCGGCGGCCAGTCCCTGACCCGGATGCGGCGCAAGACTTCGGCGCGGATGTCTTCCCAACCGCCGATCATAGCGCCTCACGCAGGCGGGCGATGGTGGTGCGGTAGCGCGCGATAATGCCGTCGCGCCCGGCATGGCGGCCATGGGAAACGATGTGACGGCCCGCCGACCAGACCTCTGTCACCATGCGGTCGTCGCCCGCGAAGATAAAGCTGTCGAGCAGCATATCGCCTTGCGACGCCGCAAGATCGGCGCCAGAGCAATCCAGCGCCATCAGATCGGCCCAAGCCCCTACCCGGATCGCGCCCGCGTCGCGCCCGCCTGCCAAAGCGCCACCCGCGCAGGCCTCCTCATACAGAACCCGCCCGGTAGACCGCCCCGGATCGGCCAGCATCGCCCGGCCCTTCCCCGCCAGCCGCTGCGAATATTCCAGCAACCGCAGTTCTTCGGAAAGGCTGATCCGCACATTGCTGTCAGAGCCCACGCCAAACCGCCCCCCCGCCGCACGAAAGCGCACGCCGTCGAAGATGCCATCGCCCAGATTGGCCTCGGTGATCGGGCACAGCCCGGCAATCGCACCTGATCGCGCCATCGCCTCGGTTTCGTCGGGCAGCATTTGCGTCGCATGGATCAGGCACCAGCGACCATTGATCGCGTGGTTTTCCAGCAGCCATTGCACCGGACGCCGGCCAGTCGCCGCCTGCACCTCGGCCACTTCCGCCATCTGTTCGGCAACATGGATGTGGAGCGGCGTTGCAGGCGACAGCCCAGCCGCCAGCACCAAACCTTCCGGCGAGGCCGCACGCAGCGAATGCGGTGCCACCCCCAGAACGGTATCGGGCGGCAGATCGGCCAGCGCCTTCGCCGCCCCCTGCCACAACCGCGCAAAGCGCTCTGGGTCATTGCCAAAGCGCAACTGCCCGGCGGTCAGCGCCCGACCATCACAGCCGCCGCGCTCATACAGCACCGGCAGATGCGTCAGGCCCAGGCCTGTTTCCGCCGCCGCCGCTGCGATCCGTGCCGACATCTCTGCCAGATCGGCATATTCCACCCCGCCCACGCCATGATGCAGATAGTGAAATTCGGCCACCGCAGCATATCCCGCCTCGGCCATCTCCAACATCACCATCGCGGCAATCGCCTGCACATCTTCGGGCGTCAGCCGGTCAAGGAAGCGATACATCAGCGTCCGCCAGGTCCAGAAACTATCCTGCCCCTCGCCGCGCGCTTCGGTCATCCCCGCCATCGCGCGCTGAAATGCGTGGCTGTGCAGATTGACCATCGCAGGTAGCAGGCAATCGACACCGCTTTCCCCGGCCTGCTTCGGCACGCCCGGCGTCACAGCGCTAATCCGCCCCCCTGCCAGAGTCACCCGCACATCCCTTGCCCAGCCATCCGAAAGCAGCGCGGTCTTGGCGTGGATGATGGTCATTGAAGTCTCCTTGACGATCGCATTATGTGCAGACATAATATCCTTAAATGCAGACATAAGGCAAGCCAAATGGCGATTCTTCTGACAGATGCAATGCTCGCGACGATGACGGACGGCTACGGGCTGATCAAAGACGGCGTGGTGGCAATGGATGACCGGCTGCTGTGGGCCGGACCTGCCGCCGAATTGCCCGCCCATTATGCTGACCTGCCGCGCCACTCCACGCAAGGCCGCCTTGTCACCCCGGCGCTGATTGACTGCCACAGCCACATCGTCTTTGGCGGCCATCGCGCCGCTGAATTTGAAATGCGGCTGAACGGGGCCAGCTACGAGGACGTCGCCCGCGCAGGTGGCGGCATCCTGTCTACCGTCACCGCGACCCGCGCGGCATCCGAGGCCGATCTGCTGGTGCAGGCCCTGGCGCGCGCGGATCAGATCATCGCGGGCGGGGCTGCGACCATCGAGATCAAATCCGGCTATGGCCTGACCATCGAGGACGAGCTGAAAATGCTCCGTGTCGCCCGCGCCGTTGGCCGGGCACGCCCGGTGCATGTCGTCACCACGCATCTGGCCGCGCACGCGATCCCGCCCGAATACAAGGGCCGCGCCGACGCCTATATCGACGCGGTTGTGCTGCCGTCGTTGCGCGCCGCCCATGCCGAAGGGCTGGTCGACGCGGTGGACGCGTTTTGTGAAGGCATCGCCTTCAGCCCGGCGCAGGTGGAGCGGATTTTTCTTGAAGCACAGAGCCTTGGTATGCCGGTCAAACTGCACGCCGAACAGCTTTCCGATCTGAAAGGCGCGATTCTGGCAGCGCGCTTCAACGCCCTTTCCGCCGATCATCTGGAATATCTCGGCCCCGATGGCGTCGCCGCGATGGCCAAGGCAGGCTCTGTGGCGGTGATCCTGCCCGGCGCATTTTACACCTTGCGCGAAACCCAGATGCCGCCCATCGCCGCCCTGCGTGCCGCAGACGTGGCGATGGCGCTGGCGACCGATTGCAATCCCGGCTCGTCGCCGATTACCTCGCTGACGCTGACGATGAACATGGCCTGCACCCTGTTCCGCATGACGCCGCTGGAGGCGCTGCAAGGCACCACAACCCACGCCGCCCGCGCCTTGGGCCTTGATGATCGCGGCCAGATCGCACCCGGCCTGCGTGCCGATCTGGCGATCTGGGATGCAACCCATCCTGCGGAACTTTCCTATCGCATCGGGGCGACGCCCCTTCACGCCCGTATCTTTGGAGGCCACCTTGACGCCTGAAGTCCTTACCCCCGCCGCCACCCCTTTGGCGCAGCTGGAGCGTATCTACCGCCAGGAACTGGCCTCGGTGCTGCACAGTTCTGCCCGCGCGGGGGTTGAAGCCGCCGCCGCCCAGATCGCTGCCGCTGCGGCTGGCGATACGGCAGTTTACGGCGTGAATACCGGATTTGGCAAACTCGCCAGCCTGAAGATCGCCCCACAAGACACTGCAAAGCTTCAGCAAAACCTGATCCTGTCGCATTGCTGCGGTGTCGGCGATCCGATGCCGCGCGGCGTGGTCCGGCTGATGATGACGCTGAAACTGCTGTCACTGGGGCGTGGAGCCTCGGGGGTGCGCTGGGAAATTATCGCGCTGATCGAAGGCATGCTGGCGCAGGGTGTTACGCCGGTGATCCCGGCGCAAGGCTCGGTCGGGGCCTCGGGTGATCTGGCCCCCCTCGCGCATATGACCGCCGCGATGATTGGTCATGGCGAGGCCGAATACCAAGGCAGTATTCTGCCGGGTGCCGAGGCTTTGGCCGCCGCTGGGCTTGCCCCGGTGGTGCTTGGCCCGAAGGAAGGGCTGGCACTGATCAACGGCACGCAGTTTTCCACCGCCTATGCGCTGGCGGGCCTGTTCGATGCGTGGCGTGCGGCGCAATCGGCATTGGTCACCTCGGCCCTGTCCACCGACGCCATCATGGGATCGACCGCGCCGCTGCAACCTGAAATCCATGCCTTGCGCGGTCATGCGGGCCAGATCGAAGCCGCAGCGACCATGCGCGCCCTGCTGGATGGTTCAGTGATCCGCGAAAGCCACCGCGAAGGTGATACCCGCGTGCAAGACCCCTATTGCATCCGCTGCCAGCCGCAGGTGACGGGTGCCGCGATGGACGTGCTGCGCATGGCCGCAGGCACGCTGGAAATCGAGGCGAACGCCGCCACCGACAACCCCTTGGTGCTGACCGGCGCGGGCATGATCGTATCAGGCGGCAATTTCCACGCCGAGCCGGTGGGCTTTGCCGCCGACATGATCGCGCTGGCGATCTCTGAAATCGGCGCGATCGCACAGCGGCGCGTGGCCTTGATGGTGGACCCGGTGCTGTCCTTTGATCTGCCGGCTTTCCTGACCCCGCGCCCCGGCCTGAATTCGGGCCTGATGATCGCTGAAGTGACGACTGCCGCTTTGATGAGCGAGAACAAACACTTGGCGCATCCGACCGTGACCGATTCCACCCCGACTTCGGCCAATCAGGAAGATCACGTCTCTATGGCCGCCCATGGCGCGCGCCGCTTGGGGCGGATGAATGAAAACCTGAATGTCATCCTTGGCGTCGAAGCGATCTGCGCCGCGCAGGGTATTGATTTCCGTGCACCTTTGCTTACCTCGACGCCCTTGCAGGCGGTGGTCGCCCGGCTGCGGACCAAGGTGGAAACCATGGGCGATGATCGCTACATGGCCCCCGATCTGGCCGCCGCCGCCGCCATGATCGGCTCGGGTGCTCTTGCAGAGGCGGCGGGCATCGCCCTGCCGAGCCTGTCATGAAACCACTCGCGGGCCTGCGCGTGCTGGATCTGACGCGGGTGATGGCGGGGCCGTTCTGCACCGCCTTGCTGGCCGATCTGGGCGCGGAAGTGATCAAGCTGGAGCCGCCACAGGGCGATGACTACCGCCATATCGGCCCGTTTGTGCAGGGCGAATCGGCGCTGTTCACCCTGATGAACCGCGGTAAAGAGTCGATCGTGCTGGATCTGAAAGACCCAAGCGCAGCCGCCACCGCCCGCGAGATCGCCCTGCACTGTGATGTCGTGGTAGAAAATTTCCGCCCCGGCGTCGCCAGCCGCCTTGGTCTGGGGCCAGAGCTGCGCAACGACAAGCCCAGCCTGATCTACGCTTCAATCTCCGGCTTTGGCCAATCCGGCCCCGCCGCGCACCTGCCCGCCTATGATCTGGTAGCGCAAGCGATGTCTGGCCTGATGGCGGCCACCGGAGAAGATGGCGCCGCGCCGCTGAAGGTTGGCGAAAGCTATGGCGACCTGATGGCCGGGCTTTATGCCTCCTGGGCCATTCTGGCGGCCCTGCACAAACGTACGACAACCGGTGAAGGCTCCACTCTCGACGTGGCGATGTTTGACGCGCTGTTTTCGCTGCTGCCGACCAGCCACGCCGTGCACTTCTACGCGCAAACCACACCCCAGCGCGTCGGCAACCGCCATCCGCTGTCAACCCCCTTCGGCTGCTTTGCCACCGCCGATGGTCAAGCCGTGATCGCGGTGCTGGGGGATCGGCAGTGGCAAGCGCTGTGCAACCTGATCGGCCAGCCGCAAGCCGCAACCGACCCGCGCTATCTGACCGACGAGGCGCGCACAGCCCATGAACCATTGGTGAAAGCGATGATCGAAGACTGGTCGCACGTCCTGCCCACCGCGCAAGTGGTCGCGGCCCTTTCGGCAGCAGGTATTCCCACCGCCCCGATCCAAAGCCTTGAACAAGCGGCCAATTCCGACCACGCCCGCGCCCGTGGTCTGGTGTCCGACCTGCCGCACGCAAATCTGGGCACCGCCAAAACCATCGGCCAGCCGGTGCGATTTGACGGCGTCAAACCCATCGCCGCCCGCTCTGCCCCAGCCTTGGGCGCAGACGGCCCCGCCATTCTTGCCCGATTGGGGATCGCCCATGGCTGACCTGTTCCACATGCTGACCGACGAGGAACGCACCTTCCTCGACACACTGTCGCGCGTTTGCGCCAAAGACATCGCGCCGAAAGCCGCCGAGACTGACGAGACCGGCACATTCGTTCACGCACAACTGCGCAGTCTGGCACAAACCGGGCTGATGGGGGCGAACCTGCATGAACCCCACGGCGCCGGTATTTCCGCGCAAGCCCTTCTGAAAGCGGTAGAAATCGTCGCCGGGGCCTGTGGGTCCACCGTGTCGGCGCTGACCGCGCATTACCTTGCCACCGATAGCCTGGCCTTGGGCGGCACCGATGCTTTGCGCGCAAGATACCTGCCCGCCGCCGCCGAGGGCACACTTCTGGGCGCCTTCGCGTTGACCGAACCCAACGCCGGGTCCGACCCCGCCGACATGCGCACCCGCGCCAGCCGTGAAGGCGACGGCTATCGCATCAAGGGCCAGAAATGCTTCATTTCCAACGGCGGCGTTGCGGATTTTCTGATCGTTTATGCCGTGACCGACCCGGAGGCCGCGCATAAAGGCATCTCGGCTTTCGTGGTCGACAAGGCCACCCCCGGCTTGAAACCCGGTCGGGTGGAAAAGACCATGGGCCTAAAAGGCGGCCATGTGTGGGAGCTGGATTTCGACCTGTATGTGCCGTCGGAAAACCGCCTTGGCCCCGACGGCACTGGCTTTCGCACCGCCATGAAAGTGCTGGACAATGGCCGTCTGGAGGTTGCCGCCATGTGCATCGGCATCGCCCAGCAAGCGCTTGATCTGGCAGTGGATTGGGCGAAGACCCGGATCATCGGCGGCGAGGCTTTGGCCGCCCGCCAAGGCATCCGCTGGCAGTTGGCCGACATGGCCACCGATCTGCACGCAGCCCGGCTGATCGCACTGGAGGCCGCGCGGCAACGCCAGAACGGCGAACGCTTCAGCCAAGCCGCAAGCATGGCAAAGCTTTATGCGTCAGAAATGGCGCATCGCGTCACCGATGGCGCGCTGCAAATCCACGGCGGCTACGGCTTCACCCGCGACTTCCCGCTGGAACGCTTTGCCCGCGATGTCCGCATCATGCGGATTTACGAAGGCTCGTCTGAAATTCAACGCAACATCATCGCAGCCCACGTCCTGCACTGAGGTCATCATGACAAACCCAAGCAATCCCCGCCACAACATGCGCGACGTCTACCCCGCCACCGGCACCGAGATCACCGCGAAAAGCTGGATGACCGAGGCACCGATGCGGATGTTGATGAACAACCTGCATCCCGATGTCGCCGAAAACCCGCATGAACTGGTGGTTTACGGCGGTATCGGCCGCGCCGCGCGGACGTGGGAGGATTTCGACAAGATCGTCGCCACGCTGAAAACCCTGAACGACGACGAAACCCTGCTGGTGCAATCGGGCAAGCCGGTGGGGGTGTTTCGTACCCACAAGGATGCGCCGCGGGTGCTGATTGCCAACTCCAATCTGGTGCCGCATTGGGCGACGTGGGATCACTTCAACGAACTCGATAAGAAGGGTCTGGCGATGTATGGCCAGATGACCGCCGGGTCGTGGATTTACATCGGCACGCAAGGCATCGTGCAGGGCACCTACGAGACCTTCGCCGAAGCTGGGCGGCAACATTATGATGGCAACCTGACCGGCAAATGGATCCTGACCGGCGGTTTGGGCGGCATGGGTGGGGCGCAGCCTTTGGCGGCGGTGATGGCCGGAGCTTGCTGTCTGGCGGTGGAATGCGACGAGACGCGGATCGATTTCCGCATCCGCACCCGCTATGTGGACGCCAAGGCGAAAACGCTGGATGAGGCGCTGGCGCTGATTGATCAGTGGACGGCGGCGGGTGAGGCGAAGTCGGTTGGCCTGCTGGGCAATGCGGCGGATGTGTTCCCCGAGCTGGTCAAGCGGATGAAGGCGGGCGGGCATCGGCCTGATATCGTCACCGACCAGACCTCGGCCCATGATCCCTTGCACGGCTATCTGCCGCAGGGCTGGAGCGTGGCGGAATGGCGGGCCAAGCAGGAAAGCGATCCGAAGGCGGTCGAGAAGGCCGCGCGCGCCTCGATGCGGACCCATGTGGCGGCGATGGTCGATTTCTGGAACGCCGGGGTTCCGACGCTGGATTATGGCAACAATATCCGGCAGGTCGCGCTGGATGAGGGGCTGGAGAATGCCTTCGCCTTCCCCGGCTTTGTGCCCGCCTATATCCGGCCGCTGTTCTGCAAGGGGATCGGGCCGTTCCGTTGGGCGGCGTTGTCGGGTGATCCGGCAGATATTCATGCCACTGATGCGGCGATGAAGAAGCTGTTCCCGGACAACAAGCACCTGCACCGCTGGCTGGACATGGCGGCGGAGCGGATCGCGTTTCAGGGGCTGCCTGCCCGGATCTGCTGGATCGGGCTGGGAGAGCGGCACAAGGCGGGGCTGATGTTCAACGAGATGGTGCGCTCGGGGGAGTTGAAGGCTCCGGTGGTGATCGGGCGCGATCATCTGGACTCGGGGTCCGTCGCCTCGCCGAACCGGGAAACCGAGGCGATGAAGGATGGCTCGGATGCGGTTTCGGACTGGCCGCTGTTGAACGCGCTCTTGAATACGGCTTCGGGGGCGACCTGGGTTTCGCTGCATCATGGCGGCGGGGTTGGCATGGGGTTCAGCCAGCATTCCGGCATGGTGATCTGTGCGGACGGCACGGATGATGCGGCGCGGCGGATCAATAATGTGCTGTGGAACGACCCGGCCACGGGCGTGATGCGGCACGCGGATGCGGGCTATGAGATTGCGATCCAGCACGCCAAGGACTGCAATCTGCGGCTGCCGGGGATCTTGGGCAACTGAAGCAAACGGGGGTGTCCGCATGTGGACACCCCTTCCCTTTATGTGATTTCAATGGGTTATGATAGCCCGTTTACGAGTTGTTCATCTTTTAGCACTCCAATCAGAAAGCTGACTTGATGCACTACGCCCCCGGCAAAGACGCCTGCCCACTGCCCTATAGCCCGTTCAAGGCCTGCACTGTGCCGCGCCCGATTGGCTGGATTTCCACCATCTCTAGCAAAGGTGTTGCCAATCTTGCCCCCTACAGCCAGTGGCAAAACCTGACCTTCGATCCGCCGATGGTGATGTTTGCCGCCAACCAATATGCCGACGGGCGGCGCAAGCATACGGTGATCAATGCCGAGGAAACCGGCTGGTTTGTCTGGAACATGTGCACCTTCGATCTGAAGGACGCGATGAACATCACCGCGATGGAATGGCCGGACGGTGTGGACGAGTTCGAAAAGGCGGGTGTCACCAAGACCGCCTGCATCGACGCCCCCGGCCCGCGTGTGGCGGAAAGCCCGGCGCATTTTGAATGCCGGTATTTATCGACCCACCGGCTGCGCGGCAATTCCGGGCATGGCTGGGTTGATGTGGTTTACGGTCAGGTTGAACGCATTCACGTCAAGGATGAGGTGGTGACGCCGCAGGGCAAGCTGGATTATGCCGCGATCCGGCCGCTGGCCCGGATGGGGTATTACGACTATACCGCCGTGTCCGAGACGTTCGAGATGCGGATTCCGGGGGCAGTCGGGGCGGCGGCGGATGGGCTGGAGGGCAAGGCGTAAACCGAAAGAAAACGCTCCGGGGGAGCGTTTTCCGGTTCATTGTTCATAAGGCCGGAGGCCGTTGAACAAGGGGGTTTATGCCGCAAACGATCGTTGGAAAATCGGGGCGCGGCTGCCTGGGTAGGCGCGGAAACGCGCCTGCCAAAGGGCAGGCAGGCGCGACCCGATTTAACGCGTGTTAAATCGGGCAAAGACCAATCAATCTACCCCGCGACGCGCGGGTTTTTCGCCTGTGCCCCTTCCACCCAGATCGGGTTGGACCAAGCGCGCTTGCCTGCAGCGTCAATCACCGCAACGCGCAACCACGGCGAGTTGTTCAGACGGGCCAGCGGCACTTCGGTGCGGGTCATCGACGCGCCATGCACGGCCTTGGCACCAGTGCCATGGCCCATCGCCACCACCGACACCACAGCAGAGCTTTCCACCACCACATGATCGCCCTCGATGCGGACATCGCGCAGTTCCGGGCCTTGGCTGGAATAGAAATGCCCGGCTTTCAGCGCGGCCAGCAGCGCCGCAGGCTCGTTGGCTTCGGATTTCACCATCACCCAGCCGCCGAAATGGTCGGGCTCGGAGAAATGCGCATCGTCGGTCGCGATCATGCTCAGACGGCGGCCTTCGGTCAGCAAAAGATCAGCAATGCCAAAGCCATCCGGGCGGTCGCAGCCGGTGTCACAGCCGGTGTTATAGACCTCGACCGCGTGGGCGGCGCTGATCGAGCGGGCATCGGCCAGCGTCAGCCCCGACCATTGTGGATGCGCAATCGCCACGAAAGCCCCTGCCGCCACCGCACGAGCGGCGATTTCCGGGCCGGTTTCCTGATCTGCGACCGGCACGAAGGTCGGGGAGTTCGACGGCGCGAAATCGGCGGGCAGACCGACGGCCAGAATGTGCCACAGTTCGCCATTGGCCATCGCACCCGAATGCAATTCGGCACCCAGAATGGTGGTGAAACCGGCATCGCGCATCGGCACGGTATCGACGATCGGATAGCCGTAGCTGCCGACGAAGTGGTCGGTCAGCGCCAGAAAGTCATAGCCTTCAGCCTTGTAGCGACGGCAGACTTCCTCGGGCGGCAAAACACCGTCGGACCGGGTGGAATGGGTGTGCAGGTTGCCACGCCAGAAGCGGCCGGGGGCGGTGAAGGCGGGATCACGTTGGGTCATGGGGGGCTCCGAAAGATTTGGCGCAGAGTAGCCGAGATAGCATCACAGTCCAGTGACACCCCTCGCCCCGGCCACATATTCGTGATAGCAAATCTGACAAATGAAGATGCAGGAGGCCAGCTTGGCTGTGGTGGAACAGGATATGTCGGGTTTGGGCTGTGCTGCGCTGTCTGCCGACGAAATGGGCGACCGTGCTGCCGAGGCTGCGACCTTTCTGAAAGCGCTGTCGCATGAAGGCAGGCTGATGATTCTGTGCCATTTGTCCTCGGGCGAGAAATCGGTGACGACGCTGGAGGAATTGCTGGGGGCGCGGCAGGCAGCGGTCAGCCAGCAACTGGCGCGGCTGCGCAGCGAAGGGCTGGTTACGGCGCGGCGCGATGGCAAGGCGATTTACTATTCAATCCTTGACCCAAAGGCGAGCGCGATCATGGCGCTGGTCTATGAGATGTTCTGCGGCCCGGACTTGGCAAAGCCGGGCACGGTGGACCTGGTCTAACCGCGGCCGATATAGGGCATGTCGCGTGCCATGAGGGTGATGAACGGCACGTTCACCTCCAGCGGCAGGTTGGCCATGTGCAGCACCGCATCGGCGACATGGGCGACATCCATCACCGGCTCTACCGCGATCTGGCCATTGGCCTGCGGCACGCCCTTGGTGAATTTGGCCGCCATATCGGTCAGCGCATTGCCGATATCAATCTGACCGCAGGCAATGTTGAAAGCGCGGCCATCGAGCCCAAGGGTGCGGGTCAGCCCGGTGACGGCGTGTTTCGACATGGTATAGGGCACCGAACCGGGCCGCGGCACATGCGCGGAAATCGAGCCGTTGTTGATGATCCGCCCGCCCTGCGGGGTCTGGTGGCGCATCTTTGCAAAGGCGGCGCGGGCACACAGAAACATGCCGGTGATATTGGTGTTCGACAGCGCAAGCCATTGATCTACCGAGATTTCATCAATGGTTGCAGCAGGGGTGGACATGCCTGCGTTGTTGAACAGCACATCCAGCCGGGGCAGTTGCGCGAAGGCGGCCTCGATCTGATCTGGGTTGGCGACATCGGCGGGCAGAATCAGCGCCGCCTGCCCTGCGGCAGTTTCGCGCAGCGCCTCGGCACGGCGACCCAGCAGCGCCACCTGCCAGCCTGCGCGCAGAAAAGCGCGGGCGGTGGCGCGACCGATGCCGGAGCCTGCGCCGGTGATCAGGATGGTTTTTGCGTCAGACATCTGCGACTCCGGTTTTCGCCAAGGATGCCGGGGTGATCAGCAAAGGGCAAGCAGCGCAAACGCCCAAGCCGCAACAAATGCCAGCCCGGTGACGGCGACGGCGGCAGAGCCTGCGTCTTTCGCGGCCTTGGCCAGCGGGTGACGGTCGGTCGAGATATGGTCGATGGTGGCCTCGATCGCTGAATTGAGCAGTTCCATCACCAGCAGCAGCAGGCCCAGCACGATCAGCAGCGCGCAGGCCCACAGTGGCGGGCGCAGCAGCAACAGGGCCAGTGCCGAGGCCAGATTCACCACGACCCATTGCCGCAACGATTTCTCTTGCCGCCACGCATAGCGCCAGCCATCGAGCGAATAGCCAGCGGTGCGCATCAGGCGGCGGGCTTCGTCGGCTAAAGACATCGGCAAGCCTTGTGCGAACGCGAAATAATGGTGCCCCCATCAGGATTTGAACCCGAGACCCCCTGATTACAAATCAGGTGCTCTACCAGCTGAGCTATAAGGGCAGTTGCCTTCAAATACCGGGCCGGGCGCTTGGGTGCAAGGGGGTAGCTACAGGGCTAACTGTTGCGGGTGGCGCGGGCAAGCAGGGCGACGGCGGCAAGGCCCATGGCGGTGACGATCAGGGCGGCAGGGGCGGCTTCTCCGATGCGCTCCAGCGAGGCCAGTTCATAGACACGGGTGGACAGCGTGTTGAAGTTGAACGGTCGCAGCAGCAACGTGGCGGGCAGTTCCTTGACGCAATCGACGAACACCACCAGCAGCGCCGAGGCGACAGAGCCGCGCATCAGCGGCAGATACAGATCGCGCAAGGTGCCGCCCGCGCCGCGGCCAAGGCTGCGTGCAGCCATCGGCAGCGAGGGTGAAATCCGGCCAAAGGCAGTGTCCACCGCACCTTGGGCGATGCCGAAGAATCGCACCAGATAGGCCAGAACCACTGCGGCGGCGGTGCCGGTCAGCAACAGGCCGGGGTCGGTTCCGGTCAGCGCAAGAATGCCATCGGCAAGCCGGTGGTCCAGCGCGGCGAGCGGCACCAGCAGGCCAACGGCCAGCACCGCCCCCGGCATCGCATAGCCAAGCCCGGTGATCGGCAACACGGCGCGGGCGATCTTGCGGCCCGCCATCCGGGTGCCATAGACCAGAAACAGCGCCGCCGAAACGGTCAGCAGGGCGGCAATTCCACCGACCAGCACGGTGTTCAGCGCCGCCTTGACCAGCCCCGGTGCGGCCCAGACCTGCGGTTTGGCAAGCGCGTGGCCCAGCATCACCCCGGTCGGCAGCAGGAAGCCAAGCGTGAACGGCACGAGGCACAACGCGGTCGCAACAAGCCCTGCAAGGCCGTGCAACTGCATCTGCGCCACGGGTCGGCTGGCACGGGATTGGCGGTGAAAGCGGGCGTTACGGCGGCTGGAGCGTTCGATCAGCAGCAAGACCAGAATCAGCGTCAGGATCACCCCGGCAATTTGCGCCGCACCACCGGCATTGCCACCGTTGAGCCAGGTGGAAAACACTCCGGTCGTCAGGGTTTGCACGCCAAAGGTCTGCACCGTGCCGAAATCGGCCACCGTCTCCATCATCGCCAGTGCCACCCCGGCGGCGATGGCAGGGCGCACCAAAGGCAGGCCGAGGCGCAGGAACATGCCCGCCGGGCCGACGCCAAGCGAGCGCGCTACCTCATAGCTGGCGCCGGACTGTTCGCGCAGCGCCGAACGGGTCAGCAGATAGACATAGGGGTAAAGCGCCGCCGACAGCACCACAATCGCAGCGAGTTCCGAGTGGATTTCGGGGAACCAATAGTCCCGCGCCGAGGCCCAGCCAAAGCTGGCACGCAGCGCGATTTGCAGCGGGCCGGAATAATCCAGAAAATCGACCAGCGCATAGGCGCCGACATAGGCCGGGATCGCCAGCGGGAACAACAGCGCATAATCCAGCACCCGGCTGCCGGGAAAGCGGAACATCGTCACCAGCCAGGCAGCCCCCGTGCCCATCGCCGCCGTCAGCAGCCCTACCCCCAGCATCAGCCGCAGGGTGGCAAAGAAATAGCGCGGCAAAACGGTGGAAATCAGGTGCGGCCAGATGTTTTCGGTCGGGTGAAACGCGATCCAGACCACCGCCAGCATCGGTGCCAGCACGACTGCGGCAATCACCACCGCCCCCAGCGACCACGCATCCGGCCGCAAGCGGGCCACAAAGCGCCCCGCGGCAGGTATCCGACTGTTTTGCTGGGTCATCATCCTTCGCGTCCTACAGGAAAGCGGTTTCACTGTAAAGAAAACCGACTATAGTTGCGCCAACAAGAACAAGCAGGCAGGCAGCTCGTCTATGCGGATCATCTACCATCTTGGCGCGCACTTCACCGATGAAGAGCGGCTGTTGAAATGCCTTTTGAAGAACCGCGAAGTGTTGGCGCAGCATGGCGTGGTGGTGCCGGGGCCGAAGCGGTATCGCAACCTGCTGCGCGATACCGCGATTCAGTTGAAGGGCAATTCGGCGACGCGCTACACGCAGGCGCTGATCCTGGATCAGATCATGGAGGAAGATGTTGCCGACCGGATGATCCTGTCGTGGGATAGCTTCCTGTCGCTGCCGCCGTGGGTTCTGAAGGATACGCTCTATCCGGCGGCGGGCGAGCGGGTGCGCGCGTTCAGCCAGATTTTCCCTGAAATTGAAGCCGAATTCCATCTGGCGATCCGCAATCCGGCGACCTTCCTGCCGACGCTGTTGGAAAAGCTGCCGAACAAGACCTATGCGGATTTCATCGGCACGGCGAATATTCTGGATCTGCACTGGTCAGAGGTAATCGAGCGGATCTTGCAGGAAAGCCCCGGCGTGCCGCTGACGATCTGGTGCGACGAAGACACGCCGCTGATCTGGCCCGAGGTGCTGCGCGCCGTGGCCGGCCTGCCCGAAGATGTGGCGCTGGCGGGCGAAGATGATCTGCTGGCGACGCTGATGTCGGGGGAAGGTTTGACCCGGTTGCAGGCCTATCTGCAAAGCCACCCGCCGGGGTCGATCATGCAGCGGCGCAAGGTGGTGTCGGCGTTTCTGGACAAATTCGCGCTGCCAGACCGGATTGAGACCGAAGTCGCAATGCCGGGCTGGACCGAAGATTTGGTGGCAGAAATGACCGCCCTTTACGAGGAAGACGTTCACCGCATCGCACAGATGGACAACGTGACCTTCCTCGCGCCGTAAAGGCTGCTGCCTAAGATCGGCTGGGGGGGCTTATTGCATCCCCAGCGCGGCTTTATACATCTCGATGATCGCTTCTTCTTCGGCAATCTCGTCGGGCTTGCGCTTGCGCAGCGCGATTACCTTGCGCATGACCTTGGTGTCATAGCCGCGGCCTTTGGCTTCGGCGAACAGCTCTTTTTCCTGCTCGGCCACGTCTTTTTTCTCGGACGCCAACTGCTCGGCGCGTTCAATGAAGGAGCGCAGTTCGTCTGCGGTCACGTTATAGGCGGAGGTCACGTCGTTCATCGCGGCTCTTTCCTGACTGGGTTGGCTTGTTCCTATCCGGGCAGGCAGGCAGGATCAAGCGGGGTTGCAGGTGGGGTTGCAGCCGGGCAGGCTTGGCGTTACCCGAAGGCAGACAAGATTGGGGGCAGCTATGGAAATGTTGATCTGGATCGGTTCGGCGCTGACGCTGCTTGGCGTGCTGGGGCTGCTCTGGTGCATCAAGCTGGTGATGGGCATCAAAAAGCGCGCCTTGCCCGAAGCCGAGGCCCGCGCCGGATTGCAGCGGGTGGTGGCGCTGAACATGGGCGCGCTGGCGGTTTCCGGCATCGGGCTGATGCTGGTGGTGGTCGGGGTCATTCTGGCTTGATGGATCGGGCCTGATGGATCGGGCCTGATCACTCTGCCCGGTTGAGCGCGGCAAAATCGCGGCCATCGGCGATCAGGCGGTCAAACAGCGGATCGGGCGCAAAGATTTGCGGCGCGGAGTCGCTGCGGCGGCGCAGGTCGGCCCGCACCACCAGCAAACCGCGCGTATCGGCATGAAACATCGGCCCGCCCTGCCAGCGCGGGAAAATCCCGGTCAGCACCGCCACCGCATCTATATCTGATGGCCTGCGCGCCACGCCTTCGCTGATCAGCCGCGCGCCCTGATTGGCCATCGCCGACAGGCAGGCATCCAGCACGGTTTTCGCCTGCGCGGGTGGCGCGGGCAATGTGGCGCGCGCGCCGACGCCCAAACCAAACGAAGCCAGCGCTGCGGCGATGGTCTGGCGGTTGATGCCTTCCGCCTCCAGCTGCGCGATCGCGGCAGAGAGGGCGGCGCGCAGGCGGCGGTCGATTGGCCCGCCCGCGCCGGTAAACAGCACTTTCCAGCCCAAGCGGCGACCCAAAGCCAGACCCAGCGCCAGAAGCGTGGGCGGCGCATCGGTGGTGGCAGCCAATTCGGCCAGCAGGCCAGCGGCCGCGGCGGGGATCAGCGCGGCGCGACCCGGCCCGGCACGCGGCGGCAAAGCCCCAAGCGGCAGGATGGCGGCGGGCGGGTCGAGTGGCACCGGCCCGGCATCGGGGAAGGTCAGCACCAGATCGGCCCCCGCCAGCCCGGTCTCGGCCATGGTCGAGGTCAACCGCGCCCAATCGGCATCGCGCGCGGCGGCTGTCAGACGGCCTTCTGCCACGGCG